>DASRXG010000001.1:0-9275 GCA_035654275.1 Noviherbaspirillum sp.
TACAAGCGGAACCTGACGACACGGCGATATCCTTGATTGCCATGATGAGCGATTCGCCTTCGACGTAATTGAAACTGACGTTCAGGTTGTGTGGAACGCGATGCTCCATATCACCATTGATATAGACTTCCTCGATATCCGTGAGCCCCTTGGCAAGACGGTCTCGCAGTGATGCAATGCGCGCCAGTTCCGTATCCATTTCCTCCTTCGCGATGCGGAAGGCTTCGCCCATGCCGGCGATCTGGTGTGTGGCCAAGGTGCCGGAACGCAAGCCGCGCTCATGGCCACCACCATGCATCTGGGCCTCGATGCGTACACGCGGCTTGCGGCGCACATACAGCGCACCGATCCCTTTCGGGCCGTACGTCTTGTGTGCAGAGAAGGACATCAGGTCAACCTTCCATTTCTCCAGGTCGATCTTCACCTTGCCTGTCGCCTGTGCGGCGTCGCAATGGAAGACGATGCCCTTCGAACGGCACAGCTCGCCGATTTCCGGAATAGGCTGGATCACGCCGATCTCATTGTTGACCAACATGACGGAGACCAGAATGGTGTCCGGGCGAATCGCTTCTTCCAATTGCTGGAGCGTGATAAGACCGTTGTCCTGCGGTTGCAGGTAGGTCGCTTCAAACCCCTGTCGTTCGAGCTCGCGCACCGTATCCAGCACTGCCTTGTGCTCGGTCTTGACCGTGATGATGTGCTTGCCTTTGGTCTTGTAGAACTGAGCTGCCCCCTTGATTGCAAGGTTGTTGCTCTCGGTCGCGCCGGAAGTCCAAATGATTTCGCGTGGATCGGCATTTACCAATGCAGCGACATGTGCACGCGCCTCTTCGACAGCCTTTTCAGCAGCCCAGCCATACATGTGGCTGCGCGATGCCGGGTTACCAAACTGCTCGCGCAGGTAAGGGATCATCTTGTCGGCCACTCGCGGGTCGACCGGCGTCGTCGCCGAATAGTCCATGTAGATCGGGAAATGCGGTGCCCTGATCGTATCGATCAGGCTCTTTTCCAATGGGGCGTTCATTCTGTAAATAACTCCAATCAAGCAGCCACGTGGGGACGAGGCATTACGACCACGTTCTGGTCAGCACTCTTCTGGCGCTGCTGATCCACAAGGTCCTTTAACGATACCGAATCCAAGTATTCAACCATCTTCGCATTCAGCGTCGCCCACAGGTCATGCGTCATGCAACGGGTACCATGCTCGTGGCCGGGGCTGTGACAATTCTCCTTGCCGCCGCATTGAGTGGCATCTAATGGTTCGTCGACGGCGATGATGATGTCGGCAACTGTCACGTCTTCCGCCCGCCGGGCCAAGGTATATCCCCCGCCGGGGCCGCGCACAGACTCGACAATCTCATGGCGACGCAGCTTGCCAAACAGCTGCTCAAGATAAGACAGCGAGATTTCCTGCCGCTGGCTGATTGCAGACAATGTGACCGGCCCCTTGTCCTGGCGCAATGCCAAGTCGATCATTGCGGTCACAGCAAAGCGACCTTTAGTAGTCAGACGCATATACCTCAACTCCACTACGAAACTTTATCCAAGTTCTATCGAATACCCCGGATTCCCGAAGATTTTAGTCAAGTATAACAAAGTTGAGTGATTTCGTCAGGTATTGTTTTATCTTGAACGCAACTAGATGGGACGCCCCCTCCTCATACGCCAAACTGCTCCTAAATAGCCAATACAGCATTGCTGCAGCGCAACTTAAGCGACCGCTATTATTTCATATTTCACATGGTGGCGTCGGACGGCAATAGATGAATGGGGGAGCTTGCCAACCGGATCACGAAAAGCAGGATTACTTGATTTTCAGCCGCATAAACATCATGTAGGAAATCGGATCATTGCCATATGGAATTGTCATTGCTGCGGGTACGAGATGTCGGCTTGCGAGGATGCCGACATCTGCCTTTACTGGCCCGCTGGCCCGCATATCGTGAAAATAGCCTACTGTAAGTTTATTCAGAGTAAAAAGTTGGGCCGGCCTTGACTCGTTTTCGCGGAGCAGGTCGTCGCTCGCAACCTGCTCTACCCTACCAAATATGACATGCGTGCCCTCAAACCGCAGGGTCGATTCAAGCAGGTAGCCAGTAGTCGTTTCATGGCGCTTACGAGAATTTCGCCCCCATGCCAAGGTCGTCAGCCAATTCCCCCCCTTGAAGTCCTGCCGGTAAGTTGCCGACACGCTGGTCCGGCGCACATCCGCGTTCGGCACCAGTTGATCAAGACCGCTGAGTGACCCGCGGCTCACCTGTACCGTCCAGTTTGCCGAAGGGTTGAATGACAGGCGGACCGAACGGGAATCCAGACGGAAGGACTCGCCGTATCCGGCCCGGCGCTTATCTTCAGCCTCACGACGGGAGAAAGCAGAACGCTCAATTGTCAAGTCACGCCAGGTATATCCGACGGTGAACACGTTGACGTTAGCGTTCTGAGAGTTACGCCACTGACTGGCCCGGGATGAATCCGGGGTATCGCCCCCCACTTCGTGCCGCATTCCTGAAGATGCGGGGCCCAAGGCCGGCTCCCCCGGGACTCCGACATAGCCAAATACAGTACCTCGGTTTTTCGGGAAAAGATGGGAAGTTACGGCGTCTCTTCGCCGAGCGCCAAAAATCAGCTCATCCGCCGTTGCACTCCGAGGTTGCATTCGGGGATCTTGGATCTCCCCCATCCAAGGCTCTGCAAAAGGTTGAGCGCCGGCTGCGCAAATGACCAGCCACCCACTGAATCCCAACGCCGACGTTGCCGATATCGCTGCCATATTAGTCTTGTAGCTCGTGAAACCGACTACCGACCGCTATGCAAAGCCCATACCAACCGCCTCCATACACTCGCCAGTGCCGAACATCCTTGCGTTATAACGACGAGGGAGACCTGAGAGTAAGTGCTTGGCGCTTTTTCGTCGCCGGCGGTGAAATTTTTACAATGGCCGGCAATGCAACAATTTCAGAAGGAGGGTATTTAACCGTCTTGGTCGACGTGAAGGAGCATCAGGGGGACGCCTACGTCCACTCCGCCTATTTGTAAGCGGACATCTCCGCTCCGTGTGAAAGCTCGTTGCGGCTTAGGGTTTCCACTAAGCCGCTGCAGGCATCTTCAATGTAGTCGAGCACAAGGTCGAAATCTTTGGTGCTGCGAGCGTAGGGGTCATGAATGATCGATGCGCGCCGGCGCTTCGCGTAAGGCATCAGCAGGCCAATTTTGTGGCGGTACTGCGTGGGTGATATATCGTGCAAGGCCGCAAGATTGTTGAAGTCCATTCCAAGCACGAGGTCGAATTTTTCAAAATCCTCCGGCGTCACTTGGCGTGCACGTAATGCCGTCAGGTCATAACCACGACGGCGTGCTGCCGCTTGGGCTCGCGGGTCGGGTGGAGCACCGATGTGGAAATCGTGGGTCCCGGCCGAGTCGACAAAGACGCGACCGTGCAAACCTGCCTCCTGAACGTACTTCCGCATGACCGCTTCCGCAGTCGGAGATCGGCAAATATTCGCCGTGCAAACGAACAAAACCTGGGTCTCTGCCATAGGGCCTCCAGTACAACTTTCATCCACCCCATCCTGCCCTGTAGCGGGGCACTTCTAGTTGAGCCCGTCCAAAAATCGGGGACTCGGAAATCCCAATACTCCAAGATCTATGGCAGGCCGTCATGATTTGCCACAACTTCGCTCCCATCTTCACTATTCGTGGAAATGGGAGTGATTCTTAAAAGAAAAGAATGTTGCACCTTCTTTATCTGCAAGGCGCCAATGGCATGAATAGAGAACAAGCATATTCCGGGAAATTCAGCCTACTCGCTGAGACTGCTCGCTCAGCTTGTACGTAGTTTTTTAGCGTTCAGACTTGCTTGTATAGAAGATGCATGGGACCGAAAAGCTTTTGCATCGTATCGTTTCCGATGAAGCTCAGGTTATATGGATGTTCGGAAACCGCCTTGGGAAAGCGCGCGGTCGTACCGAGCATACTTAACTGCTCGGCGATCTTCCCCCACAATACGAGCATCGGAGCCCGCTCCTCCATCGCATCCGCCCTATCCGCAAGCGCCGCCAATACTGTTTGCAGGAACGGTTGCCATGCCCTTGCCTCCTTTAGTGGCGGCACATGTGGACGGAAAACCAGTGCAGCATTGAGAAGCAGGAAGCCATGTCTTGTCAGGTTGGCTTGCAGCTCGGTCAATGTCTGGATGAACGGCGAACCAATAGCACGCGCCTTCACGGAGACATGTGCCATTGCTTCTCCGGCGGTGTTGTCAGCAGAAAGCAGGTCGTCGGCCACGAGCAGCATTTTCATGAAGTTGCGCAGGGAAGTTGCGCGGTTGACCTGCTTCGACAATCCTTTGTCCGACCAGAGCGCTTCAACGGCGCCGTCCATGAAACAAACGCCGGTCGCACTTTGCTCGCGCGGGTAAGGCCCCTCACCCACGAGTACGTAATGCACGGCATCGAGCGGGGCCGTAAATGCAGCGAAGAGGCGCCCGTTCGTCGGGAGATACGCGTCATTTGCGAGCGCAGACAGATAATTTGCATCCACCTCCGTCATGGTCTCCAACCCTCGCGTGAGGATGGGGTGCCAGGAAGGATGCGCCAATCCGAGCGCGTCAAGAATGGGAGCAGGAATCGGCTGGGACATGATGGATCGCACGCAAAAAGCGCGATTGTACCTGCTGCCGAGTCCCTCCCTGGTTCGAGGTATCAATCGCAACCGCTCTGACGCTCAGACCTACTTCCCGATCAATGGCACCACATTGTCCGTACCTGACGTGCCGAAGAGTTGCTCCTTGAGGATATGCAGTTGGTCGCGCACCTGCGCTGCTTTCTCAAACTCGAGGTTCTTCGCATGGTCGAGCATGAGTTTTTCCAGCCGCTTGATTTCCTTGCTGACCTGCTTCTCGCTCATTCCTTCGTATTTCGCGTGCTCTTCGGCGACTTGTCTTTCGACACGGGCTTCGTGCGGATTGTAAACACCGTCGATCAGCTCGCGGATTTCCTTCTTGATCCCCTTCGGGGTGATGTTGTTCGCTTCGTTAAACGCAATCTGCTTGGCACGGCGCCGTTCCGTTTCATCGATTGCGCGGCGCATGGAATCCGTCACCTTGTCGGCATAGAGGATTGCCATGCCGTTCAGGTTACGCGCCGCACGGCCAATCGTCTGGATCAAGCTGCGCTCCGAACGCAGGAAACCTTCCTTGTCTGCATCGAGGATGGCGACCAGCGATACCTCCGGAATATCCAGTCCTTCGCGCAGCAGGTTAATCCCGACCAGCACATCAAAGGTGCCAATACGCAGGTCGCGGATGATTTCGACGCGCTCCACCGTATCGATATCGCTATGCAGATAGCGCACCTTCACACCGTTATCGCTCAGAAATTCAGTAAGCTGCTCGGCCATGCGCTTGGTCAGTGTGGTGACCAGCACGCGCTCATCCTTCTTCACCCGCTCGGTGATTTCCGACATCAGGTCATCCACCTGCGTGCTGGCGGGCCGCACCGCAATCTGCGGATCAACCAGCCCGGTCGGACGCACCACCTGCTCGACCACCTGGCCCGCATGGGCGTTTTCATAGTCTGCCGGCGTGGCGGATACGAATACCGTCTGCCGCATCTTCGCTTCGAATTCCTCGAACTTCAGTGGCCGGTTATCAAGCGCAGACGGCAGGCGGAAACCATAGTCGACAAGGTTCGTCTTGCGCGCGCGGTCGCCGTTGTACATGCCGTTGAGCTGTCCCAGAAGCACATGCGACTCGTCGAGGAACATGACTGCGTCAGACGGGAGATAGTCGACGAGGGTCGGCGGCGGCTCTCCCGGTTTTGCCCCCGAGAGATGGCGCGAATAGTTTTCGATACCCTTAGTAAAGCCGATCTCCTGCATCATCTCCAGGTCAAAGCGTGTCCGCTGCTCGAGTCGCTGCTCTTCGATCAGCTTGCCCTCCTTGCGGAAGAATTCGAGGCGCTCGCGCAACTCTTCCTTGATGCTTTCGATCGCCCTCAACACGGTGGAGCGCGGCGTCACATAGTGCGATCCGGGATACACCGTGAAGCGTGGAATCTTCTGCCGGACGCGCCCGGTGAGCGGATCGAATAGCTGCAGGCTGTCGATCTCGTCGTCGAACATCTCGATGCGCACCGCCAGCTCCGCGTGTTCAGCCGGGAATACATCGATCGTGTCACCACGGACGCGGAAGGTGCCGCGGCCGAAATCCACCTCGTTGCGGGTGTACTGCATCTGGATGAGGCGAGCGATTACGTCGCGCTGGCTGACCTTGTCCTTGGTACGCAAGGTCAGGATCATCTTGTGGTACTCGTTCGGATTACCGATACCGTAGATCGCTGAAACCGTCGCCACGATCACCACGTCGCGCCGTTCCATCAGGGATTTGGTGCAAGACAGGCGCATCTGCTCGATATGCTCGTTGATCGACGAGTCCTTTTCGATGAACAGGTCGCGCTGCGGGACGTATGCTTCAGGCTGGTAGTAGTCGTAATAGCTGACAAAGTACTCCACCGCGTTGTGCGGGAAGAAATCACGGAACTCGCTGTACAGCTGGGCGGCAAGGGTCTTGTTCGGCGCAAACACAATCGCCGGACGGCCGAGGCGCGCGATGACATTGGCCATCGTGTACGTCTTGCCGGAACCGGTTACGCCGAGCAGTGTCTGGTAAGACAGGCCGTCCTCAATGCCTTCGACAAGTTGCGAGATCGCTACCGGCTGGTCGCCGGCCGGCGGGAACGGCTGGTATAGGCGGTACGGCGAATTGGGAAATGTGACGATTTTCGATTCGTCTATGGTGCTGGAAACCTGGGATAAATCTGCCATCTGTATTCGACCTTTGGTAGAATAATTAGTTGCAATTTAGCCTCAAACTTTCAGCCCGGAACTAATCACAACCCCTGCAAGACCTTGTTTTTGCAGTCAATTTTTCATGTTATCACGATGAGCCAATCCCAACCTGCGTCCCTGTTTTCCGCCATCGAAATGGCGCCGCGCGACCCGATCCTCGGCATTACCGAAGCCTTCAATGCCGACAAGAACCCGAACAAGGTGAACCTTGGCGTCGGTGTCTACTATGATGACAATGGCAAGGTACCGCTGCTCGAATGCGTCCGCAAGGCGGAAGCGCAGTTGATGGAAAAGGCTGCTCCGCGCACTTACCTGCCGATCGAAGGCCTCGCAGCATATGACAAGGCGGTGCAGGAATTGGTTTTCGGCGCCGACAGCGCCGTCGTGCAGGAGAAGCGTGCAATCACGGTCCAGGCACTGGGCGGCACGGGCGCACTGAAACTGGGCGCGGATTTCCTGAAACGCTTCTCGCCGAATTCCCAAGTGTGGATCAGCGACCCGAGCTGGGAAAACCACCGCGCACTGTTCGAATCCGCCGGATTTACCGTGAACAACTACCCGTACTACGACGCGACAACTCGTGGCGTGAATTTCGCGGGCATGCTGAATGCGCTGAAAGAAATGCCGGCCGGTTCCATCGTGCTGCTGCACGCTTGCTGCCACAACCCGACTGGTGCCGACCTGACCGAGGACCAGTGGACCGAAGTGATCCAGATTGTGACTCAGCGCGGCCTGATTCCCTTCCTCGACATGGCATATCAAGGCTTCGGTGACGGCATCGAAGCGGACGGCAAGGTCGTGCGCCGCTTTGCTGAAGCCGGCGGCCCGCTGTTCGTGTCGAACTCATTCTCCAAGTCGTTCTCGCTGTACGGCGAGCGCGTCGGTGCATTGAGCATCGTAGCCGTCAGTTCGGAAGAAGCAGCCCGCGTGCTGTCGCAGCTCAAGCGCGTCGTCCGCACCAACTATTCCAACCCGCCGATCCATGGCAGCCAGGTCGTAGCAACTGCGTTGTCCACGCCGGAACTGCGGAAGATGTGGGAAGACGAGCTGGCTGCGATGCGTGTGCGCATCCGCGAAATGCGCCAGACGCTGGTCCAAAAGTTGAAGGAAAAGGCTCCAAGCCACAACTTCGACTTCGTGATCAAGCAGCGCGGCATGTTCTCCTATTCCGGCCTGACCAAGGAACAGGTAGCGCGCCTGCGTGACGAGTTCTCGATCTACGCTGTGGATACCGGCCGCATTTGCGTTGCCGCGCTGAATTCGCGCAACATTGACAATGTCGTCGATGCCATCGCGAAAGTGCTGTAAGTGTGCGTTATGAATGGGCTTTTCAGGCCCATTCATGAAAAGAAATAAAAGCCGGCCGTCAGGCTTTGACATTTCCTAGAAGATCATCCTATAATAGCGGCTCAGCTGTTCCCTGATAGCTCAGTCGGTAGAGCGACGGACTGTTAATCCGCAGGTCCCTGGTTCGAGTCCAGGTCGGGGAGCCAAGAAATTCAAAGGCCTGATCGAAAGATCAGGCCTTTTTCTTTTGTGCGCTCGCGACATCAAGCGCCGAACGATCCGGCCATCCGACGTTTCATGATCCAAGGCCGCGTTTGCACTATCTTTTCGCGCCGCAAACCATCGTCCGACACGCCTGCGAGTTAATTCGACAGGCCTCTCGCAGGGTGTCATGTCAGCGCGCACGATCTGCCCAACGGTGTAAAACAGTGGGTGAACGACTGCACCGGTTACGCCCCTCCCTGTCCGCTCATTGGATGCCACCCTAATCACGACATTTCAGCGTAGCAGGTATATCTTGCGCGCCTGCGACCTGGGTTGTGCCAATCAACTCGGCGGTGCGACGCTGACTGGAACGCCTCGACATCATTGCTCCGCTGGTGGACAAAGCTGCCTGCCTCGACACGAGTAAGCATATGGGAAGTGTCGGCGCGTTCTACCGCGACTTCTGCCGCAACTACCTGCCCATTGATGTGGAACCAGGAGAATACCGCAGTCGCTTCGGGCACGATATAACAAATCCGGCTCATCCTGCGCGAGCCACCATATCGCGGACCTACAAAGAGGATTGACCGTATCTGCAGCGTACTTGGCTGCCTTGCGGGGCATTGCCGGCCTGCTCAACAGATGCTGCTGGAACCGCTCTGCACGTTTGAGGCTGCCGGCATCTGGTGACGCGACCACTACTCCGTCTATCAGCAGTTATGGTGTGATGTGCGCGACAAACAGCGGCATCCCCTCCAGATGCTCAGTGTGGCAGCGGATGGCATTGCAGCCATGTTATGGACATCCGTCGCCACCACGATGTCGCTGGCGACGGCTTCGGACAAGGCAGCGGTATAGCGGGTGGCAAACGAATCGCGCGGCTGTGTCTTCCTCTCTTTCCTCGCAAGGCCATGTAGGGAACGACCGCCGTGACGCTT
>DASRXG010000002.1:0-39277 GCA_035654275.1 Noviherbaspirillum sp.
CCAGTTCGTGCCGGGCGGCCCGGTCGAGCAGATGCTGGCGGAACTGAAGGGGCAGGTTGGTGCAGGCGAGGTTTCGACTCGCGGGCCGGCCGACTATCGTGGTCGGCAGGGTATCGACGCGGAGCGGGTGAAGGAAATTCAGGCGCTGTACGGCTTCGACAAACCGCCTTTGGAGCGTTTCTGGCAGATGCTCAAAGGTTTTGCGACCTTTGACTTGGGGCAGAGTTTTTACCACCACAAGGATGTCTGGGGACTGGTGAAGTCGAAATTGCCCGTCTCGATCAGTCTCGGCTTGTGGACTTTCTTCCTGACGTATTTCATATCCGTGCCGCTCGGTATTGCGAAGGCGGTGCGAGAGGGCACGCGCTTCGATGTAACAACCAGCATCGCGGTTCTGGTCGGTTATTCGATTCCAGGATTCGTTCTCGGCGTGCTCCTGCTCGTGCTGTTTGGCGGCGGCAGTTTCGTCCAATGGTTTCCGCTGCGCGGGCTGACTTCAGATAACTGGGAGCAGCTTTCATGGTTTGGCAAGGTTGTCGATTATCTCTGGCATATCACGCTGCCGGTCACTGCATCTGTCGCAGGCTCGTTTGCGGTGATGACGATGCTGACCAAGAATGTCTTCCTGGAGGAGATCCGTAAGCAATACGTGCTGACTGCGCGTGCCAAGGGACTGAATGAAAAGACGGTGTTGTACAAGCACGTGTTCCGAAACGCTTTGATTCCTCTGGTGACAGGATTTCCTGCCGCGTTTATTGGTGCCTTCTTCACCGGCAGCCTGCTCATTGAGACCCTGTTTTCTCTCGATGGCCTGGGCTTGCTGTCGTATGAATCTGTGATCCGGCGCGACTATCCGGTGGTGATGGGGACGCTCTACCTGTTTACGCTGATTGGCCTTGTCGTCAAGCTGGTGGGAGACCTTTGCTATGTATGGGCAGACCCGCGGGTGCAATTTGAAAGCCTGAGCCGATGAATCCGACGAACACCTCACTTTCCCCATGGCGCCGTGTCTGGGTGCGCTTCAAACAGAGCCGCCGCGGTTACTGGAGCCTGATCATTTTCTGTGTGCTGTTCGGAATCAGCCTCCTGGCCGAAGTTGTGTCCAACGATAAGCCGCTGGCGGTGCGGTATAACGGCCAGATCATGTTCCCGATCTTCCAGACATATTCCGAAAAGGTATTTGGCGGTGACTTCGACACCCCGGCGGACTATCTGGACCCCTTCATTCAGGATCAGTTCCAGCGCGATGGAAACTGGGCGATTTATCCGCTGAACCGTTACCGCTTCGACACGCTGAATTATTTTGCGAAATCGCCGAATCCGTCGCCGCCATCGGCAGACAACTGGCTCGGCACCGATGACCGCGGACGCGATGTGTTTGCGCGCCTGCTCTATGGTTTCCGCGTTTCCGTGCTCTTCGGCATGGCGCTGACCATCCTCGGCGTGATCCTCGGCGTCGTGACCGGTGCTATCCAGGGATATTTCGCGGGCAAGGTCGACCTGTTTTTCCAGCGCTTCATGGAAATATGGGGCTCGATGCCGGAGTTGTACCTGCTGATCATCTTTGCGTCGATCTTCGAGCCGAGTATTGGCCTGCTACTCATCCTGTTGTCGTTGTTCGGCTGGATGGGATTGTCCGATTATGTCCGCGCCGACTTCCTGCGCAACCGTAACCTTGAATATGTACAAGCGGCGCGTGCGCTTGGCCTGTCGAATGGGCAAATCATCTGGCGCCACGTGCTGCCGAACAGCTTGACTCCCGTTGTGACCTTCCTGCCGTTCCGCAT
Organism: Noviherbaspirillum sp.; assembly: GCA_035654275.1. Classification (GTDB taxonomy): domain Bacteria; phylum Pseudomonadota; class Gammaproteobacteria; order Burkholderiales; family Burkholderiaceae_D; genus Noviherbaspirillum. The sequence continues at coordinate 1,788 of DASRXG010000002.1, forward strand.
GAGTGCTGCAATTTTGGCGCTGACAAGCCTTGATTTCCTTGGACTCGGCGTGCCGCCGTCGACACCGAGCCTCGGCGAGCTGCTCGCGCAGGGAAAGAATAATCTCGATGCATGGTGGATCGCCGTGTCTACATTCATTGTGCTCACGATGACGCTGCTCTTGCTGACCAATATTGGCGACGCGCTGCGTAACGCCCTGGATGTCAGGAGGAAAGCATGAGCCTTCTCGATGTCCAGAACCTGCGAGTTGCATTCGGTAGCTCCACCGTCGTCAATGACGTCAGCTTCTCCATCGCGCCGGGTGAGAAATTCGCGCTGGTAGGCGAGTCCGGGTCCGGCAAGACAGTCACATCGCTGTCCATCCTGCGCTTGAACCACGACGCGCAATATGGCGGGCGAATCCTGTTCGAAGGCGATGATTTGCTGAAAAGGCGGGAAGCAGCAATGCGTTCCGTGCGCGGCAAGGATGTCGCGATGATCTTCCAGGAGCCGATGACGGCATTGAACCCTCTGTTCACCATCGGTAATCAGATTGCGGAAGTGCTGATGCTGCATGAGGGCATCAGTGCCAAGGTGGCCGCGCAACGGGCGGTGGAATTGCTGGACAAGACAGGCATTCCCGAACCGGCGCGCAGGGCGCTTGCTTATCCGCATCAACTCTCCGGCGGACAGCGGCAGCGTGCAATGATTGCGATGGCGCTCGCCTGCAAACCGAAGCTGTTGATTGCTGACGAGCCGACGACAGCGCTGGATGTGACGATCCAGGTGCAGATTCTCGAGCTGCTGAACCAGTTGCAGCGTGAAGAGAACATGGCAGTGCTCATGATCACGCATGACCTGAACCTGGTCCGGCATTTTGCCGACCGCGTCGGCGTGATGGAGAAAGGCAGGCTGATCGAAACGGCGACAACCGCCGGCTTGTTCGCCAATCCGCGCGAAGCCTATACGCGTAAACTCCTCGCCAGCCATCCGCAGCGCGCGGTCGACGAGGTGCAAGCGTCTGACAAGCCACTAATGTCTGCGGAAAGGATTCGCTGCACGTTCTCGATCAAGCGCGGCTGGTTCAAGAAGACCCCATTTCTCGCCGTGGACAGCGTCGATGTCCAACTCAGGCCGCATGAGACCCTGGGCATTGTCGGCGAATCCGGATCCGGCAAGTCGACGCTCGGTATGGCGCTATTGCGCCTCTCATCCGCAAATGTCGACGGCAACATATCGTTTGCCGGCCAACCGATCAGCGACATGACGAGTTCGGATCTGCGGCCGATGCGCGCGAAGATGCAGGTGGTGTTCCAAGATCCGTTCGCTTCGTTGTCGCCGCGCCGCACCATCGAGCAGATAGTGGGCGAAGGGTTGGAGCTGCATCAGCCGCAATTGGGCAGGGATGGATTGCGTCGCACGGTTGCCGAAGGGTTGGCGGAAGTCGGCCTGTCACCCGAGATGATGTCTCGCTATCCACACGAGTTTTCAGGCGGTCAGCGGCAGCGTATTGCGATTGCACGTGCTCTTGTGCTCAAGCCCGAGTTGATCCTGCTGGACGAACCCACATCGTCGCTGGACGTATCGGTGCAGCAGCAGGTATTGCTGCTGCTGGCGGAATTGCAGCGCAAGTACGGCATCGCGTACATTTTCATCAGCCACGACCTCGCAGTCATCCGCGCGATGGCGCATCGCGTCATGGTGATGAAGGATGGGAAGGTAGTGGAGAGCGGGAAGGCGGAAGAGGTGTTGTCCAACCCATCGCAGGACTATACAAAACGCCTGCTCGCCGCAGCAACTTATTCGACGTTGAGTTGAAAGTTGAAAAAGAAAATGGCCATGCAGCGTTGTCAACGTCGCTGCATGGCCATATTTTTTAAGTCCCGATCAGCCTGGGCGCTTCTTTGTAGTCTTGCTTGCTGACGTGATAGCCTTGCCCTTGGTCGCGCTGCTGGCGGTCTTGCGCGCAGGAGCCGGCGCAGCCTTGCGATGGGTCGAGCCGGTATTGCTCGCGACCTGCCGCGATCCCTTCTTCGCCGCGGCAACCTTCGCCTTGTAAGGCAGGTTCAGCTCGAGCTTCTGTCCGCTCGCAACCTTTTCATGTTTCAGGTTGTTCCAGCTCTTGATCTGGTCGACGCTCACGCGATGGCGTTTGGCGATGGCAGCCAATGTCTCATTCTTACCGACCTTGACATAGACCCTGCGCGAATCCGGTACGTCCGGGGCGGTAACCAGCGTCGCAGTATCGATCAGCTCCGGCGCAATATCCTTTTCCGGCATGTTTTCCGTCTTTGGTACCAGTACGGTCGAACCGGCTTTCAACAAGGTCTTTGGCGGAATGTTGTTGGCTTCGCGAATGACTTCCGGCGTGGTGCCGAATTTCTTCGCTATGGTCTCGATCCGTTCGCGCGCATTGGTGACCTTGTGCGCAGTCCATGAGGACAGCGCGCGACTCCACTTTGCCAGGTTCGCCTTGAACTTCTCCGCGTTGCTTTGCGGGAGGAGCAGTTGGGTGCCATTGCCAGCCGGGATGACGGGACGGTTGAATTGCGGGTTGAGCGCCTTGAATTCATCGATCGACAACTCTGCCAGCTGGGCCGCGACCTTCACGTCGATGTCACGGGTCTTGCCGATGGTGACAAAGTAGGGCTGGTTATCGACCTTAGGCAGTGCAATGTTGTAGTTGTCCGGCATGGCGATGATGTTCTTGACCGCCTGCAGTTTGGGCACGTAATTGCGCGTTTCGGCCGGCATGAATTGCGACAGGCCGTTGAAGTCAGTTGCCACACCCGCCGCGCGCGCCTTGTTGATGGCACGCTGCACGGAACCTTCGCCCCAGTTGTAGGCCGCCAGCGCGAGCTGCCAGTCACCGAACATGCCATACAGTTTTTGCAGATAGGTCAGCGCGGCATCGGTGGAGGCAAGCACATCGCGGCGCTCGTCCATGAAGACGCTTTGCGTGAGGTTGTAGTCACGCCCCGTGGACGGGATGAACTGCCACATGCCGGCGGCCTTTGCGGTGGAGTAGGCCTGCGGGTTGAAAGCGGACTCGATGAAAGGCAGCAGCGCGAGTTCTGTCGGCATGTCGCGCTTCTCGAGCTCCTGCACGACATGAAACAGGTAGCGCGATGCGCGTGTCGTGGTGCGCTGGATGTAATCCGGCCGCGAGCTGTACCACTGGACATGGTTTGCTACCAGCGGGTTGTCGAGGTCCGGAATGCGGAAGCCCTTGCGGATGCGGCCCCATACATCCACTTCTTCCATCGCCAGCACCTGCGCGAGCGGATCGTTCGGATCATACGGCGCGGCGAGTGCGGAAACCTGGGACCAGTTGTGGAACTGAAGGGATAAGTCTGCGGCGTGAAGCGGGGTGCCTAGGAGGAGAAGCGCTGTAATTGAGAGGGTTCTTATTTGCAGCGGATGCATGGTTCCTCGCTTGCTGTTGATGTGTCGGGCACGGCTAGTTGCCCGTAAGTCAATGGAGTTTACGTAAGGGTGTTTTCCTGCGTCAAGACTAATTACAAAAGATAACGTCTCATCAGTGAGACGCCCGGCTCAACGGTAGGAATTCTTCCATTGCCTTAAGGCAGCGAAAACCGCGATTGGTTCCCGCGAAGAAAGATGTCCTGTTGCAATAAGCCGGTCGGCAATGCCAGGTTCACGAAATCGCAAGAACGGGTTGGTTGCCTTTTCCATGCCGAGGGTGGAGGGCAAGGTCGGCAGTCCTTGATCACGCTTTATTTGTTCTTGCTGGATACGTGTTGTTAAATCGCTATTTCCCGGTTCGACTTCGCGTGCGAAGCGCAGGTTCGACAAGGTGTATTCGTGCGCGCAGAAGATTTGCGTTGAATCAGGCAATGCAGCGAGTTTTGTCAAGGACGCAACCATTTGCTCCGGTGTGCCTTCAAACAGACGGCCGCATCCACCGGCGAACAGCGTATCGCCGCAGAACAGCCATGAATGTTTGCGGGAAAAGTAGGCGATATGCCCGCGGGTATGGCCGGGGACATCCAGCACCTCCAGCGTGAGTCCGAGCCCAGGAACGTTGACAGTAGCGCCTTCGCTCAGTGGCTGGGTTATATACGGAATGTTTTCGTGTGCGGGGCCGAATACCGGGACGTCGGATGCGCGGAGCAATGCGGGAACGCCGCCAACGTGGTCAGCGTGGTGATGTGTCAGTAGAATAGCGGAAAGGGAAAGACGGTGCGCCTTCAATGTATCCAGGACGGGCATTGCATCGCCGGGGTCGACGACCGCAGCATGTTCGCCATCGTGGATCACCCATAAGTAATTGTCCTGGAACGCCGGAACAGCCAAAACTTTCAACATATGATGTACCCGTCAGGCGAGAAATCCATTATAGCGCTCGGCCCCTGGCTCGAGACGCCTCCGGGCGACTATGTCCGGGCCTGGCAGCAAGAGCGGCTCGATATGCTGACGGCGGATATTTTCGGCTTCAATGCGATCCAGGTCGGTTTGCCGCAGATTAATGCCCTGCAGGCCAACCGCATGCCAAACAAGTGGCTCACGGATACGGCCATCCCGCCCAAAGAAGGTTACGGCAGTGGACCCCATGTCGTTGTCGTCCATGACTTTGCCGAACTGCCCTTTGCTTCGCAGAGCCTTGACCTGGTGGTATTGCCGCATGTGCTGGAGTTTGCGGACGAGCCGCACCAGGTGCTGCGCGAAGTCGAGCGCGTACTGATCCCGGAAGGACAAGTCATTGTCTGCGGCTTCAACCCTGCCAGTCTGTGGGGACTGCGGCAGGTTGCAGGACGCTTGAGCGGCGCTCATTTTCTTCCGCAGAACGGCGAGTTCATCAGCCTGCCTCGTTTGAAGGACTGGCTGAAGCTGCTCAATATGGAAGTCAACCGCGGCCACTTCGGCTGCTATGCGCCACCTTGTCGATCCGATAAATGGCTGAACCGCTTCTCTTTCATGGAAAGGGCGGGAAATCGCTGGTGGCCGCCCCTCGGTGCTGTCTATATCGTGCAGGCCATCAAGCGGGTCCGCGGCATGCGCTTGATCGGGCCGGCCTGGACACGACCAGCCGCGACGACTGCGCAAGGCGTGCCAGTCACCAACAAAATACACAAACACAAGAATCAATAGCATGGATAAAGTGGAAATCTTTACCGACGGGGCATGCAAGGGAAATCCTGGCCCCGGCGGGTGGGGGGCATTGCTGATTGCGGGCTCACACCGGAAGGAGCTGTTTGGTGGTGAGCTCAATACCACCAACAACCGCATGGAGCTCAGGGCCGTGATCGAAGCGCTCACGGCGCTAAAGCGTCCATGCGAGATCGTGCTGCATACCGACAGCCAGTATGTGCAAAAAGGCATCAGCGAATGGATTCACGGCTGGAAGGCGCGCGGCTGGAAAACCGCATCGAAGGAGCCGGTGAAGAACGTCGATTTATGGCAGGCGCTGGACGCTGCGCAGGCCAGGCACCAGATCCAGTGGCGCTGGGTCAAGGGACATGCCGGCCACGATGGCAACGAGCGCGCCGACGCGCTTGCGAACCTCGGCGTGGAGTCCGTGTCTTGATAGTATGGTTGTGCTACATTCGCTCGTTGGCAACGATTCCGCTTGCTGACTAATCAACCATTACTATTCAAGCAAATGAACGCACGGAGATTTCTGTATTCCGGTGTCGCTGCCGTTGGCATTATTGCGTTGGGAACTGTTGCTTATTTTGTACAGCGCCAGCCGCAACAACCTACGGAACAGAAAACCGTTCCTGCACAAAGCACTTCCGCACCGACGCCCGCAGGTCCGAGTGGCCCTGTTTCTGTTGATGTTGCCAGGGTGACCAGCGCAAGGCTGGTCGATGATGTGAATGCGGTCGGCACCCTCCGCTCCAACGAATCCGTCGTCGTCAGGCCGGAAGTGTCCGGTCGCATCGTAAAGCTCAATTTTGCGGATGGCCAGCAGGTGAAAAAGGGCCAGCTGCTGATTGCTTTCGATTCCACCGTTAACCAGGCGGAAGTGGAGCAGGCCAAAGCCGAGCTCGGGATCGCGAAAGCAAACTACGAGCGGATTGCCGATCTCGCCAAGCAAAAATTCATGTCGGACCGTGCCCGCGACGAATCGCTCGCGAATGTCCAAGTGCTCGAAGCAAAGCTGGCGCTGGCGCAGGCACGCTTGTCCAAGCTGGAAATTCGCGCGCCGTTCTCCGGCATCGTCGGCATCCGCAACGTCAGCATCGGTGATTACGTGAGGGATGGAACCGACCTGGTGAACCTGGAAGATATTTCCAGCGTCAAGGTCGATTTCCGCGTGCCGGAAAAATATGCAGACCTGGTCCACAAGGGGCAGGCTATCGAGGTGATCGTCGATGCGCTGCCGGGAAAGCCATTTCGGGCTAAGGTCGATGCAGTGGATCCGCAAGTGGATAGCGCCGGCCGCTCAGCATTGCTGCGCGGCCGCATCGAAAATCCGGAGGGGCGGCTGAAACCTGGCATGTTCGCACGTGTCAGACTGATTCTGGCCGAGCGCGAAAATGCGTTGGTCGTGCCGGAAGAATCAATTGTTCCGCAAGGCGGCAAGGTGATGGTGTGGAAAGTGGTGGACGGCAATGCCGTCAAGACGGAAGTAAAGACCGGCCTGCGCCGCGCAGCCAAGGTTGAAATCACACAAGGGCTCGCATTGAACGATGTCGTCGTGACGGCCGGCCAAATCCGCCTGTCGAAGGACGGCACCCCGGTGCGCATCGTGCAAGGTGTCGATCCGGCGCAGGCCACTGCGTCCGCGACCAAGAGCTAGGCGGAGCAGATCATGGTCTTGTCCGATGTCTGTATCCGCCGTCCGGTGTTTGCGACGGTGATGTCGCTCATCATCGTTCTTATCGGCCTGGTGTCCTACAACCGCCTGGCAGTGCGCGAATACCCGAAAATCGATGAGCCGGTCGTCACCGTGCAGACCAACTATCCGGGCGCTAGTGCGGAGATCGTCGAGTCGCAGGTCACCAAGCCGATGGAAGACTCGATTGCCGGCATCGACGGCATCGACGTGCTGACCTCCATCTCCCGTGCGGAGCAAAGCCAGATTACCGTGCGCTTCCGGCTCGACAAGGATCCGGATTCCGGCGCCAACGATGTGCGGGACCGTGTATCCCGCGTGCGAGCAAGATTGCCGCAAACTATCGACGAGCCGGTCATCGCCAAGGTTGAGGCCGATGCCAACCCCATCATCTGGTTGTCATTCTCCAGCGACAACACATCACAGCTTGACCTGACCGACATTGCCAACCGCATCGTCAAACCGCGCCTGCAATTATTGCCCGGCGCCGCCGACGTGCGCATCGGCGGCGAGCGCAAATACGCGATGCGCATCTGGCTCAACCGCGACAAACTAGCCTCTTACCAGCTCACGCCGGCGGACGTGGAAGATGCATTGCGCCGGCAGAACGTGGAAGTGCCGGCCGGCCGCATCGAGTCCCAGCAACGGGAGTTCTCGGTCGTGTCGCAAACCGACCTGACCACGCCGGCTGAGTTCGAAAACATCATCGTACGCACCGTGAACGGTTACGGCGTGCGCCTCAAGGATGTTGCCCAGGTCGAAATTGGTCCTGCGGCAGAGCGCTCTTCGGTGCGTTTCAATGGCAAGAGTGCCGTATCGCTTGGTGTTATCCGGCAGGCTACCGCCAATCCGCTGGAGCTGGCCGGCTACGTCAAGGCAGAGTTGCCCAAACTGAATGAGGAACTCGCCGCACAAGGTGTCCGGATCGACATCTCTGTCGACAACACCTTGTTCATTGACCGCTCCATCAAGTCGGTATATACAACAATCGCCGAAGCCGTAGTGCTGGTGGCACTTGTCATCTTCATATTCCTGCGGTCCTTCCGCGCCTCCATCATTCCGCTGGTAACGATTCCGGTATCGCTGATTGGTGCCTTTGCCTTGATGTCGCTGGCCGGCTTCACCATCAACACACTGACGCTGCTGGCGTTGGTGCTGGCGATCGGCCTGGTGGTGGATGATGCAATCGTGGTGCTGGAGAACATTTATCGCCATATCGAAGACGGCATGGAGCCGTCCCAGGCGGCGCTCAAGGGCGCGAAGGAAATTGGATTTGCTGTGGTGGCGATGACGCTGACGCTGGCGGCGGTGTATGCGCCGGTGGCATTCACGCCGGGGCGGACCGGACGCCTGTTTGTCGAGTTTGCGCTGACGCTGGCGGGCGCGGTGCTCGTCTCCGGTTTTGTCGCGTTGACCTTGTCGCCGATGATGTGTTCGGTATTGCTCAAGCATCAGGAACGCCATGGCGTCGTCTATCGCGTTATCGAAAGTGGCTTGAACGCGATCACCACGGGTTACCGCACCTTGCTGGCGCGGACCTTGGCCGCGCGCTGGCTCGTAATTGCCGTCTACCTGCTCGTGATCGGTGCGCTGGTATGGCTCGGCACCAGCATGAAGAAGGAACTGGCGCCGATCGAGGACCGGGGGACGATCTTCACGGCAATTACCGGCCCGGATGGTGCATCGCTCGAATACACGGAAAAGTATGCGCGGCGCCTGGAGCAGATTGCGCAGGAAACCAAGGAAATCGACCGTGTATTTATCTTTGCTGGTAATCCTACCGTCGAGCGTGCGGTTGCATTCTTCCGCACCGTGGATTGGTCGGAACGCGAGCGAAGCACGCTGGACATGATCAAGGAGATGCAACCCAAGATGGGTGCGGTTCCCGGCGTGCTTGCGTTCCCCAACGCGCCACCATCACTCGGGCAATCCATCCGCGAGCGCCCCGTCAGTCTCGTCGTGATGACGAACGCCTCCTACGCGGAACTGCAGGCTGTCGTGCAGCAGATCGTGGACGAGGCGAGCAAAAATCCCGGCCTCTCCAACATTGACACCGACCTGCGTCTCAACAAACCTCAGGTCAGCGTTGAAGTCGACCGCGATAAGGCAGCCGACGCCGGCGTGCAGATCGAAACCGTCGGTCGCACGCTGGAGACGATGCTCGGTGGCCGCAATGTCACGCGTTTTAAGAAGGGCAGCGACCAGTACGATGTGGTGGTGCAGATCGAAACCAGCGAGCGCAATGCGCCGGACGATATCAACAACATCTTTGTGCGTGGGGTCGGCAAGAATGGCGGCGAAGACCATATGATCCCGCTGGCCAGCCTGCTGAAGGTGCGCGAAACAGTCGCACCGCGCGAGCTGAACCACTTCGGACAGCGGCGCGCTGTGGTCATTTCCGCCAACCTCGCGAATGGATACACGCAGGGCGAGGCGATCGACTTCATGGAGGAGACCGCGAGGCGCATCATCAAGCCGGGATATGCGACCGACCTGTCCGGCTCCTCACGGGAGTACCGCGCGTCAAGCGGCAGCCTTGCGCTCACTTTCGTGCTTGCGCTGGCGTTCATTTACCTCGTCCTGGCGGCACAGTTCGAAAGTTTCGTCGATCCGTTCATCATCATGCTGACGGTGCCGTTGTCGATGGCCGGCGCGCTGGCAACGCTGAAACTGAGCGGCGGCACGTTGAACGTCTATAGCCAGATCGGCCTGATCACGCTGGTAGGACTGATCACCAAGCACGGCATCCTGATTGTGGAGTTTACGAACCAGCTCCGAGAACAGGGCAGGACCATGCATGAGGCTGTCGTCGAGGCGGCCGTGCTGCGCCTGCGCCCCATCCTGATGACGACCGGCGCGATGGTGCTGGGCGCAGTGCCATTGGCGCTGGCCACTGGAGCAGGTGCCGAGTCGCGCATCCAGATCGGCTGGGTCATTGTCGGCGGCATGACCGTTGGCACGTTGCTGACCTTGTTTGTCGTGCCGACTTTCTATACATTCCTTGCTCGTAAAAAGGGGCATGCGGCATCCGCGCGCGCACCCGTTGAACCTACTCCGGCTACTGCCGAATAACCATGCGACAAATCGTTCTCGATACTGAAACCACCGGCCTGAACCCGCGTTCGGGCGACCGCATCATCGAAGTCGGCTGCGTTGAAATCATCAATCGCCGCTTGACTGGCAACAACTTCCACACCTATATCAATCCGGAACGCGACTCGGAAGAGGGCGCGCTCGCTGTGCACGGGTTGACGACCGAATTCCTCAGTGACAAGCCGAAGTTCGCCGAGATCGCGGATGAGCTGCGCGACTATGTCCGCGGCGCGGAAGTCATCATCCACAATGCGCCGTTCGACCTTGCCTTCCTTGATGCAGAGTTCGAGCGCCTCGGTTTTCCTCGTTTTGCAGAGCATGTCGATTCGATAACCGATACGCTGGTGCAGGCGAAGGAAATGCACCCCGGAAAGCGCAACTCCCTCGACGCGCTGTGCGACCGTTACGGCATCTCGAACGCGCACCGCGCACTGCACGGCGCGCTGCTGGACGCGGAGCTTCTGGCCGAAGTCTACCTCGCCATGACGCGTGGCCAGAATAGCTTCACCATTGATCTGGCCGCCCCGCAGGCAGGTCCGGCTGATAATCAGGCGGTCGAGGCTTTGCCGCTGGCAGACATCATCGTGCTGCAGGCGACAGAGGCAGAGCTGGCCGAGCACGAGGCCCTGCTGGATCGTCTGGACAAGGAGGTCAAGGGCAATTGCGTCTGGCGCGTTGAGCCGGCTGCACCGGCAAATTGATTCTATGCACCGTTTGTGCGATAATGCCGACCTTCCCGGACAGTTAGCTCAGGGGTAGAGCACCGCCTTCACACGGCGGGGGTCACTGGTTCAATCCCAGTACTGTCCACCAGAATTCCTAAAAAACCGGCGGTCAGCCGGCTTTTTCATTTCTGCTTCCGCACATACGAGGTCAAGCACTTCGTTTTATGCGGCACATCACCTTGCCAAGCATCCGGCACTCCATTCTCGCAATGCCGGTAGACACAATGACCCAAGGTTCATTTGAGGTTTCACAACGTTATGTATGCATTCGTGCAGCATTGGGATTTCTTCTACCAATCTGTCGCTCCAAGTTGTGCGGGAATCAACGAACGCCTTTATCCATCAGGCATGGGGCGTCGTGGAAGGAGCAGCGCAATGCATAGCTCCAGGGGCACCACCGCAACACGACAGGGAGCACATAGCGACGTTAGAGCGCAGACATGATTCTCTTTGATGGAGACATTATGGGATGGCTACAACAAAGCTATAAGCACGATAAGCAGTCGCAGTCAGGCCGGCAGACGGGAGGCGAGTGTGCCGGATGGAATTTGGTTAGTCATGGCCGCGTGGAGAACTTCCGGCGACCCTCTGCTGGGATGGCATTTGCTGCATTGACTTTGCTGATGCCCTTCGCCGTCAGCGCAGTGGACACGGCAACGATGGTGAAAACGCCTTCATCGTCATCGAATAGCACGAAGGCGCTACGTGCGTTGAACGAGGAAGAACTTCGGCGCGTAGCAGCGCAGGGGCTTACAGAGGATCGAATGTTTCGGTTTTCCCGTTATGCAACCAGTGGATTCGGTGTGGAGGTACTTGGCGACATGGCGACGCTCCTGAATCCGGTGGCCAGCGTTCTCGATGCCAACATCACCTTTCAGGATGCTGTGTTCAATCCCCTCAATCCGACGGTGCTGATCGATAGCAGCGGATCCAGCATATACCGGATACCGCAGACAGTCGGCGTCATGAATGTCGAGAACATACGCGTCCGCGGCTCGAACGGGGCGAGCTTTGGCAGTGTGACTATTCGTGGTATTGACCTCAGGGGCACGACTATCCGTGTGACACCCAGGCGTTGAGCGCCCGGCAGAATGGTCAGTTACTTGCAGGCGCCAATTGGCGCCTGTTTTTTTGACGCTGATCGTCTCTCGCGAATCAGGCGGCAACGGCGGCTTGTTCTTCACCCGTAGATGGAAGCTGTCGTTCGGATGTGTTTCCGGAAGATGCCGGTGCGTTTGCCGGCGTGTGCGGGCAGTGGCCGGCGCGCACCTGCATGGCAGGATGATCGGCGAACAGTTCCGCAACCCATTCGACGAACACGCGCACCTTGGCGGACAGATGGCGGTTGTGCGGATACACCACATGCAGCGGCAGCGGATCCACGCTCCAGTCTTCCAGCAGCATCTCAAGCTGCCCCGATTGCAAATACGGGCAGATCACGAATGCCGGCATTTGCGCGATCCCCATGCCGGACAATGTTGCAGCCATGTAGGCATCGGAATCGTTGACTGCAATACGCCCGGGCACGCGAAGCTGGATGCGTTCGCCATCCTTGGCGAAATCCCATTCGAAGATCTTGCCGGTCTTCGCCGAAAAATAATTGACGCAGCGATGCTGTGCCAGTTGATGAGGATGAAGAGGCCGCCCGAAACGCGCAAGGTAGGAGGGCGCTGCGCATGTCACGAAATGCAGCGCGCCCACACGCCGCGCAATGAGCGTCGAGTCCGCGAGCACACCTCCACGTACGGCGCAATCCACGCCTTCTTCAATCAGGTCGACCGGGCGGTCGCTGCAGCCGACCTCGACATGGATATCCGGATAGCGCTCGAAGAACATCGGCAGCGAAGGAATGATCAGGTGGCGGCCCAGTCCTGAGGGCACGTCGATGCGCAGGCGTCCGCTCGGGCTGGCATGCGTCTTCGACAGTGACTCTTCCGCATCGCGCACTTCTGCGAGGATACGCAGGCAGCGCTCGTAATACGCGGCGCCATCGGCGGTCATGCTCAGGTGGCGCGTGGTGCGGTTGAGCAGCTTCACGGAAAGCGAACTCTCAAGGTCGCGGATCAAGGTCGATACCGTGGCCTTCGGCAGTTTCATGTTGTCCGACGCTCGCGTGAAGCTGCCGGCGTCGACGACCTGTACGAACACTTCCATTGCCTGCAACTTGTCCATCACGCCTCCAATCACCTTCGATTGTTCAGAAAGCTGAACGGTTAATTCGAATTCTTGCTATTTATTCAAATTGTAGAACAAAGCTATAGTTCGCCGCATGAGCACCGAATTGCACATTGCAGGCAGCCATGATGCTGCAGAGCCAAACCAAGCGACGATGCGCGTGGTCACTGTGCAAGGCGCGCAGGAAAAACTGGAAGCGCGCTTGTACACGCCGGATACAGATGAGCATAGTCGACAGACGGATGCTTTGATTGTTTTTTTCCCGTATGGCGGCTTTTCGGTTGTTGACCTTGACGAGTGTGAGGGATTTGCCCGCGTATTGGCGGCTCGCACAGGCTGCAAGGTGTTGGTGTCCAGTTATACCGTTGCCTCCGAAAAGCCATTTCCTGCGGCAGTCGAGGATGCGCATGCCGTCTTGAAATGGGTATCACGCCATCGCAACAAGCTAGGATGGTGCGGAGCAAGATTGATCGTTGGCGGAATCGAAGCAGGCGGCAACCTGGCAGCGGTATCGGCATTAATGGCGCGCGACAGGGGCGGACCTGCATTGTCGGCTCAGTTGCTGATCATGCCGATGCTTGACCCCGGCCTCACGAGTTGCTCGATGCGCAGCTTTGCCGGACAGGAAGCGTGCGTCGCCGGATACCGGCGCTATCTGCCGCGCCCGCTGGATCGCACGCATCCGTATGCATGTCCGCTGCAGTCGAGCCGCATGAAAGGCTTGCCGCCAGCGCTGATCTTGTCGGCCGATGATGACCCGCTGCGCGACGAGGCGGAACAGTACGGCGTGAAACTGGCATCGGCCGGCATTAAGGCAATCGTGCACCGTTTGCCATCCATCACGCTGGAAGAGCCGGGCGCGCGATGTAGCTGCGCACGAAAGGAAAGCGCATTGCAGGAGATTGCGGGATTTATCGCTGGCCTGGAAGACGGAGCTTGACCTTCCCGTAGTGGCAAGCCGAATACTGGCCCTGTCCACGTGCCGTATTACTTCTGTGTCCCCGGTATGACCCCGGAGGGCGGGCTATTCGCCGCACAAACGCGTCATAGACGAATTCCGATTAACACCTTTTCGAATCAACCGAAAGAGAACACCATGAAAGACGCCATCATCCATACCTCAGCAGCACGCAAGGCGGCTGCCACGCTCATCTTAATTGCCGCAGCAGCGCTGGTGCTGTCCGCCTGCGGCAAGCCGGCCGCACAGGAAGTCGGGCAGCAGCCGGCTGGCGGTCCTCCGATCTCGGCGGCAACCGTGCTGGAGAAATCCATTGTTGAAACACAGGAGTTTTCCGGCCGGCTGGAAGCGGTCGACCGCGTGGAGGTCAGGCCGCGTGTTTCCGGTTTCATTGCATCCGTTAATTTCCAGCCGGGCGCGGAGGTGAAGAAGGGCGACGTGCTGTTCGTGATCGATCCTCGCCCCTATGAGGCAGAGGCGAGGCGTGCGGAGGCTGCAGCGATGGCAGCGCGCGCCAAGGCTGATCTTGCCAAGGTCGAACTCGCCCGTGCCGAAAAGCTGGTTGCCGAAAAAGCCATTGCACAACGCGAGGCCGACGAAAAGGCCGCTAGCGTGAAGGAACTGGATGCAACCGCACGCGCTGCGCAAGCAACCTATGAGGCAGCGAAGCTCGATCTCGGCTTCACCAAGGTGCATTCGCCGATCAATGGTCGCGTCAGCAAGGCCGAAGTCACTGCCGGTAACCTCGTCGATGGCAGCGTGGTGCTGACCTCCGTCGTGTCGAGCAATCCGATCTATGCCAGCTTCGACGGTGATGAGAAGTCCTTCCTGAGCGTGAGCGCAATGGCGCGCAAGGGTGTGCCCGTTACGGTGCGCATCGGCCTTGCCAATGAAAACGGCTTCCCGCATGAAGGCAAGCTTGAGTTCGTCGACAACCGCGTCGATCCCGCCACCGGCAGCGTGCGCATGCGTGCGGTATTCAAGAATGCCGACAGTGCATTGGCTCCCGGCCTGTTTGCCCGCGTGCAGCTGGCCAGCGGCGACGGTAACGGCGGCGCCACCAATGCTGCACTCATCAACGACCGTGCGGTCGGCACAGACCAGAACCGCAAGTTCGTCTATGTCGTTAACGGCGAAGGCAAGGCGGAATACCGTCCGGTCAAGCTGGGACCGGTCGTCGACGGCCTGAGGGTAGTGCGCGAAGGCGTGAAGCCCGGCGAGACGATTGTCGTCAATGGACTGCAGCGCGTGCGTCCCGGCGCACCGGTCACTGCGCAGCTGATCCCGATGGATGCCGATCCTTCCAGGCAGGATCCGGCAAAGGCGGAATCGAAGGGTAGTGCCTCCGGCGCACCGAATTCCTGAGCCCGGCGAAAGCCGCAAGCAGCCACCAGCAGCACCCAGCAGCCACAAGCAGCGACTACGCAGCTACCTCCCCTAGGCGGGGAGGGAAGCCCCGCTTTCGCGCATGACATTCGACATACCTGAGAGATCATCATGAATATCTCCCGCTTTTTCATCGACAGGCCGATCTTTGCCGCCGTGCTGTCGATCCTTATCTTCGTCGCCGGCGTGCTGGCGATCTTCAAGCTCCCAGTGTCGGAGTATCCCGATGTCGTGCCGCCCTCGGTGGTGGTGCGCGCGATGTATCCCGGCGCCAATCCGAAAGTGATTGCAGAGACGGTTGCCGCACCGCTGGAGGAACAGATCAACGGCGTGGAAAACATGCTGTACATGTCGTCGCAGGCGACCTCCGATGGCGCACTGGCGTTGACGGTCACGTTCAAGATCGGCACCAACGTCGAGCAGGCGGAAACGCAGGTGCAGAACCGCGTGCAGCGTGCCTTGCCGCGCCTGCCGGAAGAAGTGCGTCAGATCGGCGTGACCACCGTCAAGAGCTCCCCCAATCTGACGATGGTGGTGCACCTGGTATCACCCAACGGCCGCTATGACGATGTGTACCTTCGCAACTATGCAGTGCTGAACATCAAGGACCAGCTGTCACGCATTCCGGGCATGGGTGAAACCCTGTTGTTCGGTGCTGGCGACTATGCAATGCGCGTCTGGCTCGACCCGCAGAAGATCGCTGCACGCAACATGACCGCTTCCGACGTCGTGCAGGCCATCCGCGAACAGAACGTGCAGGTCGCCGCCGGCGTGATCGGCCAGGCGCCGGCAAAGAATGCCGAGTTCCAGCTCACGGTCAATACGCAGGGACGGCTGCAATCGGAGGAAGAGTTCGGCAATATCATCGTGCGCACCGGTGCGGATGGCTCCGTCACGCTGCTGCGGGATGTTGCTCGCATCGAACTTGGTTCCACCGACTATGCTCTGCGCTCGCTGCTGAACAACAAGTCGGCGGCGGCGATCGCTATCTTCGAGGCGCCGCAGGCAAATGCGTTGCAGCTGTCATCCGACGTACGCGCCAAGATGGAAGAATTGAAAAAGGATTTCCCGGAAAGCGTGGATTACAGCGTGGTGTACGACCCGACGCAGTTCGTGCGCGAGTCGATCCGTGCTGTGGTCAAGACGCTGCTGGAAGCGGTCGCACTCGTGGTGCTGGTGGTGATCGTATTCCTGCAGACATGGCGCGCTTCCATCATCCCGCTCGTGGCCGTGCCGGTGTCGATCATCGGTACCTTCGCCGTCTTGCTGATGTTCGGTTTTTCCATCAATACGCTGTCATTGTTCGGTCTGGTGCTGGCCATCGGTATCGTCGTTGACGATGCCATCGTCGTGGTCGAGAACGTCGAGCGCAACATTGCGTATGGCTTATCGCCGCGCGACGCCACTGTGCAGGCAATGAAGGAGGTCAGCGGTCCGATCATCGCAATTGCGCTCGTGCTGTGCGCGGTGTTCGTGCCGATCGCTTTCGTGTCCGGCCTGTCTGGCCAGTTCTACCGCCAGTTTGCGCTGACGATTGCGATCTCCACGGTGATCTCCGCCTTCAATTCGCTCACGCTGTCGCCCGCATTGGCTGCAGCTTTGCTGAAGCCGCATGACGCGCCGCGCGATGCGCTCACGCGTGGCATGGACCGGGTGTTCGGCAGTTTCTTCGCCTGGTTCAACCGCAGTTTCGGCAATGCCTCCAACCGCTATGAAGGCGGGGTGCGGCGCGTGCTTGCACGCAAGACAGTAGCGCTGACCATCTATGCGGTGCTCGCGATTGCAGCAGTATTCGTGTTCAAGGCGGTGCCAAGCGGTTTTGTCCCCGGCCAGGACAAGCAATACCTCGTCGGCTTTGCGCAGTTGCCAGATGCTGCATCGCTGGATAGGACCGATGCAGTGATCCGCCGCATGTCGGAAATTGCGAAGACGGTGCCGGGCGTGAGGGATTCCGTCGCTTTCCCCGGTCTGTCGATCAACGGTTTTACCAATGCGCCGAATGCCGGCATTGTCTTCTTTGGCCTGGAACCGTTTGACCAGCGCAAGTCGCCGGAGCTTTCCGGCGGCGCAATCGCCCAGCAGATCAACCAGAAACTGGGCGGTATCGAGGATGCATTCATCATGGTGTTCCCGCCGCCGCCGGTTAACGGCCTGGGCACGATAGGCGGCTTCAAGATGATGATTGAAGACCGCGCCAACCTCGGTTACGACGAGTTGTACAAGGCGGTGCAGGCCTTGCAGATGAAGGCGTGGCAGACGCCGGAGCTGGCTGGCGTGTTTTCCAGCTACCAGATCAACGTGCCGCAACTGTTTGCCGACATCGATCGCACCAAGGCCAAGCAGCTCGGCGTGCCGCTGTCGACCATCTACCAGACGCTGCAGATCAACCTCGGCTCGTTGTACGTGAACGACTTCAACCAGTTCGGCCGGACTTATCAGGTAAAGGTGCAGGCCGATGCGCCGTTCCGCTCGCATGCGGAAGACATCGCTCAGCTGAAGGTGCGCAGCGACAAGGGCGAGATGATTCCGCTGTCGTCGCTGATGCGGGTGACGGACAGCTACGGCCCCGACCGGGTGCAGCGTTATAACGCCTACATCTCGGCCGACATCAATGGTGGCCCGGCGCCCGGCGTGTCCAGCGGGCAGGCGCAGGCGGCAATGGAAAGGCTGGCGCAGGAAGTCCTGCCGAAGGGGATTACGTATGAATGGACCGAGCTGACCTACCAGGAAATCCTCGCCGGCAACACCATGGTCATCGTCTTTCCGCTGTGCGTGCTGCTGGTGTTCCTCGTGCTCGCCGCACAATATGAAAGCTGGACGCTACCGCTGGCGGTGATCCTGATCGTGCCGATGTCCATTCTGTGCGCGCTGCTCGGCGTCAAGCTGTCCGGCGGCGACAACAACATCTTCACGCAGATCGCGCTTTTCGTGCTGGTCGGCCTGGCATCGAAGAACGCGATCCTCATTGTCGAGTTCGCACGCGAGCTGGAGCATCACGGCCGTACCGTGGTGCAGGCGGCACTGGAGGCTTGCCGGCTGAGGTTGCGCCCGATCCTGATGACGTCGATTGCTTTCATTATGGGCGTAGTGCCGCTGGTGTTTTCCTCGGGTGCAGGTGCGGAAATGCGGCATGCAATGGGTGTGGCCGTCTTTACCGGCATGCTCGGCGTGACCTTGTTCGGTCTGTTTTTGACCCCAGTGTTCTACGTGCTGCTGCGCTCGCTGGCCAAGCGTTTTGAAAGCCCAAGGCCGGTTGCAGACGACAAGCCGCGCGTTCCCCACACCGAAGGAGTAGTGTGATGATCAACCAATCGAGCAACATGAAGAAGCTTTCCTTACTGCCGCTTGTCATGGCGCTGATACTTGCTGGGTGTGCTACACCTGAACTGAAGGCACCGCAAATCGACATGCCGGCTGCCTTCAAGGAAGACGCAACGATCGCTCCGGCCAATGCGGATGCCGCCCGCTGGAAGCCGGCGCAGCCGGCCGAAGCCCAGCCGCGCGGCGAGTGGTGGAAGGTGTTCAACGACAGCACGCTGGACCAGCTGATCGCCGATGCGACTGCTGCAAATCCGAACCTCGCGTCGGCGGCTGCGCGCGTGAAGCAGGCACGCGCGATTGCCGGCATTTTTGAAGCGGACCGCGTCCCGAATGTCAATGTCGAGGTCGGCCCGCAACGGGCGCGCGGCTTATTTGCTGTGCCAGGTAACCAGGCAAATGAGGTCGGTCCGGCAACCACCTGGAGCGGACGCCTTACTGCAAGCTATGAGGTGGATCTCTTCGGCCGTATCGCAGGTAACGTGAATGCCGCGCAGGCAGACGCGGCAGCCAGCGAAGCAACCTACCGCTCCGTATTGCTGGCACTGCAGGCGGATGTTGCGCAGACCTATTTCCGTCTCCGTGCCGCGGATGCGGAACTGGCCTTCCTGAACGAGACGGTGCGCCTGCGTGAAGAAAACGTGCGCATCAACCAGCGGCGCTACGACCTTGGTGACCTTGGCGAGCTCGACCTGGCACGGTCAAGGACGGAACTGGGGACGACGCGTTCGGATGCAATCGCTATCGAACGACAGCGTGCGCAGCTCGAACATGCACTCGCGATCCTGCTCGGCAAACCGCCGTCACACTTCAATGCGCAGAACAACCCGCTGCTGGCCTCCTCGGCCTTGCCTGGCATTCCTGCCGGCTTGCCGTCTGCATTGCTCGAGCGCCGGCCGGATATCTCTGCCGCCCAACGCGCCATAATTGCCGCCAACGCGCGTATCGGCGCTGCGCGTGCCGCGATGTTCCCTGCGGTACGCCTGACTGCCGCCGGCGGAGGCCTTTCGGAAGACTTGTCCGATGTCTTCCGCTGGAGCAGTCGCACTTGGGTCATCGGCGCGCTGATGTCGTTGCCGATCATTGATGGCGGCCGCAACCGGGCAAACGTCGCTCGCAGCGAGGCGGCACTGGAAGAGTCGGTGGCCAGCTACCGGCAAAGCGTTTTGAGTGCATTCGCCGAGGTGGAGGACAATCTTGCAGGACTGCGGACACTGGCCGGACAGGCGCAGGCGATCGACGATGCCGTCGCGTCCGCGCGCCGTTCTGCGGAGCTGGCGAACAAGCTCTACGAAGCCGGCCGGTCGAGCTATCTCGATGTGCTCGACTCGCAGCGCAATCTCGCAGCGGTCGAACGCACCGCAGTACAGCTGCGCGGAACACGCGCAACCACGACTGTGGCGCTGATCAGGGCGCTGGGAGGAGGTTGGTAGCATTGAATCGTCAAGCGGAGGCGGCCAGATGGAGGCCGCCTCCGCTTGATGTCTCCGACGCGTAATCGCGGATTGACGTAGGATAGCGGCCAGAGAATACAGCGCGAAAGAGAATGGGAGGTATGCGTGCGTCTTTGGTCCATCAACCCGAAACTGCTCGATAAGATCGGCTTGGTCGCACTCTGGCGGGAAGCACTGCTGGCACAAAAGGTGTTGCTCGGGCAGACGAAGGGGTACAAGTTTCATCCTCAGCTGGTACGCTTCCAGGCATGCGTCGACCCCGTGCTGGCAATTGGCTGCTACCTGGGGGAAGTCGCCACCGAAGCAGAGCGGCGCGGTTACCGGTTCGATTCCACGAAGATCGTCAAGCGGGGAAACTGTCCGAGCGTGCCGGTGCACCAAGGCCAGATGGAATACGAATGGAAGCATCTGCTCGCCAAGCTGCAGGTCAGGTCGCCGGCGGTGTACGAGACACATCACGGCATTTCCATGCCAAGCGCCCATCCCATGTTCCACATTGTCCCCGGAGGAATAGAAACCTGGGAACGGGTTTGAGGGCTGACGGGTCAGTGTTTATGCTGGCCGGGTCAAATGGCGCAGCTCACTTCATTTCCGCAGGTTGCGTTACTCATGGAAAAAAGAATCGTCGGTTTTCACCGGGATGAAGAACGGCACTGGGTTGCCGAACTGGAGTGCGGACACAATCAACATGTACGGCATAATCCGCCGTGGACAAACCGCCCTTGGGTCGTAACGCAGGAAGGACGGGACAAGGCACTTGGGCGCGTGCTTAAATGCAAGAAATGCGATGAAGGCGCGCCGAGGGATTGGACGTAGGGAAGGGATTGTTCCCGATTGGGACCATCGGAACGCGTGTATCGAAACAAAATATTCGGGCGGGCAGTATCGACATGGAAGAAATGGAAAACCCAGCACCCAAGGTGCCCACGCAGCGTCCATGGATTGCGCTCAATAGCACTTATGACGTCGAAGCATGGATAGATAGTTACAACCGAGACCTGCAGCGCTTCGTCGAGGGCAGGAACGTCAGCGGTTACGGCATCTGTTTTTATCTTGCCGAAGGCGGCGAAATTTATATGCACACGACGCCCGACGGCGATGTTTTACTGGACGTCACTCCGGAAGCAGAATGGGCTACTCCCGTCATTGCCGCTGCCACACGCGTGGAACCGCCGCAAGGGCAGATATGGACGTTGCCCGGGCATGTCCTGACGCAGCTGATCCTCGGTTTGAACAGCCTGATCGATTCCACCCGACTCGTCCTGCAGCATGACTACAGGACGAAGAAAAGTTGGAAATTCTGACGTCGTCTATCCGCCGAGCGAGCGCAGGTCGGCAACCGGTTCGGCACCGAATTTTTCTACAAGCAAGTAATCAACCAGGCGCTTCGCACACGACTGCGGGCTGACGAGCTCGCCATTGCGCTTCAATGTATCGAACTTCTCTCGCAACGGAAATTGCTGCAATGACGTTGCGCGGATTTCAGCCTGCATATCGGTGTCGATAATGCCGGGGGCGAGGCTGCAAATCCGCAGCGCACGCATCTTGTCCAGAGCCGCCGCGCGCGCATGCTGGTCCATGGCCGCCTTTGTCGCGCAATACACGCTCCAGCCGGGGTAGGGGCTGCGTCCGGCGCCACTGGAAACATGCAGGATGCGCCGGTCGTTTGCCTCAGGTGTAGCGGCGGCCACTGCACTGGCCAGCATCATCGGTGCCGCAACGTTCAGTGTGACGGCACGCGCAATCGTGCTCACATCCTGCAGGTCCAGCGGACCGACCGGTTGCACCGTCCCCGCATTGTTGATGAGCAGCGCTGTCCTGCAGCCTTCCAGGAACTTGCGCAGCGTCTGGCCCTTCAGCCATTGGGCGAGGGCATTGGAATCGGCGAGGTCGAGCTCAACTTGTGTCAGCGCGGCAGGGAAGCGTTGCGCCAGCTCGGCATTCTTCGTCCGCGCCAGTGCGAGGACGGGAATCTGTCGTGAAAGCAAATTCTCGGCAATTGCTGCGCCAAGTCCCCGGCTGTGTCCTGTCAGTATAGCTTTCATGGATCATGCCCCTGCTAATGTTGGTTTCTGCTCTGCAGAGGGCATTGTAAAGCCGCTGTCGAATTTCAGTCTTCCATTCGCGTCGGCACGGAGTCAATCTTGGGGCGTTCAAGCACAAGACGTTCGCGCCCGGCGACGGCTGCGATGGCAAACATTGCAGCGAACCAGAGGCAGGTCTGCATCAGCAGCGAAAGAGTCGAGAAAAATGCTGCCGTGCCTGCCTGTTCTGGGGTTCGGAATTGGATGGAAATCCAGAGCAGGCAGCTTGCCAGAGCAGTGAACATTGCCCACTGGCCGAATTGCCTCGACGCCGCCGCGCGCGCGCTCAGCAACCGGCGTGGCAACCACGGCAGTGTGCCGGATAACGCAGAACCAGCACGTTTGGCTGCTGCCCACATCAGCCCTAGCAGAAAGCCCAGCCAGAACGCGCATTCAACAAACAAGGGCCATATCTGCCTGGCGAAGTCGCGTAGTTCGGCGTTGCCGCTTCCTGGCGGCCAGACCGCAATCAGGAATGCAACTGCAAGCGCAGCACCGACCGCAATCCATATCGATAGAACGAAGTGCTTCTTCCAGAAGGAAAACTCGGCCTCCACATCTTCGTTGATTGTCGGCATCCACCAGGTTTTTTTCGCCATTTCTGCCTCCGAGAACTATGCGGGATAGATTCCCGATCTCACAGGCAAATTCATTTTGCTCTTTGCGCTTTCTCAATTACGCTGGAAGTAAACAATGTTCGCGCGTCTCAATGTTCGTGGTGGTAGGCCTCCTGGATCATCCACAACGCTGTGTGCATCGGGTACACCTCAGTCAAACTGTCAGTTTCTTCAGACGGTTGAAGACATGGGCGGCGTTGCGCCGACGGGGAGGCCATCATGTTGAGGTAGCGCACATCTAGATCGGCATCACGTTCCAGCAACGAAATCGCTTCATCTTCGATGTCGAACATCAGCCGCCAGTTGAGGGATTCGTTGTGGGCGATGCGGCGTTTCACGATGAGGCGGATCACATCTCTGAGACGGGCTTCGGCGGCTGCCAGTTTTGCGACTTCTGTTTCCATCACATCCTCGCACGAATACTGTTTATATATACAGTATAGGCAAAAACGTGAAATGCAAAATACTTAAATTTGGAGTGCACGGGTTAAAGTTCGACATGCGGCATGTACTATTCGCCGCAACCGGGTGTTGTTCAACATCCAACGCGATGCCGGTATAAGTGCTGACAAAGACGAGCCATCATGAACCCTGAATACCTCCAACTCCTGACGACTTGGACAATGCCTTACGGGAAGTACAAGGGCCGCCTTCTTGCAGATCTGCCCGGACATTACCTTGGCTGGTTTGCGCGGGAAGGTTTTCCGGATGGAGAGCTTGGCCGCTTGCTCGCTTTGATGTATGAGCTCGACCACAATGCGCTTCGGCATTTGCTTGACCCGCTGCGGCAGCCACAGGCAAGAGGAAACTCCTAAGGAATCCACTCATGGCGATGAATGATACATATGTGGCAGTCGAACCTCCGCGCAGTGAAATTGATGCACTTGAAGGTCCTGCAGTTGTCGAGTTCGGGGCGCCGTGGTGCGGCTACTGCCAGGCGGCACAACCGTTGCTGGAGGCGGCCTTTGCGGCGCACCGTGACGTCCGCCATATCAAGATCGAAGACGGTAAGGGGCGCCCATTGGGACGTTCCTTCCGGGTGACGTTGTGGCCGACTTTGGTTTTCCTAAGTGATGGAAGGGAGGTGACGCGCCTCGTACGTCCGCGCGACGCGAACGCAATCAAGGAAGCATTGACGAAAATCGATGATTGACGAATATGCAACACCGATTGCAAGGATCGACCCTTCCGGTGAGCGGAAGGGGATACGTCAATGCACGAAAAAAGCAGACTGAATTAGTCGAAGAATTTGACCGCCCAAGCGATCGTGCTAATGGTAACGGCGGCCGACAATGCCATGCAGATCACGGCTTGCAGCTTGTTGTAGTTGAAATCGGCTTTTGCCGCGTAGACTACCTGCTTACGGTTCGTTCGTTGCATCGTCTCCTCCGTTTTGTAGAAGCAATCTCTTGCTCCTGGTCATTGTATAGAAGACGTGCTGCAGATCAATAGACGAACCGGCAACTTTACGCTTGCTTACATCATTTTTCCCGGCAACTCAGGGACGAGGGCGCAAAAAAGAAAGCCCGCAGGACCTTGCGGTTTGCGGGCTAAATCCAATTCAAGAAGAGTTGGAGGAGACGGTTTAACTATAGCTTTCTAACAATTGCATGTCTGCTTTATTGTGGCAATAACAGATATTCAAAATTTTTATATCTTCCGGCCGGGCTTTGTCGTTGTCCCTCCCGGCTTGCGTGTTGGTTTGCCCGCCTGCGGTTTTTTATGCAACGGAACGCCGGCAAATTTAACTGGTTTCTGAGTTCGCCGTTCACTGTTGCAACGGCGCTCGACTGTCTGCACGGCGCCGACTGGCGGGGCAGATCGGGGTACAAGATGGCGTTCGCTGTTGCCGATCAGGTCCGAACGTCCCATTCGTTGCAACGCTTCCCGCAGAATCGGCCAGTTTTCCGGATCGTGGTAACGAAGGAAGGCCTTATGCAGGCGGCGGATCTTTCCGGCGCGGGCGGTTTCGACCACTTCCGAGTCTGCCGATACCTTATGCAAAGGATTCTTTCTGCCGTGGTACATCGCCGTTGCCATCGCCATCGGCGTCGGCACGAAGGCCTGCACCTGGTCGAGCCTGAAATTATTCTTTTTCAGCCACAGCGCGAGGTTCAGCATGTCCTCGTCGGTCGTGCCCGGATGCGCAGCGATGAAGTAGGGGATCAGGTATTGCTCCTTGCCGGCTTCCTTCGAATACCGCCCGAACATTTCCTTGAACTTGTAATACGCGCCCATGCCCGGCTTCATCATCTTGGACAACGGGCCTTCCTCTGAATGCTCTGGCGCGATCTTGAGCAGGCCGCCGACGTGATGCGTTACCAGCTCTTTCACGTATTCCGGTGAGCGCACCGCCAGGTCATAGCGCAGTCCGGAACCGATCAGGATCTTCTTGATGCCGGGGATCGCACGCGCCTTCCGGTACAGCTGGATCAGCTTGCTGTGGTCGGTGTTGAGGTTTACGCAAATGCTCGGATACACGCAGGAAAGGCGGCGGCAGGTTTCCTCGATCTTCTTGTCCTTGCAGGCGAGGCGGTACATGTTGGCCGTCGGCCCGCCAAGGTCAGAGATCGTGCCGGTGAAGCCTTTGGTCTTGTCGCGGATGTGTTCGATCTCGCGCAGGATGGACGGCTCGGAGCGGCTCTGGATGATGCGGCCTTCGTGTTCGGTGATAGAACAGAAGGTGCAGCCGCCGAAGCAGCCGCGCATGATATTGACCGAGAAACGAATCATTTCCCATGCCGGGATACGCGCATTGCCGTAACTGGGGTGCGGTGCGCGCGCATACGGCGCGTCGAACACGCCGTCCATTTCATCCATCGCCAGCGGCAGCGGTGGCGGGTTCAGCCATACATCGCGTTCGCCATGTGCCTGCACCAGCGCACGTGCGTTGCCCGGATTCGATTCAAGATGGAAAACGCGTGACGCATGTGCATACAGCGTCGGATCGTCCTTCACCGCTTCATAAGAAGGCAGGCGCACGACGGTCTTCTCGCGTTGTTCCTTCAGCGCTGCCTGCCGCTCTTCGCGGGACAAGATCACGACCGGTTTTTCTGCCTTCGGTTCGGTCGCACAGCTCGCCGTTTCCTTCGACTTCATTTCGTAAGGATCCGGATGCGGCTCGATGCGGCCCGGCGTGTCATAGCGAGTGGAATTCGCCTCGCTCCAGTCCTCTGATGGCTTCCATCCGCGTGGCACCATGAAGGCCGTGCCGCGCAGGTCGCGGATGTTCTTGATCGACTCGCCAGCTGCCAGGCGGTGCGTCAACGCGACGAGCGCACGTTCGGCATTACCGAATAGCAGAAGGTCAGCTTTCGAGTCTGGCAACACCGAGCGTCGCACCTTGTCCGACCAGTAATCGTAATGCGCAATGCGGCGCAGGCTGGCTTCGATACTGCCGATGATCACGTTCGTATCCGGATAGGCCTCACGCGCACGTTGCGCATAGACGACGACGGTGCGGTCGGGCCGCTTGTCGCGCTCGCCATTCGGCGTGTAAGCGTCCTCCGAGCGGATTTTCCGGTCGGCGGTATAGCGGTTGATCATTGAGTCCATATTGCCGGCGGTGACGCCGAAATACAGGTTCGGTTTGCCCAGCGCGCGGAACGCCTCTGCGGAATGCCAGTTGGGCTGGCTGATGATGCCGACCCTGAAGCCCTGCCGTTCCAGCAGCCTGCCGATCAGCGCCATGCCGAAGCTCGGATGGTCGATGTAGGCGTCGCCCGTCACCAAAATGACATCGCACGAGTCCCAGCCGAGGGTATCCATTTCCGCGCGCGACATCGGCAGAAACGGGGCCGGCTTGGTGTAGTCGGGCCGGTAACGGGGATAGGAAAACAGGTTCTTGGGTGAATTCATGGTGGGGCGGATTGTACCGGAAATGCCGTATCCGAAACGGCGGCAAGCCCGCACTGGCGGCGTGGTTTAGCAGAAATGCAGCGGCTCCATTCGACTGGCGTGGACTGAACTAGTTGCCTTGCTTTCAGCGGCTGCCGGGTGCTGACGGCGGAGGCGGTGGTGGAGTGGTGGGGCGCTCCTGGTAATCCCGGAAAAACTGGTTCATCAACCCGCCCGCCATCGGGATGCGATGGCCTTTCGCATACATGCATTGTTGATAACCAATGTCGTAACGATGCTGAAGGCGTGAGCCGGACGTTTCTGCCGCGCCCGCGCCCGACAGGCCGCCCAGTGCCAACCCGGCCCCAGCGCCAACCGAAGCGCCACGGCTGCCATCCGCAGCAGCGCCGGCGGCCGCGCCGAGTACGGTTCCGAGGGCCGCGCTCTTGACTCCGCTGGCGATGCCGGTGCCTTCCGGTGTACGACCGGCGACTTGCTCCTGGGCGTACTGCTTGCACACATCGTTGTCGGCTTTGAACTGCTCGAAGTTTTTTCCGGTGCCAGGCAGCACCATCACGCTCGGTTCATTGGGCGGTGTCGTTGTACAGGCGCCCAGAACCAGGCAGGTTGCAAGAGCGCGATAAAACAGTGCCGATTTGGAAGACATCACTCACCTCAGGTCTGGCGGTTGTGGCGGTACGAGTTGCCATCCTTGCGGGCATTCCGTTACGTACGGGTAATACGCGCGCGAGCTCGGGCAGTAGTACCACCAGTTTCCTCCCTGCTGCCCGTTCAGGGGCGGAGCGGCGTTCTGCTCGATATAGACCGGGGGCGACGGGAGAACGACCACGGGAGGATATGAATAGGAATACGTGTAAGGGTAGTAATAATCGGGGTACGAATTGGGGTACGGCCAAGCGGGGTGCGGCCAAGGCGCACCCCATGGTATGCCTATCGTCACACCCACACGCGCGTGCCGGTGCGTAGAACCTCGATGTGCCAAAGAGTCGCTGGTGGCGAGCAAACCTGCCAGCAGCACGATAAGAAATCCCGGCCTGAAGCTTTCCATGACGGCCTCCTCGACAGGCGGGTTATGACGAAACCGCGACTGCCACTTTAGACCATTGCCATTTTGACTTGCAGGGCCAAGGCAAGTTCTGCCGCAACTCAACGGCATTCATCGAACCCTATCGCACTTTGTGCGCCATTTCTTTTAACAATCGACGGCTAGGGCTTCGACCGGAACTCCATTGTCAGCCTTTTATCAAATTTACCCGCAACGAACCGAGAAAAGGAGGCATATCATGCGCCCGGACGAAATTCAGCAACGATTCAGCCAGATAGAAAACACCATTCACGACGCCGCAAAACGCTGCGAGGTGGCGCAGGCTGTACCGATGGATCTGAAAGACAGCCTCCAGCGACTGGATCAAAAGGCCATTCACGCACGGAATATCCTGCAGTCGCAGGACGAGAATCAAATCCGGCAATGCGTGGACGAACTGGAAGAGTTGGGAGACCGTGCCAAGGATGCGTGCGAGCAGTCGACGGGAAATCTGGATGGAGAGTTGAAAACGGCCATCATGCAAGCTCATCGCGAGCTGTCTGACCTGAAGCATCAGTTACATTAGTCGGCAATACGTTGGGCACTAAGTTGCACTGAACTGCTTTGGTCGTCTCGCGAAGGTGTGGCCGCCATCGCGAGACTTCACTTCATTATTTGCCCGGCATGACGTCTGGCAGTACGACATTCACATCCAGCACTTCAAGGTTGCCCTGACGATCAAGAGAAATCTTGATGTCCTCGGCGTTGACCTTCGCGTATTTCGAAATCACGGCGATCAATTCCTTGTGCAGGGCCGGCAGGAAGTCCGGGCCGTCACGGCCGTTGCGTTCGCGCGCAATGATCACCTGCAGGCGCTCCTTGGCGGCGCTGGCACTCTTGGGCTTGTTATTGAACAGGAAGGAGAGCAGTGCCATGTCACTTACCCTTAAACAGTCGCTGGAACAGGCCCGGCTTCTCGTAGGCGGTAAAGCGCAGCGGAACTTCGTGGCCGAGGAAGCGGGCTACCACATCCTGGTAGGCTTCCGATACATCGGTGCCGGCCATGTGGATTGCCGGATTACCTTGGTTCGATGCATGCAGAACAGCCTCCGATTCCGGGATGATGCCGATCAGCGGAATGCGCAGGATTTCCTGCACGTCGGAGAAAGACAGCATCTCGCCGGCATCGACGCGCTTGGGCACGTAGCGGGTGATCAGCAGATGCTCCTTGACCGGCTCCTGGCCGTTGAGCGCGCGGCGCGACTTGGCCTGGATGATGCCAAGGATGCGATCGGAATCGCGCACCGACGATACTTCCGGATTGGTCACGACGATCGCTTCATCGGCGAAGGTCAGAGCCATCACCGCGCCGTGCTCGATGCCCGCCGGGGAGTCGCATACGATGTATTCGAAGCCCATCTTGGCCAGATCGCCCAGCACACGCTCGACGCCTTCCTCGGTCAGCGCATCCTTGTCGCGCGTCTGTGAAGCAGGCAGCACGAACAGGTTTTCGCAGTGCTTGTCCTTGATCAGCGCCTGGTTGAGGGTCGCTTCATTGTTGATGACATTGATCAGGTCATACACGACGCGTCGCTCGCAGCCCATGATGAGGTCAAGATTGCGCAGGCCGACGTCGAAGTCGATGACGGCGGTCTTGTGACCGCGCAGCGCGAGGCCCGATGCGAAGCTGGCGCTGGAGGTGGTCTTACCAACGCCTCCTTTGCCGGACGTTACAACAATGATTTTGGCCACAGACTAACTCCTTTCAAAGAAAACTATGCGCGAATGGATAGCACATCTATCCGGTCGCCGGCAAGGCGGACCTGGGCGGCTTTCTTCGCCAGGTCCTGCGGCAAGCCGCTTTCAAACGTACGATAAATGCCGGCGATGGAAACTAGTTCGGCTTCCATGCTCAGCGTGAAGATCCGTGCTTCGGCGTTGCCGCTGGCTCCGGCCAGCGCCCGCCCGCGCAGCGGAGCGTAAATATGGATGCTGCCGTCGGCGATCAGCTCGGCACCGCTGTTGACGACCGCCGTCACAATGAGGTCGGCTCCGCGCGCATAAATGCGCTGGCCGGCACGCACCGGGGTGTCGATGATCATTGCCGGCACGCCGCTGGCTTGTGGTTGTTGCGCGGCTGCTGGATGCACAGGAGCGGCTGCGGGAGCAGGGGCAGGTGCTGGTTCAACCGCGACTTGCTCATCCTGCAAATCTTGGCGCGGTTTGACCAGCGTATCGATGCTAAGGCCGCTGGCGATAATGGCCTGCTCCATCTCTGCAGGAGCACCCCGCACGGCGACCGGATTCAGGCTGTAGGACTTGAACAGTGCAATGAGAGCCTGCCAGTCGACCTCGCCGGTGAAGTCGCAGCCGGAGACATCGATTACCGCAAATTCGTGATCGAAATAATCCGATGCGCCGCCGGTCATGTTCTTCATGGCGGCATCCAGCGTTGCGGTATCGGTTGCGCGCAGAATGGCGGAAACGGCAACGACTGTTGAAATCTTGATCTCTATCGGCTTGCTGCTTTGATTCTTTGACATAAATGCTGATCGGTGAATGCGCGCTGCGCGATACGGGTGTTCTCAGAGCAGAAAGTCAATGCGGTTTCCTGCCAAATGAAACGGGCCGCATGGAAAGCGGCCCGAACGTGCAGGGGGAAACTGGAAACCATTACAGCGCATTGATTAACTGCCTGCCACTCGCTCTGTGCTCGCAACTATTATACCTGTTGCTGCGACGCCATTTTCTCGAATATCGCCCCTATTTATGCGGCTGTTGCGCGATTTGACGGCCTTTCCGGCGAATGTTCGACCGAATGTCGGCGCGACTCCGATGCGCAGGATGGAACAAGCTCTTGTTCCGGCAGAAAGCAGGCTGTTCGCGGGCGGTGGTGAAACAGGAGCCAGGCTTAGCGCATCGGCACCTTTTCGCTCAGCCGCCAATATTTTCTGAGAAGCTGGACGACATTGAGGTCGATCCCGGGCTGCATGTATGTCCAGGTACTGTTTTCCTTGTGCAGCCGGGGAAGACGCCGTGCCTTGATATTGACTTCATGGACTGGCATGCCAAGTGCCTCGTAGGCCAATAGTTCATCTTCAATGCGGACGTCGTTCTTGAAGAAAATCCATTCTTCGACAAAGCGGGACTGGATGCGCTCCAGTTCGTGGCCTACCGATTCGGGAACAGGGCAGCGGATCTCGTCTTTGGTCGGCGGATAATCGATGGTCCAGGGGCCGTATACGTCGTCCTGTACGCTGCGATACAGGCGTGGAGAGCGGTCGGCGTAAAAGTTTTCGACCATGAAAAAGGCCGCAGAAAAGTACAGGCTTCTCGCCTCGATATGCCAGCCATACAGATCGACCCCCGACTCGAAGTAAAACAACGCAAAGACGGAGCCCAGATTGCCTGGCGAATCGGAGATGTATACCTTGGGCTGCATTCACTCATAGCCTTATCAAGCCGACTGACTACTGCTCCTCCCGGTATTCCTGACCGGCTCCCGGCAAGTTTCCTCTTGGTAGTGGGGAAGCGCGGTTGTCCATTTGCCTGCGGCACATTTGCCATACCCGTATAGACAGCCCTTGATAATGCTGGTTCGCGCACGGGGCTGACAGAACGCTTATCGGTCGCCTGCAAACGTGCGGCGCTGAGAATGCTCAATCTCCCGCCTAGAACTAATCAACCGGCCTCCAATCGAATTCAGGGGCGTTTGTGGCTGTCCTTCAGCTGCCGAACAAACACAACAATAGAAGCGCCTGCAACGCTATTCCGGCCGGAGGAACGCATCAAGTGCGGATAGCGACATCCATCAAAACTCATCAACATTGCACGCAAGGGGGAAATATGGAGTATCGACGGGTTGCGCTCGTAACAGGCGGTATGGGCGGCTTGGGCGAAGCGATCTGCAGAAAGCTTTACAGTGCAGGACATCGGGTGGTTACCACCTACTCTCCGAATAACGATCATGCGAGCGCCTGGTTGGACGAGCAGAAAAGGGAAGGCTTCGAGTTCTCAGCGTACAAGGCGGATGTGGCAGATTTTGCGTCGTGCCAAAACGCCGTCATGAAAATTATCGGAGACACGGGGCGGATCGACATTCTCGTCAATAACGCAGGGATTACGCGGGACGCGACTCTCAAGAAGATGGCGCCCGAGGATTGGCAGGAAGTGCGAAAAACAAATCTCGACAGTATCTTCAACATGAGTAAGCAAGTGCTTCACGGGATGCTTGAAAGCCAGTGGGGAAGGATCATCAACATCTCTTCCGTCAACGGCCAGAAGGGCGCGTTCGGGCAAGCTAATTACTCTGCAGCAAAAGCGGCAGTGCATGGATTTACGAAAGCGCTGGCACTGGAAGTGGCCAGCAAGGGAATTACAGTCAATACCGTATCTCCCGGCTACCTGCGGACGAAGATGGTGATGAAGGTGCCGCGGGACATCCTCGAGAAGAAAATCATCCCCGAGATTCCCATTGGGAGACTGGGCGAGCCCGACGAGGTTGCGGCATTGATTTCCTATCTCTGCTCCGACGACGCCGGATACATCACGGGATCGAACATCGCGATCAATGGCGGGCAACACATGTTCTGATTCAAGCACATCGTCGGACAGGGAAGTTGCGTGAAGAGCCGCTCCAGCTCAAGGCAAGATGATTGGCGCTTCGGTGGTGCTGAACCTCGTCGAAGCGCGAATGCCTGAGTTAGGGCGTAACCCTATTGTCGGCCATGCTTAACATACGCATCTTCTTTCACATATCGGCAGGCATGTTCCGGACGCGAACAGTTCAGTGCCGGGGGTATCGAACTCTGTCCGATTGATCTGTCTCAATCAATGGAGGGAGCAGGTGGAAGACTGAACTCGATACGTCGAGAATATACGAAATTCGCCGCAACTCCTTCCCACTCAACGCGGGATGAAACAACCGTTTCATTTTTCCAGGAGAGCAAACCATGCAGAACGTATTTAACCCGATGATCAACATGTATCAGAATCAACTGGAAGCATCACGTAGATTTGCCGATGCGGTACTTTCAGGGGCGGAAAAAATTGACCAAGTAATGATTGGCGCTACTCGTCACGCAGTCGCCGAGCAAATGAATCTTGCACAAGCCATTGCAAGCGCACGCGATCCGCGCAGTGTCGGGAACGCGCTGCAATCCACTTTCATGTCGCGCAACCCGGAAGACACCGTGAACTATCAGCGGGAAATCGTGCGCGTCTTTACGGAGGTGCAGAGCGAAATCGGCAGGTCGGTACAGGAATATATCGAGCGCCTTGGCACCAGCGCGGCAAGCTCCACGATGCGGATGTCGGAGCGGACTGCGGAGACGGCACAGGAGCAGGCGAACGACGCAGTCTTCAATCCTATGACAAGCATGTTCTCTGTGTGGGAATCGGCCTTCAAGGACGTTGCCGCGCTGGCAAAGAGAAACATGGTGAATGCACGTTCGTCGATTGACGATGTGACGACGAGGTCCATGCATAGTGCCGGCAACTACGCCGATGTGGCTTCCAGCGCCACGGCACATGCAGGAAGAGGCGCAATGGCAATGGAGGAAGACGCTGGAACGGAAGATAAAAGAGGAACTTCCCCAACTGGCGGCAAGAAGAAATAAGCCAATTTAGAACAAGTCGCATGTCGGCTCCGTGGCCGTTGGCATCCAAGCGGCCGGCCGACTTGTAAATCCATGGGGACGTATGGTTTGGTCTGCGCAGGTGTCCGACTATGTAACTGTCGCGGTTGTAGGAAGAGATCGCGTGTGCGTCAGCATCGCTGCGAGTTGGAAGAGCGCAGGCAAGACTCCAGACTGTGGAAGCAAAAAAAGCCTGATCGTTTTCTGATCGGGCTTTTCGTTTTTGCTTTGCGCCGTATTGCGCAAAGCGCTTTGCAGCAGAGGGTTGGCAACTATGCCGTCGCGAGATCGCCCCAGTCGGAATCTGGCTGTTGCGCGGGTTGGGCGGCCTGTTTGGATTTCTTCGAGGCGACTTGTTTTGCGCGCGAACTGGAAGGCGGCAGACGACGCAAGGTTCTGAGTGCTTCCGGGTCCTTGATGCCGATCGACCGCTGATCGACAGTAATGAGGCCAATTTCATTAAACGCGGACAGTGTGCGGCTCACTGTTTCCAGCGTCAGGCCCAGGTAGCTGCCGATCTCGTGGCGAGTCATCCGCAAGTTGAAGAGCTTGCTTGAATATCCCATGTCGGCATAGCGCTCAGACAGGTTGACCAGGAATCGCGCAACGCGCGCTTCCGCACTCAAGGCACCCAGCATGCTGACCATTGCCTGCTCGCGAACCAGCTCGCGGCTCATGACGCTGTACATCGCATGCTCGAACTCCACATGGGCACGGCCGAGCGCGGTCAGTTTTTTGAAAGGCAGGAGGATCAGGTCGCAGTTCGACAACGCCACAGCTTCAGAGGCATAACGCTTGGTATGGATGCCATCGACGCCGAACAGGTCGCCTTTCATTGGAAAGCTGAGGACCTGCTCATTGCCGAATTCATCGATCAAGACCGTCTTCAGGAAGCCGGAATGGACGATGTAGAGCGTGTCGAAAGGCTGTCCGATCGTATGGATGCGCTGGCCGGTCTTGAATTGGACATGCTGGAACAGCAGTTCTTCGTCCGTGTGGATCGCTGCGGAAGGAATGCGCAACACATCGCAAAGCTCCTTGAGGTTAGACCATAGCTTTCCCTGTCGCTGCCAACCAGCCTCTAGAGAGGAGGAATGCAATGTGGATGGCGGGGAGTCGGAACGGACTTCTGAGACTGGTGTGGACAGCATGGTCATCTCCTAATTCAGTTAAACCAAGTGTGGTTCGTGCAGCGGGCAGACGGGCGCACGAGCGTTTTACGGATCACTGCTTTTATTATTGGAAATTCGTTTGCGGTATGTCAGGTTCGCCGAGGGTTGCCTGCCTGTCATACTCAATCGCGAGTGCTCAGTATCGCAATCGCATCCGGCAATTGCTATCGGTGTGAGCTGAATTGCAATGTAGTCCGCTTGCGCGTCATGTAGGAATATGCCTACATCCGCTGTGAACCTTTACTGATAAGACCCTACTGCGAGAAGGGCGCTATTTCTGCTTCATGGAAAGTAATTTCCATATGGCATTGCCATAGCGATTGCAATTGCACCGCGTTGCGTCACTACATGACGGGGTCTTTGCACTGAATGGAAATGTGAGGAGATGCTCTTGGAACCTAGTTCTTCAGCGGCCCGAGCAACCTGTGCTGAACCGCATACTGCACCATCTCCGCGAGGGAGTTCATATTCATCTTGGTCAGTATGCGGGTCTTGTGCGTGCTGACTGTCTTTGCACTCAGATGGAGGAAATCCGCAATTTCGGTGATCGACTTGCCGCTTACCAGAAGGGTAAAGACTTCAAACTCGCGGTTGGACAATTGCTTGTGTGGAAGATCTTCGTTGGACGGCATGACGTCCATTGCGAGCTGTTCGGCTACTTCGAGGCTGATGTAAGGCCTGCCCGAAGCGACTTTGCGAATCGCGCTCACCAGTTGGGTTCCGGCGCTTTCCTTGGTCAGGTAACCGCGTGCGCCGGCGCGGATCGCGCGTACTGCGTATTGTTCTTCCTCGTGCATCGTAAGGATGAGAATCGGCAGCTTCGGAACTTCGTCCTTGATCTGGCGGATCAGCTCGACCCCGCTGCGACCCGGCATCGAGAGGTCGAGCATCAGGAGATCGAACCCTCCCTTGCGTACATGCGCCAACGCTTCGAAACCGTCCACGGCCTCACCCACAACCTGTATGTCGTCGGCTCCGTCAAGAATGCGTTTGAGTCCTTCGCGCATGATGGTGTGGTCGTCGGCGATTACGATGCGAATCATAGGTTTGATGTCGGAGGGGGAGAAGTCTGGTCGGCTTTAAAAATCGGTTCAATCGGTATCGAAGCGTGAATGGCGACCCCATGGGGCTTCACATTCCGAATGCTGATTGTACCTCCCAAAACGAAGATGCGTTCCTGCATCGCAATCAATCCGTAACAGCCCGGCTTGTTCTCGCTACCGCTTTCCATGCCGATGCCATCGTCTCGAATCATAACATCGAGTTGATTCATAGTATGGGTGAACGAAATTCTTGCGTTGCGTGCCTGTGCGTGTTGTTCGATATTCGCCAGTCCCTCCTGTATTACCCGGAAGATCGCAGATTCTATGGGGTCGTCGAGCTTGACATCCAGCCCGTTACTCTCGACCGTGCAGTTAATGGAAGTCTTCTTTTGGAAATTCACCGCAATCCATTCGACGGCGGGCAGCAATCCAAAATCGTCCAATAGCGGCGGCCTGAGCGCAGATGCCATGCTTTTCGTCATCCGAATGACGTTGTCCAGCAACCCCTGCATTTGTGCGAGGCGGGTAGGAAAACAATCATCTGCATCGGAGAGGCTGTTCTCCAGCCAGTCCAGGTCGAGCTTGAGGACGCTGAGGCGCTGGCCGATATCGTCATACAGCTTTTTCGAGAAGCGCTTCTTCTCCACTTCGGTAGCATGCTGCGAGGAAACGACCCATCGCCGAAGCTCTGAGTCTCTTACAGGGCGCTGCTTCACATCCATCCCGGACTTGCGCGCCCCAGGATCCTTGAGAAACAGTGCAAGGAACAGCTCTCCACGCACCGCCACACGCGAGATATTGGCGTTCAAGGAAATGGACTCTCCATTTGCACGCAGGCCCTTCAGCTCGAGGCTGGAGCGCTGTCCATGAATCCGCGCGACGGCAAGACGTTCCATCCGACGCCGCTGCTCGCCACTGAACCGTGAAGGCAAGAGCATGTCCAGTGGCTTCTGAAGCAGTTGCTGCGCAGGGTAACCGAAGATCCGTTCTGCCTTGTGGTTAACCAGCACAATCTGTCGCATCGAGTCTACGATAATGACGGCGTCCATGCTGGAGTCGATGACCGCGAGAAGTGACCGGTCGACCTTGTTGGCCGGGAATTCCGGAAGGGTCGTAATGAAATTGGGCAAATTGCCGGCAAAGTGTTCCAAATGAGTGGTCATCAAATTTCTCTATTGCCCAAACTGGTTATTGAGCTGTCGGTGACAACGAAAGAAGCGTCTGTCCTTTGAAAGCACCGATCTTTTGGTGCCTGCTTGCAATTCCATGGATCCGGACGTAGTACGGAGCCAATCTGAAACGGCAATCAGTCGACAACAATGCATTTTCCAGGCCTGAACTTCCTCGGAATACATGTTCAGATATGACCGTCGGCGACCATAATTAATAGTTGAAAATGAAGGCGCGTTGAGGCAGCACAATCTATTGCCTGTGCGCAGAACCGGTGGAGGCCAGGCGTACTGGCGCAGGGCTTGCTGGTAGACTACGCAGCTGGATTTCGCGTTTAGCCGCACCAGAACCATCACACGACAATAACAATCATGGAAATTCAACTTGGCGACATCGGTCACACCATTCAGCTTGCCATTGCACCAGTTTTCCTGCTGACAGGCGTCGGCACTAATCTCGCAGTCCTGACTAACCGGCTCGCCCGGATCATCGACCGCTCGCGTGTACTAGAAACCCGCATGAATGGGCCGGAGTCAGCGGAACGTGCCGAGGCCTACGTGGAACTCGAGACCCTTTATCGCCGAGCGCACTTGATCAACCGCGCGATCACGTTGAGTACTTCCTGCGCGCTACTCGTATGCGTGGTCATCGCAACGCTCTTCATCGGGAATGCGCTCAATCTCGGACTGGCGAAGTTTATCGCCCTGTGCTTTGTTCTCGGTATGTTCGCGCTGATCGGCAGCTTCGTCTATTTTCTGCGTGAAATCTTTATTTCAACCACCACTCTTTCATTGCGTCATCTCCAATTGCCGACGAAATAGACAGCTTTGCCGAGGAGGGGGCGCAAACACAGGTGGCTCGTCATTGTGCGAAGACGACGCCACGTCACTGTGATCCAGTCCCTGTATAGCGACGGCCTGCATAGCGCGAACGACATACTGTGCCGGTGGCTGTTCATTATCGGTACGGTGAAAAATGTCGTTGCGGCAAGCGTCA
>DASRXG010000003.1:0-56732 GCA_035654275.1 Noviherbaspirillum sp.
GGCTAGCGCCTTGATCACCAGCAACTTCACCAAAGCTATACGCTGCTTGGCCGGTAAAGCCGGCTGCGGAGTACGAGTAGTTCACGGTGTTGCTCATGCGAGTACCGTTGTTGTTGAACTGGTAGGCGATGTTGCCAGCCATGCCGGTGCCGAACGGATCAATCGTATCCAGAGCAAGGTGCATCGGAGTGTACTGATGGCCCAGCTTTACGGTGCCAAAGCCGCCTTGCAGTCCGACGTAAGCTTGACGGCTGAAAAGGCCGCCGTCGCCACGCATTGCGCCGCTGTCAACTTGGAAACCGCTTTCCAAGACGAAGAGTGCGGACAGGCCACCACCGAGGTCTTCAGTGCCCTTGAAACCTAAGCGGCTACCGTTCTTGCCGCTGTTGAACGAATTCGCATCCCTCATGCCCCAAGTGATGGGGCCGTTGTTGTCGTCGTTGCGCTCGATAGAAGCGTCAACCAGACCATAAATCGTCACGTTGGTTTGTGCGGAAGCTGCGCCGGCGAAAGCGCCCAGAACTGCCAGTGCGAGAAGCGATTTTTTCATTGAATAAATCCCCAAAGGTTTATCGAGCTAAGTTTTTGTTAATGCTCTTGGTAAGGCCACTAGCGATAACGTCCCTACCAAAAAAGCTTCCTAATGAATTTACTAAGAAGCTAGTGTCTATTTCATCAAATATCTCGCCGGAGGACAAAGGGAAATTAGTATTTGGAGAATTTTAGCGATGATTTTGTGGTGTTGTCGCAACGCCTAAAGGAAGTGAGTAAGAAGAACTCTCATCAAATTGGTTTGGATAATGGCAAATGAGCAAAAACAGGCTCGCGTATATGCGAGCCTGTTTATTCACTACCCATCAAACTTGGGTAGTTAACCGCTTGTTCCTTGCTGGAGTGCGCAATTAATAATCTGCACTCTCATATTTAGTTAGAACAGGTGATTAATGCCGAGGTTAATACCGGTTACGCGGTCTTCACGTTGACCAGCAGTGTTGGTCATGATGAAATCGCCCTTCAGCTTGGCAGAGTCGACTGCTGCATAGAAGTTGGTACGCTTGGACAGTGCGTATGTGGTGCCGATGATGAGCAGGTTACGACGGCCATCGCTTGCTGTGGCGCCGGCACCTTGCTCACGCTTGGTTTGGTAGAAACCAGCGGTCAGCTCGAAAGCGGGAGTCATGGCATAGCTGCCACCGACCCAAGCATTGCGAACTTGCGTGTCGCGTGTGCCCGGTACTACTGCTTCCTGCTCGTCATTCATGTAGCCGGCAGCAACGCGGAAGGGGCCGGTCTTGAATGCACCGCCAATGGTCCAGTTGTCGTTGTCACGCCAAACCGGGGCAAGGCCAAGAGAGGCGCCGCCGAGAGCCGCATTGTTCTTGCGGGCCGTATAGGCTGCGCCGACGCTGAAGGCACCAGTCGCAAAGGTGCCGCCGACTGCCGTGGTCGCGCCATTGCCGGTGCTGCCGGTTTGTTCGCCGAGAGCATATTCAGCGCGTACGGTGACAGGGCCGAAATTGCCAGTGTATTGAATATCATTGTCCAGGCGGGTGCCACCTTGGCTGAAGTACGGGCTGGCGGCAATGGTAGCAGGGACGGCGGTACTAGCGCCAGCCGCTGCCAAGGTGTTGCCTGTTGAACCAGGAGCTGCCGCTGCGAGAGGGATGATGCCAGTGTACTTGTATCCGAACGGATCATACCCACCAACGGTCTTAAATGCCACGCTGTATTGACGGCCGAAATCGATGCCGCCCCATGCTCCGCCCAAGCCGACGGTTGCAGTGCGTTGGAAGAGGCGATTGGTAGTGTTATCAAGTGCGCCAGTGCCAGTATTCCAGCCGGCTTCCAGTACGAAGCGAGCATTCAGACCGCCACCGAGGTCTTCAACGCCGCGGAAGCCGATACGGTTGTTGTTGTAGTTGCCAATCGAACTCATCGTCGTGCGGCTGTCACCTGCTGCGTTAGCATTGTCGATGTGGCGAATACCGCCATCAAACGAACCATAAATGGTCACTGCGGATTGTGCTTGGGCGGCACCTGCAAATGCCCCCATTACTGCCAGTGCGAGAAGCGATTTTTTCATTAACAAATCTCCAAGGGTTGGCGTGCTAAAATTTTTTTAAATTGCCTTGTACTACTTGAATTGCTTTGTGTCACTTCAGCAAGGTCACTAGTGGTAACGTCCCTGCCGAGACCTCCGATCGCTATGATCAAGAAGCTAAGGAAGATTTCATCAAAAGTGTTCGCCTAGGGCAAAGAGAATTTGGTTTTTTCTTTGACATACTGGTAATCATGTGGCTCTTGAACAACAATTATCTTCCGGCCAAGGCATTGGCGACGCTGGTTTGTTTCTTTGGAGAACTTTTAGACTGTGTGGTATGCCAGTTATGTTCATCTATGTCAGCTGCTTTCGTAAGTTGCGTTTACTTTGCGGCGGTGTAATTGGAATATACGTAATATGAATTCTTTGGATAGCGTCATTGCAGGCGTTGATCGTGTGCTGCGCGTGTTGAGCGGCGTTGCAACTGCGGCGCGGCCAACGCCGGCGGCAAAGGTGTCGGATAGCGCGATGGATGACGTGGAGCGACGGCATAGTGCCGGCTTGATGCGGGTAAATCATGTGGGTGAAATCTGCGCACAAGCTCTATATGAGGCACAGGGGCGCTTCGCGAAAGGCGACGCGATTAGGCGGCAGTTCGTTCAGGCCGGGAGGGACGAGGAAGATCATCTCGCTTGGACGGCTCAGCGCCTGCGCGAACTTGGATCGCACACTAGCATCCTTAATCCCCTTTGGTACGCCGGTGCCTATGCGGTCGGTGTTGTGGCGGCGCGACTTGGCGACGCACAAAGTTTGGGTTTTGTTGTCGAGACGGAGCGCCAAGTGGAAGCGCATTTGGCCAGCCACTTGAAAATGTTGCCGGCGGCTGATGAAAAGTCGAGGGCCATCGTTGAACAGATGCGCGTTGATGAGGTGGAGCATGGCGCTAGTGCCCAACAGATGGGCGCTGCGGAATTGCCGACGCCAGTTCGCGGGGCGATGCGCGCGATGGCCAAGGTGATGACCGCTACCGCTTACTATATTTAGGAAGGTCGCGAAGAGAGTGCAAAGAGGATAAAGAGAGTGAGTCCAGACTCTCTTTGTCCTTTGTTTCCTTGTTCAGGCGTTATTTCTGCTCGGCGGATGACGTCGTGGCTGGCGAACCAGCATCGGTCGATACATCAGCCAAGTCATCGATAATCTCGAAAGAATGGGTCAGCTCTGCAGTCTTCTCAAGCATGATCGACGCTGAACAGTATTTTTCATGAGAAAGCTTG
Organism: Noviherbaspirillum sp.; assembly: GCA_035654275.1. GTDB lineage: Bacteria > Pseudomonadota > Gammaproteobacteria > Burkholderiales > Burkholderiaceae_D > Noviherbaspirillum. The sequence continues at coordinate 3,316 of DASRXG010000003.1, forward strand.
ATAGCGCGCTCAACGAGGTTTGGTTTGAGGTTGCGACCACGCACGGTAAAGTGGAAGTGCACTTTTGTGAAGACCTTTGGGTCCTTTTCTGCGCGCTCGGATTTGAGCGTTACGTCGCAACCCCGTATATCCTGGTGGCTTTTTCGCAGGATGAGGACGACATCGTAGGCAGTACAGCCGCCGGTGCCCGCCAAGACAACTTCCATCGGTCGAGGCGCAAGATTTCGGCCGCCGCCTTCGGGTGCTCCGTCCATTGAAACAATGTGCCCGGAGCCGGTTTCTGCCAAAAAGGTCATGCCGGACAATCCGGTCCAGCGTACTGTGCATTCCATGCTTCGCTCGCTTAATTCCAGAGGGTGGCTATTGTAACTGCTTTGCAATTAGTGCATTGGTCGCGCCATGTTTTGAGCGAAGCGGTTGCATGGAGTGCCTCCGGTCAGTGGCAGCATTCTCCAATTTGACGCCAAGTCTTTGAAAAGGCTATAATTTCCAGCTTTCCGTTCGCTCAGGAAAAGATAACAAGGAAGAGTCCGCTGGCATTGAAAGCGGAACCGCCAATTTGAGCGAGTTATTTTACTTAGGACATCATCATGAAAACCTTTTCCGCGAAACCCCAAGAGGTTCAGCGCGAGTGGTTCGTGATTGACGCAACGGACAAAGTCCTCGGACGTGTCGCCAGCGAAGTGGCACTCCGACTGCGCGGCAAACACAAACCCGAGTTCACTCCGCACGTCGACACGGGCGACTTCATCGTCGTCATCAACGCAGGCAAGCTGCGCGTGACCGGCAACAAGGCGCTGGATAAGACCTACTACCGTCACTCGACCTATCCGGGCGGTATTTACGAAACCAATTTCCAGAAAATGCAACAGCGTTTTCCGGGGCGCGCGCTGGAAAAGGCGGTCAAGGGCATGCTGCCCAAAGGCCCGCTTGGCTACGCGATGATCAAGAAGCTGAAAGTGTATGCCGATGGTTCCCATCCGCACGCAGCTCAGCAACCCAAGGCACTCGAAATCTAAGGAACGGACATGATCGGTAACTACAACTACGGAACCGGCCGTCGCAAGAGTGCAGTGGCTCGCGTTTTCATCAAATCCGGCACCGGCAATATCGTCGTCAACGGCAAGCCGGCAGCTGAATATTTTTCGCGTGAGACCGGTCTGATGGTTATTCGTCAGCCGCTCGAACTCACCGGCAACGTCGAACGCTTCGACATCATGGTCAATGTGCATGGTGGCGGTGAATCCGGCCAAGCTGGTGCTGTTCGTCACGGCATCACGCGTGCTCTGATCGACTACGATGCAGGCCTGAAGTCCGAACTGGCGAAAGCTGGTTTCGTTACTCGCGACGCACGTGAAGTCGAGCGTAAGAAAGTCGGTCTGCGTAAGGCACGCCGCGCAAAACAGTTCTCCAAGCGCTAATCTGCGTTTTCAGAGCATCGAAAAGCCGTCGGGTTTGCGCCTGGCGGCTTTTTGCTTTTGGCGCCACGGCTTTCGAGACCCGCCAGGAAAGTGGCAAACAGCTGAATTTGGCAAAGTGATACACGACATTCTCTGTAAGGAAAAAACATGATCAAGGTTGGAATAGTAGGGGGTACAGGCTATACGGGCGTCGAGTTGCTGCGATTGCTAGCAGCGCACCCGGAAGTTGAATTGACGGCCATCACTTCGCGCAAGGAAGATGGCATGCCCGTTGCCGACATGTTCCCCTCCTTGCGCGGTCATGTTTCGCTAGCTTTCTCCACTCCGGAAAAGGCAAAACTGACCGAATGTGACGTCGTTTTCTTTGCAACGCCCCATGGGGTCGCGATGGCTCAGGCGCGTGAACTCGTCGCCGCCGGCGTGAAAGTCATTGACTTGGCTGCGGATTTCCGTCTCAAGAAGACGGCAGAATTCGAAAAATGGTACGGGATGCCGCATTCCTGTCCCGATATTTTGGAGGAAGCGGTATATGGTCTCCCCGAGGTGAATCGCGAAGCAATCAAAAAGGCGCGCGTGATCGGCTTGCCGGGGTGCTATCCAACCTCGATGCAGCTCGGTTATGCGCCGTTGCTTGCTCAGGGCAAGCCGCTCGTGAATGAATCAATGCTGATTGCGGATTGTAAGTCCGGCGTCTCCGGCGCAGGCCGCAAGGCGGAAGTTCATACCCTCTTGGCGGAGGCAGCCGATAACTTTAAGGCGTACGGGGTAAAAGGACATCGTCATCTGCCGGAGACCACGCAGGGGCTGGAAGCAATTGCCGGGCGTAAGATCGGGCTGACATTTGTGCCTCATCTGGTGCCGATGATTCGTGGTATTCATTCAACGCTGTATGCCAATATCCTGCCCGAAGCGAGGAGCATTGACTTCCAAGCGTTGTATGAAAACCACTTTAAAGGGGAGCGTTTTGTTGACGTAATGCCAGCGGGAAGTCACCCCGAAACACGGTCCGTAAGGGCTTCAAACAAGCTTCGGATTGCCGTGCATCGGCCTGAGGGCGGGGATTTGCTGGTAATTCTGGTGGTTGAAGACAACTTGGTAAAAGGCGCTGCCGGCCAAGGGGTGCAGTGCATGAACATCCTGTTCGGCCTTGATGAAACGACGGGGTTGATGCACATTCCTGTATTGCCATAAGTAAATATCTGTCGGAATCTCGTATTCCACATCACCATTCAGCTCGATGATGCTTAAGCGCAGGCGCACATCCCTAGCGTTGCCTAAAATGACAATCAAGACCCAGATGCCGTGGACAACACGGCTATTGGCGTTTGTCATTGTGCTTGGGTTGGGTGGTGCGCTGGCGTTGTGGGTCTACGACATGGGGCGCGGCTTGACCGGGCTGCATGCTGATGAGACGCGGCAGCAGTTGGTCCGGTATAAGGAGCAGCTTGAACTGATGACGGCGGAGCGGGACCAGTTATCTGCTACAGCGAATGCTGCTGAAAGCAAACTGAATATCGAGCGCTCGGCGCAAAAGCAACTCGCTACGCAGGTGAAAACGTTGGAGTCTGAAAATACGCGCCTGAAGGAAGACCTGGCCTTTTTCGAAAGTCTTTTGCCAAATGCAACCGGTCCCGCCGGTGTCGCAATCCGCCGATTGAAGATCGATCCGATGCCACCCAACCAGTTGAGGTATCGCCTATTGATCATGCAAGGCGGTAAAGGTGATCAACAATTCGTTGGTAACCTGCAACTTGCCGTCACCGTTATCCGGGACGGCAAAAGTGCTATGATGGTTTTCCCGGAAGGGAATCCTGCCGAGCAGGCCAAATTCAAGCTCGGTTTCAGGCATTACCAGCGCGTAGAAGGGGTGCTCACCCTGCCCGAAGGCGCGACGGCCAAGCTCGTGCAAGCGCGCGTGCTCGAAAACGGTCAGATGCGAGCGCAAGTGTCCGCGAATCTGTAAAGGAGGGCCGCCATGTTAGGCCGCAAGAACAAAGGAACGATTGATAGTCTGATTGGCATTTCGACCAGCATCGAGGGCAATGTGCGCTTTCGTGGCGGCCTGCGCATTGACGGGCAAGTAAAAGGCAATGTGATTGCGGAGGGCGAAGAGCCCAGCATGTTGGTTATTTCCGAGCACGCAAAGATCGAGGGCGAAGTGCGGGTTGCGCATCTTGTTGTCAATGGTGAAATCATTGGGCCAGTTTATTCGTCGGAACTGCTTGAATTGCAGCCAAGAGCCCGCATAACTGGAGATGTGCACTACAAGGCGCTGGAAATGCACGGTGGAGCGTTGGTGGCTGGTAAGCTCACGCACGACCAGGTCGAGGAGCCGATGCTGAAACTGGCGATGTCCAATACGTGAAAAGCGCCAAACGTCTATAATTAAGCCATTGATGCTTAGCAGGAGCCCGAAATGAATGCCGTTACCGAAATGCCCGAACCGATCATCTTCACCGACAGTGCAGCAGCCAAAGTTGCGCAATTGATCGAGGAGGAAGGCAATCCCGATCTGAAACTCCGCGTGTTTGTGCAAGGGGGCGGGTGTTCCGGTTTTCAGTATGGTTTCACATTTGATGAAATCGTCAATGAAGACGACACCACGATGACCAAGAACGGGGTGCAGTTGTTGATTGACTCTATGAGCTACCAATATCTGGTGGGTGCTGAAATCGACTACAAGGACGACTTGGAAGGCGCGCAGTTTGTGATCAAGAATCCGAATGCGACCACGACTTGCGGTTGCGGATCCTCGTTCTCTTAACGGTCAGATAGCAAATAAAAAGCGCAGGCAATGCCTGCGCTTTTTTTATTTGGAATCCATCGGAAGCGCTATTTGAGAGTTTCGCTTTTTATTTTTCCTCTTGGGCGTTTGTTCGATGCAAGGGGAGCTTTACCGGTTGGTTTGGTCCGCCCTCTGGAAAATCTGCACTTCGCCGAAAATCAAGCCATCGGCAGGGGGGCAAGCCGCCTTGCTTGAAAAGAGTTCGACGCAGGTACGTCTCTATGACCAAGGCCATGCGCGGTACTCTCGCAAGGTGAGGTGAAGCATCGGCCGTTAAGCCGGATACAGGCATCCTAGAATTCGTGCGCCTTTCGCGCCGGTGACGGACGGCAGATTGCCAGGTTTTCGTTCCGCATGTCGGTGGGCTAGCCATGCAAATGCCAGTGCTTCCACATGATTTGGCGATACGCCCAGTGCATCGGTCGATTGAACGCTGGCGGCATGTCCGCGCTCGGTCAGCGCCTTTTGCAGCAATTCCATGAGGTGCGTGTTATAGGCGCCGCCCCCGCAGATAAACGCCGCGCTGGCGGTTGGCGCGTGAGAGTGGATCGCATCGGCAAGGGTAGTGGCAGTCAGGGCTGCAAGTGTTGCCTGGATATCGTGGGGTGACGCGTCAACGAATTGTGCGAGTTTGCGGTCGAGCCAAACGGTATGGAACAGGTCACGCCCGGTGCTTTTGGGTGGAGGCAGCATAAAGAAATCTTCGTCCCTAAGTTCAGTCAGCAACGCAGGGATGATGTGACCGCTGGCACCCCATGCACCGTTTGCATCGAAGGGCTTGTTGAGGTGCCTGCCAACCCACGCATCGAGGAGTACGTTGCCCGGTCCGGTGTCGAAACCGACTACCTCGTCACCTCGGTTTAGGACGCTGATATTGCTGATGCCGCCAATGTTTGCCACCACGCGCACCTCGTCCTCACTGCCGAAAATCGCTTGATGGAATGCGGGCACGAGAGGGGCACCTTGGCCTCCGGCTGCGATGTCCCGGCTGCGAAAGTCGGCGATCACGTCAATGCCGGTCAACTCTGCCAACAGTGACGGGTTGCCGGTCTGCCGTGTGAATCCTAATTCCGGCCGATGCCGTATCGTTTGCCCATGTGCGCCAATTGCGCGCACCTGTCCTCTTGCCGTGCTACTTTTTAACAGTACCTGGTGCACGCATTCGGCATAGATTTCGGCAAGCTTGTTGGCTGCCAACGCCTCGCGTTGGATTTCGTTCTCGCCGGGAGCCTGAAGTGCCATTAACTCCTTGCGCAGAGCGTCGGGGAAAGGAAGGTAGGCTGCAGCCAGCGTGCGGATCGGGGTGTCGCTGCCTTCGGTGGGGAATGCAGCGAGTACGCCATCGACGCCGTCAAGGCTCGTGCCTGACATCAGACCGATAAAGAGTTGGGAGCGGGAGTCGGACATAAAAAACCGTTCAAGGGTGGGCTGATTTTACAGTGCCCTTGAACGGTTTGTTTTACTTACGGTAGGTGTGATGCGTGTTATTTCGAAGCCAGCTTGGTGTTGTTCTCTTGCGGATTTAGTAACGCGAATCGGTGGCTCATTGCGCTCGCAACCTCGCGGAAACGCTGCAAGTCTGCACCGGCCAGAGGCTGAGCATTCGGGACTTCAATCTTCATCGGGTCGCGTGGCTCATTATTGACGCGGAACTCGTAATGCAAATGCGGGCCGGTTGACCAGCCGGTGCTGCCGACGTAGCCGATCACTTCGCCTTGGCTGACTTTCGTCCCCTTCTTCAAACCTTTTGCAAAGCCGTTCATGTGCGCATAGGCAGTGGAGTAGTTATTCCAGTGCTTGATGACAACCACATTGCCGTAGCCGCCTTGTCTTCCGACGAAATCAATGACACCGTCACCAGCGGCGCGGATTGGCGTGCCGGTCGGCGCTGCGAAGTCCACGCCCTTATGCTGCTTCCACTGACCGGAAAGAGGGTGGACGCGCATTGCAAATCCGGAGGAAACCCGGGAGAACTCCAGTGGTGACTTGAGGAATGCCTTTTTCAGCGACTTGCCATCAAACGTGTAATAGCCGCCCCCCTGCTTGGTGCCGGGTTCGTCGAACCATACCGATTGGTACTTGTTGTTGCCGTTGTAAAACTCACCCGCCAGTACACGTCCTGCGCGGACGAATTCCCCGTTTTGCCAGAAAGTTTCATAAACGACATTGAATCGGTCGCCGCGACGCAGGTCAGAGGCAAAATCAATGTCGGTGGCGAACATGTCGACGATCTGTGTCGCGACACTATCGGGAATCTGGGCGGCATCGGTTGCGGCAAAGAGGGACGAGCGAATTTCCCCGGTGTGCATTTCGATGCGGCGCTCGATCTGTGCCGAGGCCTCGGATGCCGTGAAGCCTTTGGTGCTGCGGACAATCTCGATGTTCTTCAGCACCTGGCCATTGCCTTCGCTCACTGTTGTGGTGAGCCGCTGCAATTGCCCGTCTTGATTGGTCTGCGCATATACGCGCCGACCGGCTTTCAATTGCAGCACGTTGTATGCGATCCGGTCGGACTTGATAAAGCTGGCCGCTTCATCGTCCTGTACACCAAGACGGGAAAGCAGTGTGGCGAGCGTATCGCCCGGTCGAACCTTTTCTTCCCGCAGATAAAGTTGCTCATCCGACTGCAGCTTTGCAATTTGTTCGGAGAGAGTGGGGATGGCGAGTTCTTGGGTAATCGATGTGACGGGAAGGTCAGAGGCATCGGGGGCCATCGGCGCAACGCCTGCTGCGCCAAAGGCACAGACGGCCAGAAACACCGCAGACGCGGTAATGATGCGCGTCTTGCGTGTAGAACCGAAAATACGCTTGCTGCTCGAGCCTAAGCTCAGGAATTTGTCTGTAGGGAGCATGCAATAAGTTAAAATTTGCTGTTTTAAGCCAAGAGCTCACGAATCGACTGAGGGTACGATTCAGTCCAGGAAGTGCAGTGCACGCCGAGGAAAAAGCTCGCGGCAAATCATTTTCGATCGCAGGCGATGGCGACGCAACTTCATGAGCTCGGAGTTTCACTTGTAGCAGAAATTGCCTGGCTACAAGATTGAAAACCAGCAGCGATTATATCAATACATCCTATTGGTTTTTTACCGGCTTATCTTAATTTTTATCAGCATATGAATGCCTCTCAACATTTTCAAAACAATAACGAAGCGCCTTCCTCTCTTCCCTTGTCGGATGCGGTTCAGGAAGCCTTAGCAATCACGAAGCGCGGTGTCGAGGAATTGCTGATTGAAGCCGAATTCGCACAAAAGCTTGCGCGCGCGGAAAAGACGGGCAAGCCGCTTCGCATCAAGCTCGGCCTCGATCCGACCGCGCCTGATTTGCACCTTGGCCACACGGTCGTGCTGAACAAGATGCGCCAGTTGCAGGATCTTGGCCATACGGTGATTTTCCTGATCGGTGATTTCACTTCGATGATTGGCGACCCGTCGGGGCGTAACGTTACCCGTCCGCCGCTGACGCGCGAGCAAATTGAGGAAAATGCAAAGACTTACTTCGCACAGGCGAGCCTCGTACTTGACCCGGCGAGGACGGAAATCCGTTACAACTCCGAATGGTGCGATCCACTGGGTGCACGCGGAATGATTCAGTTGTCGGCAAAATATACCGTGGCACGCATTCTGGAGCGAGAGGACTTCACCAAGCGATTCAAGGCAGGCACGCCAATTTCGGTGCACGAGTTGTTGTACCCGCTGATGCAGGGCTACGACTCGGTCGCACTACAGTCCGACCTGGAACTCGGCGGCACTGACCAGAAATTCAACCTGCTGGTCGGACGGGAGTTGCAAAAAGATTATGGCCAGGAGCCGCAATGCATTCTGACGATGCCCTTGCTCGAAGGCTTGGACGGCGTGGAAAAAATGTCCAAGTCCAAAGGCAATTATGTTGGTATCACCGAGCCAGCCAACACCATGTTCGGCAAGTTGATGAGCATCTCCGACACCATGATGTGGCGTTACTACGACCTGTTGTCGTTCCGCTCCATTGCCGAGATCGCACAGTTCCGCAACGACGTGGAAGGCGGTCGCAATCCGCGCGACATCAAGGTGTTGCTGGCGCAGGAAATCGTCGCACGCTTCCACTCGAAGCAGGCGGCGGAAGAGGCGCTCGCTGATTTCAACAACCGCGCGAAGGGTGGTATCCCGGACGAGATTCCGGAGGTGAGCTTGTCCGGTGCTCCGCTCGGCATTGGCCAGTTGCTGAAGCAGGCTAATCTTTGCCCGTCAACGTCGGAGGCATTGCGCATGGTCGAGCAGGGCGGTGTCCGTATCGACGGCACGACCATCAGCGACAAGGCATTGAAGGTGTCGGCCGGCACGTTCGTGCTGCAGGTTGGCAAGCGCAAGTTTGCGCGCGTCACGCTGGCCTGAGGCCGCATGATTGCGCTGTTGCAGCGGGTGCTGCAGGCAAAGGTAGAAGTCGACGGCGCAACAGTCGGCTCCATCGGCGCTGGCTTGATGGTGCTGCTTTGCGCCGAGCGCAACGACAGCGAGCGGGAGGCGGATGCATTGCTGACGAAGTTGCTGGCATACCGCGTGTTTGCGGATGAAGCCGGCAAAATGAATCGCAGCCTGGCTGACGTGAACGGCGGATTGTTGTTGGTGCCGCAGTTTACGCTTGCTGCTGACACGCAATCCGGAACTCGCCCCTCCTTTACGCCGGCTGCAGCGCCGGAAGAAGGGCGGAGGTTATTCGATTATTTTGTGGCAAAGGCGCGCTCCAAACACGCGACGGTCGAAACCGGGCAGTTTGGGGCCTACATGCAGGTGTCGCTTACCAATGACGGGCCGGTGACGTTCTGGCTGCAGGTGCGACCACAGGTCTGAATGCATTCATGCGGGTGGCAACGGACTGCTGCCTCATGAAACGACTACCCCTAACCGATAATCACAGGAGGCCATGATGAAACTCTGGAGCGATTCATTCAAGGATGGCGGCGTTGTCCCGGGCGAGTTTGCCTTTGGTGTCATTGATCCCTTGGCGCATGTCGCGCTGTCGTCCAACAAGAACCCGCACCTCGCGTGGAGCGACCTTCCTGTCGGGACGAAATCGCTGGCGCTGATTTGCCATGACCGCGACGTGCCTTCGCGTGGCGATGACGTGAACCAGGAAGGCAAAACGGTGCCAGCCGATTTGCCGCGAGTGGATTTTTTTCACTGGACGCTGGTCGATCTGCCTCCAAACATGACGTCGATCGCTGCCGGCCAGTACAGTAGCGCAGTCACTCCCCGTGGTAAGGCGGGCCCTGCAGTCGGTGACGGCAAACCGGGGCGGCATGGCATCAATGACTACACCGGTTGGTTTGCAGGTGATAAGGACATGGCCGGTAATTACTTTGGCTATGATGGCCCGTGCCCTCCGTGGAACGATTCGATCATGCACCACTATGTCTTTACGCTGTATGCGCTCGATGTGGAGCGCGTTGCCGTTGATGGCAATTTCACCGGCCAGCAGGTGCGCGACGCCATCCAGGGCCATGTCCTGGGACAGGCGCAGATAACGGGTACTTACACCCTCAATCCCAAACTGGCATCGGCCAGGTAAGGTAATACGGAGTCAGAGTGACTGAGATTTTGTTGATTCGCCATGGCGAAACCGCATGGAACGCTGTCAAGCGCCTGCAAGGCCATATCGACGTGCCGCTCAATGAGGAGGGCGAGCGGCAGGCTGCAGCCCTTGGATGTGCGCTGCTGAACGAGCCGCTGGATGCCGTCATCTCCAGCGACCTGCAGCGCGCACGGCAGACGGCGCACGAAATTGCCGCCCTGCGCGGAATGACTGTGCAGACGGATTCTGGTTTGCGCGAGCGTTGCTATGGGGCGTTCGAAGGGTTGCTGTACTCGGAGATTCAGGGGCGCTATCCGGATGCGTATGCTGCGTGGCAGTCGCGCGATATTGATGCGCGTTTCCCGGAAGGCGAGCGCAAGGCGGAAACATTGCGCGAGTTTTCGGAGCGGGTAGTCAGCACGATTACCCGCCTGGTTTCTGATGCCAAGTACCGGAAAGTCGCACTTGTCGCGCATGGCGGTGTGCTGGAATGCGCGTATCGCGCAGCGAAAGGCCTCGGCTTTTCGCATAAGCGTGATTTCGACATCTTCAATGCGAGTATCAATCGCTTTCGTTGGGACGGACAGGCGTTGCATCTCGTGCAATGGGGCGACATTCGCCACCTGCAAACGATGGAAATGGCAGTGCTGGACGAGGTGGACCGTTCCTAGTTTGAGCGGCCCTTCCATTTGATGGACGGGCCGATCCGGCTAAAATAGCGCCTTGTGCCGCGCTAACCGCATTTTTCCCTGAGCCTCGCCGTGAATATCGGGCCCTATTCCCTTCGCAACAACATCTTTGTCGCCCCGATGGCCGGGGTGACGGATCGTCCTTTCCGGCAGTTATGCAAGGAACTTGGCGCAGGCTATGCCGTGTCGGAAATGGCAGCATCGGATCCTCGCTTGTGGGCGACGGAAAAGACCGCGCGACGCACCAATCATGATGGCGAAATGGAGCCGAAGGCGGTGCAGATCGCAGGCGCCGACCCGGCAATCCTCGCTGCGTGTGCGAAGTTCAATGTCGACCGCGGTGCGCAGATCATCGACATCAATATGGGCTGTCCGGTTAAGAAGGTGTGCAATAGCTGGTGCGGGTCGGCTTTGCTGCAGGACGAAAAGCTGGTCGGTGAAATCCTGGAGGCGGTGGTTACCGCTGTCGATGTGCCGGTGACACTCAAATTCCGCACCGGCTGGAATCGCCAGAACAAGAATGCACTGACGATTGCAAGAATGGCGCAGGACAGCGGCATTGCGATGCTGACGCTGCACGGCCGGACCCGCGCCGATGGTTATGGTGGTGAGGCGGAATACGAGACGATTGCAGCAGTCAAGGCTTCGGTGTCGATTCCCGTAGTTGCCAATGGCGATATCACCTCGCCGGAGAAAGCCAAGTATGTGCTTGAGGTGACCGGGGCGGACGCGGTCATGATAGGGCGCGCCGCACAGGGGCGTCCGTGGATTTTTCGCGAAATCGAACACTTCCTCCGTACCGGCGAACACCTGCCGGCGCCGCTGGTGGCCGATGTCCGCACTTTGATGCGCAATCATTTGCTGGCGCATTACGCGTTTTATGGCGATTACATGGGCCTTCGCACCGCGCGAAAGCATATCGGCTGGTATGTGCGCGATTTGCCGGGCGGAGAGGACTTCCGCCAGCGCATGAATCGCCTGGAAAGCTGCGAAGATCAATTGGCCGCTGTCGATGCGTTCTTTGAATCGCAATCGGAGCTTGGCGAAAGGTTACAATACGGCCTTGCCGCAGAAAAGCTGGCCGCATAGTTCTCGTATAAAAAGACAATCCCACTGCAATGAGCAAAGACAATATCCAGGACGTCGTCAGGAAAAGCCTTGAGAAATACTTCAAGGACCTAGGCGAACTTCAGCCGTCGAACGTCTATGAAATGGTGGTCTTTACCGTTGAAAAACCGATACTCGAAGTGGTGATGGCGCGCGCCGACGGCAACCAGTCGCTGGCTGCGGAAATGCTCGGCATTAACCGGAATACGCTGCGCAAGAAGCTGCAACAGCACGGATTGTTGTGATCTATAACGTAAGAGTAGTACTGCCGCGGTAGCTGTCTGCCGCGGCGTATTGCTTTTACGCTATCAATCACTTCTTCTCGTCGACCATGATCAAACAAGCGCTTATTTCCGTCTCCGACAAGACGGGTGTCCTCGACTTCGCCAAAGCCCTTTCCGCGCTCGGCGTCAATATCCTGTCCACCGGCGGTACCGCCAAGCTGTTGGCAGACAACGGCGTCAAGGTGACTGAGGTCGCCGACTACACCGGCTTCCCGGAAATGCTGGACGGGCGCGTGAAGACGCTGCATCCGAAAGTCCACGGCGGCATCCTCGCCCGCCGCGACTTGCCGGAGCATGTGGCGGCGCTTGAAAAGCATGGCATCCCGACCATCGACATGGTGGTGGTGAACCTGTATCCGTTCCAGCAGACGGTCGCCAAAGATGAGTGCTCGCTGGAAGACGCGATCGAAAACATCGATATCGGCGGTCCGACGATGCTGCGATCCTCCGCCAAGAACCACAAGGATGTCGTGGTGGTCTGCGATCCGGCCGACTATGGCCGCGTGCTCGATGAAATGAAGGCGAATAAGGGCGAGGTCAGCTACGACACCAAGTTTGCATTGGCCAAGAAGGTGTTCGCGCATACCGCGCAATACGATGGTGCGATCACCAACTACCTGACCGCGCTTGGCGAAGACAAGCAGCATGCGACCCGCAGCGCCTACCCGCAGACGCTGAACCTGCATTTCGAAAAAGTGCAGGAAATGCGTTACGGCGAGAACCCCCACCAGTCGGCTGCCTTCTACCGCGACCTGGCACCGGTCGCAGGCGCGCTCGCCAATTACAAGCAGTTGCAAGGCAAGGAGCTTTCCTACAACAACATCGCCGACGCCGACGCGGCATGGGAATGCGTGAAGACGTTTGAAGAGACCGCCTGCGTGATCATCAAGCATGCGAATCCGTGCGGTGTGGCGATCGGTGCCGATACGCTCGAGGCATACAGCAAGGCGTTCCAGACCGACCCGACCTCGGCCTTCGGCGGCATCATCGCCTTCAATCGCGAACTCGACGGCAAGGCAGCGGAAGCAGTCGCAAAACAGTTCGTCGAGGTGCTGATTGCGCCGTCGTTCAGCGCTGAAGCACGGCAGGTATTCGCGCCGAAACAGAATGTCCGCTTGCTGGAGATTCCGCTGGCGAATGCGGTGAACGCATACGACTTCAAGCGCGTCGGTGGCGGCCTGTTGCTGCAGTCGCCGGATGCGAAGAACGTCGCGGTGGCAGAACTGAAGGTCGTGACCAAGAAGCAGCCGACGCCGCAGCAGATGCAGGACCTGATGTTCGCATGGCGCGTCGCGAAATTCGTGAAGTCGAATGCGATCGTCTTCTGCGGCAACGGCATGACCCTTGGTGTTGGCGCCGGCCAGATGAGCCGCGTCGATTCCGCCCGTATCGCATCGATCAAGGCACAGAACGCCGGTTTGTCGCTGACGGGCTCCGCTGTCGCGTCCGATGCGTTCTTCCCGTTCCGCGATGGTCTCGACGTGGTGGTTGATGCAGGTGCGACCTGCGTGATCCATCCGGGCGGTTCCATGCGCGACCAGGAAGTGATCGATGCTGCGGATGAGCGTGGCGTGGTGATGCTGTTTACCGGCACGCGCCACTTCCGTCACTAATCAGAGAAAGAACGGCATTCCCGCACAGTCGGGAATGCCGCCATGCATGAAAATCCTCGGAATCGACCCGGGCCTGCGCACCACCGGCTTCGGCATCATCAGCAAGCAGGGCAACAAGCTCAGCTATATCGCGTCGGGCACCATCAAGACACCGGATGCCGACCTGCCGCAGCGGCTGAAAGTCATCCTCTCCGGGGTCTCTGAAATCATCCGCACCTACACGCCCGATTGCGCGGCGATCGAAAAAGTCTTCGTCAACGTCAATCCGCAATCGACGCTGTTGCTCGGCCAGGCAAGAGGCGCTGCGATCTGTGCGCTCGTAAACGCCGACCTCGCCGTTGCTGAGTACACGGCGCTGCAAATCAAGCAGGCGGTAGTCGGCCATGGTAGGGCTGCGAAAGAGCAAATGCAGGATATGGTGCAGCGCTTACTTGTTTTGTCCGGCATGCCTGGTAAGGATGCGGCCGATGCCTTGGGCGTGGCGATTTGTCATGCACACAGCGGCGAGGCCTTGGCGACCTTGGGCGACCTGGCGCCGACGCTGGCGAAGAAGGGATTGCGTGTGCGACGCGGTCGCCTGATCGGTTGAGCGAATGCAGCGCGGCGGCTGACCTTTAAAGGTGTTTTTCCGCCTTGCGTGCGGCGATCTCGAAACGATTGTGCCAATACGCGTCCCGCCCGCGAATTGCCGCCCAAGCACTGGAAGCCAAGTAGGCAAACGGAAACACAATTCCCCAGCGCGCTGCCTGGCGCACATGTGTCAGTTCATGGGTGAGAACACGCGCCGACAAGCCCTGTTTCTCCGCAATCACGACATGTCCGAGCGCCATGGCCGTCATTGCGCCGAACGGATGGCGTCCCAGCATCCAGTCTGCAAATGGTCCGCGCACCACCAAAGCAACCGTATGTCCCCGTACCAGGTGGGCATGTCCACGGAACAGGAACACCGGTAAGGCAATCAGCAGCCCAAACAGCGTGAGCGGCGCAGCCCAGATGATCCCAAGCAAGGTGCCGATCCAAAACAGCGGTCGCTGTACGTACCGGTGATGAAGGAAGAGTTGGAGCTTCAAACCTCTTTGCTGCCTTGAGAGCTTTCTTGCGATTCGCCGCGCGGCAGCGCGCTCCTCTTTGGTTTGCATGCGGCCTACACCATATCTGAAATTATTCCTTAGAGCCTCTTTCATCGGAAAAAATCCTTGCCACGAGATCAGCTTGAAAAAGGGGAAGCACATGGCATTAACGGCGTTCGCTGTGCGCATCGCTGACGCTGCAATCCCTGATGGCGCGGTAGGGCGGCCGGTGAATGTCCTGTATGATTCACCTAACTTTTTTGAATCTGCGCATCATGATAGGTCGCCTTTGCGGAATACTGCTTGAGAAAAATCCTCCCCAGTTGCTGATTGATTGCAATGGCGTCGGCTACGAGGTCGATGTGCCGATGAGCACTTTTTATAACCTGCCGGCGATGGGGGAAAAAGTCGTCCTGTTGACTCATCTGGCGGTGCGCGAAGATGCCCATCTGCTCTTCGGCTTCGGAACGGCGGAGGAGCGCAATGTATTCAAACAGCTCATCAAGATATCGGGCATTGGTGCGCGCACCGCTTTGTCGATTCTGTCGGGCATGTCGGTGGCGGACCTTTCACAGGCGATTACGCTGCAGGAGGCGGGACGGCTGACGCGCATCCCCGGAATCGGCAAGAAAACTGCGGAACGCCTGTTGCTGGAATTGAAGGGCAAACTTGGTGCCGACCTCGGTGCAGCGGGTGGCGTGCAGCATAGTGACGCAACGGCCGATATCCTGAATGCCTTGTTGGCGCTGGGCTATTCCGACAAGGAAGCCGCCTTGGCGCTCAAGCAGGTGCCGGCGGGAAGCAGTGTGTCGGATGGCATCAAGCTGGCACTGAAAGTGCTCTCTAAAGCATGATGCAGTAAGTAAGGAAATTTTATGAGCATCCAGACCGATAACTTCACTGAGCAACGGATTATCTCGGCCACGCCGGCCTCCTCGAATGAGGAGGCAATTGAGCGTGCGCTGCGGCCGAAGCAGCTCGATGACTACGTCGGGCAAGAGAAAATCCACAGCCAGCTGGAGATCTTCATTACTGCGGCACGCCAGCGCAAGGAAGCACTGGACCATACGCTGCTGTTCGGCCCGCCGGGCCTGGGAAAGACAACGCTTGCACACATCATCGCCCGCGAAATGGGCGTGAACTTGCGGCAAACCTCGGGGCCGGTGCTCGAGCGGGCGGGTGACCTTGCGGCGTTGCTGACCAACCTTGAGCCGAACGATGTGCTGTTCATCGATGAAATCCATCGCCTTTCACCGGTGGTCGAGGAAATCCTGTATCCCGCTCTCGAGGATTATCAGATCGATATCATGATCGGTGAAGGGCCGGCTGCGCGCTCGGTGCGGCTGGATTTGCAGCCGTTTACGCTAGTCGGGGCAACAACCCGTGCCGGCATGCTGACCAACCCCTTGCGCGACCGTTTCGGGATCGTTGCGCGCTTGGAGTTTTACACGCCGCAGGAACTCGCGAAAATCGTCACGCGCAGCGCATCCCTGCTGAATGCGGTGATCGTCGATGAGGGCGCGCTGGAAATCGCCAAGCGAAGCCGCGGCACGCCGCGTATCGCCAATCGACTGCTGCGCCGGGTGCGCGACTATGCGGAGGTGAAGGGCAACGGAAAGATCACCCGCGAAATCGCCGATGCTGCACTAAAAATGCTCGACGTCGACCCGGTCGGGTTCGACGTCATGGATCGCAAGCTGCTGGAAGCGGTTTTGTTCAAGTTCAACGGAGGGCCGGTAGGTCTCGACAACCTGGCGGCAGCCATCGGTGAGGAGCGGGATACGATTGAGGATGTGCTCGAACCGTATCTGATCCAGCAGGGATTTCTTCAGCGCACTCCTCGCGGACGGATCGCGACGCCGTCCGCGTATGCGCATTTCGGCATTACTGCACCGCGTACCGGGGCAGTGGGAGACCTGTGGGATCAGGCGCCAACCTAAACCGGTTCCATGAACCGTTCTCGACATCTGCGGGTGATCAGGGCGAGCAACCGCAGTTCGCGTCATACCCGAGGTATAAAGCTGACCTGGAATTTTCCGGGCAAGGGCTTCGCATGATTGCTGCAAGCCGAAAGTCAGCTTCTTTCCTTTCTATACGCAGGCAGACAGAATACCCTCGATCCGAGTAGGGAATTCATTCTGCGTAGAGATCTTGCATACAGGATGCGGGGCTCGGCTTTAAACCTTTGGTTTATTGGTATCCGTAAAACTACGGTATCAAATTAACGTGTTAAAAGCCGCCAAAGAGCCCCTATAATTTCTTTTTTAAGTACGGTCGCACTTTTTTGAGACTGCGCAATTCTTTGGGGGGCGCCCGCGTAAAGTGCAGGGCTAGCCGTAAAGAATCAGGTAGCGGCCGACTTACTCCTTTTCCGATCGGATTCCCGTCATGTTGATGTCTACGCAAGCCAACCGCTTTGCGCATCAATTGCTCGATGCGCGTGCGCAGGCGCAATTGATTCCCCCCCTTTCCTCCGGCACGCCACTGACCGTTGCAGATGCCTACGATATCGCCAAGAGCATTGCCGATATCCGGACCGCACAGGGTGAGGTGATGATCGGTCGCAAGATCGGCTTTACGAATCGTAAGATCTGGTCCAAATACGGCGCAAGCGAGCCAATCCGCTCCCCAATCTGGACGCCAATGTTTGATGCGACAGTGCGCTACACCGAAGACAATCGCGGCCTGCAAAGCCTGCAGGGCGCATTGCAGCCGCGTATAGGACCGGAGCTGGTGTTCAAGCTTGCCGAAACGCCGGCTCCCGATGCGACGATCGAGCAGCTCGCCGATTGCATCGAATGGATGGCGCATGCATTTGAAATCGTGGTCTGCCCCTTCCCGGACTGGAAATTCGAGATGGTCGACTCGATTGCCGCGTTCGGCCTGCACGGCTCCCTTATCGTGGGCGAACCGAAGATGTTGTCGGCGGCGAGCCGGAAGAATCTAGGCGAAGTACTTGCCAATGCCAGCCTGTCGCTGTCCTGCGGCGACGAACTGCGTTCGGCCGGCTTCGGCAGCGATGTGCTCGGCAGCCCACTGCATGCACTCTGGCATCTGCACCAGTTACTGAAGATCCAACCGCAGTTCACGCCGCTGGCCGCGGGCGAGCTGATTACCACTGGTACGTGGACGGACGTATGCCCGATCAAGCCGGGCGAAACCTGGACTTCTGCATTCTCCGGCGTCAGTTTGCCGGGATTGACCGTCTCATTCGTGTGAGAGGCTGGTAGGGCAAGGCCTCCGGGTAAGTCGGCCTTGCTTGGGGTGTGCTGACATGGTTCGTCCCTTGGCGTGTGCCCTTCGCTTCTTGTGGAGCGGGGGCAAGTGGCAATTGGGGGACTTAGTCGGCGCGAACCCAGGTTTGGGTGCGACCCAGCATTGGTACGCCGATGTAGCCGCGCACGTCCAGCTTCTTGCCGCCTTCGGCTACCGCCATCTTGCTCTTGTAGACCTTGCCGTTGGCCGGGTCGAGGATCTGGCCGCCGTTGTACTCGCTGCCGTCCTTCTTCATGCCAGTGATGATGGTCATGCCGATGATCGGTTGATCCTTGCGGGTGTCTTCACACTTGTCGCATTTCGGGTTTGGGTCTTCGCCGGCTTCGCGAAACAGTTTTTCAATCTTGCCCCTGTACTCGCCATTGGATTCGACGATGCGGACGAGGGATTTGGGCTTGCCGGTTTCGTCATCGATGGTCTTCCACAAGCCAACCGGGGAGGCGTCCTGTGCCCATGCGCTTGCCGAACTGAGTACTGCTGCAGTCACCGCGAGGGTGAGATATTTTTTGATCATTTTTCCTTGTCTCCTTAGAACTTGTGACCTGTTCGCGAAATGACGAACAGGTCACAAGTTTGGGATGCAAGGATATTATGTTTTTTGCAATTTCTCAAACTGCTCTCGCAGTTTTTCGAGGGTGGCTCCGAAGGTCAACAGACGCTCCTTCTCTTGCGCAACAACTTGTGCCGGGGCACGCGCGACGAAGCTTTCGTTGTCCAGTTTTGCGTTCGCCTTTGCGATCTCACCCTCGAGGCGGGTGATTTCTTTCGTCAGGCGCTCACGTTCCGCGGCCACGTCGATCTCGACCTTCAGCATCAGCTTCACCGTGCCGACGACCGAGACCGGAGCAGGCGACTCGGGCAGCACATCGACAATCTGCACTTCGGACAGTTTCGCCAGAGCCTGCAGGTAGGCAGCGAAAGATTGCGCGCGCTCCTTATCCTGCGCCGAGGCTTCGATGATCAGCGGTACACGCTGCGCCGGCGACAGCTGCATTTCGCCGCGCAGATTGCGGCAGGCATCGGTCATCGACTTCAGCTCGGCCATCCATGATTCTGCCTGCTCGTCGATCTTCTTCGTGTCGGGCTGTGGATAAGACTGCACCATGATCGAGTCGCCCGCCGGGTCCAGCTCGCGTCCCGTCATCGGTGCGATCTTCTGCCACAGTTGCTCGGTGATGAACGGAATGACCGGGTGCGCAAGACGCAGCACGGTTTCCAGCACGCGAAGCAGCGTGCGACGGGTGGCGCGCTGCTGGGCTTCGGTGCCGTTCTGGATCTGTACCTTCGCGACTTCCAGATACCAGTCGCAATACTCGTCCCACACGAACTTGTAGATGGCGGAGGCGATGTTGTCGAAGCGATAGTCGGCAAAGCCTTTTTCGACTTCGGCTTCAGTGCGCTGCAGTAGCGACACGATCCAGTAGTCGGCCGGCGAGAAATCGCGCATTTCCGGGCCGCAGGTCGCCGGGTCGAAGCCGCAATCCTTGCCTTCGGTGTTCATTAGCACGAAGCGGGTCGCATTCCACAGCTTGTTGCAAAAGTTGCGGTAGCCTTCGCAGCGGTTGAGGTCGAAGTTGATGTTGCGGCCGAGGGAAGCGTAGCTCGCCATCGTGAAGCGCAGTGCATCGGTGCCGAAAGCGGGAATACCGTTCGGGAATTCCTTGCGGGTTGCCTTCGCGATGCTCTCTGCCTGCTTCGGATTCATCAGACCGGTGGTGCGCTTGGCGACCAGCGATTCCACATCGATGCCATCGATCAGGTCAATCGGGTCGAGCGTGTTGCCCTTCGACTTGGACATCTTCTGGCCGGACGCATCGCGTACAAGGCCGTGCACGTAAACCTTCTCGAACGGCACCTTGCCGGTGAAGTGCGTAGTCATCATCACCATGCGCGCGACCCAGAAAAAGATGATGTCGAAGCCGGTGACCAGCACCGACGACGGCAGGAACATCTTGTAGTCCGGCGTTTCTTCCGGCCAGCTGAGCGAGGAGAAAGGAACCAACGCCGACGAGAACCAGGTGTCGAGCACGTCGGACTCACGCGTCAGCGCCTTGCTGCCAGCTTTGGCCTTTGCCTCCTCTTCATTGCGGGCGACGTAGATGTTGCCTTCCTCGTCGTACCACGCCGGAATCTGGTGGCCCCACCACAGCTGGCGCGAGATGCACCAGTCCTGGATGTTGTTGAGCCACTGGTTATAGGTAGTGGTCCAGTTCTCCGGAATGAACTTGATCGAGCCGTCAGCGACCTTTTCCAGCGCGACTTCGGCAATCGACTTGCCCGGGAAGTGCGTGCCTTCTGGTGCCGGCTTGCTCATCGCAACGAACCACTGGTCGGTCAGCATCGGTTCGATCACCACGCCGGTGCGGTCACCGCGCGGCACCATCAGCTTGTGCGGCTTGACGGATTCCAGCAGGCCTTGTGCTTCGAGGTCGGCGACGATCTGTTTGCGCGCGTCGTAGCGGTCCATGCCCTGGTACTTGGCCGGTGCATTTTCATTGATCTTTGCATCCAGCGTCATGATGCTGATCTGCGGCAGTTGATGGCGCTGGCCGACGGCATAGTCGTTGAAGTCGTGCGCCGGCGTGATCTTCACGCAGCCGGTGCCGAATTCCTTGTCGACGTAATCATCGGCGATGATCGGAATCTCGCGGCCAGTCAGCGGCAACTTCAGCATCTTGCCCAGCAGGTGCGTATAGCGCTCGTCCGTCGGGTCGACTGCAACGGCGACGTCGCCCAGCATCGTTTCCGGACGCGTCGTAGCGACCGTGATATGACCGCTGCCATCGGCGAGCGGATAGCGGATATGCCACATGCTGCCGTCTTCTTCTTCCGATACCACTTCCAGGTCGGACACGGCAGTGTGCAGTTTCGGGTCCCAGTTCACCAGGCGCTTGCCGCGGTAGATCAGGCCTTGCTCATAGAGGCGCACGAACACTTCGGTCACGGCCTTGGACATCTTCTCGTCCATCGTGAAGTATTCGCGGCTCCAGTCGGTGGATGCGCCCATGCGGCGCATCTGGCCGGTAATCGTTGAGCCGGAGTGCTCCTTCCACTCCCAAACTTTCTCGAGGAATTTTTCGCGGCCGAGATCGTGGCGGGAAATCTTCTGCGCATCGAGCTGACGCTCGACGACGATCTGCGTCGCGATACCGGCATGGTCGGTGCCGGGAATCCATGCGGTGTTGTGGCCACGCATGCGGTAGTAGCGGGTCAGGCCGTCCATCACGGTCTGGTTGAACGCATGCCCCATGTGCAGCGTACCGGTCACGTTCGGCGGCGGCAGCTGGATGCTGAAGGCCGGTTTGTCGGCGTCCGTGGTTGCATTGTAGTAACCACGTTTTTCCCATTCGGTGCGCCAGTGTTTTTCAATGTCGGCGGGTTCGAAAGATTTGGCTAATTCCATGATTTGGCGGCTGTTTTTGCGAAACCGAACATTATAAGGGAGGCGGTAGCTGACATTGCGGCATAAGGGCGTATAATTCGCAAATCGCCATTTAGAGGCTGTGCTCTAGCCCTTTTTAAGGGATTCGAGCAGGTCTGCGGCGCAACGCTAGGGGTCCTGGATGCATGGAAGCGTCCGGGTGAGAAACACCCTCAAACCTGATCTGGGTAATGCCAGCGAAGGGAAGCATTCGGAAAGCCTGTTCCCACCATCATTCCGTCGCTCCTTCGCTTGACCGATTTAGCAAAGGAGCACCATGAACGCCAACCCGCAATTCCTCGCCGCCACAGCCAAGGTGGACGAAGCGGCGATCCAGCCGCTGCCGAACTCACGCAAGATCTACGTCGAGGGCTCGCGTCCCGATATCCGCGTACCGATGCGCGAAATCAGCCAGTCTGATACGCCCGCCGCGATGGGCGCGGAAAAGAACCCGCCGATCTACGTGTACGACACGTCCGGTCCGTACACCGACCCGGAGGCGAAGATCGACATCCGTTCCGGCCTGCCGGCATTGCGCGCCGCATGGATCGCCGAGCGCGGCGATACCGAAGAATTGCCGGGGCCGACTTCGCAATACGGCATTGAGCGCCTGAACGACCCGAAGTTGGCGGAACTGCGCTTCAACCTGCACCGCAAGCCGCGCCGCGCGAAGGCAGGCAAGAACGTGACGCAGATGCACTATGCGCGCCAAGGGATCATTACGCCGGAAATGGAATACGTCGCGATCCGCGAGAACCTGCGCCGCAAGGAATACATCGAAGGTCTGAAGACCTCCGGCCCCATGGGACAGAAGCTGGCCGATCTGATGGGCCGACAGCATCCGGGCCAGAGCTTCGGTGCGGCTATACCTGCCGAGATCACGCCAGAATTCGTGCGTTCCGAGATCGCCCGCGGCCGTGCGATCATCCCCAACAACATCAACCACCCGGAATCCGAGCCGATGATCATCGGCCGCAACTTCTTGGTGAAGATCAACGCCAATATCGGCAACTCGGCCGTCACTTCATCCATCGGCGAAGAAGTCGAGAAGATGACTTGGGCGATCCGCTGGGGCGGCGACACCGTGATGGATCTGTCCACCGGCAAGCACATCCACGAAACGCGCGAATGGATCATCCGCAATTCGCCGGTGCCGATCGGCACCGTGCCGATCTATCAGGCGCTGGAAAAGGTCAATGGCAAGGCGGAAGACCTGACTTGGGAAATCTTCCGCGACACGCTGATTGAGCAGGCGGAGCAGGGCGTCGACTACTTCACCATTCACGCGGGTGTGCGCCTGCAGTATGTGCCGCTGACCGCCAAGCGCATGACCGGCATCGTCTCGCGCGGCGGGTCCATCATGGCGAAATGGTGCCTCGCGCATCACAAGGAATCGTTCATCTACGAGCGCTTTGAAGAAATCTGCGAAATCATGAAGGCCTACGACGTCGCGTTCTCGCTCGGCGACGGCTTGCGTCCCGGATCGATCTACGACGCCAACGATGAAGCGCAACTTGGTGAGCTGAAGACACTCGGCGAACTGACGCAGATCGCATGGAAGCATGACGTGCAAGTCATCATCGAAGGCCCGGGCCATGTGCCGATGCATCTGATTAAAGAGAACATGGAACTGCAACTGGAGCAGTGCAGTGAAGCGCCGTTCTACACGCTGGGACCGCTGACCACCGATATCGCTCCGGGCTACGATCACATCACTTCCGGCATTGGCGCCGCAATGATCGGCTGGTACGGCACCGCGATGCTGTGCTACGTGACGCCGAAGGAGCATCTCGGCCTGCCGAACAAGGCGGACGTGAAGGAAGGCATCATCACCTACAAGCTCGCCGCGCATGCCGCCGACCTGGCCAAGGGGCATCCCGGTGCGCAGATCCGCGACAACGCCTTGTCGAAGGCGCGTTTCGAGTTCCGCTGGGAAGACCAGTTCAACCTCGGCCTCGATCCGGACAAAGCACGCGAATTCCACGACGAGACGCTGCCGAAGGATTCCGCCAAGGTGGCGCACTTCTGCTCGATGTGCGGCCCGCATTTCTGCTCGATGAAGATCACGCAGGACGTGCGCGACTTCGCGGCCTCGCAAGGCGTCACTGAAGAGGAAGCGCTGAAGAAGGGCATGGAAGTGAAAGCCGTCGAGTTCGTCAAGACCGGCGCGGAACTCTATCGCAAGCAGTAAGCCATGATGGAGATCGAACTCAATGGTGCGCCGCACCCGATCACGGAAAACCTGAATGTGCAGGACTTGATCGTATCGCTCGACTTGGCCAACAAGTCGCTGGCGGTGGCGATTAACCGTGAGGTGGTGCCGCGTCATCTGTGGCCGCAGCGCGTATTGCAACCGGCTGATCGCGTCGACATCGTGCGGGCGATCGGCGGCGGTTAATACGTTATGGAACACTCCCGCCCGCTGCTGCGGAGGGAGTGGACACGGAGCTTATATGCAAACACAAGAAACAAATCAGGATCAAGGCCTCACCATCGCAGGCAAGACGTACCGCTCGCGCCTTCTCGTCGGGAGCGGCAAGTACAAAGACCTCGAGCAAACCCGTGCAGCGACGGAAGCCAGCGGCGCCGACATCATCACGGTGGCGATCCGCCGCGTGAACATCGGCCAGGACCCGCACGCACCCAACCTGCTGGATGTCGTGCCGCCGTCACGCTACACCATCCTGCCGAACACCGCCGGCTGCTACAACGCGAAAGATGCGGTGTACACGTTGCAGCTCGCGCGCGAACTGCTGAACGGCCACAAGCTGGTGAAGCTGGAAGTGCTCGGCGATGAAAAGACCTTGTTTCCCAACATGCCGGAAACGCTGAAAGCCGCGGAGACGCTGGTCAAGGACGGCTTCGACGTGATGGTGTACTGCAGCGATGATCCGATCCAGGCCAAGATGCTTGAGGAAATCGGCTGCGTCGCGGTGATGCCGCTGGCCTCGCTGATCGGTTCCGGCATGGGCATCCTGAATCCATGGAATCTGTCGCTGATCATTGAGCAGGCGAAAGTGCCGGTGCTGGTCGATGCCGGCGTCGGCACGGCGTCGGATGCGGCAATTGCGATGGAACTCGGCTGCGACGGTGTGCTGATGAATACCGCGATTGCCGGCGCAAAAGATCCGATCCGCATGGCGCGCGCGATGAAACTGGCCGTCGAAGCGGGGCGTGAGGCCTATCTGGCTGGCCGCATCCCGAAGAAGTTTGCCGCATCGCCGTCGTCGCCGATGGAAGGGCGCGCAACATGAATCGGCCCAGCGTCCTGATTTTCGCCGGCTCCGACCCGAGCGGCGGAGCAGGGCTGCAGGCGGACGTCCTCGCGGTGTCCGCCATGGGCGCGCATCCGCTGTCGTCGATTACCGCGCTGACCGTGCAGGATAACGACCGTGTCTTTACCGTACATCCCGTTCCCGCCGGCCTGGTGCAGCAGCAGGCGCATGCACTGATCGACAAGATGGAGATTGCAGCCGTCAAGCTCGGCATCGTCGGCAACCGTGCGAACGCGGAGGCGATTGCCGATACGCTGCGTCTGATGAAACAGCGCAATCCGGGCCTGCATGTGGTACTGGATCCGGTACTGGCGAGCGGGCACGGGGACAGCCTGTCGGCAGACAGCCCGACCGCGGCAATCATGACGCTGTTGCCGCTGGCAACGCTCGTGACACCCAACCTGCCCGAAGCCGCTGCCCTGTGCGGCGGCGACCGTCGCCTGGAAACGCAAGTAGATAGGTTGCTGGAGCACTGCCCGAATGTGCTGATCAAGGGTGGACACGGCGTTGGCCCCGATGTCGTCAACCGCTGGTTTACGAAGGACAACCATTGCACATGGACCTGGCCGCGTCTTGAAGGAAGCTTCCATGGCACCGGCTGCACGCTCGCTTCCGCGATTGCTGCATTGCTGGCATGCGGCAAGCCGATGGCGAGCGCCATCGAAGAGGCGCAGGGCTACTGCCACCAGGCGCTGCAGTCCGCTTACGCCATTGCGGACGGACAACGCATTCCGAACCGGTGTGTATCAACTGAGGAAAATGCATGAGAGGCCTGTATCTGGTTACTCCCGACTGGGATGACACGCAAAAAATGCTCGCCGTGACGGAAGCCGGCCTGCGCGGCGGTGCCGCGCTTGTGCAATACCGGCACAAGACGGCGGATGCGCAGCTGCGCAAAGAACAGGCAGCGGCATTGCAGGCGCTGTGCCGCCGCTATGGCCGCCCGTTCATCGTGAATGATTTCATCGGCCTGTGCCTCGAACTCGATGCGGACGGCGTGCATGTCGGCGGCACCGATACGGCGGTGGCCGAAGTGCGCGCGGCAGTCGGGCCGGACAAGATCGTCGGCTCCTCCTGCTACGGCAGCATGGATCTGGCACGCAGTGCATGGCAGGCCGGCGCCAGCTATGTCGCATTCGGCGGGTTCTATCCGTCGCGCGTGAAGAAATACGAAGTGACCACGCCTCCGGCAATCGTCGCGCAGGCAAAAACCGAAATTCCTTTGCCGAACGTCGTGATCGGCGGCATGACGCAGGAAAATTCCGTACCGCTCGTTGCTCAGGGCGCAGACATGGTGGCGGCGATCAGCAGTGTCTACATGGCGGATGATCCGGAAGCAGCAGCGCGCGCTTTTGCTGCGCTCTTCAAGTAATCGTAGTGGGTAGTCAGCGACTTGCCACATCGATAAATTTGACGTCGTTAATTGCTTTGTCGCAGTGAAGCTGGCCGGAGTGTGTTGACAGGCCGGCATGGCGGGCGCTTACTGCGCCCCGCGTCCGCACGAGAAATCGTGCCCGCGACAAGGAGATCGCATGCCAGAGGCTGTGCCCGCACGGCTATAATCTCCGGATGCAAAATCTCCTCCACAACCTCAATCCCGAGCAACTCGCCGCCGTCACCCTTCCCGCACAATCCGCGCTGATCCTCGCAGGTGCCGGATCGGGCAAGACCCGCGTGCTGACCACGCGGATCGCGTGGCTGATCCAGACCGGGCAGATTTCTCCTGCCGGCATTTTGGCGGTGACGTTTACCAACAAGGCGGCGAAGGAGATGTTGTCACGTCTGTCGGCGATGCTGCCGATCAATACACGCGGCATGTGGATCGGCACCTTCCATGGCTTGTGCAATCGCTTGCTGCGCGCGCATTACCGCGACGCCGGATTGCCGCAGACATTCCAGATCCTCGATTCGGCCGATCAGCTTTCCGCCATCAAGCGGCTGCTGAAATCGTTGAACGTCGATGATGAAAAATACCCGCCGCGTAACCTGATGTACTTCATTAACAGTGCGAAGGAAAGCGGCCTGCGTGCGAAGGACGTCGAAGCGAACGACGACTACAACCGCAAGTTCGTCGAGCTGTATGACTTGTACGACCAGCAATGCCAGCGGGAGGGCGTAGTCGATTTTGCCGAGCTGCTGCTGCGCTGTTATGAACTACTTACGCATAACCAGCCGCTGCGCGAGCATTACCAGGCGCGCTTCAAGCACATCCTGATCGACGAGTTCCAGGACACCAACAACCTGCAGTATATGTGGCTGAAGCTGATGGCCGGCCAGCACAATGCCGTGTTTGCGGTCGGTGACGATGATCAGAGCATCTACGCATTCCGCGGTGCGAATGTCGGCAACATGGTCGCCTTCGAGCGCGAGTTCCATGTGCAGAACCTGATCAAGCTGGAGCAGAACTACCGCTCGCACGGCCATATTCTCGATACCGCAAACGTACTGATCGCCAACAACAGCAAGCGTCTCGGCAAGAACCTGCGCACCGACGCCGGACACGGTGAGCCGGTCCGGATCTATGAGGCGAGCAGTGACATCCAGGAAGCGCAGTGGATCATCGAGGAAGCGAAGAGCCTGATCAACGATGGATGGTCGCGCAGCGAGATCGCGATCCTGTATCGCTCCAATGCGCAGTCGCGCGTGATCGAACATGCACTGTTCACCGCCGGCATTCCGTATCGCGTCTATGGCGGGCAGCGCTTCTTCGAGCGTGCCGAGATCAAGAACGCGATCGCCTACCTGCAGCTGATGGACAACCCGCACAACGATTCCGCGTTCCTGCGCGTGGTGAATTTCCCGACGCGCGGCATCGGCGCGCGCTCCATCGAGCAGCTTCAGGATGCGGCACGCCAGTACGGCATTTCGCTTTACGCGGCGGTGCCGTATGTCGCCGGCAAGGCGGGCACCTCGCTCGGCTCTTTCGTGAAGCTCGTCGAAGGCATGCGCTTCGAGACGCAGAACCTGCCGCTGCAGGAAATGGTGCAGGTCATGCTCGACATGAGCGGCCTCATCACGCACTACCAGACGGAAAAAGAAGGCGCCGACCGCATCGAAAACCTGGAGCAACTGGTGAGCGCGGCGATGCTGTTCGTGTCGGAAGAAGGCTTCGGCATCGATGCGCCGGCTTTCCTCGGGCCGAAGACGCAGGCTGTCGCCGGCACGGCGCTGCCGAATGGTGATGAAGTGCTGGATGCGGATGCGCCATTGCCGACCGTGATGTCGCCATTGTCCGCCTTCCTGTCGCATGCCTCGCTGGAGGCGGGCGACAACCAGGCACAGGCGGGGCAGGACGCATTGCAATTGATGACGGTGCATTCGGCAAAAGGATTGGAATTCGACGCGGTGTTCATCACCGGTCTGGAAGAAGGCCTGTTCCCGCATGAAAACAGCGCACAGGAAGAGGGCGGTGTCGAAGAGGAACGCCGCCTGATGTATGTCGCGATTACGCGCGCGAAAAAGCGGCTGTATATGAGCTTCTCGCAAACCCGCATGTTGCACGGCCAGACCCGTTACAACATGAAGTCGCGCTTCTTCGACGAACTGCCGGAAGAGGCGCTGAAATGGTTGTCGCCCAAGGTGCAGCACCAGTGGTTCGGCCACCGCAAATCCGCATGGGACGAGCCGCCGGAGGCAGCCGCCAACGCCATTGCGCAGAGCTTCAGCCGCAAGGACGCAGGCTGGCGCGTGGGCGAGACGGTGTCGCACGCGAAGTTCGGCGAAGGCGTCATCGTCAATATCGAAGGCGGAGGAACCAATACCCGCGCGCATATCAACTTCGGCCGACACGGCATGAAGCTGCTGGACCTGAGTATTGCCAAGCTGGAAAAAATAGCGTCACATTGATGCGATGAGACCAATCCGCCCGCGGCATGCAAAAAATGCCGCGGCGGCCGGCATTGTTGAAAAGCGGATGGAACCTTTTTGATGCCCGTTCGTTAGCGGGGATAATGCGAACCCTTGCCCATCTCGACGACACAGAATGCGCCACGCGCGCCCAACGTGGCGATGGCAAGGCGTTTTCAGCGCTTGTTGCACGATATCAGGACCGCATCTACCGTTTCCTCGCGCGACTGCTGCGCTCGCCGGATGATGCGCTGGAGCTGACGCAGGACACCTTCCTGCGCGCCTACCAGGGGCTGGACCGCTGGCGCCCGGATGCGCCGTTCAAGGCATGGTTGTTCCGCATCGCACGCAATATCGCGTTCGACCACCTGCGGCGCGACAAGCTGGTCGCTTTCGTTGAACTCAATGAAGACATCGACATGCCGGACCCGTCCGGTGGGCCGGACCGGGCGCTGGAGACGGCGCAGGACATGCGCCTGCTGGAGGCGGCGCTGCAGTCCCTGCATGCGCAGCACCGTGAAATCCTGTTGCTGCGGGAAATCGAGGAACTCTCCTATGACGACATCGCCGCCGTCCTTAGCCTGAATGCCGGTACCGTCAAGTCGCGCATTGCACGAGCCCGCGCCGCCTTGCTCGACAAGCTCAACTCTCCTTCGGAGGTACTCCAATGACCTGCCCAAGATACGTCGACATTTCCGCCTATGCGGACAACATGCTGCCGCCATCCACGCAACGCGAACTCGCGATGCATATAGAGACCTGCCCCGTCTGCCAGGGGCGGTTACAGGAGCTGACTATGCTGCAGCAGGGACTGCAGGCGCTGCCGTCACCGGCGCTCGGTGTGGATCTTTCGGCGGGCTGGGAGGCGCGCGCCACGCGGGGCCGGGCTCAGCGGCGCCCAGCGCGTTCGTTCTGGGGCAGTTGGGGCGTGCCCGGGCTGGCAGTTGCCTTGTCGCTTGTGTCGGGCGTCTGGCTGGGCGGACTGATGGGCGGTGGAGCCGTCGCCGCCTCGTCGACATCCATCGTGCGTGTTTTTGACCCGGTACCACCGGGCGGACTGTGTGCGGCCACCGAGCTCTGCCGTGCATCGAAAGGACTGCAATGAACACAACCCGATTGAAATGGCTGCTGGCGGCATCGCTGGCGCTCAATGCCGGTGTCATCGGCACGGTCGTTTCGGACCGTATTGCAGCACAACCGCAAGCGCAGCTCGCGCAGAGCGCTCCGGTCAACCTTCCAGACTATCTCGAGCTGACGCCGGAACAGCGGCAGCGGTGGAACGATATCGAACAAGGGTTTCTGAAGGATATCGCCACTAACTGGAAAGATATCCGTACCCACCGTGAGCGCCTGGTGCGCCAGGTTTTTTCAGCGACGCCGGACCGTGCGGGAATCGACGCAGAGCAGGCGAAAATCGCGTCGCTGCAGGATGCGCAGCAGCGCCGGGTGATCCAGCAACTGTTGGCTGAGCGGGAATTGCTCAATCAGCAACAGCGCGCAAAACTGATGGATTTGCTGCTGAGCCGCTATACGCAAGAGTCCACCGAAGAGGAGCTATTGCACCGGCATTAGCATGGCATGGAACATTTTCCGTTGTCTTTCGTTTGAAGCAGTGAAGCCGGACAAATGCCCGGCCTGAAACTGAAATTACGTTTGCCAGTACATTCTTCAACGGAGAACAGCATGAAACGCCATACGCTTTTGCTCGCAGCTATGACCCTGGCATTCCCTCTCACCGGCCTCGCGGCCGAATCAGGCCACCATGACCATGGTGCCGCCCCGCAGAAAATCCAACTCAACGCCGGCAAGAAATGGCCGACTGACGAGGCGCTGCGTAAAGGCATGAGCGCCATGCGGACCCATGTAGCGACCGCGCTGCCCGCAGCGCATGCCGGCAAATTGACGCCTGCGCAATATGAAGCGCTTGGCAAGGAGCTCAATACGCAAGTCGGCGATATCGTCCGCAACTGCAAGCTGGACCCGAAGGCGGACGCACAGCTGCATGTGGTGATCGGCGATCTGGCGGAGGGGATCGAGACGCTGGAAGGCAAGCGCCAAGGCAAGGAAAGGGCGTCAGGTGTGGTCAGGGTTGCGCAGGCACTGAATGCCTATGGCAAGTATTTCGACCATGCGGGATTCAAGGCGATCAAGCTGCCGCAGCATTGAGCCAGGCTGCCATCCCGAGGCAGCATCTGTCCGGGATGGCATGCATTCAAAGGATATCAAGGAGCTTCAGGGTGCTTCAGGCGGCTGCGGAGGCTCCGGATCCGGCTCCGGCTCGTTTTGACCCGGCTTTCCAAACACATGCGTATAGGTCGGGTAAAAGGAGCAGTACATCACCACGGTAAGCATCAGGGTCAGTGGCAGCAATACGACCATCATGACGACGGCGGTGCCGAACATCATCGCGAGCAGGCTGCTCAGGATAGCCGGGAGCAGCACACCGAACAGCAACCACGAAAGGCCATAGACGATGAACGCCTTGCCGGCGTGCTTGACGGCGAAGAAGCTGTAGAAAATCGCTTTCGAAACGCCCATCTTCTGCCATCTGATCAGGTAGGGCGCATACCAGAATGCCATCCCGGCAGGCAGATAGACCAAAGCCGAAAACATCATTGCCAGCGACATGTTCGACTGGCGAATCGTCTCGGGATCGAGTTCCTTGCCGCCACTCATGAGCTGCCAGAAGACGCCACCATCGATCAATATGGAGGCGCTGACGGCGATGACCGCCGCGACCAGGTAGAGTGCGCCGAGCTTCAGCAATGCTGGGAATTCGAGCGCGCGAAAACCGACGAGCAGCAGGTTCGGATACACCTTCTCGCCGCGGTCAATCTGCGTGCAAGCCTGCAGGAATGCGACCGAGAACACCGGCATCAGCACGATCGGCAGGATCTGCCCGAGCAGGGGCACAAGGCCGACGACGAGCATCAGGAACATGTACGCGATGAACAGCGTGGAAATCTCGGCCGGCTGTTTCCGGAACAGCGCAAAGCCTTCCTTCACCCAGAGCCAACCGGTGATCGGGGGCAGATTTTTCATGTCAGAAAAGGGAGGGAACCGGTTCGTCGATGCGGCGGCGCAGAATGCGTTCGAAATGCGTCGGGTCGTGCGGCGTCAGCATCTCCGCTTCGCGCGGCAGGTAAAAGTCATACAGGCGCGACAGCCAGAAGCGCAATGCGCCAGCGCGCAGCATGGGCTGCCACGCGGTTTTTTCCGCAGGCGTAAACGGACGCACCGCATGGTAAGCAGCGAGCATCGCCTGCACACGTGCCATGTCCAGCGCTCCGGTCGCAAGGTCGATACACCAGTCATTCACCGTAACCGCCACATCGAACAGCCAGGTGTCGCAGCCAGCGAAATAGAAATCGAAGAAGCCGGTCAACCGCTCTTCGACAAACATCACATTGTTGCGGAACAGGTCGGCATGGATAGGGCCGCGCGGCAGCTGGTGGTAAGTCGCCGATGCAGCAAATGCTTCCTGGAAGTGGATCTCCGCACGCAACAGGTGCTGGCCGTCGTCCGGCAGGTAAGGCAGTACAACCGGCGCGGTAGCGTGCCACCACTCCAGTCCACGCAGGTTGGGTTGCTGCAACGGAAAATCTTCTCCTGCAATGTGCATTTTTGCCAGCATTGTGCCCACAGCCGCGCAGTGCACCGGTTGCGGGGCGAGTTGTGACGATCCTTCCAGCTTGGTCACGATGGCAGCCGGTTTCCCGTGCAGGGAATGCAGGATGTCACCATGCCGGTTGGCAATCGGTGCCGGCACCAGCACGCCACGGTCAGCGAGATGGCGCATCAGCTCCAGATAGAACGGCAGTTGCTCGAACGTCAGCTTTTCAAAAATCGTCAGGACGAATTCACCCGCTTCGGTCGTCAGGAAGAAATTGCTGTTTTCTATGCCGGACGAAATGCCTTTGATTGCAAGCGGCTTGCCGAGCTTGAATTGTGTCAGCCAATCGTTAAGGTCGGTCAGGCTGACCGGGGTGAATACTGCCATGAGAACAATCGAAAAAGGAGTGGTTCAGATAAGGATACCGCGATTAGGATGGCGCTACTTTTTCGCCGGCGCGGAAGCCGCCGGAGCAGGTGGGACGGGAGCAGTCTGCTCGGCTTGCTCCTGTTTTGCTTCCTTGGGGCGGCCAAAATCGAATTCCAGCACTTCCCATTGCGCCGGTCGGGCCTCGTTGCTCAGCATGTCGCCGGCGACGGCGCTGCCGGAAGGATCATTCGGTTTCACGTAATAAGTATTCTTGCCGCTGCTGACCTTGACCTCGGTGACCTTGCCTCCGGGCGCGCGCTTTTCCGTAATTTTCCGCTCCTGGCTCGGCTTGCGGATGGTTACCGCAGGCGCTTCGCCTTCCTCCAGCTTTTCGAGCTTGGGCGGCGGCGGGGCATCGCCTGTCTGTTGCTGAGCCCATCCGGAAAGAGGCACTGCAGAAAGTGCAGCGCATGCCGCGAAGGCAGGCCAGAGCTTGATTGTGCGCATGATGAATCCGACAGGTAGTGAGTATGCAGAAGGCTCAACATCGGGATGAGCTTATGGGAAACATTTTAACAAACCCTACCTGTCAACATGGAAATTTTGCTTACAAGTAGGCTCCTGCTTCCTTGCTGTCGGCAGTGAGCAACTCGTGATGCGCTTCATAGAAGGAAAAGATCGCCTCAACTACATTGGCCGGTTCGTCGATCACCTGCACCAGATCCATATCCTGCGGCGCAATCATGCCATCTGCCACAAGTCGATTGCGGAACCAGTCGAGCAGCCCGCCCCAGAATTCTGTGCCGACGAGGATGACCGGAATGCGGCGTGACTTCCCTGTCTGGATCAGCGTCAGCACTTCCGTGAATTCGTCGAGCGTTCCGAAGCCGCCCGGCATCACTACATAGGCATCCGCATACTTCACAAAAGCGACCTTGCGCGCAAAGAAATGGCGGAAGCTGATTGAAATGTCCTGCCACATATTGCTTGCTTGCTCATGTGGCAATTCAATGTTCAAACCGACTGAGGATGATGCTCCTTCGAACGCGCCCTTGTTGGCTGCTTCCATGATGCCCGGCCCGCCGCCGGAGATCACTGCGAGGCCGGCGTCCGACAGGCGGCGCGCAATGTCGACGGTCTTTTGGTAATACGGATCGTCCGATTTCGTCCGTGCCGATCCGAAGATGGAAACGGCAGGACGCAACTCCGAGAGCCGCTCAGTTGACTCGATAAACTCTGCCATAATCGTGAGCATATGCCACGATTCGCGTGCCTTTTTCGCGGTTGCGCGGTTAACGTCTGTAATCTGCCGCAGACGAGGCACGTTTTTTCCCTTTGACACCATATGAATAAAACCCTGCTGTTAGTTGACGGTTCCAGTTACCTGTATCGCGCGTTCCATGCGATGCCGGATTTGCGTAACGCGGAAGGCGCGCCCACCGGCGCGATTTACGGCATGATCAACATGCTGCGCAAGCTGCGCAATGATTACTCTGCAGCATACATCGCCTGTGTGTTCGACGCAAAAGGAAAAACCTTCCGCGACGATCTGTATCCCGAATACAAAGCGCATCGCCCCTCGATGCCGGAAGACCTCGCAAAACAGATCGAACCGATCCACGCAGCAGTGCGTGCACTGGGATGGCCAATCCTGATGGTCGAAGGCGTCGAAGCCGACGATGTGATCGGCACGCTGGCGACGCAGGCCGTTGAGCACGGCATGCAAACGGTGATCTCCACCGGCGACAAGGACCTTGCGCAGTTGGTGAATGAGCATGTCACTTTGATTAACACGATGAGCAACGAAAAGCTCGATCGTGCCGGTGTCATTGCAAAGTTCGGCGTGCCGCCGGAACGCATCATCGATTACCTGACCTTGGTTGGCGATGCTGTCGACAACGTTCCAGGCGTCGACAAGGTCGGGCCGAAAACCGCGGTCAAATGGCTCACGCAATACGGCACCCTCGACGGCATCATTGCGCATGCAGCCGACATCGGCGGTGCGGTCGGCGAAAACCTGCGCCGCGCACTCGACTGGCTGCCAAAGGCGCGCCAGCTGATTACGGTGAAAACCGACTGCGAGCTGGTCGAACACATGGTGTCGATTCCAGAAACGTTGTTGGCCAAGCCCGCCGACAATGAAGCGCTCATCGATTTCTTCAAGCGCTATGGCTTCAAGACCTGGTTGCGCGAGTTGACCGGCGACGCTGGCGCCGCAGCCCGCCCTGCAGCGCCAGCATCGAACGGTGAACCGCAAGCAAACCTGTTTGACGCGGCGGTAACAAGCGCCGAATACGAGACAGTGCTTACCGAAGCGCAGCTTGAGCGCTGGCTGTCGGTGATCAACGAGGCGGAGCTGACTGCCGTCGATACCGAGACGACCTCGCTTGAGCCGATGCTCGCGCAGCTGGTCGGCATTTCGCTGTGCTGCAAGCCGGGCGTCGCCGCGTACATTCCAGTCGCACATCGGTATCAGGATGCGCCGACGCAGTTGCCGCGCGACTTCGTGCTGGAGAAGCTGAAGCCCTGGCTGGAAAATCCGGCCAAGCCCAAGGTCGGCCAGCATCTGAAATACGACGCGCATATCTTCGCCAACCATGGCGTTACCCTGCGCGGCATCGTGCATGACACGCTGCTTGAATCCTATGTGTTCGAGTCGCACAAGAGTCATGACATGGACAGCCTGGCGCTGCGCCACCTCAACCGCAAGACGATCAGCTACGAGGAAGTGTGCGGCAAGGGAGCAGGGCAGATCTGCTTCGACCAGGTGGACCTCGATCGGGCCACCGAGTATGCAGCCGAGGATGCAGACATCACCTTCCAGCTGCACCAGGCGATGTGGTCGCACGTGGCGGAGGACGAGGGACTGAAGTTCATCTACCAGAAAATCGAAGTGCCGGTGTCGGTGGTGCTGCAGAAGATCGAACGCAACGGCGTGCTGATTGATACCGACCTGCTCGCAACGCAGTCCAATGAGCTGGGCAAGCGCATGCTCGAGATGGAAAAGCAGGCATTCGAACTTGCCGGTCAGCCGTTCAACCTGAATTCGCCAAAGCAGATCGGTGAGATCTTCTTTGAGCGCTTGCAGCTGCCCGTCGTGAAGAAGACGCCGTCGGGCACGCCGTCCACCGACGAGGAAGTGCTGCAGAAGCTGGCCGAGAATTATCCACTGCCCAAAATCCTGCTCGACTATCGCAGCCTGTCGAAGCTGAAATCGACCTACACCGACAAGCTGCCGAAGATGGTGAACCCGAATACCGGGCGCGTGCACACCAACTATGCACAGGCGGTCGCCGTCACGGGCCGGCTGGCGTCGAACGACCCGAACCTGCAGAACATCCCGGTGCGTACCGCCGAAGGCCGGCGCATCCGCGAGGCGTTCATCGCGCCGCCGGGTAGCGTCATCGTTTCCGCCGACTATTCGCAGATCGAATTGCGCATCATGGCGCACATCTCCGGCGACGAGAACCTATTGCGTGCGTTTGCCGAGGGCGAGGACATCCACCGCGCGACCGCAGCGGAGATCTTCGGCGTCGCGCCGCAGGACGTGACCAGCGAACAGCGCCGTTACGCCAAAGTGATCAACTTTGGTTTGATCTATGGCATGAGCGCGTTTGGCCTGGCGAGTAACCTTGGCATTGAACGCTCGGCGGCGCAGATGTACATCGACAAGTACTTCCAGCGTTATCCGGCGGTCGCGCAATACATGGCCGACACACGCATGCAGGCAAAGGCGCGCGGTTATGTCGAGACGGTGTTCGGACGCCGCTTGTGGCTGGCAGAGATCAACTCACCCAATGGTCCGCGCCGCCAAGCAGCCGAGCGCGCGGCGATCAATGCCCCCATGCAGGGCACAGCAGCTGACCTGATCAAGCTGTCGATGATCGCAGTGCAGGACTGGCTGGAAGCGGAGCGCCTCGAGTCAAAGATGGTGATGCAGGTGCACGACGAACTGGTGCTCGAAGTGCGGGAAGCGGAATTGCCGTATATTCAACAGAAGCTGCCGGAACTGATGCGCGGCGTAGGTAGTTTGAAGGTGCCGCTGATCGCAGAAGTCGGCGTCGGCAGGAACTGGGAGGAAGCACATTGAACTGATGGCGTCCTCCTGATCCAATGATTGTTTTGGAGGAGAGCCATGCAGGATTTCAAAGACGATTTCAATAGCCTGGTAACGAAGACGCCGCTATCGGAAGGGCTTGAGCGGCGCGACTTCATCAAGACGGCATTGGGTGCGGGATTTGCCGCTGCCGTCTTGCCAGTGGCAGCGCAAAGCGTCATCAAGACCGATGAGTCCGGCCTGACGGCGGGCGAGATCACGCTGGAGATCAAGGGGCAGAAGGTGCCGGTGTACCGCGCGCAGCCCAAAGGCAAGACCAATCTGCCGGTGGTGCTGGTTGTATCCGAAATCTTCGGCGTGCATGAACACATCGCCGATGTCGCCCGCCGCTTTGCCCATCAGGGCTACCTTGCGCTGGCTCCCGAATTGTTCGTGCGTCAGGGAAACCCTGCTGCCCTAGGTACGGTTCCGGAAATCCAGAAAGAAATCATTGCGAAAGTACCGGACGCCCAAGTCATGGGCGACCTCGATGCCTGTGTAGCATGGGCCAAGGGCAACGGCGGCAATGCCGACAAGGTTGGCATTACAGGTTTTTGCTGGGGCGGGCGCATCGCATGGCTGTATGCCGCCCACAATCCCACGCTAAAAGCCGGTGTCGCTTGGTATGGGCGTCTCGTCGGCGAGAAAACGCCGTTGACACCGGTTCATCCGGTCGACATCGCACCCAGTCTGAAAGTGCCGGTCCTGGGCTTGTATGGCGCCAAGGATAATGGCATCTCGCTCGAAAGCGTCGACAAGATGAAGGAGGCGCTGGCAAAGGGCGGCAGCAAATCCGAGATCATCGTCTACCAGAACTCCGGCCATGCCTTCCATTCCGATTACCGGCCGAGTTATGTCGAGGCGGATGCGAAGGACGGTTGGAAGCGTTGCCTCGAGTGGTTCAAATTCCGAGGCGTAGCGTAATTCGTTTCGGACTGCATCGGGTTGGCTGGTGCCGGCAATTGCAAATTGCCATACGGCGCGCAGCCACTTCGCCGAATTGACCATAGCGTTGGGCGAATCATCGCTCTCCTACTCATATCAAGACGGTGAGGCGAGCGGCGTGGATGCGCATTGGACGAATCGCTCTACCGGCATTGTTTGCCGAAAAGGCCTGTCTGTGCTTTAATTTGCAACTTTGTTGCATATTTGCCGAGGCTTAAAATCGACCCGACGCTGTCTTCCATCCTGCTCGCCACGACCATAGCCGGCGTGCTCAGCATTTCCGCTGCGGCGATTTTCTCCTTTTCGCTCCTGTCGAAAATGGTTGAGCGCATGGTCAGCCTGTCGGTCGGCATCCTGCTGTCCACGTCCTTGCTGCATGCCTTGCCGGAAGCGTTCGAATCCGACGCAGATGCGCATACGCTGTTTGCGGCCTTGCTGGCAGGACTGCTCGGATTTTTTCTTCTGGAGAAATTTGCCATCCTGCGACATTCGCACCATTACGAAGGCGATGGTCACGGACATGCACACGGCCACGATGCGCATGAGGCCGGCAAGTCGGGTTGGATGATCCTGGTCGGTGATGGGCTGCACAATTTCAGTGACGGCATCCTCATTGCAGCCGCCTTCCTTGCCGATCCGAGCCTCGGCCTGATTACCGCATTGGCCATCGTGGCGCACGAAATACCGCAAGAAATCGGCGACTTCATCGTGCTGCTCAACGCCGGCTTCAGTCGCACCCGCGCCTATGTCTACAACCTGATTTGCAGCCTGATGGCCGTGATTGGCGGTGTGATCGGCTACCTCACGCTCGAGCGCGCAACCGACTGGATTCCGTATGTGCTCGTGTTCGCGTCATCGGGCTTTATTTACATCGCCGTGAGCGACCTCATGCCGCAGATGCAGCGGCGTGCCACCGTGCGTGAAACGATTCCGCAGGTCATCCTGATCGCGGTCGGTGTCGCGATCGTCCTGTTCCTGACAGGGCAGTCACACCAGCACTGACGCAGTTTTGGCTCAGGCGTCTCCGGTTGCTACCGGCCGGGATGGATCCGCACACCATTCGCTCCACGACCCGGGATATAAAGCTGCTCCGCGCAAGCCCGCGATTTCCAACGCCAGCAGGTTATGGCAGGCCGTCACGCCAGACCCGCATTGCATGATGCTGTGTTCCGGCGTGTCGATCAGCGGATTAAGCTCTGCACGCAGTTGTTCGGGTGTCTTGAAGTGGCCATCGGCCTGCAGGTTGTCCTTGAAGAAGCGGTTCTTTGCGCCAGGGATGTGACCACCAACCGGATCAAGCGTTTCGTTTTCACCGCGGAAGCGATCAGGGGCACGCGCGTCGATCACGGTGCGGGTGTGCTGCGCAAGGTTCGCCAGCACGTCTGCGGCGCTTACCGTCGCGACCAGCGAGGCGTGTGGTTCGACGTTGCCACGCGGCCTGCTGTTCGCCTCGGTTGATAGCGGCAACCCGTCCGCCTGCCAGGCTTGCAAACCGCCGTCGAGCACCGCCGCCGCTTCATGGCCAACCCAGCGCATCATCCACCACAGACGCGCTGCGAACATACCCCCTTGGGCGTCATAGGCAATCACCTGCGTGCCGTGGTTCACACCGAGCCGGCGTAGCGTCTCGACGAATGCATTACGTCCGGGTAGCGGATGACGTCCGCGGAATTCGCCATTCGGACCCGCAGCCTTGTCGGAAAGATCCGCGTCCAGATGCACGAATTGTGCGCCGGGGATATGGCCGGCGGCATATGCAATCCGTCCAGCATCCGGATTGGCGAGGTCGTGCCTGCAATCGAGAACGGCCCAGTTGGGATCCTTCAGATGCTTTGACAACTCTGTGGCGGAAATCAGCGTGGTGTACGGCATGGGTGTCTCCTGTTTGTCTTTTCTAAAAGATCTCTGCGCGGACGGAAGCGCTATCCAGATCGCTTCAGCGTGTTGCGCGTATTGTAATAGGTCGCGGCAATGCCGCTGGCAAGGATAATCATGATGCCAATCCAGCCAGGCCAGTCCAGCACATCACCCCAGACAAGGATGCCCCAGACGCTGGAAAAGATGATGCCGCTGTACTGAAGGTTCGCCGTGACCAGCGTGCTGCCCAGACGATAGGCGCGGGTCATCGCAACCTGCGCGATTGTGGCAGTGATGCCGATCGACAGCAGGAGCAGGAGGCCTTTGGCACTATGCGCATCCCAATTCGTCCCACCGCCGGCAAGCGTGCCGATCAGGCCCGCGATAAATCCGACGAGCGAAAAGTAAAACACCACGCGATATTCAGGCTCGCCAAGCTGCCCCAGCTTCCTGACCTGCAGGTAGGCGAATGCGGACAAGACCCCCGAGGCCAGCCCAATCAAGCCGGCGAACCATTGGTCAGCCTGAAACGACGGACGCAGCAGCATCGTCACGCCGGCAAAACTACAAGCGATTGCCAATGTAAGTCCCCATTCGAACTTGCTCTCGCCGCGCCACCAGCCGAGCAGGAACAGGATCGTAGCAATCCACACCGGCGCCATGTAATTGAGCGTCATGCCGGTGGCGAGCGGCAGCTTCCCGATCGAGTAGAACCAGAGGGCGAGGGCAGCGACGCCGACGACGCCACGCCAGAGATGATGCAAGGGAAAGGATGTCTTCAACGTTCCGTTCTGCAACCGCGTCAGTGTGTACATGAAAACGACGCCAACCATCCCACGATACATCACGATGTCGATAGTGGAGTACATCTCCGATGCCAGCTTCACGCAGACTCCCATGATGGAGAACACGAAACTTGCGAAGAGCATCCAGAGCGATTGCATGGGAATCGGAGGCCGTAGAGTGAGCAGCCTCAGTACAGATTGGGAAGCCCCGATGATACGCGGAATCGAAGGAATCGAGGAAGACTAAGGCCGTCGCGGGGAAGGGCGACGCGTTGCGCGCCGCCTGTCATTCAGTGGAATGCGTTATACCGCAATCCGCTTGCGATACCACTCATGGAAATGCTGCATGCCGTCTTCCATCGGCGACTGGTACGGGCCGACTTCATTCTGACCGCGTTCGAGCAGAATACGGCGACCCTGGTCCATGCGCAGACCGATCTCATCATCTTCGATGCAGGTTTCCATGTACGCGGCGCGCTCGGCCTCGACGAACTCGCGCTCGAACAGCACGATTTCTTCCGGATAGTAGAACTCGACCACATTGGTGGTCTTTTGCGTTCCGTTCGGCCACACGGTCGACACGACCAGCACATGCGGATACCACTCCACCATGATGTTCGGATATAGCGTCAGCCAGATGGCGCCGTGGGGCGGCAACTGGCCGTTACGGAACTTTAGTACCTGCTCCTGCCACTTCTTGTATTTCGGCGAGCCGAAGCGCGACAGGCCGTGACTGATGCCCACGGTTTGCACGCTATAGTTCTCGCCGAACTCCCAGCGCAGATCGTCGCACGTGACGAAATTGCCCAAGCCAGGATGGAAAGGCTCGACGTGATAGTCTTCGAGGTAGACCTCGATGAAGGTTTTCCAGTTGTAGTCACACTCGTGTACTTCAACGTGATCGAGCATGTAGCCGGAAAAGTCGAGGTCCTTCGTGACGCTGAGTTTGGCCATCATCTGGGCAACGTTGACGCCGTTTTGCTCGAAAAGCAGGCCGTTCCATGATTGCAGCGGCGTCTTCGACAGGTTCATGCATGGCGTCTCGCCGAAATGCGGCGCACCAATCAATTCGCCCTTCAGGTCATATGTCCAGCGATGCAGCGGGCAGACGATATTGTTCGAATTGCCGCGGCCATCCAGCATTTTTGCTTGGCGATGACGGCACACGTTGGAGAGCAATTCAATGCCCTGCGGGCCGCGCACCAGCATGCGGCCCTCGTTTTCCCATGCCAACGTGGCGTAGTCGCCCGCGTTCGGCACCATAAGTTCGTGGCCGACGTAGAGTGGCCCCTGCTGAAAAAGTTGTTGGATTTCCCGTTGCAACAGCGAGTCGTCGAAGTAGACGTTGACTGGAAGTTGCGCGTCGGATCGCGCGAGCTTGGCGACTTGAGCCAGATCGGACATCCCCACCCCCAAATTAATTTGCACCAACCTAAGAGAGAAAGAATCCGCAAAAACCTGTATTCAAAAAAGATGAAACGGAAATTTTGGACAGAACGGGAAATTATACCTCAGAGGGTTAAATAAGACCCCTAAGCTATTTACCCGTCAAGCGAAAAGGGGGCGGCCTTTGATGAGCGGAAAACGTGCGTGCTCAAGCCTGTCAGCCTCCTTCGATCGAGACTCGGAGTTGCGCCATTTTCAATTTCCTCAGGGAATCTTTTCCGGCTTTCCCCGAGCTGATGCGCTCCCGCTTGCTAGCCCTCAACTGTATGAGATGGTTTGTTCTAAAATAACGGGCTACACTTCAATTTTGCTCACTATGTCAAAGAAATCAACGCCTGACGGGCAGCCCGCGTCTTTCGAAGACGCGATGGCGGAGCTGGAAAAGCTGGTCGCCCAGATGGAGGCGGGGGAATTGCCGCTGGAGGCATCGGTGGCTGCCTACAAGCGCGGTTCGGAGCTGGTCAAGTTCTGTGCCGGTCAGCTTGACAAGGTTGACAGCCAGGTCAAAGTGCTTGAGGGCGAGATGCTCAAGCCGTTCGCCGCCGATGCCGCACCCGAGGCAGACGAATGACGGCATCCCAGGCATTCGGCGACTGGATGAAAGGCGTCCAGTCGACCGTCGAAAACGCATTGGCTTCCTTCTTGCCCGCGGAAACGGTTGTTCCCGCTCACCTGCACCAGGCGATGCGCTATGCAGCGCTCGATGGCGGCAAGCGCGTGCGGCCTTTGCTAGTCCATGCCGCGGGCGACCTGTTTGGCGCGAATGCAGCGACACTGGCGCGCGCAGCGGCAGCGGTGGAAATGATCCACGTTTACTCGCTGGTGCACGACGATATGCCGTGCATGGACGACGACGAACTCCGGCGCGGCAAGCCTACTGTGCATGTCCGGTATGACGAGCCGACCGCGTTGCTGGTGGGTGATGCATTGCAGTCGCAGGCATTTATCGTGCTGGCGGAGGATATCGATCTTGATGATGCCGCGCGATTGCTGGCGATGATCCGCCTGCTGGCACAGGCCGCCGGGTCTGTCGGCATGTGCGGTGGGCAAGCGATCGACCTGGCGAGCGTAGGTATCCGCTTGTCGCAGCTTGAACTGGAGCAGATGCATCGCCTGAAGACCGGTGCCCTGTTGCGCGCATCGGTGTTGCTCGGGGCAATGAGTGGAAAGGCCTTGACGGACAGTGAAATGAAGGCGCTAGATGCCTATTCGGCGGCGGTCGGCCTGGCGTTCCAGGTGGTCGACGATGTGCTCGACGCGACTGCGGATTCGGCCACGCTTGGCAAGACGGCCGGCAAGGACGCGGCGGACAACAAGCCGACGTACGTATCGCTCCTCGGGTTGGAGCAATCCAGGGCGTTGGCGGAAAAATTGCGGAATGATGCGCATGATGCGCTCATGCCATTCGGAGAAAAAGCACGTCGCCTGCGCGAAATCGCGGACTTGATCGTGCAACGGAAGGCCTAGTATGGAAATGTTGAAAAAGATTGATAGCCCGGCGGACCTGCGCAAGCTTTCGCGCAACCAGCTCAAGCCGCTGGCTGATGAATTGCGCGCGTTCCTGCTTGACTCGGTATCGAAGACTGGCGGCCACCTGTCTTCCAACCTGGGCACGGTCGAGCTGACGATTGCGCTGCACTACGTGTTCAATACGCCGGACGACCGTATCGTGTGGGATGTTGGTCACCAGACCTACCCACACAAGATCCTCACCGGCCGGCGCGACAATATGCATACGCTGCGCCAGTTGAACGGCATCTCCGGTTTCCCGAAGCGCGACGAGAGCGAATACGACACTTTCGGCACGGCGCATTCGTCAACATCGATTTCCGCTGCGCTCGGCATGGCGCTGGCCGCCAAGACCAAGGGCGAAAACCGCCACTCGATCGCGGTGATTGGCGACGGTGCCATGACTGCCGGTATGGCGTTCGAGGCGCTGAATAATGCCGGCGTCTACGACGACGTCAACCTGCTGGTGATCCTGAACGACAACGATATGTCGATTTCGCCGCCGGTCGGTGCGCTCAATCGCTATCTGGCACGCTTGATGTCTGGGCAGTTCTATGCAACGGCAAAGAATGTCGGCAAGTCGGTACTGCCGGGGCCGGTGCTGGAGCTCGCCAAGCGCCTGGAAGAGCACGCGAAGGGCATGGTGGTGCCGGCAACGATGTTCGAGGAATTCGGCTTCAACTACATTGGCCCGATCGACGGCCATGATCTTGAATCATTGATTCCCACGTTGCAAAATCTGCGGCACCTGAAGGGACCGCAGTTTCTGCATGTGGTCACCAAGAAGG
Source organism: Noviherbaspirillum sp. (assembly GCA_035654275.1). Taxonomy (GTDB): domain Bacteria; phylum Pseudomonadota; class Gammaproteobacteria; order Burkholderiales; family Burkholderiaceae_D; genus Noviherbaspirillum. The sequence goes on from DASRXG010000003.1 coordinate 47,058, forward strand.
GGCAGGGCTATAAGCTGGCCGAAGCTGACCCGGTGCTATACCACGGTCCGGGCAAGTTCAACCCGGCTGAAGGAATTAAACCCGCATCAGCCAGCAAAGTTACTTATACCCAAGTATTCGGTAACTGGCTGTGCGACATGGGTGCGCACGACCAGCGCCTGATCGGCATTACGCCGGCCATGCGCGAGGGCTCGGGATTGGTCGAGTTCGAGCAACGCTTCCCAGGACGGTATTACGACGTCGGCATTGCAGAGCAGCATGCGGTAACGTTTGCCGCCGGGCTTGCCTGTGAAGGACTGAAACCGGTGGTTGCGATTTACTCCACCTTCCTGCAGCGGGCTTACGACCAGCTCATCCATGATGTTGCTTTGCAAAACCTGGATGTGACTTTTGCGCTCGACCGCTCCGGCCTGGTCGGCGCGGATGGCGCAACGCATGCCGGTAACTATGACATTGCCTATCTGCGCTGCATCCCGAACATGGTCGTGATGGCTGCTTCCGACGAGAACGAGTGCCGTCAGATGCTCTCCACCGCTTTCCAATATAATGGCCCTGCCGCAGTGCGCTATCCCCGTGGATCGGGCATCGGCGCTGCAGTGGGCAAGGATTTGCAGACGATTCCTCTCGGTAAAGGCGAGATTCGCCGCGAAGGCAAAGGCGTTGCGATTCTGGCATTCGGCACCATGGTGGCGCCGAGTCTGGCGGCCGCAGAGGACGTCAACGCGACCGTGGCGAACATGCGCTTCATCAAGCCGCTCGATGTGGAACTGGTCAAGCAACTTGCACAGTCGCATGATGCGCTGGTGACGGTGGAAGAGGGTTCGATCATGGGCGGCGCCGGTTCTGCGGTATCCGAAGCGCTCGCGGAAGCCGGTATTGTCAAGCCGATATTGCATTTGGGTCTGCCGGACAAATTTATTGATCATGGCGATGCAGCTCAGCTGCTGGCAATGTGCGGACTCGATGCGAAAGGCATCGCGGCGGCGATCAAGAAACGTTTTGACAAGGGCGAACCCCGCCTCGTCGTCAACAATTAACAGTACACCTGCGGCGCGGCGGCTTCCGGGCGCGCCGCGATAACCGAATAGGCATGATGTGATGAACTCACGCGATTTGAACCTCCATACCATTCCCGACGTGCAAAGCACGCCCGATACGCGGCGTTTGTCGATCCAGCGCGTCGGTGTGAAAGGCGTGCGTTATCCGATCACGATCAAGACGGCGAACGGTACGCAGCCGTCGGTTGGTACTTGGAATATGTATGTGCATCTGCCTGAGGAGCAAAAAGGCACGCACATGTCGCGCTTTATTGCATTGCTCGAAGGTAACCGTGCGCCTTTCGACGTCAGCCGATTCGGTTCCCTGCTGCAGAAGATGCTAAAGCTGCTGGAAGCCAACGCCGGGCGTATCGAAGTGTCCTTCCCGTATTTCATCAACAAGGTCGCACCGGTGTCCGGTGTCGAAAGCCTGATGGACTACGAAGTCGGTTTTACCGGTGAAATCAAGAACGGCGAACTGGAAGTGACATTGAAGGTGCTGGTGCCGGTGACCAGCTTGTGCCCGTGTTCGAAGAAGATTTCTGCGTATGGCGCACATAACCAACGTTCGCACATCACCGTCAATGCCGTGCTCGCTGATGAATTCCCGGTGGATGAGCTGATTGCGAAGATCGAGGAGCAGGCGTCTTGCGAACTGTATGGCTTGCTCAAGCGCCCGGATGAGAAGTATGTGACCGAGCGCGCTTACGACAATCCGAAATTCGTCGAAGACCTCGTGCGCGACGTGGCGGGCATGCTGAACGAAGACCGCCGTATTGCGGCTTATACGCTGGAGGCGGAGAACTTCGAGTCGATCCACAATCACTCCGCGTATGCATTGATCGAGAACGACAAGCGCACGAAGTAACGCGTAATGAACCAATAAAAAAGCGACGCCGCAGCGTCGCTTTTTTTATTTGGATGGCTCGCCTAAACCGAGCGAATACGCTACAGGTCGCGCTTGCGGTCCTTCTCCCACAGCACGTCGCTGCCGCCGGCGTAACGATTCAACACCCGCGATAGCACGAACAACAGGTCCGACAAGCGGTTCATGTAATGCCGCGGATTGTCGTTGATCGCCTCGCTATTGCCGAGGCTGACGATTGACCGTTCGGCACGACGGCAAATAGTGCGGCACACGTGTGCCAGAGCCGCTGCACGCGAGCCGGCCGGCAGGATGAAGTCTTTCAGCGGCGGCAGATCGGCATTGTATTTCTCCAGCAGGCTGTCGAGCCGCGCGACGTGCACGTCGGTGATCAGCGTATAGCCGGGAATGCACAGTTCGCCACCCAGATCGAACAGGTCGTGCTGGATCGAAATCAGTTCCTCGCGCAGCGCGCCCGGCAGGTCCTCGCACATCAGCAGGCCGATATGGGAGTTGAGTTCGTCCACATCGCCGATTGCCTGGATGCGCTGGCTGTCCTTGCCGACGCGGCTGCCGTCGCCCAGTCCGGTTGTGCCGTTATCCCCGGTGCGCGTGGCGATCTTCGAAAGTCGGTTGCCCATAGTCTCAAGTGCAGGAATAAAGAAGAGGCCCAGCATACGGCAAAACCGGCCCGTGCGCTGTCATTCCGGCATCAATCTCTAGCCGTTTGTTGCGCGGAGTAGAATCGGTGAAAAAACGGAGATCGCCATGAAACCTTCAACACCGTCGGAAATGTCGAAAAAGCCGCTTCCCGAAGAATTGCTCGCCGCACTCGAATCGATTTTAGAGGATCGATTCTCCATTGCGCTGGCTGTCAGGGAACATCATGGCCGTGACGAGTCCTCCTACGACCCGATGTTGCCGGATGCAGTCGTATTCGCACAGACGACTGAGGAAGTCGCAGAGGTGGTGAAGCTGTGCAGTGCCTATGAGGTGCCGATCATTCCTTACGGCACCGGAACGTCGTTGGAGGGGCATGTGCTGGCCCTGCGCGGCGGCGTGACAATCGACCTGTCGCAGATGAACCAGGTGCTGGCAATTCATCCGGAGGACCAGACCGCGACAGTGCAGGCGGGCGTGACCCGCAAGCAGTTGAACCAGGAGATCCGCGACACCGGCCTGTTTTTCCCGATCGATCCCGGTGCCGATGCATCTCTGGGCGGCATGGTGGCCACGCGGGCGTCCGGCACCAATGCAGTGCGCTACGGCACCATGCGCGAAAACACGCTGGCACTGACCGTCGTCATGGCGGATGGCTGCATCGTCAAGACAGGGACGCGGGCAAGGAAATCCTCGGCCGGGTACGACCTGACGCGCCTGTTTATCGGCAGCGAGGGCACGCTCGGCATCATCACCGAAGTGACGGTGAAGCTGTATCCGCAACCGGAGGCGGTGTCCGCCGCAGTGTGTTCCTTCCCGAGCACGGCGGACGCGGTCAATACCGTGATCCAGACGATACAGATGGGCGTGCCGGTCGCGCGTGTCGAATTCCTGGACGAGAACGGCGTCAGGTCGATCAACCGGCATGACAAGCTGACCCTTCCCGAAAAGCCCTTGCTGCTGTTCGAGTTCCACGGCAGCGAGCGCAGCGTTGCGGAGCAGGCGCAGACCGTGCAGGACATTGCTGCGGAACATGGCGCGGCCGGATTCGAATGGGCGACGCATCCCGAAGACCGCACGCGGCTTTGGACAGCGCGGCACAACGCCTATTTCGCCTTGTTGCAGATGCGCCCCGGTGCACGCGCGATCACGACCGACTGCTGCGTGCCGATCTCCCGGCTGGCCGAATGCATCCTCGATACCAAGGCCGACTGTGAAAAGAATGACATGATTTACTCCATCATCGGCCATGTCGGCGATGGCAATTTCCATGTGCTCATGATGGTCGATCCGAATGATCCTGAGGATGTGGCGAAGGCCGAAGGAGTCAATGCGCGAATGGTGGCGCGCGCTATCTCGATGGACGGCACCTGTACCGGCGAACATGGCGTGGGCCTGCACAAGATGGATTTTCTGGTGCAGGAGCATGGCGAGGACGCAATTGAGGCGATGCGGGTACTCAAGCGCGCATTTGATCCCAAGAACGTCTTGAACCCCGGTAAAATCCTCCGCTGATAGTACGCCAACCTGCAAACCTACTGCGCAGCTCAATCTCGTGGCTGCGATGCTCGTCGTACCCAAGTACGACTGCGCTTCTCGCCACGACCTTGAGCCGCTCGCTACGGTTTTCAGGCAGGCGGGCTTATCGCATCAGCTGCTCGCCCGTAAATGACGATGCGGAATACGAATTAAGGATCGCCTTAGCCATGGCCATACGCCTGCCCCCCGTTCATGCGCTGTCTGCTTTCGAAGCGGCAGCACGTCTTGGTTCCTTTGCCATTGCTGCGGAAGAGTTGTGCATTACGCCATCCGCGCTGTCGCACCGGATCCGCCTGCTGGAAGATTTTGTCGGGGAGAGGCTGTTCCTGCGCGATGGCCGGACCGTGACGCTGTCGGAATTCGGGCGGCGCTACCTGGATGTGGTGCGCGCAGCCTTGCGCACGCTGACCGACTTCCCGCTGCCGCATCGCAGCGCCCCGGCCCAGCCGCGGGTGAAGATCACCGTGCCGCCAACCTTCGCACGCTGCCTGCTGGTGCCGCGCCTGGCCGATTTCACGGCTGCCCATCCGGACATCGTGGTCGAGCTGTTCCTGTCGGTGCCGCTGTATGACCTGAGCCTGTCGGAAAGCGACGTCGAAGTGCGCTTCGGCGCCGGCAAGTACCCGGACCTGGTGACCGAAAAGTTGTATGAGGAGCCGACCTTCGCAGTTGCGAGTCCGGGCTATCTCGCAAAAATTGGCGAGCTGAAGACGCCAGCCGACCTGAAAAAGGCAACGTTGCTGCGCTCTGCATTGGAACCGTGGCAGCCGTGGTTCGAGATTGCGGGACTCGACTGGCCGGAACCGTCGACCGGTTTGCGCTTGGACGATCTCGGGCTGTTGCTGGAGGCTGTCAGGTACGGTCACGGGGTGGGGCTGACTCGGAAGCATTTTGTGCAAGACTTGATTGCGAACGGCGAGATCGTGCATTTGTTTCCAGATGTGCAACTGAAGAATCCGCCGCATGCCTATTACGTCGTGTACGAGCAGCAGGCACGTGAGCGCCCTGAAGTCGCTGCCTTCCTCGAATGGATGATGTCGACGATCGGCAAGCTGTAATCCGATTTCCTTTGCCTATGTACCCGGTGCCGCCCGCCGGGCCAATTGTTGACGGTCTGGCAATGCGCGGCCTGCAACATACCGCTGTTCAAGAGATTGCAGTATAGAAGCCGGCCCACTCTGCCCGGGGTGAAAATAATTCACGGGAGGAGGCAAAGCTTTTCACGGCGCCTGCCCGCATTGCCCACCCCTTCTCATGGGGATTTCGCTACACTTTGCAATCACCCCGCAGAACCGCCAGGAACCAGCCAACAACGCTGCACATGAACGCTCCCACTCAATCCTCCATCCCGATCGAACGCCAACGCGAAGTCGTTGCAGCACTACGCAACGTGCTGCCGGACGCCTGCGTGCTGTTCAATGAAGAAGATACGCGGCCGTATGAATGCGATGGCTTGTCCGCCTACCGCCAGTTGCCGATGGTCGTCGTATTGCCGCAGACCGAAGAGCAGGTGGTCGCGATCCTGAAGACCTGCCGCGACCTGAAGGTACCCATCGTGCCGCGCGGCGCAGGCACAGGCCTGTCGGGCGGCGCAATGCCGATCGCCGACGGCGTGGTGCTGTCGACGGCACGTTTCAACAGGATCCTGAAGATGGACCCGTATTCACGCACGGCCGTCGTGCAGCCGGGTGTGCGCAACCTCGCGATTTCCGATGCCGCCGCTCAGCATGGCTTGTACTACGCGCCCGATCCTTCGTCCCAGATCGCCTGCACCATCGGCGGCAATGTCGCCGAAAACTCCGGCGGCGTTCACTGCCTGAAATACGGGCTGACTGTGCACAACGTCATGCGCGTGCGCATGGTCACGATTGACGGCGACATCGTCGAACTGGGCGGCGGTGCGCTGGATGCGCCGGGCCTCGATCTGCTCGCGGTGTTCATCGGCTCGGAAGGCATGCTCGGCGTCGTCACCGAGGTGACCGTCAAGCTGGTGCCGAAGCCGCAGCAGGCGCGCGTAATCATGGCGTCCTTCGACAGCGTGGTGAAGGGCGGCGACGCGGTGGCGGAAGTCATTGCAGCGGGCATCATTCCGGCCGGCCTGGAGATGATGGACAAGACGTCCTCGCGCATGGTCGAGCCGTTCGTGAAGGCAGGGTACGACACCGATGCGGAAGCGATCCTTCTGTGCGAATCGGACGGCATCCCGGAGGAAGTGGAAGAAGAAATCGCGCGCATGAGCGAAGTGCTGAAGAGCTCCGGGGCGACCGCGATTGCCGTGTCGCAGAATGAGGCGGAGCGCCTGAAGTTCTGGTCCGGCCGCAAGAATGCATTCCCGGCAGCCGGCCGCATTTCGCCGGACTACTACTGCATGGACGGCACGATTCCGCGCAAGCGGCTTGCCGAAGTGCTCACGCGGATCACCGAGATGGAAAGCAAGTACGGCCTGCGCTGCGCGAACGTATTCCATGCGGGCGACGGCAATCTGCATCCGCTGATCCTGTTCGATGCGAACAAACCGGGTGAATTCGAGCAGGCCGAGGCCTTCGGCGCAGACATCCTTGCATTGTGCGTGGAGGTCGGCGGCACGATCACAGGCGAACACGGTGTGGGCATCGAGAAGATCAATTCAATGTGCGTGCAGTTCACGCCAAAGGAACTTGAAGCCTTCTTCGCCGTCAAGCGTGCCTTTGATACCGCATTCTTGCTGAATCCGGACAAGGCGATCCCAACACTCAACCGCTGCGCCGAAAACGGCAAGATGCGGGTGACCGGCGGCCAGACGAAGTTCGCGCATCTGCCGCGCTTTTAACTCGCGCGGTGCATTGGCGCTCCTGAATGGATTAAAAGAATGGAACAGGCATTACAACAATTCCGCGACCGCATTGCTTCGGCAACCGTCACCAAGACGCCGTTGCGCATCCGCGGGGGCGGCAGCAAGGACTGGTATGGCCAGTCGCTGCAAGGGGAGGTCCTCGATACGCGCACTCATACCGGCATTGTCGCGTACGACCCGACCGAGCTCGTGATCACCGCACGTTGCGGTACGCCGCTGGCCGAGATCGAAGCGGTGCTTGCTGAGCGTAACCAGATGCTGGCCTTCGAGCCGCCGCATTTCGGACCGGATTCCACTATCGGTGGCGTGGTCGCTGCGGGTCTTTCCGGGCCGCGCCGGCAGGCGGTGGGCGCAGTGCGCGATTTCGTGCTCGGTGCCACGCTCATGGACGGCAAAGGTGACTTGCTGCGTTTTGGTGGGCGCGTGATGAAGAATGTAGCAGGCTATGACGTATCTCGCCTGTTGGCAGGTTCGCTCGGCGTGCTGGGCCTGATCACGGAAGTGTCACTGAAGGTGCTGCCGAAGCCATTCCACGAAACGACGCTGCGCTTTGCGATGCGCAAGACCGAGACCATCGAACAGTTGAATCGCTGGGGTGGGCAGCCCCTGCCAATTTCGGCAAGTGCATGGCACGGCGGCCTGTTGATCGTGCGCCTGTCTGGCGCCGAAGCAGCGGTCAAAGCCGCAGTGCAGAAAATGGGTGGCGAGGAAGTGTCGAATCCGGCGACGTTCTGGGCTGGTGTGCGCGATCAGAGCAATGAGTTCTTCGCAGCCGGGAACGGCCATGACAATCTCTGGCGCCTGTCGGTGCCCTCGACAACGCCACCGCTGGCGATCAAGGGCGAGCATATGTTCGAGTGGGGCGGCGCACAGCGCTGGCTGCGCACTGACGCCGATGCAGCAACCATCCGCTCCGCTGCGGAACAGGTCGGCGGCCACGCAACGTTGTTCCGTGGCGGCGACAAGAAAGCGAACGTATTCCATCCGCTCGCACCCGCAGTTGCAGCGATTCATCGCAACCTGAAGAATGCATTTGATCCGTCCGGTATCTTCAATCCGGGGCGGATGTACAACGAGTTCTAAGCATGCAAACCAATCTCGCTGATTTCATCAAGAACACGCGCGAAGGCGAGGAAGCCGACGCCATTCTGCGCAAGTGCGTGCACTGCGGTTTTTGCACCGCGACTTGTCCGACCTACCAGCTGCTCGGCGATGAGCTCGACGGCCCGCGCGGGCGCATCTACCTGATGAAGCAGGTGCTGGAAGGGAAACAGGCGACCTTCAAGACGATGACGCACCTGGACCGTTGCCTGACCTGCCGTAATTGCGAGTCCACCTGCCCATCCGGTGTGCAGTACGGCCGGCTGGTCGACATCGGCCGCAAGATGGTGGAGCAGCAAGTTTCCCGTCCGCTGTCGCAGCGCATCGTGCGCGCTGCACTGAAAGAAGCGCTGCCACGCAAATGGTTGTTTACACCGGCGATGAAGGCGGGGCAGCTGATGCGTCCTCTCCTGCCGAAGGTATTGCAGAACAAGGTGCCGGCAAAGCAGGATGCAGGCACATGGCCAAAGGCGCAGCATGCGCGCAAGATGCTGCTGCTCGAAGGCTGCGTGCAGCCGGCGATGGCACCGAACATCAATACCGCGACTGCCCGAGTGCTGGATGCGCTTGGCGTGCAGCTCGTGGTGGCGCCGAAGGCCGGCTGCTGCGGCGCGATCCGCTTCCACATGAATGACCAGGATGGCGGCTTGAACGACATGCGCAACAACATCGACGCATGGTGGCCATATGTCGAAGCGGGCGTGGAAGCGATCGTGATGAATGCCTCCGGCTGTGGCGTGACCGTGAAGGACTACGGCCACCTGCTCGCGCATGACGAACGGTATGCAGCGAAGGCCAAACGCATTTCCGAGCTGACGAAGGATATCAGCGAGATCATGCCGGCATTCGAGGCGGAGCTGCAGAAGAAGCTGAAAGGGAAGATCAGCAAGCGCGTCGCCTACCACCCGCCGTGCACGCTGCAGCACGGGCAGCAGATCCGCGGCAAGGTCGAAGGTGTCTTGCGCGCAGTCGGCGTGGATGTGCAGCTCTGCGGCGACAGCCATCTGTGCTGCGGTTCTGCAGGCACCTACTCGGTGCTGCAACCGGAGTTGTCATACAAGCTGCGCGATAACAAACTGGCCAATCTGGAAGCGACCAAGCCGGACATGATCGTGTCGGCAAACATCGGTTGCCAGACGCATCTCCAATCGGGCACGGACACACCGGTGAGCCACTGGATCGAACTGGTAGACAAGGCGCTAACGGCTGCGCGCTGATATGTCGCGCATGAATGGCTGGTATCTTGAATCGAAATTGGATCGATAACTGATGCCTTCCTATACTGTGTTTCAGCAACATCAGTTCACAGTAAAGGAAAACATCATGTCCATCGGAGCCTTCGTTGTCCTGGCTGCCATCGCAGTTATCGCCATTGGCGAATCGGTCGCCTACCGCATCAGGAAAGAGGAAAAATCGGCTGCCGCGCCGCGCGCGTAATGCGTGAGCAAGCGCCCGAAACCACAACGATACCGCCGCTCATGCGGCGGTTTGCATTTCTAGAGCGGTTCGCGATTTAATGTAAGGCATAGCCGCAATGCTTGAACCAGCCTGAGGCATCGGCTTCGGTAATTGCTTCAATGCTCCGTTTCAACGCGCCATCGAGAGCATCGCGGGTGCGAGCCTTGACCTTGCGCAGAATG
>DASRXG010000004.1:0-2837 GCA_035654275.1 Noviherbaspirillum sp.
AGGCGCACGATCGCCTCGATCCAGCAGATGGGAGTGAAGGTGCTGGTCGACGATTTCGGCACCGGTTACTCGTCGCTCGCGCAGTTGCAGAAACTCGACATGGATGTGCTGAAGGTCGATCGGGCGTTCACGCTGGAGATCGAGCACGGGAATGAAGGCCGGATATTTTTCTCGGCCATCATCACCATGGCGCACGCGCTCGGCATGCGGGTCGTGGCGGAAGGCGTGGAAAATGCGGCGCAGGTGGCTATTCTGTACGACCTCGACTGCGACGAGATTCAGGGGTATTTCGTGTCGCAGCCACTCGCCGCCAGCGCGCTGCAAGACTTTTTGCAGCGCATGCGACGCCCGCATATACCGGTAGCGCCGGCCCGGGTCGGGCACTGAGCCTCGTGCTCAGTAGCCTGTCCGCCGCCGCAAGGCCGACTCGGTGAATTCGTCGGGCCGCATCCAGGGCGCATTCGCCTCGACGTGAAATTTCAGGTCTTTCTCATCTGTCACGTACCCGTCACGCAAATAGCGATTTTGCACGAAGTCGTACAGGATCATGGAAAACTGGGACGTGCAGGCATTGATCTCCCAGATCGGTACCACGGCCGACTCCTTGTATCGCACCAGATTTCCATCTGCGTCGTAATCCTCACCAGCTGCCACAGCCCAACTGTCCTCATCTAGGTAAAGGACCTTGCGCGGCGTGGAATGACGCATGCCTGAGCGCAGTTTGCCCTCAACCTCCCATACACGGTGCAATTCGTAGCGCCGGGCGGTCGCCACGATGTAGTCTCGTCCAAAGATGCTGTTCCCTTCCGCATCCTTGTCAGTAAAGTTGAATACGTTATATGGAATAAGAAGTTCTCGCTTTCCCTTGAGTGTCCACTCGAACCTGTCTGGATTTCCACTGAATATCCCGATTGAATCATTGGGGTAGGTTCTTTCAAATCCTATTATCGGCGCGTCATAAGCATAGGACGGCATGCGGCGCACTCGACGCTGTGCTGGATGGAAATAAGACGACTCCGTCGCTTTTTCGAAGTAGAAGCGTTGGAAGATGACCTGTCCGTTCAATGACGGCGGGTACTTCGCAAAAATCTGCAGCCCCTGCTTCAGATCTCCGGGCTGCTGCCTGCGCTGCCCTGGTGCCGCCCATGGAAAGTAGGTGCGGGAGTCCGCGTTAAAGATGATCGGCTCATCACCCGCATTGTAAGGCGACAGGTACACTCTGTTGTTCAACCATTCGTACCCCACACCCTGATACAGCAGCAAGTAATTCCAAAGCGCTTCAATCCCGCTGCGGGGAGAGGGAAAAGGAATGCTCGGCAATACTGCATTTTCAAGCGACCAACCGTTTGCAGCAATCCGCGCCGCGCCGCGATGACGCTCTGTGTTTTCCGCAACAAAATTAGGCACGCCGCAACTACGGTGAGTTGGATACACCGGCATCGTGTACCCCGGCTTCTTGCGTAACAGCGCTATTGCGCCGGGAGGCAAAAGAGGTGCGTACCGGTCAATATTCCGTTGATCAATGACATAGAGCGGCTTCTCGTTTGCATACGGCGCAAAACGAATCCTGCTTTTCCCTTCGGTCCATCCAGGTAGCGGCCCCGCAACTCCTGCCCGCCAGGGCGGAATGCTGGCATCCGCGTTGCCAGCCAGTTGCGCCCCGGTCACGTTACGTTGCTGGCCCGACGCCGGAAGCTGAGACAAACAAAGCAGCGTCATCCCGGAAATCATGAGGAGCTTTGCACCTCTCGATGACGTGATCATAGTCATTCTCTTGCAAAAAATAGTCGGCTTTCATGTCAAGTTGCAACGCATAGGTTTTGCATGAGCTTAGAGCGCCTTCGTGAGCATTCGTTGCTTAAATGGACGAGCCATGTATCTCTTTTTCTTGACTGACTTTGGTTAATGACCTATCTTTATCTGAATGACCTAACGAGTTGTGGAAGGCGATGAACACGAAAGTGCCCCAACCGCCATGTCTCGATGGGTTGACTCGGAATGCCTCGACGGGAGAAGAAATCAATCGCACCAACGCGAAGACGTCCCCGTCGGGAACAGCTGTCTCTCCATCCGTCCAAAGGATGGTGTTTACCCGGCGGTTTCCTCGCCGCCGGGTATTTTTTAACGCCGGCATCCAAGGCAACTTGAGCCGGCAGGGAAGGGATTTGAGATGCACGCGTACTTCATGTTCTTGATGCACAACGACTGTAGTGCTGACCTTCACTTGGAAGAAATTCCCGGACATCTCTTCTTTGACGAATTGTGAACGCAACGAGTCCAGCTTGAGCCGGGCCGAGGAGCTTAAAGATTGACGGGAGCGACCCTTGATCTTGCATAGGAGAGTTCTTTATGACGAGCGGAGGCAGATTGAAAATTACCAAACTTAAAATTGGGCAGCGACTGGCGGTCGGCTTCGGCATTGCGATGGCGATGATGGTCGCGGTGATCCTGTTCGGGACCGCCAGCCTTGTCAGCATCAGGCAAGACATCGAAGTGCATGCCAACGATCGCTATCCGCAAACAGTACTGGCGAACAGCATCAAGTCCGATCTGCAAGACGTCGTACAGGCAATGCGCGACATTCTTCTATTGACCGACATTGAAGAGGCCAAAAACCGGCTCGCAGACCTCGAGCAGTCAATGGAGTTCGCCGACAAGGGCCTTGAAACCTTGAGCCAAAAATCGGTGTTGTCGGCGAAAGATAGTGAACTCAAGAAAAGCATGACCGAGACGCGCAAGGATTTCAGTGCCGAACTCGACAGTTTCAAGCAGCTTGTAATGGCGGATGAGCGGGACAAGGCCAAGGACGTCCTTTACACCAGGGTGCAGATGGCGCA
>DASRXG010000005.1:0-18912 GCA_035654275.1 Noviherbaspirillum sp.
GTTGAGGTCCCCGTGCTCGAGATAACTCGAAAGTTTGAAGATCGCAGGATCCTGGCCCACATAGTCTTCGACCCATGCAGACTGGGCCACATCGATCAGGTGATCCTGTGCTGCTTGTTCTTCGAACAAGGCATGGAATGCCGATGGCGTCGTTCCATTAAAGGTCACGATCAATTTTGACTTCCCATAGTGGATACAGGAGAAGACACTGAGCTCAAACTCCGCGCGCTTCAGGAAAACCGAGATCAGATCCAGCCACAATGCCTTGACGAGCGAAATTCGACTCGGGTCGCGTGGCAAAGGCAGTGCGATGCCCTTTTGAGGCGGCGTGGCATAGCTCGTAAGAATCGGCTGCAACAGATAACCCAGCGCCAGCACCAGGCGGCGCACGGACGTGTAGCCGTCTTCAAGCAAAAGCGCATTTGCCAGCGCCCCGGTTGAAGTATTGACGAGGAATGTTTCATACGTCTCAACGACATTGGCTGCGACAGGTTTTGACTCGAACGGCATGTCGTCCAGTTTTTTGAGAGTGTCAGCTGCGTCGTGAGTCTTGGACGCATGATGCACGAGCGCTCGCTGATGACTGAGATGTCGCTCAAGGGCCAACGGACTGATTGGCAGAAACGTCAACGCCTCGTCGGTTTCGAATAGCGTGGCAGCGATAAATGGAAACCGGCGCGACGACGCATCGCCGCTGGGAATCAGGCAGCCGCTGATAGCATGCTTCTTGCGGGTCGCGATGAACAGGAAATCAATTGCACCGGCATTGTCGTAGTAGGTCTTCCATGCCGGTGCGGCGATCAACATCTCCATGCCTTGTGCAACCCAATTGTCGATGAGCGCGATAACCTTCCCCCCCGACGTGCTTTTGACAAAGTCGCCGCGTGATGCGATCTTCCCGAAATAAATTGAGCCGGGATTGCGAAGCCGGACAGCAGTGCTTGGGTTCATGATCTGATGCGTCTCCAATGAGTATTCTTAGCTGGCGCTGCCTGCAACGGTTGCGGGAAGCTGCAATCCTCGCAGCCCGGTTTCATTGCTGCCGGTACTGTTCCGAGCGTCACTGATCAGACGGAAGTTGACGGACACCCGCGTCCCTCCGCCAGCCCAGGCCATCGTAAATACGCCGTTATCCTGGCGGTTGCGCTGCGCGGAATTGATCAGCTTTTCAAGGCCGAACTGGCCCGGGAAATTCGCGACTTCGACGGAGCGCCCGTCCGTAGTCAGGGCAGTAATCTTTGCGCCCGGCTGGCCTGCCGACGACGGCCAGGTGAAGTTGATCCAGTCCTGTTGTCCGTTTCGATAACGCATGATCTGGCCATCGATCTCTATCGAGTATTCGAGCAGGCCAGGCGTCGGAAGCGGCTGCAGCTGGAAGTTCGTCTGGTTTTGATTGCCTGCGCCAGCTGTATTGGAAGCGGCGCCCTGTGCGGCGACGAAGCGGGCGAGATTGTCTGCAAACGCCGGGTTAAGCTGCACACCCATGTCTGCCCAGGTGCGTGAACTCACAGTATCGCCACGCCGTACGACCAGCGGCCCCATCGAGGTTTGCACAAACTTGGCGATTGCACCATCCGGGCCAAAGACCTGCCCGATCTCCGAGGCAGTGGCTTCGACACGTGAATCGGCGGCAAACGGGTACTTGGATCTGAGCGATTTGCTGAACGGTTCGTAGACTTGTGCTGCCCAGATTCGATTCAGTTCCTGTTCGGTGGGGGTGACGATGACGGCAAAGGCTTGCATTAGCGGCCGGACCAGGAATGGTCGCACTGTGGCGCGCTCAGTATCCGGCATGCCGGTGAGCATGCTTTCGTCGACATACTTCAGTGCATCGGCGAGCTCGGAACTATTTCCATCCAGCGTTGCCTGCATCAGTTGTCGGCTGGCCGGACCGACGTCACCGGAATTCTTGATCTGGTTAAAGCGCGTCCGGACTTTGGAAAGCTGCGCCAAGTAGCCGTTCATCAGAGACGCGTCTTTGTTTTCGCCGCGGGTGACCATCAGGTTGGCTATCGCTGCAAATTCCCGGCCAATGACGCCCATTTGCCGCTCGCCGGGCTTTGAGGAGGCAAGGTTGATGTTGACTTGTGCCGGTGCCTGGCGCAGGACCGTCGTGCGGAACCACTCCACCACACCGCGTCGCGCGCTCTGCAACCCTTGGTTGACCAGAGACGGATTGTCCCATGATGTCTCGCTATAGAGCTTCTGCATAAGCGTGTTCAGCGGCGAGGAAACCAGGTCGCCGATCCGGTTCATGGCGGTGACGGCCTTGTCGAAGGAGCCGAACTCCGCAATCGTGATGCCCTGCATGAACTTCCGCCATTCGTTCGCATATTCGGCCTTGTACATGCGGATCAGGTCCCGTTGGATCTGTTCCGGGCTCCCTTCCAGGGAAAGGTCATCGCGCGCGTTGGTTTTCAGCACCCAGTCCGCACTTTGCAGCTCCTTCGTGCTGGCTTCCTTGATCGCACCTTCAACGAACTGCTCCCATGCGTCCCGGGTAAAGGCACCGGGTATCGCATAACTGCCGGCAATGATCTCTCTGTTCTGCTCGCCGACTACGCTTGCCACGGAAACGGCCGGGAAACGGGTAGAAGCGCGCATTTTGATTTCGGCGTATACCCTTTCTCGTGCGGGCGTTCCTTTTACTACGGCACGCAGCGTTTCGCGCGCCTGGTCGACCAAGGCAAGCTTGATGTCGATCAGCGGGAAATCCGGCTCCTGTGCTTGTGCAAGATAAAAGGTAATGAGCTTTTCTGCACTGCGAACCACCTGTTCGCGCGGGGCATTACCACGATTGGTTTCCAGCCAGTTTCGCCAGAAGCGCGTGACCTGGTCACCCAGGTGAGTGCTTTCAATCCGGTCTCGCTGGCCGAGCATCAGATACGTTTTCAGCGCATTGTAGCCGTCCTCCGCATTAGCGGGGGACAGGTCTTTGTACGGCGATGTGGGGCTGGAGCTCGGCTTGGTATCGCTTGCCACCGCGGTATGGATCACGCCACCACTTTGTGCAGGGCGGGGCAAGGATTCGAGTCGGGAGGCATTGGCATTGACTTCAGTGAGGAATGCTTCCAGATTGGCCGTGACTGGTTCCAGCATCACTTGGCGCAGTCCATCGAAATATTCGGCACGCAGTTTGTGCTCGAGCCGTTCGCCCTGATACAGACCGAATCCCAGGTATATCGGCTTGTCTTCCCGGTAGCGTTGCAGCTGCTCCAGCCTGTCCTGCAAGATTTCGAGTGCTTCCAGGCGTGAGGCAAGGTCGAACCTTGCCTGCTGTACCTTGACTGCTTTATGCAGGTCGGCCTCGATATTGGCGACATACTGTCGATTTGCGATGAAGGACCAGCTCCATCCGCCGAGAAGTAATCCCAGCGCAAGGACTCCACCAAAGAAACTTGCCTGCCGCAGCAACAGCTTCCTGCGGCTTGCATACTGGCGGACCAGATTCCGGTCCGCGAAGATGACGGAGGAGAACAGGTTCTTCAAAAAGAAACCCATGCTGGAGCTGATGCTTGCAGTCATTCGCCGCCCGGCAGACAGCCCGAATTGTTGAACGATACGCTGTCCGGTTGCATGGGTTGCGACACCTTCCTGGATCGCGCTGCTGAAATAGAAGCCCCGGAAGATAGGCTTGAACTGGAAGGGATTTTCTTCAAAGAGCGTTGCGATGAACGTCCTCAGGTGTTGTTTGACGCCGATAAATTCCATCGGGAAAGTGAGAATGCCTGGGCTCATCGCTTGGCCACGGTTGAGCGACATGCGCGCGCTTCCAAGTTCCTTGAGGCCGTCCGCGAGCGTGTCGAAATGCTGGTCGAACAGTGCGATTGCGTTTGTGCTGCCGGTCGCATCGTAGGGAAGAGTGGCGCCCCACACTCGGCTGCGTTCTTCCGCATCCGAGTCCTCAAAGAAGTCGACGAAGCCTGCGATCAGGTCAACTTTGGTGAACATGACATATACCGGCGCGAACAACTCGAGGCGCTCGGTAAGCTCTTGCACACGTTGACGCAATTGCTTGGCAAGGTTGATCGTGAATTCCGGACGGTTTCCGGTCAACTCCGCAATGCTGGCAACAATCACAATGCCGTTGATCGGTGCCTTCGGGCGGTATTTCTTCAGAAGGTCGAGGAATCCGAACCATTCGCTGCGATCTTCTTCGTGCACCGCATAGCGTCCAGCGGTGTCAAGCAGGATGCCTTCGGTGGTGAAGAACCAGTCACAGTTGCGGGTTCCGCCTATCCCCTGAATGGCCAGGTTGCTTTTGTCGGAGAAGGGGAAGTTCAGACCTGAATTGACAATCGCAGTGCTCTTGCCTGCTGCCGGGTTGCCGATAACGATATACCAGGGCATCTCATACAAGGCAGCGCCTCCGGTTGTCTGGCCGAGTTTGGATGTCTTGATCTTCTGCACTGCTTCGACCAGGCGTTTGCGCAAGACCTCGACTTCCTGTCTTTTGTCGGATAAGGCAATCTTCACGGCGTCGTTCGCCTGGTCATGGAACATTTTGGCCATGGCACCGGAGGCCTGCCGGTTCCGCTTCCAGGTAACGTACCAGTAGACTGCCCACGCGGCCACGGCGGTGATCAACAGCCCAAGTGTCCATGGAAGTGCAACATGAAGCGACGAGGCGATCAGATAGATGGCGGAAAGCGCCAGTACTAATCCAATCACCGACTGGGCACGTACATCTCTAAAGAAAGTGAATATCCGGTCCATGGGAAACATTAGCTCATGCAGCTTGCAGGTATTGGGTTGAGGTGTCGTCTTTCGTAATGCCGACGGGAATCAGTAGTGCAGCAGCGCGCTCCGTCGAATGGCCGACATTAAAGAGAAGGACGGGATGCATTGATTGCTGGGCATGGATCGCGCCGGCGGCCAGGATGCCCAGTGTCGATGCAACGCCCAGGTGGCCGCAGGCTTCATCGATGGCAATCCGGTCATGGATGGCATCTAGCTTCGGTGTCTGGGAAATCATCGCGGCGATGCTTTCCAGCGTGCGGTCGCTGCGATGGTCTGCATCGCATACGACAGCCCCGATTGCGTCGCAGGGCAGTTTCGCGACATCCAAGGCCTTGTGGATTGCGCCGCTGAGAATGTCATCCTTTGCCTTGTCTTTGCCGCCCGCATTCCTTTGTGCGCAAATGACGGGCGAGAGATGGCACATTGGCGTCGCAGACATGATCTCCAACGTTTTCTCGTTCGCGCAGAGCACGCCAAAAGCCGCTTCACCGAGCATACGGCCGTTCGGACGTTGCGATGAAAACGTCAATCCGCGCGACTCCCATGCCTCGACGATGGTCGGGCATAAATTGGATACGCCGGAAAGCAGGAGCAAAGCCTGGGGAGAATCGCAGCCTGGGGTGGCATTCGCCTTCCTGCGGAACTCGTCTGCCAGAACCAGCGCGGCAGGTACCTCGTCAGCAGCCACAGTGTCTACCGACATTTGCGGCGCGGATATCCCCAATGCAGCGAGCCGGTGTGCGACATAAGCGCGTGCGCTTCCTATTTCGGCGGCATCAAGTTCGCCGGATAACAGTAGCTTGACTTGCAGGACTACGCTTGCTGGAGCTGCGGCGTTATCGGGAAGGCCACGAAGAGTCATCGCGTGAACATGCCGGTCCGGCGGTTCGTCCATGCCGGAGATGTTGCGGGGCCAGTCCGCTGCCATTTGTTCGAGCAGCGAATCAAGCAGTGCGAGTGCTCGAAGCAGGGCATCACGTGCTTCGGAGAGGGAAACGTCGCTGGCGCTTGGTACCCCCGCGACCGCCGTTGCGAGTTTGCTTTCTACGGAGCCGGTGTCAAGGTCTTTTGCTCTCCCGCTCAGTAGCGGGAAACCATGTTCATCGGCCAGGAATTCGTCCGGTGTCGGACGTGTGCGCCGCTCATTGAGGTGTTCCAGTAATTCGTCGCCATTGGGCGAAAGGCTGGTCGATGCCCATGCACCAATGATTGCTACGTGGGCGGCCTGAAGCTGGCTATCTTTAGCGCCTGACTGGATAGCGGAAGATATCCCTTGAGCCGATTGGTCCGATTTGGCACCTCGGCGAGATGCCATCATCAGGAACGTACGTCGAACGAGAATAACGCAAAGCAATATGGTGATCGGCAGGACGACCATGTGCAGCAGGGCGTCTGTTGTCGAGACAGCCCGCTGTGTGGTCTGCCACCAGAAAACGACCGCCAGCCATGTTGCTGCAACAATCAGGAAAGAAATGGCGAACCAACGCAAAGCGATTCGTAATCGGCTTGGGGAAGCGGAATTGGATGGCATTCGGATGTTTTGTCTGAGGTCGTAATAGCCGGAAAAGCAGCCTGTCATCGGCTTCGCCTATTTACTGCTCGTTACAACCTGCGACGAGATCAGTGTGGCGCCGCACGCTGTGACGTCGCCGTGGCGGGCTGCCGGCTTGCCGTCAATGAGAACCGTAGGGTCACCGGTGGCAATGACGGTGACGCCGCCGTGTCCTTTGCGCGGGCAGGTTACCTGGTCGCCCACCCGTGCAATCCTTTTTCCATAGGTGTCGGTGGTGGGGGCGCCTGTAATTACCTTGCCGCCGTGGTCGGTTGCATCTCCCGTCACAATGAATGGTCGGGTCATGGTTATGATTGTCAATTTAACAAAACGGCGTGGATGATAGCGCGAATGGTGTCTAAATGACAATAGCGCGGGTACGCTTGTTGCCCGAAGCCTCTCCCCCGAGTGGATAGCAGGCGCTAGCGGCGGGCAAGGATCTGCGGTTTGCGAAGTTCGACATGACCGAAATCCATCATCTTCCAGCGGCCGCCCCATACCAGCCCCGCTGATTCGGCATATTGGCCATACAGGCGATAGCCTTCCATCGCCCAAGGATCGCGCTCGGAAATGACGATCCTGCCATCACGATAGAACGCGCTGTCTGCTGCAAGTCCGAACTGGTGATAACTCTGAAACGCTCCCGCATTGGTGATGTGTGGCCCCAGTTTCGCGAGTGCCGCTTGCCGCTCAGGACTCCGATATCCCTCGAGCAGAATCATTTGGTAGCCGTGATTTGCCATCATTTGGAAGACAGCCAGCAGGCGCTGGCGAAAATCCGGATCCAGCACGTTCCACTCGCGGCTTGCGGTAGCAATTTCCTTACGTTCGGCCTCAAGCTCTCTGGTGATGAATAACTCGGGAGGGAGCGGTGCGGGCGGGACAAGCCTTTCCCCCTGAAGCAGAGAAGCGATAACCGGATCCACCGGTTGAGGGATGTCTTCATAAGCTTCCAGGGAAGCATGCTGCGACAGCAGTTGAGCCCCAAGAGCCGGTATAAGAAGGAGCGAGAGAACGAAGGCTGCTGCACGGCGGTTAGCGGCGATTGTGCGCCGTACAGACGTCCCGCTCGCTGCTATCCCTGACAAAGCGTAAGTCGCAGCGCGGCTGAAGCGATCTCGTCGCGCATGAAATGCCTGTACGAGGCGGGACAGAATGGATAGCAAGCGGGCGCGAAAGTAGCCCCGGCGTTCGGAGGAAGTAACTAACCAGGCTCCGAAGGCCGCCACCACTACGTAGGCGGAGATGATGAAAATCAGGAAGTACGTGTCGTGCAAGGAGGGGCCGGGGATAAGAGGGAAATTGCAATAAAAACAATATTAAGTGTTATTATAAATGCAATTTGGCTGGAATTTGTTTCCTGCAAGTCCTGATCATCCCGTCTGAACACAGGGACCCTTATGAACAAGACCATTTCTAACCAAGCCCAGGCGGCGAACAGCTCCTCCCGCCCATCTCTCTATGCCGGGGTACATGGAACACCGGAAAACGCGGCGACTTTTAGCATCCTGAAAGGCATCGAACCGCATTGTTCAAGGCCGAAACTAAGACTGCGCATGGCGTGGGCCGCCCCGTTGATGGCTTTGGCGGCAGTCATCCTGGTTGCCGCGCTCAATAATGGATTTGATCAATTGGCATCGTTCGAAACGCCGTCCATACCGGAATCGTTTCAGGATGCACGAATGGCAGCGGCTTCAGCCCCAACGACATCCCCAGTCGCACCGGAGGCCGCATCGGAGCCCGCCGTGGCGACTATCGTCAGCGAGGAGAGTAAGCCGGAATGGCAACCCTCCGCGGCGGTTGCGTCAGAGCCCGGTCCTGCCAAGGAGATGCCCGTACAGGAGCCAAAAACGACCAATGATGCTGTTGTGGCTGCTGCCGTGCCCACACTGGATGCGCCGAAGGCCGCTTCTGCAATGACTCCCGCGAGTGCCCGAAATGACGGGGGAGAGCAAGGAAAGGCGAGTGCATCGCGCGACCGACCTTCAATGCGCAAAGAGAATCCTGCTGTCGCAGACGCGAAAGAACAAGCGACGAAGAAAAGCACCGGGAAAGACAAGGACGTTGACCTGATCGCAGCATTGCTGACCCATGTGTCGAGCGGATCAAAAGTGACGGCATCAGACGGACAGAAGAAGGCAAATGCTTCTTCCCCTGCTGTACGGACATCCTTGGTTGGGGCAGGTGGAAAGCGGGAGCAAAAGGACGGTGTCAATCGTGACGTCGTTATTGCAAGTCCGGGCGAGACGACCGAATCGCTCGTTAAACGGTGCAAGTCGCTGGGTTTCTTCGAGGGGGAACTGTGCCGGTTACGTATCTGTTCCGGCATGTGGGGCAAGGATGCAGCTTGCCCGTCTACTACGGTCAAGGAGATCGATTAAGCCTGCTGCCGCTGGACTGGAAGCGCCAGTGTCACTTCCAGTCCGCCAGCAGGATGGTTGCGCAGGCGTACTGAACCGCCGTGTTGTTCAGCGATATTGCGGGCAATCGTCAAGCCCAGGCCGGTACCACCGGTTTCGCGTGAGCGAGAGTCTTCGAGGCGGTAAAAGGGCTCGAATACCTTTTCCAGCTCACTCTCGGGAATGCCGGGGCCGTTGTCCCGGATACGGATGACGGCAGATGCACCTTCACGTACAGCACTTACTTGTGCTGAATGACCATACTTGACTGCGTTGTCGATCAGGTTGGTGAGGCAGCGGCGTAATGCAATCGGGCGTGCCAGCAGGGAGATATTTGTTTTCCCGCCGACAGCCACGGCTTGTCCGGCATCGGTTGCATCGGCGCATACGCTGTCGATCAGCGAATCCAGATCCAGCCGCTGCACCTGTTCGGAGGAATCCAGACTTCGTGCGAGTTCCAGTCCCTCGCGCACCATGCTTTGCATCGCGGACAGATCGCCGATCAGTTTCTCTCGTAATTCCGTATCGCCCACTTTCTCGAGACGCAACCGCAGCCGGGTAAGCGGCGTTTGCAGGTCGTGTGTGATCGCCGCGAGGATATGGGCGCGCTGCTTGATATGGTGGCGGATCCTTGCTTGCATCGCGTTGAACGCAGCCGCAGCCTGCCGTATCTCCGTCGCTCCGCGTTCAGGAAGCGGCGGGCGTTCGATGTCGTTGCCGAGCTCCGTCGCGGCCTGCGCCAGCTGTTTCAACGGAAGCATCGTCATGCGTGCGACGAGAGCCGCGACGATCCCGATACTCAGCAGGAACAGGATGCCGTATGTCTGATAGTCCAATCGGGGGGCTACAGGCGGCGGCGGTGGGGGAAGTATGGTCAGACGCAGGCGCTCACCGTCCGATAACGTCACCAGCAGTGCCTCGCACAAGGCGCGGTTGTCGGGCCTGCGATGGCGGGGGCGACCGATGCCCGCGCAGTCAGTCGTGCTGGACGACGTCGAGGCGATCCGGTAATCCCCCGGCAGGCGCTCAGCGAGAAGAGTTGCCAGTTTCGAGCGCGACTCCAATTCTGCGTCGGCCGGCCTGGCGGGTTCTGCACGCATGCCCACACCGGCCGCTGCCGAGTAGAGGAGGGTGCGCTGGTGCGAGGGAACCGTTTCGATCGACATCAAGAACTGTGCGACGCGCTCGGCGGCGTGGAAATCGCGAAAATGCCTCAGCATCTTCTGCCGCTCGCCGAAGGCCAGGCCGAGTGCGAGTACCGTGCTGACGATGACGCCGACGATCAGCACCAGGAAGACCCGGCTGGTCATTGAGCGGAATACTGTTTTCATTCCTTGGCCACTACCGTGGCAAGCACGTAGCCTTCATTACGCACCGTCTTGATGATCTGCGGCGAGCGGGCGTCATCACCCAGCTTCTGGCGCAGGCGACTGATCTGCAGGTCGATGGAACGATCGAACGGATCGGCGTCCCGGCCCTGTGTTAGGTTCAGCAACTGATCGCGACTGAGCACGCGGTTGGCATGCTCGAGGAAGATCTTCAGCAGACGGAATTCCGCACCTGACAGTGCCACCACCACGCCATCCGGGTTGACGAGGTGACGAGCCGTGAAATCCATCGTCCAGCCGGCAAAGCGCACTTGTTGTGATTCCGAGCCCTGCATGTTCGGCGGCAAGGAGTGCGTGCGGCGGAGCACGCTGCGGATACGAGCGAACAGTTCGCGCGGCTCGAACGGCTTCGGCAGGTAATCGTCGGCACCCATCTCGAGGCCGAGGATGCGATCGAGCGGCTCGCCCCGCGCCGTGAGCATGATGACGGGAATGTTCGACCGCGTGCGTAAGTTGCGGCACAGGGTCAGCCCATCTTCTCCAGGCAGGTTGAGGTCGAGAACGATCAGATCGACGCGGTTCTCATCGAGCACTTTCCACATGGCCTTGCCGTCGGCTGCGGTAAGAGCCTTGTAGCCATTCTTCTCCAGATATTCGGCGAGGAGCGTGCTGATTTCGCGGTCGTCATCGACGACGAGGATATGGGAAGACGTTTCCATGGGCGAATTATGACCGGGTTCGATGAGGGAAGGTTGGCAAATTGTATCGCGGTGTTTCCACCGCGTTGCGCGATACAGGCTGATACAAATGCGCCTTTTCCTGATACCCGTCGCTACAAGGTTCTTCTCCTACGACAAGCTGCCGATACACGGAAGCATCACCATGCGAATCGTGCACAGAGCACTGTGAACGTTTGAATTTTAGTAAAGGAAAACATGATGAACACATTACGTAAGCGTTTGTTGATTGCCCTCGTGGCAGCTGGACTCGGGGTCGGCTCTGTCGCGGCCATGGCCGCCAAACCGGATTGCGGACCCATGGGCGGACCGATGGCGTACAGCGATCACGGACGCGGTGGAGAGAGGATAAAGGAGCGCATGGAGAAACGTGCGGCCGAGTTACACGACAAGCTCAAGCTGAACACGGCACAGGAGGCTGCCTGGAACACCTATATCGGAAAGATGAAGCCTGCCGACATGCCAATGCGGCCAGACCGTGCGGAAATGGCGAAGCTGACTGCTCCGGAACGCATGGAGAAGATGCATGTGCTGATGCAGGAGCGGCAAAAGCACATGGAAGCGCGTATCGCGGCGACGAAGGAGTTCTATGGCATCCTGACGCCGGAGCAGCGAAAGATCTTCGATGAGCAGTTCCCGGGCGGGCATGGCCGCCACGGGATGCGTCGCTAAGTCGAGGGGAGGCCAGGCCGGATTTTCGGTAGGCCCGGATGCATCATCATTCGGGCGCTGCTGAAGAACGAGAATGCATCCGTAATCGCTGGTGCGTCTGGCTGCCGGTTTGCCTGGCCGTCAGTGCAGCTTGATGCGCGGATTGCGCACACGGTTAATGGTTTCCGCCCAGGTGGAAAGCCAGGTATGGAACCAGCCGTTGACGGCAATCTGGTGATGCTTGTGCAGCCACCAGTACATCCATTTGGCAATATGTCCCTCAATGAAGACGGAGCCCTGCGCAATGGCTCCCATCAAGCTGCCTACAGTGCTGTAGTGGCCGAGGGAAACCAGCGAGCCGTAATCGCGGTATGTGAAGTCCAGCAGGGGTTTCCCCTCCAACATCCGGACAAGGGACTTCGCCAGCGTTGAGGCCTGCTGATGGGCCGACTGTGCCCGTGGCGGCACATTCGGCTTGCCATCTTCCTGCGGGCAGGCTGAACAATCGCCTATCGCAAAGACCGACGGATCGCGCGTCGTCTGCATCGTGCGGTGCACGACGAGCTGGTTAATACGGTTCGTCTCAAGGCCGTCGATGTCTTTCATGAAGTCCGGCACCTTGATGCCGGCAGCCCACACCACGATCCCGCTTGGGATGAACTTGCCGCTGGCCATCCGTACGCCATCTTTCGATACCTCCACTACTTTCTCGTTCGTGTGTATCTCGATGTCGAGGGAACGTAGTTCGCGTGCCACTGCGGCCGAGAGGCGCTCCGGTAGCATCTGTAACAAACGCGGTGCCGCATCAACCACGACGATCTTCAGGTCACGCTCCGGATGGAAGTTCGCGAG
Source organism: Noviherbaspirillum sp. (assembly GCA_035654275.1). Taxonomy (GTDB): domain Bacteria; phylum Pseudomonadota; class Gammaproteobacteria; order Burkholderiales; family Burkholderiaceae_D; genus Noviherbaspirillum. The sequence goes on from DASRXG010000005.1 coordinate 12,260, forward strand.
CCCATAGCTGGTGAGGATTTTTGCGGTCATGTGCAGTTCGGCCGAAAGCTCTACTCCGGTGGCGCCGCCGCCGATGATTGTCACAGTAAACCTTCCTTCGCCCGGCCCCTTGGCACGCGCCTGCGCGCGCAGGCAGGAGTTGACCAATCGTTGGTGGAAGCGTTGTGCCGCAACCGGCGAATCCAGCATGATGCTGTGTTCCTTTGCTCCAGGTGTGCCGAAATCGTTCGTCTGGCTGCCCAGGGCCAGCACCAGGGTGTCATAGCGAATCGATTGGCGAGGCAGGAGCAGTTCGCCTTCTTCATCGTAGGCAGGGGCGAGATGGACTTCCTTCTGCTGGCGGCAGAGGCCATCCATGCGGCCGAGGCGGAAGGTGAAGTGGTTGTCCCGCGCAAGAGCCAGGTACTCCAGCTCGTCGGAATGGCTGTCCAGCGTGCCGGCAGCAACCTGGTGCAAGAGCGGCTTCCAGAGATGCGTGCGAGCCGCATCGATCAGGATGATATGCGCCTTGTTCTTCTTTCCGAGCTGTTTGCCGAGGCGTACGGCGAGTTCAAGTCCGCCGGCGCCACCTCCAACGATCACGATCCTGTGCGCGGGCGCGCCTGACAGCTTTTTCAAACGAATCTCCTTGGTCAAATGTGGCTTGCGGGCGAGTCGATGCCGATCGCGGGTGCGGATTTTATTACAAAATTATCATCGTACTGTCGTATCGTTGTGGAGGTGAGGCACTAAACGCTCCGGCAGCATGTGTTCTGGAGTAAACTGCTTCCCGTTTGATGATCGGCTCAGGCGCATCCGCTGGAAACAGGGTGGCAGGACTATTCAAATCGCTTTACAGGGAATCCGATGAAGATACTGATCGCGGTTGCGACGACGGTGCTTGCCGTGACCAAGGTGCCCGTGCTGATCGTGCGTTAGATTCCAGCCAAGACCCAGAATACATTCGGAAACCGCATCAATGAGTCCAGCCAAAATCAAAGTCCACGACTTCCTTTCTCGTCTGCCCCTTTTTAATGAGATCGCTCCGGCAGAGCTGGACAAAATTGCGGCATCGGTAGCCGAAATGCATGTGGCGCGCGGCGAGATCCTGTTTCGTCGCGGCGACCCTTGCCTTGGTTTTCATATCGTGATCTACGGTCAGATCAAACTTGCGTTCACTTCGGCGGATGGCAACGAAAAGGTAGTTGAAATTATTGGCCCGGGCTTCAGCTTTGGCGAAGCAGTCATGTTTGTGGAAAAGCCGTACGTCGTCACCGCGCAGGCGCTCGCCGACTCCATGCTGCTGCATGTGCCCAAGAGTGCGGTGTTCGAAGAGATTGAGCGGGATCCTAAGTTTGCGCGCAAGATGCTGGCAGGGCTGAGCCGACGCTTGCATGGGCTGATCTGCGATGTGGAAGCGTATTCGTTGAGCTCCGGTACACAACGCGTAATCGGTTATCTGCTCAAGTCCGAGACGCCGTCCGACGGCGATCAAATCACTCTCCAGGTGAGCAAGACGGTTTTGGCATCACGCCTGAATCTCACGCCGGAGCACTTCTCCCGTATCCTCCACGACCTGGCCGCCAAGCAGATGATTCGCATCGACGGCCGCACTATCACGATCCTCGACATTGAAAAGCTGCGCGCCTACGAGGGGCGATAGGCTTGGAGGAAAAGATGCGACCTCAGGTCGCCGTCGCGTCCTTTTGTGCCGGCTGGCTTGCCATCATGCGGTGGTAGACGCGTGCGGCTTTCATCAAATTTAGCCAAAGCCATGCCGATGAGACGGCAAACGCGACTGCCGCAAGCGACGCCACCCACTTGGGATGAATGGTGCTGGCGAGCAGCAGCGCCAGGGCCAGCAGGTGCACTCGGAACTGCTTTTGTGCCATCGCATCCGGAAGGATTTGCTTGACGTTCGGTGCTTTTGCGCAGCCTCCGGCCAACTGGTTTTGCAAGTGGTACCACACGAGGAATGGCACGATCTTGTAGAGCATGCCGTTGATGACCGAATAGCCGAAGCCGATGATAAACAGCACGCCAAGCGCAAGCGGATAGCCTGCGTTACCGGCGACTGCAGGAAATAGCACACCTGTGAGCCAGACCGCGGAGCAGGCGAGCAGGCTTCCGAGTGATGTACGCCAGAACATCGTCGTTGCATCCGGCGTTGCCCGTTTCCGTTGCCACAGTAGAAAAAACGTAATGCAGCAGAATGCGACGTAGCCGCAAACGACCATGGCGGCGAATATGTTCTGCCAGATGCCGGGTTGCGACGGCGTCAGGAGACTCGCCGCCGACCATAGCGCCAGGAGCACGAATATCGCTTTGGTAAACCACTGTGTCAGGATGCGAGGGTACGTTGGCGTCACCTGGAACATCGGGACCACCTGGTAGGCGACACCGACAACCAGCAAACCGACCCAGCCGAGCAAAGCCCATGCCGCATGCAGGTCTGTGATCTGCATGAGCGGCAACGACAGCGGCCAGGCAAACCCGCTTGCGGCGGTGAGGCCGAGGGACACCGCGATGCCTAGGGCAGTGAGTGCCAGGCGAATCGCAGTCAGCATATCGCTGCCTTGTTGAACGTTCAGGGCGCCGCGCAGGCCGGCCAACACAAGCCAGCCGAAGGCGACCAGCAGCATCGGGATTGCTACCTTGAATAAAGTGGGTACGCCCGTGAGAAAGCCGGCCACCAGCGCCAGCGTACCGAGCACGAGTAATGCGTGTGTTGCACCGGCTGTCAGCCGGGAGTAAGGGATGACAACGCCGGCCACGACCGGAAGCATCTGCAGCAGTGCGCCGATCATGCACATGGCGAGGAAGCCGAGCGTCAACAGGTGCGTCAACCCGAGAGTCACCGGGGACCAGCGCGTGGCGAACGCATCTGAACCATGCCACAAGAGCAGAAGCGCCGCCGCAAAGGCAAACAATGGTGCCGTCAGGAAAAACCGCAACGGCACCGACAGCGGCGGTGTTTGCTCGAACGTCAGGATGCGTTGCATCAGCTCTTGTCTTTTTCCCAGATCAGGATTTCGTACAGAAAATCCTCGCGGCTATGCGTCTGATAGGCATAGCCATTGTTTTCAAGAATTCTGTAAAGAGGAATAGGTTCGCGGCCGATTACCACACGCAGGCGTTGTCCCGCCGCCAAGCGGGAGAGGGCGTCAAGAACTCTTTCAAGGGGCTCAGGGGGTTCCAGGCCACATACGTCGATTTGGATTTCGTTGTCAGGCGTGGTCATACCGTGGCACCGATCTCGCTCATGGCGCCGATGATCTCGTGTTGCTGTCCTGACAAAACGCGTTCTGACATGACATAAAGAATGCTTTCTTCTTTCATATTGTGTTGCTGCATCATGGTATTGAGCGTGTCCGAATGACCAAGGAAATTATCGACGTCGCGCTGGTCAAGCGCCTCGCGCAACATAGCTACGATCGAACGCATCTGCTGATGTTCCATGCGCATCACGCTCGTCGGCCCTTGGGTACTGCCTGTCGCCGCTTCAAATTCGGGAAAGAGCACTTTCTCTTCCATGGTGAAATGCCGCTCCAGCGCTGCGCTGAAGTCTTTCAGCGAAGCTTCGGCCTCGGCCCACTGTTTTTTGCTTACACTGGTCTCGGCACTTGCAAAAAAATCATCACAACGCTTATGGTCGGTTGCCAAGTACCCGGTAATGGTCTCCATGATCTGCCTTTACTTGTCAAAGTGGGGCTCATTGTTACATTGGGTGCATTTGATTTTCCTTGACTTAGGTTAAGGATTTCCCTGCTCCGGCTGGCTTAAAGTAACCCAAAGTGCAAAAAAAGCAGCACGTTGACCGACGTTGCTGTCAAGTCTTTATTGCTTGATTGAGATCAAACAAATTGCGTATAGCTTTTGCTACATTCGCACGTTGCTTTTGAGTGCGCCTTTAATGACTGAAACTCCGCGCTGCTCATGCCTCATTCCCCGGCTTCTTCACTACCTACAAGGCAAAGGAGTCGGCGTGACGGGAGCGGTCGCCGGCCGCTTCCATAAGACTCAAATTGAAACTCGGAAGGACCGCCGTGCTGCAGACTGCTTTTAGACCACTTATTGTCAGGGGAAAGTCCCTGCTTCCGATTGTGCAGGGCGGCATGGGGGTCGGCGTCTCCGCGCACCGGCTGGCGGGTACTGTCGCCGGCTTGGGCGGCATCGGCACTATTTCCAGTGTTGACCTGCGCCGCCATCATTCTGATCTGATGGCGCAAACCGGTAAGTCGCGCAACAAGGCGCTGATCGACCGCGCCAACCTGATTGCTCTGGATCGCGAGATCAAGGCAGCAAAGGCACTTGCGGATGGCATTGGCATGGTCGCCGTCAATATCATGCGTGCCGTCGCCGAATATGCCAACTACGTGCGACAGGCCTGCGAAAGCGGCATTGACGCGGTTGTCGTGGGTGCCGGCCTTCCGCTGGACCTGCCGGAGCTGACTACCGAACACCCGAACGTTGCATTGGTTCCGATCCTGTCGGACGTGCGCGGCATCTCGCTGATCATGAAGAAATGGATGCGCAAGAATCGCCTGCCGGATGCGATCGTGATCGAAAACCCGAAATTCGCGGCTGGCCACCTCGGCGCGGCCAAGGCCGAAGACGTCAATAACCCGAATTTTGCGTTCCCGGCTGTTCTGGAGGGCACGCAGGAACTGTTCAAGGAACTTGGCATCGAGCGCGAGCGTATCCCTCTGATTACTGCGGGCGGCGTGCATACGCATGAGCAAGTAAAGGAATTGTTTGCGATGGGTGCGAGCGCAGTCCAGCTCGGTACGGCTTTCGCCGTCACCGAAGAAGGCGACGCACATATCAATTTCAAGAAAACATTGGCCGAAGCCAAGCCGGAGGATATCGTTACTTTCATGAGCGTTGCTGGCCTGCCGGCGCGTGGCGTGAGGACGCCATGGCTTGCCAATTACCTCGAGAAGGAAGAAAAGCTGATGCGCAAGGCCGGTCCGAAGCAATGCACGGTCGGCTTCGATTGCCTGGCGCAGTGCGGTCTGCGTGACGGCATCGCGAAATCCGGGCAATTCTGCATCGACACGCAGCTCGCGTTTGCGCTGCAAGGCGACGTCAAGCGCGGCCTGTTTTTCCGGGGCTCCGAAAAGCTTCCATTTGGCAGTGAAATTCGTTCCGTGCGCGAGCTGATCGACTACCTGCTCAATGGTGTTCGCCCTGCCAAGGCCGGCGATTCGCTGCCTTCCTCGACTAATGCTTTTGCACCAGCCTAAGCGGCAGTCACAAGGCCGAAAACAATCCGATCGATCTATTTTTCATTTAGACGTTGTGACGGAAATAAATACCCAGATGGAATTGGTTTGCCCAGCCGGCAGTCTGCCGGCACTCAAGTCGGCCGTCGACAATGGCGCCGACTGCGTTTATCTCGGCTTTCGTGATGCAACCAATGCCCGCAACTTTGCAGGCTTGAATTTTGACGACAAGGCGATTGCAGAAGGCATTCGGTACGCGCATGACCGGGGCCGCAAAGTCCTGCTTGCGCTGAATACCTATCCGCAGGCCGAAAACTGGACGCCGTGGCGTACCGCGGTTGACCGTGCTGCACAGAACGGGATCGACGCCATCATCCTGGCCGACCCGGCACTGATGCAGTATGCGGCAAACAAGTATCCCAACCTGCGGCTGCATCTGTCGGTGCAGGGCTCCGCAACGAATCACGAGGCGATCAATTTCTATCACGACCGCTTCGGTATCCAGCGTGCCGTGCTGCCGCGCGTGCTGTCGCTGGAACAGGTGGAGTACGTCACGAAAAATACTCCGGTTGAAATCGAGGTCTTCGGTTTCGGCAGCCTGTGCGTGATGGTCGAGGGCCGCTGCGCGTTGTCATCCTATGTCACCGGCGAAGCGCCGAACACGCACGGTGTTTGCTCCCCGGCCAAGGCGGTGCGCTGGCAACAGACACCGAAGGGACTGGAATCGCGCCTGAACGGCGTGTTGATCGACCGCTATGCCGAGGGTGAAAACGCAGGTTATCCGACCTTGTGCAAGGGCCGTTTCGATGTCAACGAAGAGAATTACTACGCCATCGAAGAGCCGACCAGCCTGAATACGCTGGAGCTGCTGCCGCAGTTGCTCGCAATGGGCGTGCGCGCAATCAAGATCGAAGGCCGCCAGCGCAGCCCGGCATATGTGGCGCAAGTCACCAAGGTGTGGCGCGAGGCGATCGATAACGCCCGTGACAGCTCGCAGCGTTATTCGGTGAAGCCGGCCTGGATGTCGGAGCTGAACAAGGTCGCGGAAGGACAGCAGCATACGCTCGGCGCCTACCACCGCCCCTGGAAGTAAGCGCCACTGAAGCAGCGCCTGCGCAGTATCACTCGGTCAATTTAGTTGGAGAACACATTTTGAAGCTGGCTCTGGGGCCCATCCTTTATTTCTGGCCGCGCAATACCGTTTTTGAGTTTTACCAAGCCATCGCCAACACGCCGGTCGATATCGTTTATCTCGGCGAGGCCGTCTGCTCGCGCCGGCGCGAGTTGCGTCTGGCCGACTGGATGGACATCGGCGACCTGCTCGCTGCGGCGGGCAAGGAAGTCGTGCTGTCTACGCAGGCGCTGCTGGAATCCAAAACCGACATGTCGACCCTGCACCGCGTTACGGAAAACGGGCGCTTCGGTGTGGAGGCAAACGACATGGGGGCC
>DASRXG010000006.1:0-12125 GCA_035654275.1 Noviherbaspirillum sp.
GCCGGCACCCGCACCGGCACCCGCACCGGCACTGGCGCCCGAACCGGCGTCCACGCCGGCACCCGCACCGGCACCCGCACCCGCACCCGCACCAGCGCCTGCACCTGCACCTGCACCCGCACCGGCACCAGCGCCTGCACCTGCACCTGCACCCGCCCCATTTGCAGTGACCTCGGTACTTGCACCGCAAGATGGGCTGGTTTTAGTGGGCACTATACGACTTGAAGTGCGCGGCACGAACATTGGCAACGTTGAGCTAGTACCGGCAGGCGCTATTGCACCCGTGGTCGCACGCTTTGTGGTCATGCCAAATCGTGACCTTGCAACGCTCGATCTCGACACGGCGCAGTTCCCGAACGGGACGATGACGGCGAGTATCGTCGCGTATTCGGCCGAAGCAGGCCAGGGGGGCGTGATGGTCGAAGCAATGTCGGCACGGCGCTGGCTCCTCCGTAATGATCCACCACCCAGTGCTCGCACAGGGCTACCTCCGGTCAACCTGATGCCGGAGGTGCAGATCTATCCAACTCAACTGCCCTACAGAGACCCTGCACCGCTAAACGCGCTGGCAGCACTGTCCGATGCTGCATTCGCCACTGAGCTGACTACACGTCCAGCGGAAATTCGTGCTTTGCTTCTGACCTACCTGCCTCCGCAGGTCATACTCCTAGGTGGTGGTATCGCCGGCTACACTGAGATCTATGGCTGCATAAACACTCTGGGGTCGAATCCATCAGCCGCGATTACCGCGTGTAGAGGCACGGTGCTACGGCTAGCAGGCTACATACAGGCGCCCTGATATACCCTGGCGGCCTGCCTTACCGCCCGATCAGACCCAGCAGCTGCCGGGCCTGAAGGAGCAGGTCGTCGCGCACGGCATCCGGTTTCTCCGCACCGCACTGCAGCTTGATGTACCCGGTCAAATCTCGGACCAGCTTGGCCAGCGCGTCGATCTCCTCCTCCGAGGGCAGTGCGGCGTCGTGCGCTTAGGCGGCGCGTACTGCGCTGACCAGGTCGAGCACGACATGCGGGGTTCCGGCCAGATTGGCGAAATTTGATTTAATGATCGGCCATTCCCGGTCCTCCTCGTCAGCCTCAAGGTACTCGATGGCTGTCGCCTCAACTCGTTTGAGATCCAGTGTCATAATCAGTCCATTCTACTGGATGACTATGCCAAGAAAATATATTTCGATACCCAAAAAACAACGCGTATTCAAAGGGGTTTTTGAAGCCGTCTGTTATGCAGTTTGTGCGTGAATTCTTCTTTTAGAGTTATCTCAAATAGGCAACATCGTCTACGGGGGCAAACTACTGAAGACCAAAAATGGAGATCGATGCAATCGACATCGGAGTCATCGAAAACAGTCTCGCCGCCAGACGCTGCGGGCCGCTAGAACTGCACCGACCGTTTGACGCGTTCCAAAATTGGGCGCCAGACCGGCCCATCCGATTCCCGATAGGATAGTGTCATCTCGATGATGTACTGTCCCATCGGAATCATGAACAGCTGGACCTTCCAAGTTCCAGCCGCCGTAACCGACATGCGCCGGTAGGAAATCACCAGAGCCTGCCTGCCGCTGAGCTCACCGCAAGCAAAGTGGTTTTCTCTCTGCCCGGCGTCATCTCGAGGCCGGAATTGCGAGCAATGGCCTCGCCGGTGGTATTCAAGGTTTTTCGCGCGTCCACGCCAAGCCGGTCCCAATGGGCCGGGATTTCCAGTGAAATGCCGCGACCGATGTGCACGCGCTCAAAGCTGTCGGCGCGCACGCCGGCACCGCGCCGCCGCTGTCGATAGGATTACTCGGCGTGATTTTTGACCCGATGCTCACCGAAAGCTGTTGGTACCGATAAGACTTCATTCCCGACAAGGCTGCGGTACTCAATAAGAACACCACGACAGTCAGCGTCCACGCTGCCAGGCGCGATGCGCCGCGCTCCTTGAAAAACAACACATTCATCAGCTTCGCCAAGCCTGCGATCAGCAAGCCGAACACTGTCCAGTCGATTAGCATGTCGGTCCCCCTCGGTTAGTCCACGCTCGACAGGAAGTGTATTCGAGGCCCAAACAATTGTATAATTGACAACTACGGGCGGACGTCGAGCGCGCGTTAGCCGACCTGCGGCTATGACCGCTGGAAAGGGAGTGGGTGTGGAACGGCGAGGAGAAAGGACAAAGCCTAACCATGTGACGGGGGTGCATTGATGCAATGCAGGCTTATCAGGCCTCCTTGCAATTTAACGACCTGACAGCAATTGAGATCTCTGGTGGATCTCAGACGACGAACATGGGCCTGGCCGGTGGCGCCTTCGGGCTTGTAGGCGCCGCGGAAGGCATTGCCCTTGCAGCTTTGGTGAACGCGCTCACTACACGGACAATGACAAATACATACGTCCGGTTAGCGTCAACGGATGCGGAAGTGTTCTTGCACACAGACCAGCTTGATTCCGCGCCATTGAGACTCCTGCTGTCACCCGCGGTTGTCCGTATGGAAGCCCGGAGGATGTCGCCGGTGCGAACCTCACCGGCAGACGAGCTGGAAAAACTCCATCGGCTTCATCATTCCGAGGCTTTAACCGACCAGGAATATGCGCTAGCCAAGGCGCGATTTCTCAGCGACGGGAATTCGTAATTTCCCGCAGCCGTCCTGACTTTCGTGAATGAAGCGGTCAGTAAAGAACGAACTGCTTGCCTTCTCCCCCTGAGTGCCTACACTTCCCATAATCGTGCAACTCGACGTAAGGAGTGCATCATGGCAAAAGGCGGCGGTTCCAAAGGTGGTGCAGGAAAGTCTGCTGGCGGTAGTGCCGACGGGACACGAGGCGCTGCAGGCTCAGCGCAGCGCGGCGGCGGTGGAGGCAAGGGCTACGGTCCACCGGGTGGCTGGCCCAGTACGACGGGCAATCGGTCTGGTGGCGGACGCGGAAATGCACCTCCAGGAGGTACGAGCAAGTAACGAGGAGGCCGCCTCAGTGCGGCCGCTTTGCTTCTTGAGCGCGTCACCTCCCCATCCACATCTCACAGTGTATATGCGCTTCAACGGCTGGTTCCAAATCATTGACGCCACATCCCTTTAAGCTTATGTTTGAAGCGCTGCTGTCACAAACACAAGTCACCCATCCCCCTTATAAGCGCGTCCTTCGGAAATGAAACCGCGCTCCAACTGTCCTTCCATTCCGCGCGGTACACGCGCCTTGATCTTCCGAATTTCTTGCTGGGCCATGACACCCTGCAAGCCAAGACGCAGCTGCCAATCCGGTTGGGCGCTGTCGATGCCATCTGTCGTTAGCATACGAACCCGGCGGTTCTTTTCAACCTTGCGCATCAGGATTGCCTGATCGACTGCATCCCGGCTAAACCGGCTAAACTCCTCGACTATCACGGCCTCAAACCTGCAAGCACTCCACGCCTCCAATAGCTGCGAATATGGCGCCGCGTGGCATCTAGCCGAGCTCGCTGGAACGGCGATGGTGCAGTCTTTGAACTGGAGAGTGCCAAGCACGGCCTTAGCGCAATTGCCTGTGAAAACGGCAAAGCCTTTATAGTGAGGGCAGGCTCGCAGGCCAAGCTGGAATGGACCGGGCAGTCGCATTCTTACAAGCAACTACGCGAAAAATTGTTAGCCGATGGTGTGCTGAATCCATCGAGAGATGGTGGCAGTCTCGTGTTCACACGAGACGTCGAATTTAGTAGCCCCAGTGCTGCGTCAGCCACAGTGCTGGCGCGCACCGGCAACGGCAGAAATACCCGGCGCTTAAAGGGGACCTCAGTCACCTATGCTGCGTGGCAGGACAACCTACCCGCGAAGCAGCCAGCAACTGGGCGCAGCGAGGTTTAATCATGTCTTTGCACAGGTGCATCGTCTAGGCAGAATTTGCCTGAACAACGGCAAAAGGCTGGTATTCGGTGGAGACAATACGCGAGTAGAGGTGAACCTACCTGAAAGAAATTAGTGCCTCGCCGAAGAGCACGTCGAGGCAGCGCCTGTGCACAAGAACCGGAACGAGCGTGGCACGCTAGACGTGCCTCAGAGCAGTACCCGGAAATTGGCTGCTGGCTTCGACAGCGTTTGCGCCCCACCTATCCGAATCCATTTATACTGAAGGGGCCAAGCATCCCCAAAGCTCCCGGCACGACGGGAAATGTGCGCAAACCCCTGCGCAAAGCGGTCGGTAATTGCCCCCATGTTGACGCTGTACGAGTTCGACGCGGCATCCCTTGCCGTCGCCTTGCAATGATGCTGGCCACCTCATTTGGTCTTCGACCAAGTCTGACAAGGCGTCGATCTACGTCGTGGAGCTAAAGCTTGAGCCGACTCAGCACAGCATTTGCGAATTAACAAACGCGACCTGTCTTATTGTTGAAAAATAAACACGAGGCTTCTTGTTTGGATCGAACGCTAGCCAAGAACCAACTAGCTTCGCTCAGAGGACAAGAGCCATAAAGCACAGGCGTTCTGGACGCGCAGCTCATATTGGGACCACATGGCATACTCAAGAGCAACTTATCGTGAAGACTTGCCGGGAAGAGGGTGGTACCACACCGGCACGCCCTCAAAGTACGCCGAGCTGCGAACTCTTTTCGGTCCTGCACTTGGGAAAATAAAGCAATCTTTTCTCACACTCCCTGACGATTCTCTTCATGACCTGCTAAATCACTATGGTGCCCTGCATGGTCCATCTGCACAAAAGTACGCGCGAGCCACGTTCAAGAAATGGAGGACAGGTGGGACTGCCGTATCAGGGCAAACGATGGAGCGACTAGTTGCACTTGTTCCAGCGTACCTTTCACCTAGGCAGCGTATCGAGATATTGGAGGCTGTTCTAAAACACAACCGAAGATTCTTGCCAGTACAGCATCATACTGTTCGAGTGAATGTGAAAGACCCGGCAGCGGGCTTTGACGAAGTTCGCCGCGTATTAAGCGCCATGGTTCCCAATCACTCCTTGTTCCCGCTTCCAGAGAAGGTAATGAGAGCGGCGCAGTGGCTACATGGAGATGACATAACCGCAGCACGAGCAATGCTTGATGAGATTCGGCTAGTTGAAAATGATATTGCTCGAGCAAAGGCGGAGCAAGATATTGAACTCTTGCACAATGCTATCGCTTCAGGAAAGGTGAACGAGGCAACTCACTGTATTGAAATTATCGCTGGACGAATTGACGTTATTGTTTATAGGCCATCTGCTGTTGAAACACTCACTCGGTACGTCTCCAAACTGTTGGGCTGATGTTCAAACGGAAGGAATGTATATGGACGAAAGAAACGTCACATCAACCACCGTCCTACATGCTGGTGGGGCAGCGCTTCGTAATAGCAGTCTGCGTACTGGTTCAATAGTTGAACAGGCCCTTGCTAGACTTGCGCCGGAACAATTGGAAGCAGTTTACGCCAAGGCGATTGAGGAGGCCGCGCGACTAGAGAATCTCGAAAGCAAAAAAATTCAGGAGTTTCAAGAAAGTCAGCGGGATATTCAGCTTCATATTGATGCTGTCACATGTCTCACTATGAATGGAGGCGGAGTCAGAAATACGGTGACGACTAACGTGAAAACAGCGACCGGGAACATGCGCATTGAAACTAAACCGACAGGTCTGCTATCGCGCCTATTTGGATAGGTAGCTACGAGCTCGCTCTCGACCTGGCACGCGGCGGGCAGGGTTGCGACGAAAAGCAGGTCGAGTGAAGCTGGCAGCAACGGTGTGGTTGCACCCATTAGCATTGAGCAGATACCTGGACGAGTAAGGAAGTACTGGCTGCACTGTTTCCGTTCAAGAGCGACCTGCACCTGTGTTCGGGATCTACGCCCCGCAGGGGTTTATTCTTGGTTATGGAATCGCTGGAAGTGCTGTCAGTTCATTTTAGGCATGCCAATAAAACAGTGCGTCATCCTTTCCCTTGCGCTTTCCACGTCAAACGCATTTGCTTACAAAGTCATCGGTATTGAAGACGGAGACGGCATAACCCTGCTCGTCGACCAAAAGCCGCTCCAAATTCGTTTGGCCAATATTGATGCTCCCGAAAAGCAGCAGGCATACGGCCAGCGCTCAAAGCAGTCGCTTTCCGATGTCTGTTGGGGCAAGGACGCGACGTATCAAGCGCAGACAATCGACAAATACGGGCGTACGGTTGCCGTCGTGACCTGTGATGGTATTGAGGCAAACCGGGCACAGGTCGAACGCGGATTGGCTTGGGTGTACGAGCGCTACAACCTCGACAGGTCACTTCCGGCACTGCAAGGGGAGGCTCGAACCGCGCGCCGCGGCCTGTGGGCGGATAAAGAACCCGTGCCGCCGTGGGTATTCAGGCACCCTGATGCCGCGCAGACGAAAGCGAACAGCGATTTGACTTGTTACACTGGCCCGCGCGGAGGGCGCTATCAAGTGGTGAATGGAAAGAAGCGCTATGGCTGTTAGGGGGAGCTGAAGTATCGAAGTGAGTCAATATGGAGCTGACCCGCGACATTCTTGAAGACGTATTTCAGCTAGCGCGACAAGTGAGGGCTGGCGATATCACGTTAACCAAAGGAGCAAACGATCTAGTGCGCTCGTACGGCTTCAACCCGAACTCCGCCACTATGACAATTCGTTCGCCCTGCCACATGCTCAAAGGAAAGCGATATCGTCGAGCGTTGACGGTCGGGGCAACAGATTATTTTTTTACAAGAATTAAGGAAGAGGATGGTAACGACGCGCTGCTGCTGGCTTTAAAAGCGCTGTCCTCGCATATCGACTATCGCCACAAACGGGCGTAAATGTGCCAGCGCTGCAATCCGTCCTTGCTAGGCACAGCAAGTAAGCCTTAGGAAATGGCGGAGGACAGTGGCCGAGTAACCGATATTTTCCGGCAGACGTACTTAATTAAGCCGAACGGCATGCTGGAGTCGCGGATATTCCTTTTGCCCGGTTACACAGCGCTTACGCGCGGCGCGCAAAACAAAAGGGCTTACAGACCGAAATCCGTAAGCCCTTGAATTTCTTGGTGGCCCGGGGCGGAATCGAACCACCGACACAAGGATTTTCAAGACGAGCATCCGGCAAAGCTTCTGTTTCAAAAAGGGCCGGGCCACGGCTTTACTATTGGCCCGCAGTTTAGCATGAGGTATTCCTGATGAATCCTTGATACGTCCCTGTGACGGCTCTTCTGCTTGGTTTTTTCGGCATTCCGCCCGGCGACAAACACGGCGGTCCAAGGCATATTTGCTGCCTTTTTTGGCCAGAAGGCCGGACAAAGACCGGCAATCTTGCCGTGCGTTGATTTGTTTCGCCTGAGATATTCCTTGCGTAACCGATTTCTTTACTTACCTCTGCCTTCACCACAACCAGTGAGCTGCCCAGCAAAGGGCCAGCGTACCTCTTGCGCTTGGATTTCAAACTTCCCAGTTTCGAAACTCTGCCTTCTCCGCTCAAGCGGATTATTCGTCTACCCGATGCGTTCGGGTACTTCGATTAACTTCCTTCGCAAAGGAGAAAAATGATGAGCAAGACAACAAACAAGGGTGCTGGATCAAAGATGACCACGCCACAAGACGCGTCTCGTGTCCAAGGTTCCGTAGCCCGATCTAACGGCGGTGTGGTGCCAAAGGGCAGCCAAGCAGGCCGAATGCAAAGAGCCGCCTCGCGCAACTTCGGAAAATCTGGCGGCAAATAGCATTGTGAAAAAATACAAGGAGAAGAGATATGTCTCGTAAGGATAATCTTGATAATCACAGCCGGCAATGTGATCCGGAGCACGATGCTTATTGGCAGTCCCGTGGATGGGACGAAAGGCCAGACGATTGGGAAGAACGAGACCAATCCGGCGATACGTTACCGCAAAAGGACTAAGCGGTAACTAGGTACGAAGGCCAAGGCATGTCCCCAAATCGGACATTCTTGGCCTTGAATTGCTCGAAATAGTAAGTCCACCAGTAGGAATAAACTTCAGGGCCTTGAGTAATCATCGAACGTATACCAGCATACCTTTTGCTGGATATTGTTTCGACGAACAGATGCGTCCATATTTGGGCTGCTATGTAGCAAGGCCAAGGCGGCATCGGGCTTATGCCATCCTTATCTTCCCCACACATTGAAACCCACACATCGAGAAATTCTTCCCCCGTGAGGCTACGTGAACCACGGTAAATTTTTGCCAGTGGTTGTTCTGTCGTCTCGGTACCCAATAAAGTGCTTCCTCCCCAAGCCGCGACATCCCTTCGCCTGGCATCCTTGGTCTTGGGCCACTGATGGTAACGATGAAAATGCGCGAGACGGAAGGATAGTTCGAGAAGGCGGCGAAGCGGGGGGTGAAATAGTCCTCGTGATAGATAATTTCCGTCAGATCCCGGTTTTACACCAGGTCTTAGTGTCGGGAGTAGCAGTCCGAATAGAGGTTGAGGACGCATCCCACGTCCGCTTGCCTTATCCGTAAGGTAAACAGCATGAAATTCAACGTCCCAAGACGCCAAAAAACGGTAGACGGATTGCGCGCTCCAAAATGCAAGCAGCTTGATTAACCCGCCCCAGCAAGTAGCTTGCTTCGCTTCTTCAAGTGCTTCATCAAAACCCTGCAGTGTTGAGAGCCAAGTCGAGCTGGGGCCTTGTTCGCAAAACGCCAAAAGGCGAGTCTGCAGGCCCTGTAAATCCTTTGCAATGTACAGGCCACGAATTACTTCAGTGTCGGCATCGAGTTGCTGCCCCAGCGCCTCCGTTTGCGGCCACTCAAAGTTTCCTGGTGAGTTGAAACCTTGAGCCAAGCTAGTTAAAAAACCAGCCTTACCAAACTGTGCCAACCTCAGATCAGCAATTTTTTTTGCTTCATCCGGGGGGTAGCCCCCGGTATCCATTAACTTGGCGAGCCCCCACTTGTGGAGGTTTTCCTGCACCTTTTGCTGGGCACGGGGACGCTTTGGCCCGCCCGACGTTCGCCATGTTTTCGCGCTCACATCCGTCATGTCCTCAAGAGCATGGGGCAGAGATCTTCCCAAGAGCTTTTCGAACAGAGGTAAAAATAGTTCGTCGAGCATAATAATTTCGAGTCGGCGTAAGTGATGTGACGTGCAGTCTGCCTGATTCCCAACCGTAGAGGCTACATCATTACCGAACTAATCTCGGATAGTCGGTCAGCAGAAGGCCACTGCCTTGCAAAAAGCAAAAATCTCGTTTACTGTAATACGGTGACGTTATTAAACGTATTACAGTGGCTCAGAAAGTCGGCGGATAGCCGCGACAGCGGAGAAAATATTGCAAAATTTTCAACATATTAAGCGCGTCATTGATGGGGTGGCATACAACACGGAAACGTCCACGAAATTGCATTCTCGAAAATTCGAGACTAATTCTGCTTTTGCATCCGAATATGAGATGCATCCTGTGGAGTCGGTCGAAGAGCTCTTTCAAACCCGAGCAGGACGATTTTTCTTCGTGTATCGCCAAATTGCACAATGGGACTCACTTCGCCGAACTCCCGTATTTCGCGACGAGGTTGTGCCAGCCACAAAAGCAAATGCTGCAGCGTGGATGAAGCTTCACGCGCCCGAATCACAGACAGCTTTCGTCATGAACCTCAAATTCGTAGCGGAGACACCGCCCTCGCAGGCGGGGACCGTCATGTCATTGCGTATCGCGTCGCACTTGAAGGAAAGAGTAGCCTTTCGGGCCAAGCTGCGAGGCAAGTCCACGAACGCATATATTGAGACGTGTTTGCACTATTGCATCGAAAATGACATAGACACTCCGCCGCCGCCGCCGTCGGCCTATGTAACAAGCGATGATGGTACTCGCCTCCTTACTGATTCTGGTTTGCCAGGCATTGATGCCATTCAAGAGAACGGCGACCCGCTACAGCTGTTCCGCGCAGAATGCGCTGCAGCAATGCGAGAAAAGGGATATGGCATTCCACCGCAGATTCGAAAAATGCTAATTAGCATCTTGTCACTTTCGGAGGAGGATCGAACACGCACCATATTACTTAATGACCTCAAGTGCTGGTTGGAAATGCATGAAAGGAAATGTCTCAAAATTTAGGTGATTAACAACTATTGAGAGGGAAACATGGACGCAGAAAACCGATGCCGCGCAGTTCTTCCAATGAAGTTAGATGCAGCTCTTGCGGAAGTGATGCAATGCCCAAAGCAGACGCGAAAGGAAGAAAAGGGTAACCTGCTTACTCTTGACGATTTAGAGACTCAACTTGTAAACAGCAGCCCCTTAGGAACCGTAAGACTAGCTGCTATGCGCGCTCTGGACATACGAGAATTCTGTCCCGAAATTAGCGACGAAATGGCAAATCAGATTGGTGTCGGCTATGTGGTTCTCCGGCACTTGGGGCGGCAAGGACTGCTGACTGAAAGCACTCGCGCGGAGAATGCGAGGCTGGCTGCAATGCGCGATCATTTCCGTGACATTAGTTTCGAATCTGAAGATCACAATCGCGAGTGCAGCAAGCTGGAATGTACGATTGCGACTGACATGTACGGTGAGCCGCTAACCAATTATTGTATCGATGAGTCCGTCTCCCCGAAGCAAATGGACAAATTGGAGCAGTATTCCGGAGCGCGAGATATCGAATGACCGCAACAACCCGTTGCCACTGGAGATTTCCCAGGTGCCGACGCGCACAAAAGGTACTTACCCCGGCCAACCGCCGGGGTAAGTACTTCATCACGCCGTTTGTGGAATTGACGGCACGAACCACCATCTGAGAAACCTTGCAAAGGCCGCTTGCTGCCTGTCTTCCCCGCCCCTCAGGGGCACGGTGAAAGTAAGTAAGGAACATCCTTCTCTGGACTCTTAGCCAGCGTCGGTAACGGGGAAAACGACACCGAAGCGGCACGCTGGCGGGAGATCACTGAAATGGCCCGATCCGTATCTGAAATGAAGGCAGCGGCTGCGCGCATGCGCGCATGCGCGCTTTCCTGAAAAATAAGCTCAATTTGCACATCTCGCATTCCCATGCCCTTGAGCTGGCTGCAATCTACGAAAACCACCCAAACTGGGATACCGCGTGCGCCGTCGTGCCACGGCAACATATCCTCTGCCGCCATGATAAAGCCGCGGCGCGCTATGAACACAAAATGCAATACCGGCGCGTCCTTTTCCGGTTGACGTATCTACTCATCAAGCTGCAAGGTCAGGCGCTAACTAAGAAAAAGGTTGTCGCCATCCTTGCCGGTATGACGGAAGGTGCGGGCGATGCGGTCTGTGTTGAAGCAGTCGATTCGTTCGTTAGCCAAGGACGCATACTCCTTGTAAACCCGTTCGGGGAACGTGTGACATCAGTAGAGCTGGAAGATGAAATCATGCTGTTGTTTCCGAAGGACCCGCATGCGCATATGGCGTAACCACGAAACACCCAGCAAGTTACAGTAAAAACGTACTGTGTCAGACGAAAATAACCGCATTTCGATCGTACCTATCGCTCCCTAGAAAATGGAAAAAATAAAGATAGACCGAACTGCCTTCATGAAGGCCTTTTCTGCAGATGGGGAATTTCACGCCCATCTGGAAGGTCAGGCGACCTTCCTGGACAAAGGCACAGGCTCCTTGCAAGATGCGGTGATTAATCGTGGTAGGGTTGCCATCGAAATGGGGTGGGACGTGGTCGAAGACATGCCTGACGCCGATTTTTTTGCGCAGCGCCCAGAGGAGTATCTGGCAACTCGTAATTCGTCTAAGAGCTGACATCTCGTCGCTGTCCCGAGGCTTGGTGGCCTGTAAGATTACCGAAGTACTAAACCCTGAGTCCCGGATAGCTATTTTCCCGCGCGCCTTGGATTTTCGGCATGCAAGCGAGACATCCCTTCAGGGCTATGTCCGTGGGCATGAGGACGAACTTAAACGATGTCTCGGCAAGAAGCAGCTAGGCATTCTTTTCGAGAACAACCTGTATGGAGCGGTGCACGATGAGCATGACCCAGAATCAGAGCCGGCGTTCATGAACTGCAGGGGAGCAACCATTTACCATTACAGGCTGGGAGAAATGGACATGGGTCTTGTAGGTAGCATGGCGCCAAGCCTGTCAAATCAAAACGTCCTCTGATGCGACGCACGGCTGTCTAATATCCACTGGTTACTCCCGACGGTATTGTTCATGACGAGAGATATTTCCATCGCAGCGCAAGCTCTCGAAGCATGGGGCGCTTCCGTT
>DASRXG010000007.1:0-11116 GCA_035654275.1 Noviherbaspirillum sp.
GGTTTTCTCGTGGCGGAAGGCTTCCAGCACGCGCGGGGCCAGCTTGCCCTGGCAATACGCGTTGGCGGCGTCGCGCACCATGCGCTCGTCATTGCTCAGTTGCTGGTCCAAGAGCAGCGGGTCGTCCCAGTGGAATTGCGCGTTTGATTTTTTCATGGTCATCCTGAATCCCTTTGTTGTTATGTGGGGGCTGGAAGCCCCTGTTGATGCGAAGGTGTCTTTCGGTATGCAATGTCTAGCGTGGCGTCGTCGAGACGAATTTCCCGCCATGGAAAACCAGGGCCGGCTTCGGCGATACGTCGCAGCGCTCCACCTCGCCGACAAAAATGACATGGTCTCCTTCAGGATAGCGGCTGCGATTGTGGCATTCGAACCACGCCGCAGCTCCCTTCAGTATCGGGAGGCCCGTGTACGAGAGGTCGAAATCGACGCCCTCGAACCGATTTTCGATACGCATCGCAAAGCGCTCGGCGAGTGCAGCCTGGTCGCCGGCGAGGACATTGATTACGTAGTGGGAATTACCGCTAAACACCGGCAGGCTGCTCGCATTTTGCGACAGGCTCCACAATACCAGGGGTGGGTCGAGGGAGACGGAATTGAAGGAGCTGGCGGTCAGGCCGAGAAAGCTGCCATCAGGCAGGCGCGTGGTAATGACGGTCACGCCGGTGGCAAATTGGGACAACGCGTTGCGAAAATGGCGCGTGTCGAACTGCGGCGGGTCGGCGCTTGAAGACAGTGTAGACATCGAAGATCCAGAAAATTTTCCTCATTATGCCGAAAAAGAGGTTTGTATGACGGCAGGGCAGGCCTGTAAGCGCTTCTTGTGAGATAGCAGTGATCTGATTCTCGTAGAGGCATTTGCTTGTCTTGATTGCTACACAAGTTGATGCAAAAACAATGTCTGAAAGTTGAGTCACTTTAAGTAAATCGCATAGGCATCCCAAATGGTTTGCGCTAAAGTCGTGTCATAACGGAATGGAGCGTGTCATGGCTACCGAAACAGCAACACTCGGCGGTGGATGCTTCTGGTGTCTGGAAGCGGTCTATCAGGAACTAAAAGGCGTGCAGCATGTGGAGTCTGGCTACACCGGCGGGCATGTGCCTCACCCGACCTATGAACAGGTTTGCGAAGGAACGACCGGTCATGCGGAAGTGGTCCGTATCGAGTTTGACCCGAACGTGGTCAGCTATCGTGAGATCCTGGAGATCCTCTTCACCATCCACGACCCGACGACACTGAACCGGCAGGGCAATGACGTCGGCACGCAATACCGCTCCGCCATTTACTATCACTCGCCGGAACAGCAGGAAACGGCGCGTCAGGTCATCGCATGCATGGCCAATGTTTGGGATGCGCCTATCGTGACCGAACTGAGTCCGGCGCAAACGTTTTACAAGGCGGAGGACTATCATCAGGATTATTTCCGCCAGCACCCGTTGCAGGGCTACTGCGCCTTCGTCGTCGCGCCGAAGCTGGCGAAGTTCCGGAAAGTCTTTTCAGACAAGATCAAGCCTGAAAGCCACGGACTCGTATGACCACCGTTTTTTCCAAAATCATTCGCGGCGAGATTCCGAGCGTCAAAGTGTATGAGGACGAGCTGGTTTATGCCTTCATGGACGCCGGTCAGGTGAATCCGGGGCACGTTCTTGTCGCGACAAAGAAACCGTACGAAACGCTGATGGATGCGGATGAAGAATCAGCTGCCGCCATGATGCGCGCTGCGGCGAGAATCTCGAAAGCTGTACAGAAGGCGTTCAATCCCGACGGCATGACGATCCTGCAAGCGAACCGCTCCGCCGGTTGGCAAACGGTGCCGCACTTGCACCTGCATGTGCTACCGCGATACAAGAACGACGGCGTCGACCTCACATGGCCGCGCAAGGAGCCGAGCATGGACAAGCTGCGGGAATACGCAGCAAAGATCGTGCTGGATTGATTGCTTGTGCGTCCGGCACCTCTGCTCCGGATGGGTGCTCCACTCCTATTGCTGTGACGGTGCTGTCAGTGAAGATACATATAGCGGCGTGACCATGGTAGCCCGGATGGTTCGCGGCCTGCTTTTGTGCACACTACCTGATACAGCGAGACCCAATCCTGTGCGAAGGCATATGCGCATCCCGCAAGATAAACACGCCAGATGCGGAAACGGCGGTCGTCCACCAATGTCCTGATCTGCTTGGCACGCTCCTCGAAGTTTTCTGCCCAGATGCTGCAGGTCCTTGCGTAATGACGGCGCAGGTTCTCCACGTCGTAGACCTCCAGGCCGCCCTCCTGCATGGCGCGCAGCACGCTGCCGATATGCTGCAGTTCTCCATGCGGAAAGACATATTGATCAATGAATTCTCCGCCGCCGTATGCCGTCTCGCCGTTATTGAAATCCGTCGTTGTGATGCCATGGTTCATTGCCATTCCGTCGTCAGCGAGCAGGGAATGAATCTTGGCGAAATAGTCGGGCAAATGTTTAGCGCCCACGTGCTCGAACATGCCTACACTGGTAATGCGGTCGAACCGGCCTTTGGTATCCCGGTAATCCTCCAGCCGTATCTCGACACGGGCAGCCAGGCCGGCGCGCGCGACATGCTCCTTCGCCAGGTCGAACTGATTTTGTGACAAGGTGGTGCCGATACACTGTGCGCCAAACTTTTCTGCTGCGCGCATCACCAGCGCGCCCCAGCCGCATCCGATATCCAGCAGCGTTTGACCCGGGCGCAGCCGGATCTTGGTCAGGATGTGATCGATCTTCTTGAGTTGTGCCTCGCCGAGACTTTCGGTGCCTTCCTCGAAGTAGGCGCAGGAGTACACCATATTCTCATCCAGCCACATGCGATAGAACTCGTTGGAGACATCGTAGTGGTAGCGAATCGCGTCTTCGTCTTTTTTCTTGGAGTGATGCGTGCTGCGTACGATGCGCGCCAGTTTTCCTTCGGGTTTGAGCGAATGTCGGGCAAGCGCATTGCCGACGGAGATGATTTCGTTGACGCGGCCCTCGACCTCGATTTCACCTTCTACATAGGCTTTGCCAAGGTTGAACAGTGACGGCTTAAGCAGGTAGCCAAGCGCTGTGGCTTTCGGTACCCGGATGGTTACCTTCGGTGCATGCCGGTCGAAATCGAGCTTTTGTCCGTTCCATAATTCCAGCCGCAGCGGCAGTGCGGTCTGGTCGCGAATGCTGTCAACCCAGCTAACAAGCTTCTTTTCCCAAAACACGATGCACCTCCGAAAAAAGATTTAACGGAACGATCGAGTGAGGCAATAAGCCGGCTTTCGTATGCCCGGGAGGGCATCGGAAAGCCGAGCCGGTGACTGCTAAAGAAGTGTTGCGTTACGGCTGCAGTCGTTGCCGCTGCCAGCTGCCGTCGGGCTGCAGGGTGTATGCAATGCGGTCATGCAAACGCGACGGACGGCCCTGCCAGAATTCCAGATAATCCGGCACCAGCCTGAAGCCGCCCCAATGTTCCGGGCGGGTCGGATGGTCGCCATACTGCTGTTCCACTTGCACGAACTTCGCTTCGAGCGCTTCACGGCTTGCCACCGGATGGCTTTGCGCAGAAGCGATGGCGCCGAGGCGGCTCTTCAGCGGGCGGCTTTGGAAATAGCTGTCGTTTTCGGCTGCGGAGATGCGCTCGACGCGGCCTTCGATGCGAACCTGGCGCTCCAGTTCGATCCAGAAGAACAGCAGCGCGGCATACGGGTTTTCAATCAACTCCTGGCCCTTGCGGCTCTGGTAGTTGGTGAAGAACGTAAAGCCGCGCTGGTCAAATTCCTTGATCAGGAGGATGCGAGACGACGGACGTCCTTGTGCATTCACAGTGGCAACGCTCATGGCGTTCGCTTCCGGCACTTGGGCCGAAATGGCTTCGCCGAACCACTTCGAAAACTGCTCGATCGGATTCGGATGGACGTCCGATTCCGAAAGGCTGGCGCGACTGTATTCCGTACGTAGATCCGCTATCGACATATTCTTCCCTGTTCCTTATGTGTTGTTGCCGGACCTGCATTCCAAGAAGGGGAATGTAGGTGCAAGCGTGATTCTTACGCTAACCACGCGTTGATGCAAATTTATGCGCAAACACGTCCGGCATTATGTTGAAGATAATGCAACGACGGGATAGTGCCATGTTCTACATCAATTTTTTCAGCATGTGATGGGTGGAGCAGTACAACTGATGAGGGATTTACATCTCACCGGATTTGCGCCATGCGAAGGGCACGCCCGCGCCGATCATCACACCCATTCCCCAGAAAACCGCCGGCAGCCCGAGCGCCATGCCTGCGCCGCCAAATGCCAGCGGCAGGAAAACCTGGCACGCATTCCCGATTGTCACGCGCACGCCGACGGCCTCGCCTGCACGGCCGGAGGGAGCGGTATGGTGCAACAGCGCAAGCATGTTGGGTTGGCTCGATCCGACGGCGATGCCGAGCAGTGCGGCAATGATAATCATGGAGAGCGGATGCTGCATCAGCGGGAACAGCATGTAGCAGAAGGCAGCAAGCATTAACGCCGCGGTAAGGATCTGCCATTCCGTCATGCGGCGCGAAATCCATGGCATGGCAAGGCGCACGACAAATGTCGCGGCAGAAAAACATCCCAGGATGAAGCCAATGGTAGAGGCAGTGAATCCAAGGTGCGCTCCCTGGATCGGTAACACGAATGTGAACAAATCCCACGCAGAGGAGAGCAGGGTACCGACAATGTAGATGCGCCGCATTTCCGTGTGCCGCAGCAAGTCAAGTGCGCTTCCCGCATGCACGATTTCTTCCTGTGTGCCGGGATGAACATGATGCAGCCGTCCAAACCCGATCAGCAACAACGTCATCAGCGTAAAGCCACCGAACGTGAGATAGGCACTGCTGTGCTGCGCATGATCGATGATCAGGCCGGCAAGTACCGGTCCGCAGAAACCGGAGATGGAAAAGCCCAGTGCGAGCCAGCTGAAGTTCGTCGCCCGTTTTTCCGCGGTGCTCATCGCGCCGACGCTATGTTGCGCCGCCACCTGGATCACCATGAATCCTGTACCGATCAATAGCGTGGCGAGATAAAGAATCGGCAAGCCGCTGACGTTTCCTGGCAGTGCGCAGCCGACGCCCATTGTGACGCTGCCGGCAAGCATTGGACGCACTATGCCAACGCGGTCAATCAGTCTCCCCGCAGGCACCGCAAACATCATTGGGAAGAGCGAGAACAGTGCGATCAGCACACCGACGGTCAGTTCTGATGCCTGAAGGGAAAGCGCATACAGCGATGTCGTGATACGCGAACCGGCTAGCGCGATATGCGCGGTCAGCGACACCAGGATCAGCTGCAACAGCGGTGCGGAAGGGAACACAAAAAACCACAGTCGGCACAGGGGCCGTCAATCAAGAAAAAACATTCCAGAGGAAAATATAGCGCATTGCCCTCCGTTAAAATAGCGGGATGAACGCAATTATTTCTTTCGCTCCTGTCCCTGAGGTTTCTGACAACGATATCGATTTCGATCGTCGTTTTGGCGGCATCGCACGCTTGTATGGCGCGGCGGCGCTTGAACGGTTTCGCAAAGCGCATGTGTGCGTCATTGGTGTTGGCGGCGTCGGTTCATGGGTAGTGGAAGCATTGGCAAGAAGTGCGATTGGCAATATCACGATGATCGATCTCGACAATGTCGCAGAGTCGAATATCAATCGCCAGATTCAGGCATTAACCAATACACTCGGCAAGGCCAAGGTGACGGCACTGTCGGAACGGATTGCGCAGATCAATCCATACTGCCGTGTTACTGAAGTAGAAGATTTCATCACGCCAGACAATCTTGAAGAGATGATTGGTGCCAGGCGTTTCGATTACATCATCGATGCCATCGACAACGTCAAGGCGAAGACCGCTCTGATTGCTTACTGCCGCGAGAGGGAGATTCCGTTGATTACGATCGGCGGTGCAGGCGGACAGATCGATCCGACGAAGATTGAAATTCGCGACCTGTCCCGAACCGAACAGGAGCCGTTGCTCGCAAAGGTTCGCAAGCGGCTGCGCGCAAACCATGGTTTTCCTCGTGGTACGAAAAACAAGTTCGGCATCGAGGCGGTATTCTCGACGGAGCCCTTGCGCTTTCCAGTGACCGGCGAAGCGTGTGCGCTCGACACGGATCCCGCCGGTGTGACGGGATTGAATTGCGCGGGCTTTGGCTCGTCGATGGTGGTAACCGCCAATTTCGGTTTGGTTGCCGCCGCACGTGTTCTGCAAAAGCTGGCCGCGGAGGCCAAGCGTTCCCAATAGTTTTCGGTCCTGAGTAAGCAGTCTGCTGCGATGCGGCCTACTGCGCCGCATCGCCTTCGAGCCCGCGTTCGTCGGGTGTCCAGCATTTTTCATCAAGCGAGCGTGACGCGACTACCTGATAGCGCGCACCTTCTGCGTTCGTTACCGACTGCACAAGCGCAACACGACTGGCGTGCCAGGCGATGGGCGTAAAGCTGGTGTCCGGCGGTGGGGAAGCGTCGCGCGCAAGCGTGATATGTGGCTTGAAGTTCTGCTGGCTGTCAAAGGTAATCTCCCGTTGACGTAATGCTTCAGCCAGTTCCTTGTGAAGCGCGAGCAATTCTGCCGGCACCTGGTGCGTGCCAACCCATGCAATGCGATTGCGAGCGAAGTAGCCCATCCGGTCAAGTGTCATTGAAATCGGCGGCGACGATAGATGGGACAGGATGTCTTTGGCAATGCCGACCAATGTTGTCGGCTGCTGCCCGAGGAATGCAAGAGTGAGATGGAGATTGCCGTAAGGGATGATTCGTCCTTGGAGCGTTACCTGCAGCTGCTGGAGCGCGGCCCGTGTCGTATCGTCCGGCCACAGGGCGAAGAAAAGGCGCAGCGTATCTGTTGTATTGGCATTCATGTGATCTCGATTCCCTTGAAATGCGAAGTGTGCGCAATAGCCGCTAGACGCGATAACGATGTATGTGATTGCATTATCCGCATGCAATGCATATGCGAGTCAGTCAGCATTCATCGCGATGAAATGAAGTCAATGGCATAACGCTGCCCCGCTATCCCTGAAGCCATCCTTTTCGACGGGAAGGAATTCCCATTCATAGCCAATGTCCTTGAGCACAAGTTTCAGTACACCGTACGATGAGTTATCGCTGACCTCGCTATTTGCTTTCTTGAAACGCAATGGAGTCAGCGAAGCACCACCGGTGCCGACGACGAATTGCCGGATGCCGCGCTTCTCGTCAAGTCGACCACTCCCGTCTTGCGGCGCAAACCGCTCATAGTTATGGTCGTGCGAGCTTAGTAACAGTTCCGCACCGGCTGCATAAAGCACTTGCCATGCATCATCGATCTGCGGGTTATTGCCGTGCCCGCCGGAGCTGTAGCGGGGATGGTGCCAGAACGCGAGCGTGCAACGGGTCTGGTTCCGTGCGAGGTCGGACTTCAGCCATTCCAGTTGCGCCGCATGTTGCTCCGGCTTCAAGTAGCTGTTCAGAGAAACGATATGCCATTTCCCCAGGTTGAAGCTGTAATGCCCGGATCGCCCGGGGCCGGCGGCATCACCAAAGTAACTGAAATAGCCCACTGCGTGCGGCGTGTAATATTCGTGATTGCCGGGTGTTGGATAGGTGCGCGCCTTGAATTGGCCCCATGTAGGATCGTAGCAATTGGTGAATTCGCTCAGCAGTCCGACCGGATACGTGTGATCGCCCAAGGTCAGTACCGCCGCTTCAGCATCCTTCGCCAGCCGATCTGCAACCAGAGCAGCAGTCTTTGCCGCATTACTGTCTTCCGGCCTCAGCTTGCGACAATTAGCGATATCGCCCGCTGCATATACCGTAACACCTTTGTCCGGCATCAGAATTGCGTTCGTCGTTGCTTCGCGGACGCTTTTGTCAGATTGGCATGCTGTTAGAAGGGCGGTGATGGTAAGTAACGCAGCGGCGAAGGCCATGCGAGTCGCGAATAGCTTGGTGGGAACTACCATTGACTCCCTCAAGAGCTAGCAGCTTTCGCTGCACGAAAATTATTTGCCATGCCGACTGACCGAAGGGGCGCAGACGCCGGAAGAGTTAGAAGGAGATTATTCTAGAGGATAGCCGCGCATTGCATAGAGTGCGTGCAGGCGTCTGTCATGTTTAATGTGAGTTAATACAAGATTCTTGCCGCCATGCCGGCAACACCTTATACCTGTGCTCCACAGGCATTCGGCGGTCTTGTTCGGAAGGATGTAAGTTAAAACTCGTTTTCCCGGAAGGCTCTTTTTGCCCGTTCCTCCGCTGCGGCCCAAGCCTGTTCCTCGGAAGGAAATGTTCCTGCCGGGATATATGTTTCCGCAGTTTCCGGCTCTCGTGTGAGACGAACATATATCTGTGCCTCGTACGTATCGTCCGGCATCTTGCGTGCTTGGATGCGCGCAAGATGATCTCCGTTCTGCAATACGCGTCCGGCCGCAGTGGATTCATTGCCATCGGGAATGTCCTGTGTATTCGCATCGAGTCTTGATGCACCTAAAGCGCGTTCCTCTCGCTCGACATCTTCCTGGCCCGGCGTTTTCTCGCCACTGCCAATATCAGTTTCATTCATCCAATGCTTCGGTTGCTGTGCCATATTGGTCTCCTCTGCCGCATCAGCGGGACGAAGTGCATACCCCGTAGCAGGGTGGAATTTTCATATGATGGCGAGACCTCCAGATAGTTCTGACAGTCCTGACATGCACAGTGGGCGGGAAGGGTATCTGATGGTGATGACGCCATGATGTAACAGCTTGTCACTTAGCTCATGAAATTTCCAGGATGTAGGTATGCTATGCCGCACCATTCGAACCAAGTAGTTGCCGATCCGTCTAATTTTTTTAGACCGGAGGCGACTATGAGCAGCGAGCAAAGACTACCGAAGGAAGCAGAGAAAGCGGATCCGACAGTGGTACGTACGAAAGACAATCCACTGGGAACGGACGACATTGGATTGCCAGCTGAAACTCATCCCGACGAGGCTCGCAAGCCAACAGAAGTCAACCCCGACCCCGAAAAAGTGAGGCACTAGTATCGTCGTAACGAGAAGTGTGAAACGAACGGAGAGTAATCATGGCCACCAAAGCTGAATGCGATAAATATGCAGCCGAGTTAGCCCAAAAGTTTGAAGAATTGACGAAATGGGCGATAGAGAATTGGCCGAGGCCGGAGTTTCCCTTGTTGCAATCCGACTTCAGCGCATCACGTAAAGAAATCGGCCAGATACTAGGTCCGAAACTCGGGGAGGGTGATGAAGGAGGGCCGTCTTCGTCTGGTAACGATGAACCGAAGCAGTATGTCGATATGAACCCGATGCCCTGGCCGTAATGCAGTCCGGCCATCTTTCGGTGCCATTCTCTCGCCCCAATCAAAACTAACGATCTTAAGGAGAAGCATTCATGATCTCAACAATAAAACGCTTATTCGTGTGCACCTTGGTTGCGGCATTTTCTTTCGTCGGTTTCACCCAGACGGTGCAAGCTGCAATGATTGGTACGGAGCAGATCGTCGCTGCGGAAAATGCAAAACAGAACCAGGCGCGAATCTCAGCCGCGCTTGAGCGCCCTGATGTGATCGCTCAGCTTGAGCAGTTCGGGGTGAGCAAGGCTGACGCGCAAGCGCGTGTCGCGGTGATGACTGACGAAGAGGCGGCAATGCTGGCAGAACAGATCGACACCCTACCGGCCGGTGGTGATGTCCTTGGCGCGCTGCTCCTTGTTTTCTTTGTGCTGCTCGTGACCGATATCCTCGGCCTCACTAAAGTCTTCCCATTTACGCGATCAATTAGATAAATGCGGATCGGTGTGCGGCGTTTCCCGTGTTGGCACCAGCTTGCTCCGGGAACCGCCATCCTGCTGCTTGTATTACTGCTGGTTGGTTGCGCTACGCAGACGCGCTCGCTGTTGACTTCGGCGACAGACACCTTGCCCCGGCGAGTTGAGCTGACGTCGGTTCCATTTTTCCCACAAGAGCGTTATCAATGTGGCCCGGCGGCATTGGCAATGTCGCTTACGGCTGCAGGCATCCCCATTGCACCCGATGCACTTGTGCCGCAGGTCTACGTGCCCGCCCGCGAAGGCAGTTTGCAACCGGAGATGCTTGCTTCAGGGCGCCGTAACGGCGCGCTCAGCATGACGATTGCACCGCGCCTCGACGCATTGCTGGCCGAGATCGCTGCGGGTACGCCGGTGATCGTGCTTCAGAACCTGAGTCTTCCTCTGGCTCCGCTCTGGCACTACGCAGTTGCGGTTGGATATGACCTGGACCGGGCGGAGATCGTTTTGCGTTCAGGCACCACGGAACGGGAAGTGATGGCGCTGTCGACTTTCGAGCATACCTGGGCGCGCGGAGGTTACTGGGCGATGATCACTGTTCCAGTAGATCGCTTACCTGCCACTGTCGACCAGGCCGCCGCTACTAAAGCGTTGGTCGCATTTGAGAAATCCGCCAAGCCTGATCGTGCACGTGCTGCATACCACACCGCACTACAGCGCTGGCCTGACGGTCTGTCCTTGCTGCTTGGTTATGGGAATGCAGCGTACGCCCAAGGTGACCGTGAGGCTGCTGTCGTCGCATTCCGCCGGGCGACGACGTTGGACCCGAATAGTGCTCCGGCATTCAATAATCTTGCAACGGTATTGGCTGAATTGGGGCAGACCGAGCCGGCGATACAAGCAGCGGAGCGCGCCGTCGCAATTGGCGGTCCATGGCATGGCGAAGCGATGGCGACGCTGGAGTCAATCAGAGCAAAGAAACGTGATGCTCGGTGAGGCGCAATGGGATGCGCATCATCTCCCGGCACATTCGAATGCCGGAGGACTTGGACAACGGAAGAGTAGGCGAGAGCAGATGCCGCGCTTTCGCAGGCCGTTCAACGTGCATTCGGCCGGAATATTGGTGGAGACGGCGGGAATCGAACCCGCGTCCAGGAATCCTCTACAGGCAGTTCTACATACTTAGTGCAGCCTACTGATTTAACCCTGCCGACGCGGACGCACGCGCTTCGTCAAGGCGAGTCACCTATTGTTTAACGCTATGCCAAGTAACCCGGCGTAACGCGATTCCCTGTGCATGACTCCACCGCTGTTGCCAGCCC
Source organism: Noviherbaspirillum sp. (assembly GCA_035654275.1). Taxonomy (GTDB): domain Bacteria; phylum Pseudomonadota; class Gammaproteobacteria; order Burkholderiales; family Burkholderiaceae_D; genus Noviherbaspirillum. The sequence continues at coordinate 11,073 of DASRXG010000007.1, forward strand.
GCCCCAGGGAAGAGACGGTGTGGAGCTAAGAAGTTATTAAGTTC
>DASRXG010000008.1:0-140442 GCA_035654275.1 Noviherbaspirillum sp.
GTTGGCTGGCGCGATTGCATTTGCCTTTGCAGGTGCTGCATCGGCACAGGAACAAGTCATCAGGATCGGCCACGTCGGCCCGATCTCCGGCTCCATCGCTCACCTCGGCAAGGACAATGAAAACGGTGCCCGCATGGCAATTGACGAGCTCAACGCCAAGGGCGTGACGATCGGCGGCAAGAAGGTGAAGTTCGAACTGCTGGCGGAAGACGACGCAGCCGATCCGAAGCAAGGTACTGCAGCAGCGCAGAAGCTGGTCGATGCCAAGGTCAACGGCGTGATCGGCCACCTGAACTCCGGCACCACCATCCCGGCTTCGAAGATCTATCACGATGCAGGCATCCCGCAAATCTCTCCGTCCGCAACCAATCCGAAGTACACGCAGCAAGGCTTCAAGAGTGCTTTCCGCGTCGTGGCCAACGACGGCCAGCTCGGCGGCACGCTGGGTCGCTACGCAGCTGAACAGCTGAAGGCGAAGAAGGTCGCCGTGATCGACGACCGCACCGCTTACGGCCAAGGCGTGGCACAGGAGTTCATCAAGGGCGCCAAGGGCAAGGGCGTGGAGGTCGTGGCGCAGCAGTACACCAACGACAAGGCAACCGACTTCAATGCGATCCTGACCGCCATCAAGCCGAAGAATCCGGATGTCGTCTTCTTTGGCGGCATGGACGCTGTGGCCGGCCCGATGCTGCGCCAGATGAAGGCGCTCGGCATCAATGCCAAGTTCATGGGCGGCGACGGCATTTGCACGCAGGGTCTCGCCCAACTTGCCGGCGACGCACTCGGCAATGGCCAGGTTGTCTGCGCCGAAGCAGGCGGCGTGGAAGAAGCTCAGAGGAAGGGAATGGAAGATTTCCGCGCTGCTTTCAAGAAAAAGTTTGGCGCCGAGGTGCAGATCTACGCACCGTATGTGTACGACTCGGTGATGGTGATGGTCGAGGCAATGAAGAAAGCCGACTCCGCCGATCCGAAGAAGTACCTGCCCGAATTGGCGAAGATCAACTACAAGGGTGTGACCGGCAACATCGTCTTTGACAACAAGGGCGATATCAAGAACGGCACGCTGACGCTGTACACCTACAAGAACGGCCAGCGCGAGCAACTGGCCGTGGTCAAGTAAGAACGCGGCGAGACAGGACCGCCGCCGGCACTTCTGCCGGTGGCCGGGCTGTTCTGCGGCCGGCTTTGGTAGCCGGCCGTATTCTTATGTCGCTTCATAAAGCATAACGAGAACGCTTCGTATCCCCGCGATGACGCAGACATCCGTCACCAGAAAGCTGGTGCTCGGCATCGTTACCCGGTGTCTCGTGCCATCCCGCAGGCAAAGGACCGCGCCATGCAAGCCAATTCATCCGTGCGCAAAAAGATCGGCATCATTACCGGCTCGGGGCCGGAAGCCGGCCTCGATTTATGGAGCAAGGTGCTGCAGGCGAACCGGAGTCTTTACGGCAGCCGATTTCGCGGCGACCTCGATGCACCCAGCGTGACCATCCTGTCCGAACCGGTGCTCGGCCTGTCGATGGAACTGGAGGTGAATGACTGCGCCGTGTGGCGCTGCCTGCGTGAAGCGGCGCAAAGCATTGCACAGCACGTCGATTACTACGCGATCGCCTGCAATACGCTCAATTATTACCAGCCACAACTCGAAGCCTTGCAGCTTGGTGCAAAGCTCGTTTCCTTTGCCGATGTCGTGCTCGACTTCCTGCGTGTGCAAGAGATCGAGCGTGTCGCCCTGCTAGGTGCGCGGCCGGTAACGGACCTTGGCCCATGGTCGCATTACCACCGGCTGGCCGGCCATGTCCGCATTGAACTGCCGAAGCCGGCGCAGGCCCAGCGGTTGCACCAGCTGATCTATGACATGAAAGCCTCGGGTGCCGACAATCCGGATATACAGGAACGATTCCATGCCATACTCGCCACGCTGGAATCGGACACTGTTCTTCTGGCCTGTACCGAGCTGCCGCTCATTCCGCCAGCGGCATGCCAAAAACGCCTGGTGGACGTGACCGATCTGGTCGCACACAGGCTCGCGGAATTGGCGTACGCATAGACCGTCGCCATCGACAAAGACTGACATGCAATGAGTAGAAAACACATCGGCCTGATTTATACCGGCGGCACCGTCGGCATGACCCAAACCCCGCATGGCTATGCGCCAATGCCGGATTTTGCCTCTGTGCTCGCAGCACTTCTCGACGCCCAGGGCGAGGACGTGCCTGCCTATACGCTGCATGCGTACGCTACCCCGATCGACAGCAGCAATGCGACGCCGCAGGACTGGCAGATGATTGGGCGCGACATCGCGGCGCATTATCACGACTACGACGGTTTTGTCGTGCTGCATGGTACTGACACGATGGCTTATACCGCGTCGGCCTTGTCGTTCATGCTGCAGGGATTGCACAAGCCAGTGATCGTGACCGGCTCACAGATACCGCTGCGCACGGCTCGCTCGGATGCGCAGCAGAACCTGGTTGGCGCATTGCAGCTCGCTGCATCGGAGGCGGTTAACGAGGTGGGGATTTACTTCAATCACCGTCTGCTGCGCGGCAATCGTGCTACCAAGGTCAGCATCGACCGGCTGGCTGCGTTCGACAGCCCCAATTATCCTTGGCTGGCCGAGGTCGGCATCGACGTGCGGTTTAACCACCCGGCCTTATTGCCTCGTGCCGAGAAAGAAAAGTTCGAATTGCCGGAGTACCGGGCGCAGCCAGTGCTGCCTGTGCGCTTTGTGCCGGGATTGCCGTTGCAGGCGGTGCAGGCAATGCTCGATCTCAAGCCGGCGGCGATCATCCTGCAATGCTATGGTGCCGGCAATATACCGGACCGGAATCCGGCGTTGCTCGACATGCTGCGCCGGGCCAATGATGCAGGCACGGTGCTGGTCGCATGCAGCCAGTCGCCGCAAGGGGCTGTGTCGATCGGCACCTATGCCGCTGGCGCAGGCATGGCCGCCGCAGGCGTAATCGGCGCGCATGACATGACTTTCGAAGCAATATACGCCAAGCTGCATCATCTGTTCGCGCTGGAGCTGCCAATCGATGAGGTCAAGCGTGCACTGGTACGCGACCTGAGCGGCGAACTGACGGGCTAGGCTGTGTTTGAAGGGCTACTGCGCAGCCCGTTTGCGCCTGCGGTGTCAGCTCAGGTGCAGGGTGAAATGCAAACTTCAGCGCCGACTTCAATCCGGAGGCAAACGCTTGCACATGAAGCTGGCAACGGACGGGCACAGGCCGGAAAACTGCGCAGTCGCCTGGATGGCTTCCGGTGCCTGCCTTCGCTCTGCCATGATATAGCCATTGGCAGAGAAAAACGGAGCGGCGGTTGTTGTGAGCAAGTACAGGTCGCGGATGCCATGTGCCGCTGCATGCTGCTCGACATACAGAAGCAGCATTCTGCCCAAGCCACGGCCACGCTGCGCCGGCTTTACGGCCAGCGAACGCAGAAGCGCCACGTCGCCATAGGCTTCCAGGCCAACCGCACCGACCAATTCATCATTCGCAAATGTCCCGAAAAACTGCGCCGGCCCGGTGTCTGAAATGTCTACCACGGGCAGCTTGCAGGCGGTAAGCAGTTCCATCAGTGCTGGTGACGGCGGCACCGGCTTGATCGAACAAGCAGTCATCGGATTCGTATTCATTGTGTGCTCACCCTTTTGCCCGCGGGGCGAAGTTCGCTGACGAGCAATGCACCGAGCACGATGGCGCCGCCCACCATGCCGCGCCAGCCGAGCAATTCACCCAGCCACAGCCAGCCGAACAGCGCGGCAAACACCGGTTCCATCGCAAAGATGACTGCGGCCTTGTCGGCCTGCACGTTGCGCTGCCCGACCGCTTGCAGGAACAGCATACCGGCAGTGGCGCAGGCACCCAGATAGAACAGCGTCGGCGCATGCGGTGCAAGCCTTGCCGGCAATGTCGAAAGTGCTCCGCTGCCGTAGGATTGCAGCAGCATCCACACGCTGGCCAATATCGCCATGACCGCAATCTGTGTTGCCGCGAGATGGCGCGCCTCGTGCCTGTTCGAGCGCTGGGAAAGCATGATCACATACAGTGCGTATGCAAGCGCGCAGATCACGGTTGCGGTGTCGCCCCACAGATTGCCGCCGCCCTCCCACGACATCAGTCCGATGCCGAGGCAGGCGAGCATGGCTGCGGTAAGCACCTGCCATGACAGCCGGCCGCCAAACAGCAGGCCAAGAAAAGGCACCATCAGCACATTCAGGCTGGTGAGGAAGGCACTGCGGTTCGATGAGATGAATTGCAGGCCATAGGCCTGCGCCACATACGACACGAGGCCGATCACGCCGAGCAGCATTCCGTCGAGCCATGCGCGGCGCGGCGCCTTCAGCAGGAACGGCGCCATGCAAATCGTAGCAATCAGGAAGCGGAATGCGGATATCTCGATACTGCTCAGGTCGGCCGCCGCTGATTTCAATAATGGAAAGGTCGTGCCCCATACCAGGGTCACGAGCAAAAGGAGAAGTGCACTTGCATTCATCGGCAGCGCATGGGAAATGTCAAAAGCTAGATGCTACCCTCCTTTTCGATCACGAGGATGCGTGCCGTGCCACGCGGGTGGGCAACATGCTCGCAGCCGAGGCCGGCAAAGAAAACATCCCCGGCGTGCAAGACGGCAGTCTTCTCCACGCCGTTGTCGCGGTAATGCATGTCAACGATGCCATCCATGACCGCGAACACTTCTTCGCCATCATTGACGTGCCATTTGTAGGGCGCATCGGTCCAGTGCAGGCGCGTGGTGACGCCATTCATGTTTGCGACGTCAAGCGCGCCCCATGCTTTTTGTGCAGTAAATTCGCGGCTGCGGATGATTTTCAAATCGATTTCTCCTTCAGTGTTCAGACAGTGGCGGACAGCGCCTGCGCTGTGCCGGGCATGGGGAAAAGACTGGCGAAGGAAAAGGCATATTCGGTCTCTCCATGCAGCTGGAGATGGCGCAGCCGCTCCTTCGCCTCGTCGATAGTCGGGATATGGCCGGCGGGAATCCACCACAAGGCCAGGTACACATCATCGAATCGCTCGAACCATGCCTTGCGCTCGCGCATGACCTGTACATGGGCGCTTCGGTAGACGTATTGCTTCAGGTGCTCGGGCGTTTCCCAGACTGACATGTTGACCATGATGCGCTCGTCGTCGTATGGCCTGAGCGCGGTGGCGTTGCCGTCGTCCGTCTTCAGGCGCCACACGAAGCCCGGGCTGGCTTCGGCAAGCGCATTGATCTCGTCAAGGCGCGCGACGAAACCCGACATCAGCGGATCTTCCAGCGGCGCACGGGCGCGGGCGATATTTACCTGGGCAAGGTGCTTGGGCATGGTTTCCCCTTCAACGGCAATAGTCATGATTACTGCTGGCAGTGAGCAAGCGGACAAGGTTGCTGGCTCGGTGCTTTGCCGAAAGCGAGCCGCTGCGCGGCGGAGCGTATCCGCTTGCTGAATTGCTTCAGCATCGCCGGTTGCTGTGTGCTCACGATGTCCATGCGGCTGCCGCCATGATCGGCCTCGACGACGATCAGACGACCAGGCATAGCGGTGAAGCTATCCCCGGCAGACAGCCAGTAATCGTGCGATATGCCTTCCACCGTTAGCCAGACGCGCCCCTGCAGGATGCGCAGCAATTGTGCCTTGTCTGCAACCCCGGAAACAGCTTGCCCGCTTTCAAGCACAAGTGACTGTATTGTGAATATGCCTCTCATGATGGTGCACTCCTCGGAAAAGTGGCAGGGTGCCGTTGCAATATGCAGTTCCGGAGAAATTCCCTGTCGTACGGGAGAATTCTAGTGCTTGCCTTGGCATTATCTAAACGATATATTTTTGATTCTCTTGTTAGACCTGTTCACAAAAATGGCGGATCTTCGACGCTTGCCCAATCTTGCCGCGTTGCGCGCATTCGAGGCCGCAGCCCGCCATGAGAACTTCTCGCGTGCCGCGGAAGAGATTCATGTCACGCATGGCGCGATCAGTCATCAGGTGCGTGCACTGGAAGAAGAACTGGGTGTGCCGTTGTTCGTGCGGCATGGCAAGCGCATTGCCATCACGCCGGAAGGCGAGCGCTTTGCCGCCACGCTGCGCAAGTCGCTCATGGAAATCGCATCGGCCGCCGCGGCGCTGCAGGCTGAAGGGCGGCAGGCGCGGCTGACGGTGACTTCGCTGCCGGCTTTTGCCGCGCGCTGGCTGTCGCCACGCCTAGGCAGTTTTATCGAGCGGTATCCGGATTTGGAAGTGATGCTGCAATCGAGTAACCACCTGACCGACTTCGTGCGCGAGTCGGTGGATATCGGCATCCGCTTTGGCCGCGGCAACTATCCGGGGCTTGCCGTCGAAAAGATCATGGAGGACTACTACTATCCGGTTGCCAGCCCCCGCTTCAATGGCGGAAAACTGCCGCGCACGGTACAGCAACTGGTGAAATGCCCGTTGCTGCGTTGCGAAGAAGAACCATGGGGGCCGTGGTTCCATGCAGCCGGCGTAGACATGCCGGAGCCAACCGGGGGGCTGGTGTTCCAGGATTCGTCAATGATGGTGCGTGCCGCCGTCGACGGGCAAGGCATTGCGCTGGCACGCCATGCGATCGCGGCATCGGATGTTGCGTCCGGAGACTTGGTGCGCCTGTTTGAGGCAACGGCGCCATGCCCGCATTCGTACTTTCTCGTGTGCCCGCCAGAGTCCCTGCGCAAGCCGCAGGTGCAGGCATTCCGCGACTGGCTGCTTGCGGAGATTGCGAAGCAGGCGGAAGAATCGCCGGGGTGGGCGATTACAGCACGACCTTGACCATCGGGTGCGCGGTCAGCGCGCGATACAGGTTGTCCAACTGCTCGCGGCTGGTGGCTCGCACGGTGACGGTCAGCGACAGGTAGGTGCCTTTCGACGACGGGCGCATTTCCATCTTGCCGGCGTGGAAAGTCGGGTCGTGCTCCATGACGACTTCCACCATGGTCTGGGCAAATGCTTCCTGCATGACGCCCATGATCTTGATCGGGAAGTCGCTCGGGTATTCGATGAGGCTTTCGGTAGGTTGAGGCATGGCATTCTCGCGGTTGCCGTTGCAGATGCGGTCGGAACGGCGAATTATCAAGGCCGCTATTTTACGCCTGCCACCTCGCCTTGTGCGGTGATGGACACAGGCACTTCAACTTACTGGCACGACTGGTTCTTCGCGTCCTGGTATGCGGCGTACAGCTTCTTGAATAGCGGCCCCGGCTTGCCGTTGGCGATATTTTTTCCGTCGATGGTCGACACCGGCAGTACTTCCCGTCCGGCTGACGACAGCAGCACTTCATCCGCGGCAAAGACTTCATCGCGGGCGATCTTCCTTGCCTGGAACGGAATGTTGCAGCTCACGCACAGTTCCTCCATCAGGCCGTAACGAATGCCTTCGAGGATGAGGCGGTCGCGCGGCGGCGCCATCAGTACGCCATTCTTCACGATCCAGACATTCGATGACGCGCCCTCGGTCAGGAAGCCGTCGCGGAACTGGATCGCCTCGAGCGCGCCGTGTTCCGCCGCATGCTGTGCGGCGAGCACATTGCCGAGCAGGGAAGTGGACTTGATGTCGCAGCGCAGCCAGCGCTGGTCTTCCACAGACACGCAGGCAACGCCGCTGTCGCGTACCTGCGCGGTCGGCACGGTAAGCCCATTGGTCATGATGAAGACGGTCGGCTTCACCTCGGGCGGAAACGCATGCGCACGTTTTGCGACACCGCGCGTGACCTGCATGTAAATCAGCTGGTCATCGGCGGGATGGGCATCGGACACCCGGGCGATGAGCGCCATCCATTCCTCTTCCGTATGCGGATTCGGGATGGCGACTTCATGCATGCTGCGGAACAGGCGGGCGATGTGCTGTTTCGCGCGGAACAGGCGGCGGCCATACATGGGAATGACATCGTAGATGCCGTCCCCGAAAATGAAGCCGCGGTCCAGCACCGGGATCTTTGCTTCGGACAGGGGCGTCATTTCGCCATTCAGGTAGACGAGAGGATCTTGCATAAAGGTTTCTTTCAAGGGCATGCGCGAGGACTTGCCGGGCGCAATCAGGATTCGTACGCGACCAGCGTGACATCGGCACCCGCATCGCGCAGCGGAATCAGCGCCTGGTATTCGGCTGAGTCGTGCCAGCCCGAGAGGGCGGCCTTGTCGGGGAAGCGTGCGACGACGGTGTCAGTGTGCGGATGTGTGCCGTTCAGGATGGCAAGCTTTTTGCCACGGAAAACAAGCTCGCCACCCCATGCCGTAAAAGTGTCGGGCACCTTGCTGCAATACTCCGACCATTTGGCCGGATCCTTGATGCTGATGTGTCCGATGATGTAGGCAGGCATGGCGACCTCAGATGGAAAAACGGGGCGGACATGGAATGCCCGCCCCGTGCAGATGCTCACATTGGATCGGGAGCCTTATTTCATCCACAAGCGCACAGAATCCCATGCGCGGCCGACGATGGTGGCCTGGTTCACTTGCTCCAGTGCGACGACCGGCAGCTCTGCCAGCGGCTTGCCATCGACCAGCATCTTCAGCGTGCCCACCTGGCTGTTCTGCGCCACCGGCGCCACCAGCGGATCCTTGCGCTCGAGCACGGGTTTCATCTTGTCGGCAACGCCCTTCGGCACCGTCACATAGACATCACGCGTGAAGCCGATCTTGACCTGGTTTTGCGAGCCCTTCCAGACTTCCGGCGTGGCCACTGCCTGGCCCTTCGCATACAGCTTCACCGTATCAAAGTTCTGGTAGCCCCAGTTCAGCAGCTTCTGGCTTTCCTGTGCGCGCACCTGGTCGGAGACCGTGCCGAGCACTACCGAGATCAGGCGGCGTTCACCGCTGGGACCATTCGGACGCTTGGCGGACGAGATCAGGCAGTAGCCAGCGGCAGCGGTGTGGCCGGTCTTCATGCCGTCGACCGTCGGGTCGAGCCACAGCAGGCGGTTGCGGTTCGGCTGCTTGATCTTGTTGTACGTGTATTCCTTGGTGGAATAAATCTTGTAGTGCTCGGGATGGTCGTTGATCAGGCGTGTTGCCAGGATCGACAGGTCCTGCGCGGTCGAATAGTTGTCCGGGCTTGGCAGGCCGTGCGGGTTGGCGAACTTGGTGTTCTTCATGCCCATGCGTTCGGCTTCGCGGTTCATCAGCGTGACGAACGCGTCTTCGGTGCCGGCGACGGCTTCGGCGAGTGCGACGGCAGCATCATTGCCGGACTGGACGATCAGGCCATACAACAGGTCATTGACCTTGACCGGGGTGGCCGGGTCGATAAACATTTTCGAGCTGCTCGGGTCGACTTTCCATGCGCGTACGGAAACATTCACCATCTGCTCAGGATCGAGGCGCTTTTCCTTGATGGCAGAGAAGGCCAGGTAAGCCGTCATGATCTTGACGAGGGATGCGGGTTCGATGCGCATCGTCGGGTCTTGCGAAGCCAACACTTGGCCGCTGGTGGCATCGAGCAGCAGCCAGGATTTCGCGGCAATGGTCGGTGCGGGAAGCGCCTGCGCAAATGCGACAGACAACGAGAAAGCAGTGGCGATAATCGCCGCAAATAATTTTTTCATCGGTTGTAAAGTGTGAAACCCCGCACGGAACACCGGCGGATGACATCAAGAAACAAGCGGCAGATTATAGCCCTGCCGCTTCCGGCCCGTTGCAGCCGCTTTGCCTATCCGCTCCGTTTTACAACGGTTTGTGGGCAAGCTTTTAGCGGTGCCACATTTCGACCACGAAATTCTTTATATGTTGCAACTTGCGGTGAAAAAAATGATCGGCGCCGGGGATCACGATGACAGGAAGGTCTTGCGGGCGGGCCCAGTCGAGGACATCCGATAGCGGAATGGTATCGTCCAGCTCGCCATGGATCAGGATGGTATTGCTCGGCACTTGTGGAAGTGGCCATTTACCGGCGGCGGTGCCGACCAGCACTAGCCTTTCTGCCGCATGGCCCTGCTTGATCAGGCGCTGCTGCAGTTGGGATTGCACGAAGGTGCCGAAAGAGAAACCGGCGAGTGCGACAGGCACGTTCGGATATTGCTGTTGCATGTGTGCCAGCAGTGCTGCCATGTCATCGGTTTCTCCATGGCCGGCATCATGCGTGCCGGCCGATTTGCCGACGCCGCGGAAATTCATGCGGACCGCTGCGTAGCCCAATGCGACGAAGGCACGCGCCAAGGTTTGCGCGACCTTGTTGTCCATCGTGCCGCCGTACAATGGATGCGGATGCGCGACCAACGCCAGTCCGCGCGGCGCCGACTCCGGCAAGTCGAGGGCGCACTCCAGAGGGCCGGCAGGGCCGGTGATCGAGAAACGTTGGGTTTGGGCGTTCATTGTTATTGATGCGTGCAGATAAAAACGCAATCCCTGATATTCCGTGGCAGGAGAATATTGCGAATGACAACTAGATCTTCAGGCGTTCGACAACCTTGCCGCCGACCAGGTGGGAATCGATGATTTCATCGATGTCATGCTTGTCCACATAGGTGTACCAGGTGCCTTCCGGGTACACCACCAGCACCGGGCCTTCCTCGCAACGGTCCAGGCAGCCGGCCTTGTTGATGCGGACCTTACCCTGTCCATTCAGTTTCAGTTCCTTGATGCGTTGCTTCGCATGCTCCTGCGCCGCTTGCGCCCCCTTGTCTGCGCAGCAGGGACGTCCTTCTTCGCGGTGGTTCAGGCAAAAGAAAACATGGTGTTGGTAATAGGGCTTGTCGGACATGGTGCGCTTGATCAGGTTCTTACGGTGAAGGCGCAATGATACACCCCAGCTTATTTCCGGATGCGGTGCACCGGGTGCAACAGGAACCAGAGCGCGAAGAAGGGCCAGAACACGGACAGGAAATGGGCGGCGCCGTTGAAGTTCAGGAATTTCCCCTGTATCCAAGCCTGCAGCGTGGCGACGAAATACGGGTTGCTCGGGACAAGATTGATGACAATGAAACTCACCAGCAACGCCGTGGCCGCCAAGCGTCGCTGTGCTGCAGGAGGCGCATAAGCCAGGCCGCCTACCATCATTACGCCGATCAGCACACCGCCCTTGGCGCCCGGTGTCCACCATGCGAACGCGTTGGCTGGCGTAAAGAGCAGTGCGTTGGCCATCAGCTTGACCGTCACCGCGGCCGCCAGAAGTGCCAGCAGTAACATGGCTTTCGGCGCATGCTTGCGCAGCAGGCAGGAAAGGGTGAGCAGGGCACCGGTCAGGCCAAAGGCGGTGATCATCGTCTCTGCCAGCCAATACTCCTGCACGGTCAGGTGCATGCCTTCCGACAGAATCGCGACGAGGTCGACCGGTGTCTCCAGCCAGTCCGACAGCCATTGCGACAGGACGGGCATGAACTGCCCGTGGCCGAACAGGTAGCCCTGCGGATAGATCTGCGCCAGGGGCCATAGCGCAAGGACGATCAGGCCGCGCCCGGCTTCAGGGATAAACCAGTCCCGCCGCAATTGCAGGAGCCGGCTCTGCTCGAGGAAGATCGGGCTAAAGAGCCAGCCGGCCACCGCGCCGATGCCGGTACCCGCGACATTGGTCAGGAAGTCGAGGTTGGATGACACCCGGTTCGGCAGGAAGGTCTGTATGGCTTCCATCATGCCGGAGACCATGGCACCGCCGGCGATGGCGACGAGCACTGCCGGCAGGCCGCGCACATTGGGATACAGCGCAAAGACGATCAGCGCGCCGAACGGCAGGTAGCCGACGACATTAGTCGCAACATCGAAGCCGGTCCAGTAATGCGGCATCGGCATCAGGATGAACGCCCAAGGCGCCAGCCCGATGTCATTCCAGTTGGAAAAAGGATACAGGCTCGCGTAGACGATCAGGAAGGCATACATCAGCAGTCCGACCCGCGTACCGATGGATGCCTGGGGTGCGGGGTCTGCTGCGGAGGGGTTTTCCGGGTTTATCGACATTGCGGCATTGCATGATCATCGTGGGCTCACGCGTATTCTCGGCACATGCGCGAGCCGGATCAAGCAAATTCATTTCAGGTCGAGTGTTCCCAGCCACATCATCAGGTCTGTGATGGCGGCATCACTCGCTGCTGCCAGCGCCTTGACGCCGCCTTCCGCATCCGCGCTCGGCGCCGGTACTTGGCGGAGGAAGCCTTTGTGCGCGACCAGCGTCCGGCCTTTGTAGACCGATGCACGCAACCCGACCTGTGCGGTACTTGAATCTGGTGCATCGAAATTCTGGCTGAACTCGTCCGCCTCGACACGCAACACCGGCACGTTGGTCGCCCCATGGGATGCCGCAACCGCAACGCCGCCGGCCTGGGTAATACGCACTTTCAGTCGCTGCAGCAGAAGCTGTGCCGGCGGCATGGTCCAGCGCGCATGCGCATAAGGCTTGGGTTGTTGCGTATTGGAATAGTTAAGCCGGTAAAAGATAAGTGTGCTGTCCAGCCATCCCGGCCCCTGGATCTCGGCAATGGCAACCGGCGGCAGCCCCGGTATTGCTGTCGCCTGCCGGGTGTCAAGCGGACCAAGGTCATACACTGTGGTCGGACTGGACTGGTTGCCGGCACAGCCGGCGGCAAGCAGCATCGCGACGATGACAGGGAGAATTTTTTTCATGTGTATTGTTCCCTTATTCCGATGGCTCGGTAAATCCTGGTTCGCCCGGTCCTGGTCTCATGCCCGGCCCGCCGAACAGGATGCTTTGCGGACGTTCGCGCCAGCTTTCGAGCGTGCGGTTGAAGGCGCGGATCGAGGTGCGCGCGTCATTGATGACGGGCAGCGTTTCATATTCCAGCCTGTCCGCTGCGCTGCGCACCTGCGCTGCCGCATCGCTCATGTTGGCGATCGCGCCGCCCGGTGCCTGTAGCGATGTCGTCATCCTGTTCAGATCCTTGGTCAGCGTTCTGGCATCGATTGCCAACCCGTTCAGTGAATTAAGCGTCTGTTGTGTCTGCGTGGTCAACGCGGGCAACTGATCGAGCGTCGGCTGCAGGCGGCGCGGAACCGTTTCAAGCGAGGTTGCTGCCTTGCTGATGTTGTCGAACGCCGCGAGCATTTTTTTCTGGTTGTCCGGTTGCAGCAGGTCATTAATGCGTTTGGCGACATCTTCCGTTTGCTGCAGGATCGCCAAGCCGCGGGTCTGTATCTGGTCGAACAGGCTGGGGCGCATCTCGATGCGCGCGACTTTCTCCGGACCGCTCGGCACCCTGATTGGGCGGCTGCCGTCATCATCGAGCTGCACATAGGCAATGCCGGTGACACCTTGGTAGCCCAGCGTGGCAAAGGTGGACTGCGTGATCGGCGTATCCGGGCGAATGCTCAGGTGAATCAGGATCTGGCCGACTTCCAGCGGGTCGAAGGTAATCTCGTCGACTTTGCCTACATCTAGGCCGCGATAGCGGACTGACGCCTGCGGGTTCAGGCCCGGGACCGACAGTTTGGTCGCGATCTGGTAAGGCACCCATTCCACACGGTCGCGGTTGAGCCACATGCCGATCAGGATGGCAGCGGCCAGCATCAGGATGGTGAACAGGCCGGCTACCAGTGCGTGCGCCTTATTTTCCATGATGGTTTTCCAGTTCCTTGTCGCGTAGTACGTCCAGCGCCCGCTGTCCGCGCGCGCCGAGGAAGAATTGTCCGATGAACGGATGCTGGTTCGCCAGCACCTGTTCCGCCGTGCCGCTGGCGATCACGTGTTTCTCGGCCAGCACGGCAATCTTGGTCGACAGCGCAAACAGCGTGTCGAGGTCGTGCGTGACCATCACGACCGTCAGGCGCATCTGCTCGTGCAGGCTGCGGATCAGCGAGACGAAGCTGTCCGACAGGTCGGGGTCGAGCCCTGCAGTGGGTTCGTCGAGGAACAGCAGCTCCGGTTCCAGCGCCAGTGCCCGCGCCAGTGCGACGCGTTTGACCATGCCGCCGGACAGGTCCGCCGGCATCTTCAATGCATCCTTCGGGGTGATGCCGACCATGTTTAGCTTCAACAGGGCGGCGTCACGCACCAGCTCTTCCGGCAGGGTACGCAGCTCGCGCATCGGCTGCGCGACATTGTCGAGCGCATTCATTGCCGAGAACAGCGCGCCATGCTGGAACAGCATGCCCCAGCGGTTGCGCAGCCGGCGCTGACGGTTGCCGTTGCCGCTGTGGATGTCCTCTCCGAACACATGCACACTGCCACGTGTCGGTTTTTCCAGGCCGAGCATCTGCCGCAAGAGCGTCGTCTTTCCCGATCCCGAGCCGCCGACAAGCGACAGGATTTCTCCCTGGCGCACTTCCAGGTTCAGGTCCTGATGGATGACGACTTGGTCGAACTGCGTCCACAGGTTCTGTATCTGGATGATCGGTTTCGTCATCAGCGGAACCCCACACCCTTGAACACGATCGCAAACACCGCATCGGCGAGGATCACGACCGTAATCGACGTCACCACCGACAGTGTCGTGCCTTGTCCCAGGCTCTCGGTATTCGGCTTGATGCGCAGGCCGAAGTGGCACGCGACCAGCGCGATCAGGCAGCCGAAAGCGACGCCCTTGCCGAGGCCGATCCAGTAATTCACCAGTGGCACCGCATCAGGCAGTTCCTGAACGAAATAGGTGGCAGACAGGCCAAGTTCGATCTTGGCCGCCGCCATTCCGCCCAGCAGCGCGACCACGTCGGTCCACACGACGAGCAGCGGCATCGAGATCGCCAGTGCGATCACGCGCGGCAGGATCAGGCGAAAACCGTGCGGCATGCCCATCACTAGCATGGCATCGAGTTCTTCGGTCACGCGCATGACACCGAGTTGCGCGGTAATTGCCGAGCCGGAGCGGCCGGCGACCAGGATCGCGGCGAGCAGGGGACCCAGTTCGCGCACGATGCTCATGCCAAGCAGGTTGACCAAGTAAATGTCGCCGCCGAACACGCGCAATTGCTGCGCCGAAAGGTAGGACAGCACGACGCCGATCAGGAACCCGACCAAGGCGGTGATGCCCAGCGCCTGATAGCCGATATGGAAAACGTGTGCCGAGATTTCCTTCCACGGCCCGCGCAAGGGATGCATCGCAAAGGTAGCGAGATCGAGCGCCAGTTGCCCGATCAGAGCAATGAATGCCAGCACATGGCCTGTCAGGTTGTGCGTGAGCCGGTGGATCGCCGCCGGCGCAAACCAGTACTGCCGTGGCTGTGGCGGCAGGGTGAGGCAACCTGCCTGCTCGATGCGGCTAAAGACTTCTTCCTGTGCGGGAGACAGCGACAGCTGCGCTGGGCGGGACTTGCCCCAGGCATTCCAGAACAACTGGGCGCCGATATGGTCGAGCGCCGTGATGTGGGTGAGGTCCCAGGCGACAGAGCCCTTCGGCACGCGCTGCAATCGGGACCGGATCTCCGCCATCGCGCCGGGATGTGCCAGCGCGTGCACCTGCCAGGAACCGCTGGCAGACACGGTGACCTGCCCCTCCTTGTTAATGGCAAGCTGCGGCGAAGAATGCTGATTTGTCATGTCATTAGTGTAAGGGAGATTGCCGTGAGGGTCATCCCGTTGCTGAATACAGGCAATCTGGATCAAGCAGGCCCTGCGTCCCGCTACAATGCTGATATGAAAAACATCCTTTCTACCGACCGCATTGGCGGCTTGTGCCGGCCATCCGCGCAGCAGGTGGCCATCCGGATCGTGGATGAAACCGGTTCCACCAATGCCGACCTGCTTGCGGAGCTGCCCCGGCTGACGGCGCCCACCTTGCTTATCGCCCGCTCGCAAACCGCTGGCCGCGGCCGTGCCGGCCGCACGTGGCTGTCGGCACCGGGCCGCTCGCTGACGTTTTCGCTCGCCTGGAAATTTCATGCGCCGGTGCAGGCGCTGGTCGGGCTGCCGCTGGCGGTGGGTGTCGCCCTGGCCGACGCGCTGGCCATGTTCAGCGTCGATGTGCGCCTGAAATGGCCGAACGATGTGCTTTTTGAGGGGAAGAAGCTGGCCGGCATCTTGATCGAAACCGCATCCGCAGGCCATGTGCCGCACGATGCGAGCTGGGCGGTAATCGGCATCGGTATCAACATGTCGTTGGGCCAGGCAATGGCCGAGGAAATCGGGCGGCCGGTCGCCAGCATTCCATGGCTGGCCGAGCTCGATCAGGACACGCTGATGGCCAATCTGCTGAGCAGCCTGGCCGATACGCTGGTGCAGTTCGAGCATGAGGGGCTGGCGGCTTTTACGCAGCGCTGGAATGCACTGCATGCATACAGCGGCCAGCCGGTGGTTATCCTCGACAACGGGCGCGTGCTGCATGAGGGCGTCGCGGTCGGCATCGATGGCATCGGCCGCTTTTTGCTGGATACCATGGCCGGACGTATTGCTGTCATGGCCGGTGACGTGTCGCTGCGCCCAAGGGAGAACTAAACAAATGCTACTGTTGATTGACGCCGGCAATACGCGGGTGAAATGGGCGCTTGTCGCATGCGGCGAGCGAGAGTCCCCGGCACTCGGGCGCTGGGAGGCATGCGGGATGGTCGAGCATGCGCAGGTGCGCCAGCTGTGCGAAGAATGGCGCGGCCGCAATGTCATGCACGTGCTGATCTCGAATGTCGCCGGGCAGGCGATGCGCGATTCGCTCGAACAAGTCATGTTGTGTGCATTCGGCATGCAGCCGGTGCCGCTCGAGTGGTTCGCCTCCGCGCCCGATCTGGCCGGCGTGCGGAACAACTACCGGCAGCCCACGCAACTGGGATGCGACCGATTCGCCTCGGCGATTGGTGCGCATGCACTTTATCCCGGCCAACCGCTGATCGTTGCTACCTGCGGCACCGCTACCACAGTCGATGCGATCACGGCCGAGGGCGTTTTCCTGGGTGGTATGATCTTGCCCGGACTGGGGCTGATGGCGCAATCGCTCGCGAAGAACACGGCGCAGTTGCCACAGGTGGCAGCGAACCTCGACGTGTCGGAGCCGTTTGCCGACCATACCGATGCCGCGATCGTCAGCGGCTGCATCTCGGCCCAGGTGGGCGCCATCGAGCGCGCGGTTGCAGCCCATGCGCGCCGCCATGGCGACGTGCAGTGCATTCTGTCCGGCGGTGCTGCGGCCCTGATTGCACCGCACCTGTCGGTGCCGCATGCGAGAGTCGATAACCTGGTGTTGCTGGGGTTGCATAGGGTGGCAATGAAAACAACATGCTGAAATTCTTCTTCTGGATACTGCTGATGGCGAATGCCGCCTTGTTCGCCTACCAGCAAGGTGCGCTCGATAGCTTGCTGCCGAGCGGCCGCGAACCAGCGCGTATCGCGAACCAGCTCAATGCCGACAAGGTCAGGGTAATCCCGGCATCGGAAGCCAAACGCGAATCGGTGCCGCCATCGTCACCACCGCCGCCGGTCGCTGAGCCGGTGGCCGCCGTGGCGGCAGTAGAGGGGAAAGTAGAGAAGGTGCTGGCCTGCACCGAGGTTGGCAACTTCACTCCGGAAGAAGCCAAGCATTTCAGTACGCAAGTGGCAACATTCGCACCTGGCGAGCGCATATCGCAGCGCGCGGTCCAAGAAGTTGCGACGCACATGGTGTACATTCCGCCGCAGCCCGACAAGGCCGGTGCCGACAAGAAGGCGGAGCAGTTGCGCCAGCTGGGGATCAGCGACTTCTTCATCATCCAGGACAACTCGCCGCTGCGCTGGGGAATCTCACTCGGCGTGTTCAAGCAGGAGGAAGCAGCTCGTACTCACTTGGCAAGCCTGAACAAGAAAGGCGTCCGCACTGCACGCATCACCCAGCGAACAGTCAGTTCCAGCATGACCGCCTTCCAGTTGCGCGATATTGACGCCAAGACGAAGGCCAGTCTGGAAAAGATCATGGCGGACTTCCCGAAGCAAGCCGTCCGCGAATGCGAGCCGGCCTGACGATATCGCTTCCCAATACGACCAAACTAAGACAAACCCGGCACCAGCCGGGTTTGTTGCTTATGACTACAGCATGTTGCGCTGTTCCACCAGTTGTCCGCCGACCGACTGGTAAATCACCACCGTGCCATCCTTGATGTCGCCCTTTTGGTCGAATTCGATGGTGCCTTGGACCTTGCCAGAGAACGAGCCCTTGGCAAGCACCGGCAGGTAGTCTGAAGGCTTGCTCGATCCTGCCTGTTTCATTGCCTGCGCAAGAATATGGATACCGTCGTATGACAAGGTCGAATAGGACCCCGGTGTGCCGAACTTTGCCTTGTACATGTCCATGAAGCCAATCCCGCTCGATAGCCAGGACGGCGGCACGCCGGCGATGGAGCAATAAAAATTGCTATCCGCATGGCCTTGCGCTCCCTTGATGGTAGAGATGTCGCACATTGCATCGGCCGCTACAAATCGTGCCGTCGAGCCGGCGCCGCGCAGCGCTTTCAGCAGTGGCAGGCCAGCCGCTTCGTCGCCGCCGAAAAACACCACATCGGTATTCGCCTCCACCAGCGTCTTGGCCAGTGCCGCGTAATCGGCGGATTTAGGATCGATACTCTGGCGCGGCACCTTGCTGTTCTTGGCGAGCATGATGCGCGCGACTTCGTCAGCGATACCGGTTCCGAACGTCGTCCGGTCATCGACGATATACAGCGATTTTGCGCGGAACTTGTCGATCAGGCGGGCCAGTGCGGCACCCTGCTGGATATCGTCTGCGGTGATGCGGAAGGCGGTCTTCAGTCCCATGCGGGTGTATTGCGGATTGGTCGAGACCGAAAGCTGCGGGATGCCGGCGGATGCATACAGCGGCGCTGCGGCAATCGATACGCCGGAGTTGAAATGTCCGAACACTGCGGCTACGCCGGCGTCAATCAGTCGCCCGGCAGCGGCCTTGCCTTCTTCTGCAGAGGCCTTGTCGTCTTCCACTACCAGCTCAAAACGTGCGCGCTTGCCGTCGATGGAGAAATGCTCGTTGTTGAGCTCATCCACCGCCACTTGCGCGCCGTTGGCGATGTCCTTGCCATATTGCGCCAGTGTGCCGGACATCGGTGCGACAACACCGATCTTCACTGTCACTTCGCGGCTGCAGGCAGCCAGCAGGACGACTGCCAAGCCTATGCCGATGCTACGTACGGTTCTTTTCATGTTTTTCTCCCAGGTTAAGCGGTTGGATAGGGATGATAGGTATGCGGAAGGTTAATTTAATTTCTTATTTCTGGGAAACGGCAAATGTAAATTCGACCGCATCGGATCGGTGCTTTCAGGCGCAGCCTTATTGGTCTTGTTATTCATTCATCAACTCGAGAAGGCGCCCGGAACATAGGTGGCAGCTGGTAATAGCGTCCTCTCGCTCCCGATATGGCAGGTCTCTCTGGAGGCAAGATGGGAGTCGCATGCATCGGCAGGGAGCATCACTGGCTGTGTCTTTCATGCCACATCCGAACCGGCACTGCAGCGTGGACAGGCATTCATTTCGCATCGTTTTCTGGCTGGTAGCGCTGCACCGGGCAAATACAACGCCGGGCTGTCGATAACAAGCGCGCGAGGAGGGATTCCTTCCGGTTGCCAATCGGGCAAAAGAGAAGCCGCCTGGCACCGGAAATACAAGATTCCCGCTCAAGAAATGACCGCGCTTTCGCTGTAAAATCGCGGCAATCCATTTACCCGCTTAAGGAATTGCCATGACCGAACTCACCGATCCCAACACTGACCTGAGCGGGGTAGCGCCGCGCATCAAGGCGGAGATTCTTGCCCAAGCGCTGCCATATATTCGCAAGTTCCATGGGAAGACCATCGTCGTCAAATATGGCGGCAATGCGATGACCGAAGAGCGCCTGAAGCATGGTTTCGCGCGTGACGTCATCCTGCTCAAGCTGGTCGGCATGAATCCGGTCGTGGTGCACGGTGGCGGCCCGCAGATCGACAATGCATTGAAGCGCCTCGGCAAGCAGGGCACCTTCATCCAGGGCATGCGCATCACGGATGAAGAAACCATGGAAGTGGTCGAGTGGGTGCTCGGCGGTGAAGTGCAGCAGGACATCGTCATGCTGATCAACCACTACGGCGGCCAGGCAGTCGGCCTGACCGGCAAGGACGGCGGCCTGATTCGTGCGCGCAAGATGAAGATGCCGGACAAGGAAAACCCTGGGCAATTCCTCGACATCGGTTTCGTCGGCGAAATCGAAGCGATCAACCCGGCTGTTGTCAAAGCGCTGCAGGACGACGCATTCATACCGATCATTTCGCCGATCGGTTTTGGCGAGGATGGACAGGCTTACAACATCAATGCCGACCTCGTCGCCGGCAAGATCGCAGAAATCCTGAAAGCGGAAAAGCTGATCATGATGACCAACATCGCCGGTGTGCAGGACAAGCAGGGCAACCTGCTGACCGACCTGTCCGCGCGCGAGATCGACGAGATGTTCGCCGACGGCACCATCTCCGGCGGCATGCTGCCGAAAATTTCGTCGGCACTCGATGCCGCGAAGTCCGGCGTCAATACGGTGCATATTATTGACGGCCGTATCGAGCATTCGCTGCTGCTTGAAGTGCTGACCGAGCAGGCGTTCGGCACGATGATCCGCTCGCACTAAACAACGGCTCTTTCCGTAGTTCCATCGACGGCGCTCCTCCTGTGAGGCAGCGCCGTTTGTATTTGTGCGCCCGTTGTTCGCGGTCGGCTAAGAAGTCTGGAAAGGAGTGTCCCGGCAACCTGTTAATGCACCTTCTCCACTTCGTACCCACGCTGCTGCAGCAGTTTCGGCACGCCATTTTCCCCGAGCAGGTGCAGCAGGCCGACACCGACAAAATTGCTTTCGCCGCTCTTCAGCAGGGCTTCGATCTTGTCCGCCATTTCAGGATTACGCTTGTCCAGCAGGACGCGCCGCGTGAACCCCGACGACAGCGTATTCTCCGTCAGCGACGTGCGCAGCATGTCTTCCATCGCCGTGCCATTGGCCTCGGCCCATGCGTCGATCAGCACCTGTGCTTTCTTGAGCGCGCTGCCGCTGCCGATCTCCGCCAGCGTCTCGCGCAGGTATTGCTCCTGCATCGCATCTGTCATGTCGTCATACAGCGCCATCTGGTATTCGGCGGACTCCAGTTCATGCACGGCTTTCGCCTGCCGGTCTGCGACCGACAGCAGGAAGTACTCGATACCGTACTTGCGGCGGTAACCATTGCGTTCGAGGTCGAGTCCCATCAGCAGGTTGGCGAGCAGCCAGGGCTTCATGTGCTGCATGTTCTCGTAGGCGATGCCGGCATCCTGCAACGCGTTCCTGAGCTGGGCGATGGTGTCAGCCGACAGGTGGCGCTCCACCGTATCGCCATTCGCGTACATGCCATGCTTTTGCAGCGCCCCTTGGAATGACGCATCGTTGCGCACATCGATCTCGAGCACCAGTTTGCTCGCATGGGACAGTGCCTGCGCGACTTCTCCTTCTAAAGGGAGATAAGCAGGTTTGCCAACATGGATGGTGCCAAAGAGATAACTGGTGTTGCCGTGGTGGCGTATCCGGTACAGCGTGCCTCTGGAAGGTGCGTTTGCGGCTTGTGCCGCGGCCTTCGGTGCTGCATTATTCTCTGCGTGGGCTGCTGGTATTAAAAGACCCGCCACCAAGCTTATCAAACAACAAACCCGTACTTCATGATTCTCCCTGGGCGCTCGACTGTAGAGTGCCGAGGCACTCTAACAGATGCCTAAGCCGATTTGGTTGTTCGACCTCGATAACACGCTGCACAACGCATCGCACGCGATCTTCCCGGCCATTAATGCAAACATGAATGCATATATGGCAACGGTGCTCGGCGAGGCAGGCAAACCGGCAGACGACGCGACCGTGAATGCGGTCCGGCTCGCATACTGGAAGCGCTACGGTGCGACCCTCCTGGGCATGGTGCGGCACCACCAAGTGCGCATGGAGGACTTCCTGCGCGAGGCGCACCGCTTCGACGACCTGACCGCAATGATCCGCACCGAGCGCGGCCTGTCGCGGCTGCTCAAGCGCCTTCCGGGGCGGAAGATCCTGCTAACCAACGGCCCGCGCCGCTACTCGCACGACGTGATTCGTCATATCGGCCTGCACCGGCACTTCGCCAAGCACATTCCCATCGAGGCAATGCAGGTGCATCGACAGCTGCGTCCCAAACCCTCGCGCCAGCTGCTGCGCAAACTGCTGGCGAAAGAGCGGGCCACTGCCCGCCGCTGCATCCTCGTGGAGGACAGCGCCGACAACCTGAAGGCGGCTAAATCCCTCGGCATGCGCACTGCCTGGGTGACGCAGTACCTGGCCACCAGTCCTAATCTGAATCAACTTGCCGGCAACAAGCCGCTGCCCCGGTTCACAAAGCGCCCCATTTACGCCGATGTCAAAGTAAAATCCGTAAGGCAACTTCCGGCAATGCTGCATCGATTGAGCGCATAACATCCTTTTCGATTGCTCACACCACCATCACATCATGGCAACCACAAAACCGGGCGAACGCAAACTCCAGATTCTCCAGACCCTCGCCGCAATGCTGGAGCAACCCAAGGGGGAGAAGATCACCACTGCTGCGTTGGCAGCCAAGCTGGAGGTTTCGGAAGCGGCGCTGTACCGGCACTTCGCCAGCAAGGCGCAGATGTTCGAAGGCCTGATCGAGTTCATCGAGACGAGTGTGTTCGGACTGATCAACCAGATCAGCGAGCAGCAGGAGAACGGGCTGTCGCAGGTGCAGGCAATCACCACCATGCTGCTGAGTTTTGCCGAGCGCAATCCGGGCATGACGCGCGTGCTGATCGGCGATGCGCTGGTCAATGAGGACGACCGGCTGCAGGTGCGCATGAACCAGTTCATCGAACGTGTCGAAATGGCAATCCGGCAATCGCTGCGCGTCGCCGCATCGCAAGGGCAGGCCAAGGAGTCGGAAGCTGCAGTGCGCGCGAACATGATCACGAGTCTGGTGGTAGGACGTTGGCATCGCTTCGCCAAGAGCGGCTTCAAGCAGAAGCCGACCGACGACGCGCAAGCCCAAGTCAGCATGCTGCTGGCGTAAGGCATTTACCGCCTATCGGCATTTCCGCAACAACCGCTCCGAATTTGCTTCGTTTCTTCCATCCATAGCCGCGTGTTCATGCGGCGCACTGCGCGGCAGTTTCCGCATTATTCGGAACCTGCCGCCGCGATTTCGATTTCACCCTCTGGCGCACGGCGTCCCCCTGTGACTTCATGCGCCTACGCTGGCGGCACAGCGCATCGCGCCAAACCTCAGTACACTTTCAGCCTTCGCAACAGGGCAGCCGAACATGACAACGAATAAGAACTTCCCCGCGCTGGCGTTTGCGTCCCTGCTCCTGGGAGGCATGGCGATCGGATTTGCCGGTATCTTCATGCGGCTGTCCGACGTCAATCCGATTGCCTCAGCGTTCTGGCGCATGGCGCTGGCTGCTCCCTTTCTGTGGGCATGGGCCTTTGCGGTGCGCAAGCAGGATGATGCTGCTGGAAAGCGCAGCAGCTTTGCGGCCGCGCTGGCACTGGCCGGCATCTACTTCGCTGGCGACATGGCTTTGTGGCATCTGGCGCTGCACTACACCACCGTCGCCAACGCTACATTGCTGTCGAACTTTGCGCCGATCTTCATCGCACTGTGGGTGTGGATCGCCTACCGCGTGCGGTTCTCACGCATTTTCATCGTCGGCATGGTGATCGCGCTGATTGGAGCAGTTATGCTCGTAGGGCCGAATGCGTCGGGCAGTAATGCCGGCAATGGCGGCAACAACAAGCTGCTGGGCGACGCGCTCGGACTGGGCAGTGCCGTGTTCTATGCGGCGTACCAGCTTGTGATCAAGGACGCGCGCAGCCAGTACTCGACGGCACGCCTGATGGCATGGAGCACCACGATCACTGGCCTCGCGCTGCTGCCATTCGCACTGACGTCACCCGGCGCGTTCTGGCCGGAACAGTTGAGCGGATGGCTGCCGTTGCTGGCATTGGCGCTGGTTGCGCAGATCGGCGGGCAAACGGTAATCGCTTATGCGCTCGCACACCTGCCGGCATCGCTGGCCTCGGTCAGCCTGCTGATCCAGCCGCTGACTGCCGCGATCGCAGCATGGATCATCTTCCAGGAAGCGATCGGCCCGATCCAGATGGCGGGTGGCGCATTGCTGCTGTGGGGGATTTATCTCTCCAAGCGTGGCAGCTAGGAAAGGTGCAAGGCTTGAAGATCCTCGCTGCATGTAAGGTGCGGCCGGGAGGCTGGTAGCCGCCGTCCACAGCCTCGCAATCCGCATTTGCCAGATGCTCGTACAATACGCGTCTGGCGCGCTATCGCGGCATAGATCGCATTCGGATCTTTCTCCTTCGTTTGGTACTGTCTTGGATTCCTCGTTTAACCCTGCTGTCGACTGCTTCGCGCTGCTTGATGACTGCAGCGCCAGCAAGGCCGATCCGCGCTCGCGCTTGCATACGGGCTATGCCGGAGCAATAGTCTGCCGTAGAGCGGAAGAGCTTCCGGAAGTGCTGCAGCGCATGCAGGAAGCGCTGGCCCGCGGGCTGCATGCAGTGGGCTTGTTCACCTATGAGCTCGGCGCACAGCTTCATGGGATCGATACGGCGGCCGCTTCGCCCAACGCTGCCAACCAGCCGCTCGCGCAGGTGCTGCTGTTCGAGCACTGCGAACGCATGGCCTCGGCACAAGTGGACCAGTGGCTGGCGCAGCGCGACACAGCACAAACCCCGGCAGGCGTTGCCAACATCACTTCCAGCGTGGACGAGCGGGAGTTCGCGGCAGCGATTGCGCGCATCCATGCGTACATTGAGGCCGGCGATACCTACCAGATCAATTACACCTATCGCCTGCGCTTTGACGCGTATGGTTCTCCGCTTGCGCTGTACCGGCGCCTGCGTGAGCGGCAACCGGTTCCCTACGGCGCACTGGTGATGCTGCCCGATGGCGGTGCGGTGCTGTCCCTGTCACCGGAACTGTTCATGCGGCACGCCACAGGCATCATGACGGCACAACCCATGAAAGGTACCGCTGCAGCAAGCGGCGACGCGCAAGTCGATGCATTACGTGCAGCAACACTCGCTGCGGATCCAAAGAACCGTGCCGAGAACCTGATGATCGTCGACTTGCTGCGCAACGATCTCGGACGTGTTGCGGCATTCGGATCAGTGCATGTTCCGGCTCTGTTCCATGTCGACCGCTACAGCAGCGTGTTGCAGATGACGTCGACCGTACAGGCGCAATTGCACGAGGATGCCAGCCTTGCCGACGTGTTCCATGCGCTCTACCCCTGCGGCTCCATTACGGGGGCACCAAAGCGGCGCACCATGCAGATCATTCAGGAGCTGGAGACCGCGCCGCGCGGCCTGTACACCGGCGCGATTGGTTGGTTTGATACAGCGGATCCAGCACGCCATATCGGCGACTTCTGCCTGTCCGTGCCGATCCGCACACTGGTGTTGCAGCCGGATGTGGCAGGTATCCGCAAGGGAGAAATGGGCGTCGGCGCGGGCATCGTTCACGACAGCGTGGCCGCGGAAGAGTATGCGGAGTGCCAGCTGAAAGCGCGCTTCCTGACTGGCCTGCCACAGCAATTCGAACTGTTTGAAACGATGCATGCAATGCGCGCCGATGGTTGCCGGCATCTCGACCTGCATCTGCAGCGGCTGCGCGCTTCTGCGGCCTATTTTGGCTTTGCTTTCGACGTGCAGGCCATTCACGAGGCAATCAACAGCACTTGCGCATCGCTTGAAACGGAAGGCCCGCATCGGATGCGGCTGGCACTTCGGCAGGACGGCAGCCATACGTTGCAGATTGCGCCGCTTGCTCCGTTGACGGCGCCGGTAAAACTGATGCTCGCATCAACGCGCACTGCGGCTGACGATGTGTTCCTTCGTCACAAGACCACAGTACGCGACGCCTACGACGGCGCTTGGCGCACCGCGGAAGCGCAAGGCGCGTTCGATATGCTCTTTTGTAACGAGCGCGGCGAATTGACCGAAGGCGGACGCAGCAATGTGTTTGTCAGGCTGGATGGCCATTGGTACACGCCGCCGCTCGATGCCGGTTTGTTGCCCGGCGTGATGCGCTCCGTGCTGCTTGCCGATCCTGCATGGAAGGCCCGGGAGCGACGCCTGACACTGGACGATTTGCGACGCGCCGAAGAGGTCGTGGTTTGCAATGCCTTGCGCGGCGCGTTGCCCGCGACGATAGTCTGGACTTAGCAGGCTGTTGAAAAACTTCAGTGCGGGTCGAGCTTGTGGGCTGCAGCCCTCGGACTGCGCGTCCCACCGTATCTCGACCCGCTCGCTTCTGTTTTCAACCGCCTGTCAGGCTTTCTCGGCCTGCACAACCTGCGGCTGGAACACGACAAGCCAGGTCGCGAGAACCACCATGGCACAACCGATCAAGGTATTGATGCTGATCGCCTCCTGCAGGAACAGCGCGCCCCACACCATCGCAAACAGCGGGATTAGGAAGGTCACCGTCAGTGCTTTCGTCGGCCCCACGTCGGCGATCAGGCGGAAATAGATAAAGTACGCCACCGCGCTGCACAGCAGGGCAAGCATTGCCGCAATTAGCATTACGAAGGGCGTTACTTCGCCGCGTATTGGTGACATCGGCAGGAAGGGCAGCAAGACCACCGCTGCGCCAAGCTGCGAGCCGGTCGCCATCAATGGCGGTGCGATACCGGCCGACTGCTTCTTGGAATAGGCGCCGGCAACCGCATAGCAGAGCGCAGCACTAACGCACGCCAATGCTGCCAGCAGGAGTTGCGGCGTAAATTGCGCCGGGCCGAGCCGCACCAGGAATGCGACGCCGATGATTCCGCATGCGAGGCCGGCCAGTTTACGCGAGTTCAGTGTTTCGCCCAGCACGGCGGCGCCGACCAGTGCGCCCCATAAAGGGCTGGTCGCATTCAGGATCGCGGAATAACCCGCCGGCAGCGTCAATGCTGCATAGGAAAACAGCGCAAACGGCACGGCCGAGTTGAATGTGCCCAAGATGAGGTACTGCCGCCAGTTCGCTTTGAAGCGCATTGCGCGCTGGGTTGCGGCCATGAAGATCAGCATCGCTATTCCCGCAAGCGCCACACGTATTTCCGCTGTCCACAATGCGCCGAGCACGGGTGCAACGATGCGCATGAAAAGGAAGGATGCGCCCCAAATGGCGGCGAGGATAAGGAGTCGGATGAAATCGGCGCTGCGCATTGTTATTTTTTAAGGATCAGGAAAATGACAGCATAGCCGGAAGCGCTCCGTCCGGCTGGTCGTAATCGGACATGGCATCACGCTGGCTTACGCATTGCCCTCTTGTACCAGCGCACGTTGCCGAGAAGCGAGGATCGCGCCGAGCAGCAGCGCGCTCGCAGAGAACATCAGGCCGCGCTGCAAGCCGCCGGCACTGTCGGAAATCCATCCGACCACCGTCGGGCCGGCGATCTGTCCGAAGGCAAACACTGTCGTAAATCCGCTGATCCCGGTCGACCACGCATGTTGCGGCAAGTTATGACGCACCAATGCCGTCGTGGAGGCGACCACGGACAGGAAGACGGCGCCGAACAGCATGCCCGATGCGAACACCGCGACCAGCGTCGTGCTGAGGACAGGCAACAAGGTGGCGATAGCAAGCAAGGCATCCAGGATAGCCAGCGACTGGCCGCCCTTGAACCGGTCCAGCATGCGTGCCCAGATGCGCGAGGAGGCCACGACGGCAAGCCCCAGTACGGCGTAGAAGAGTGTGATGACCGACGCCGACAAGCCTTGTTCCTTCAGCAGCGCGATCACAAATGTCATGTAGCCGATGTAGCCGACACCGAACATGAAATAGCCGGCCAGGCCATACGCGAAGTCGCGAATCCGGAAATTGCCATGCGTGCCGCCGGCTGCGATCGTGCCCTCGATGGCACTCGCCGGGCGGGCCATCAACAGTGTCATGACGAGGCAGATGCCGCCAAGGGCCAGCCATGCCCATTGCCATGCATGTGCAGCACCGCTCGCCACCGCGGTACTCAAAACTGCCGGGACCAACAGCGCCGACAACGTGATACCAAAGCCGGTGCCACCGTAGTACAAGCCGATAAGGAACCCGGCACGGCGCGTATGCATCACTCCAAGGCGCGCCGACAGCACGCCACCGGAAATGAAAATGAAAGCGCTGGCAATACCTGCCAGCACGCGTTGCAGCAGCAACATGCCGGCATCCGTGACGAAGCCGGACAGCAGCATGAAGATGCCGGTCAGCACCGCACCGCCGACGAAAGCAGCTTGGGCGCGATGGCGACGCATCACCAGCGGCGTGACCAGCGCACCGATGAAATAGCCGAACGCGTTGGCAGTGTTCATCGTGCCGGCCAGCAGATAGGACCAGCCGAGGTCATCCCGCATCGGTGGCAGTAGCAGCGCATATGAAAAGCGCGATATCCCGAGCGATATGGCCGCACCGAGCGACAGCGCGAGCGCTGTCAGCAGCGGGTAGCGGAGTGCGAGGTCCTTGGCGCGCATGCGGTTCAGGAGTCCGTGCCGGCAGGCGAGGGGCGTGCTGGCGCCAATACCAGGCCCATCGCGGTAAGTACGACGATACCTCCGACCAGGGTCGCCACACCTACCGGTTCCTCCAGGAAGATGAAGCCCCACAACATGCTGAAGAGCGGAATCAGGAATGAAACGCTCATCGCGCGCGTCGGCCCGACCTTGACGATCAGTGGAATGAAGATTGCCTGCGCCAGACCTGACGACAGCAGCGACATGGCAGCGATGCTCGCCAACGCCGGCATCGACGGTATCGTTGATGGCAGGGTGAACGGAATGGTGGGAATCATCATCAGCCCGCCGAGCACGAGCGAACCGGTCGCCATGGCAATCGGATGGATACCGCCCGGGGTGCCCGTTTTTTTTACGATGATGCTCGACAGGGCATAGCATGCCGCTGCGGTAAGGCAGGCGGCGACCGCGGTCAACATCGATACATTCAGCGCCAACGTGCCCGCACCGACAAGGATCGCAACACCGATGGTGCCGAGTACCAACCCGGCAAGCCTGCTGAGGGTGAGGCGCTCCGCCAGCCACAGGATCGAGAACACGGCGCCGAATAGCGGTGCGGTCGAGTTGAGCACGGCCGAATGCGCAGCGGGCAAGAAGAGTGCGGCAAAGGAAAAGCACGTAAACGGAATAGCCGCTGCAAACAGACCGACCACAGCGTAGGGCTTCAAATTAGCACGCCAGTTCATCGGTACCCCTGTTGCCGTTGCATACGCCATCAGTGCCACACCGGCGAGCGTTGTGCGCAATGTCGCGGTAAGCAAGGGGCCGGTTTCCGGAACGGCGATCCGCAGGAAGATGAACGAGCCGCCCCAGATCGCGGAAAGAAACACCAGCTTGGCGAGGTCGGCAAAGGACATGTAAGAGGCGGAAGTTGCAACTGGGAAATAAAAACGACCGTTCGATTGTAGCACTCGCAGGAGAGCTTCGCCGATCCTCCGCGTATCCGAAAGACACGCATCGACGAGCGTGCACCGATCTATTGAGGCGCACCAACCGCGACGAGTTCATCGCTGGCAGGCGCTTGATTCATGCCAATGAGGTCAGGGCTCAAACGCCAATAATCATTACAGGGGGATGACATGACCAAGCTTATATTCAGGCACACCGTTTCCGCGGTGAAGATGGCTGTCGCCATGATGCCACTGGCCGGATGCGACACTGGTATTGAGCGATGGAGTGCAAGGCTTGGGGGACAGCTCGATTCCGCCTTCTCAAGCGGACATGAGTCGGTGCGGGACCTGACTCAGGCGGAAAAACCCATATCGATCGAACACCGCCATTACGACATCTATACACGTTATCGCGCGGCCTTCGAAGAGTCGACCGAGAGGTTCGACGTCGACCAGGTCGACGGCGAGGGCGGAGTACAGATGACAGGCTCGGCGAGAGATGGAGGCTACAGCAGTGCGCTACTGTCGTGTTCGGTTCGCATGCTTATGGCGCTGGACTGATGTCGCGATTGCCGCACACGGTGCAGCCGGCGTTGCGAGCCACCTTGATGCTAGTCCATTCCATGTTGCGTGCATCGAGCAGCAGCAGTCGTCCTGCCAATGATTCGCCGATACCCGCAGCGACCTTCAGTGCTTCCGCCGCCTGCATCGTGCCGACAATGCCGACCAGCGGCGCGAATACACCCATGGTGGAGCACATCACCTCTTCAAATTGCTGGTCCGGCGGGAACAGGCAGGCATAGCAGGGCTTGTCCGTTGCGCGCGGATCGAAGACCGAAATCTGTCCGTCAAAGCGGATTGCGGCCCCTGACACCAACGGTACCCGATGCGCCACGCAGGCGCGGTTGACCGCATGGCGCGTGGCGAAGTTGTCGCTGCAGTCAAGCACGACGCTGGCGTCGCGCACAAGTTCTGACAAACGATCTCCCTCAACGCGTTCGTTCAATGCGACCACATTAACTTCCGGATTGATCTGCGCCAGCGTCTGTTTGCCCGATTGCGCTTTCGGTTGTCCGACGCGGTCCGTCGTATGCAGGATCTGGCGCTGAAGGTTCGTGAGGTCTACCTTGTCGTTGTCGACCAGCGTGATCTTGCCGATGCCCGCAGACGCAAGATAATAGGCGGCCGGCGAACCAAGACCGCCTGCACCGATCACCAGCGCGTGCGCAGCCAATAGCCTTTCCTGGCCTTCGATGCCGATTTCATCGAGAAGAATATGGCGGGAGTAGCGAAGGAGCTGATTGTCGTTCATGGAGCGTTGTCGGAGTCAGGCAATGCAGGCGAGTTAGCTTAACATCTTTGCGAAGGCGTATTGAGGCTGATTTGCCGTAATGCATTCTAACCGTGCACGTCGCGCTGTCGCCATTGTCATTTCGGCGTAACTGCATTGGATGCAGTCATCATTTGCCTTGTGCCGCCCTCGTGTTGCGCTCCTATTGCGCTCCATGTGGTGCATGGCCGGCGGCAGAAAATGAAAAAGGCCGCATCGCTGCGGCCTTTTAAGTCATCGGATGCCCGGCTTATTTCTTCTCGCCGTTCCCGTTTCCATTTCCGTTTCCGTTCTTGTCACCATTCTTATTCTCGTTGATGGTGTTTTCCTTCTTGCTTTCGACCTTCGCGGATTTCGACAGCTGCACCGGCAAGCCTTTCAGGTGGTTCAGCGCTTGTGCGAGCTGGAAGTCATCCTTGCTGCCGAACTCCAGCGGCTTGCGTTTTTTCTCCAGTGCGGCAAGGCGCTGTTCCTCTTCCAGTTCATCGAGCTTGCGGGTGCTCTCGTCCTTGTCCTTGTCGTTGGAAAGATGTTTCTGCAAGTCCGCTTCACGCAGGCGCAGGCCGTTCAGGCCATCGCCTTCCGCCGTTTCGTCAACCATCAGGTCGGGCACGATACCCTTTGCCTGGATCGCACGCCCGTTTGGCGTGTAGTAGCGAGCAGTGGTCAACTTGACTGCAGTATCCGCCGACAACTGGCGAATGGTCTGCACCGAGCCCTTGCCGAAGGTTTGCGTGCCCATGATGGTGGCGCGCTTGTAGTCCTGCAACGCGCCGGCGACGATTTCCGAGGCGGACGCGGAGCCGGTATTCACCAGTACGACCATCGGGATCGACTTGATCGCTTCCGGTAGCTTGGCCAGCGGGTCGGTGGCCGACAAGCGGGACGAAGTATAGAACTCGCGGCGCGCGTAGAAAGTCTGCTTGGAGTCGGCCAGTTGGCCGTTGGTCGACACGACTGCCACATCTTTCGGAAGGAAGGCCGCGGAGACGCCGATGGCACCGGGGAGCACACCACCCGGGTCGTTGCGCAGATCCAGTACCAGGCCCTTCAGGTTCGGCTCTTGCGCGTATAGTGCATTGATCTTCTTCACCATGTCTTCGACGGTCGGCTCCTGGAACTGCGTGATGCGCACCCAGGCATAGCCGGGTTCGACCACCTTGGACTTCACGCTCTGTACGCGGATTTCCTGGCGCACGATCGTGACGATGAGCGGCTTGTCTTCATCCTTGCGGGCGATGGTCAGCGTGATCTTGGTGTTCGGCTCGCCGCGCATGCGCTTGACTGCTTCGTCCAGCGTCAGGCCCTTGACCGGCGTGTTGTCGAGGCGGGTGATCAGGTCGCCGGCCTTCAGGCCAGCCTTGAACGCGGGCGAGTCTTCGATCGGCGAAATCACCTTGACGTAGCCGTCTTCCATGCCGACCTCAATGCCGAGCCCGACGAACTTGCCCTGCGTGCCTTCGCGCAACTCCTTGAATGCCTTCTTGTCCAGATAGGCGGAGTGCGGGTCCAGCGAGGCCACCATGCCGGAGATCGCCTCGGTCAGCAGCTTCTTGTCCTCGACCGCTTCGACGTAGTCGGTCTTGATCAGACCGAATACGTCGGCCAGCTGGCGCAGTTCTTCCAGCGGGAGTGGCGACGCGCTTTTCTGCGCATTCGCCTCGAATTGCATCGATCCTGCGATGCCCGCAATGACGCCCAAACCGATAAGGCCGAAGTTTTTAAGTTTGCTGCCCATGTCTCACCTAATAGTTATCCACCCAAGTGGATCGAATGCACGGCCTTCATGCCGCATTTCAAAGTATAAACCCGATTGTTCGTTGCCGCCGCTATTGCCCGCGCTGGCTATGATATCCCCTGTTTTGACGATATCGCCCGCTCGTTTCAGTACTGCCTGGTTATTTCCGTAGATGGTCATGTACTGGCTGCCATGGTCGATGATAATCAGGTTGCCGAAACCACGCAGCCATTCGGCAAATACCACCTGGCCACTGGCTACGGCGCGCACCTCCGCGCCTTCGACCGTCCGGATGAACAGGCCTTTCCAGCTCGGCCCGTCTCCCCGCTTGCTGCCGTACTTTGCGACTAGGTCGCCCCGGACCGGGAGGCGCAGCTGGCCACGGAGCGAAGCAAACCCGCGCCCGGCATCACGTCCGTTCGCCCCGTCTTGGATGCTGGCATCGGGCGTGAGTTCATTTCGTCCTAACAATTTTGTTGGCGGTTCATCATCATCAATTGCATCAGGATTGCGTCCTGGCGTCTTGACCGAGCTCATTCTGGCAGCAGCCGCGGCGTCATTTTTCGCCTTGGCGCGGGCGAGTTGTTCTTGGCGGCGCCTTTCTGCCGCGGCGGCATCGGCTTTGCGTTGCTCTTCAATTAATTTTGCCAGCCGGTCTACCAGCCCGGCCAGGCGCTGTTCGTCGCGCTCGATATTGCCCGCTTGTTTGCGTTGCGAGGCCAGCTTGGATGAAAGCTGTGCCAGCAGCGCTGTACGCCGGGCTTTTTCCTTTTCCAGTTGGGCCTTCTGCGCCCGTTGCTCTTGCGCGACTTCGTCGAGCTCGTCCTTGGCTTCCTGCGTGGCGAGCTTGTTATTTTCGATCGCCAGCATATTGGCGCGCAGCCCGTCGATCAGGCGTGCCTGTGCTTGCGACACATAGCCCATGTACTGCAATTCCCGGTTGATGCGGTTCGGATTGTCACCGGACAGGAGGAGCTTCATGCGGTCTTCGTTGCCAGCGATGTACTGATCGCGCAGCAGCTTGGCGAGCCGCTGTTGCTGGTCGGCGATGGCCTTGGCAAGTCTGTCCTGCTCGGTCGATAACTGGGTGATCCGGGCTTCGATCCGGCGTTGATCGTCGGCGAGCTCGTGCAACGCCCGGTTAGCTTCCGAAATCGCGGCTTCCGAAGAAGCCAGTGCGTCGGCGGCATGGCTCTTGGCGGTTTCAGTCTGCGTGATTTCGCGCTTGAGTTCGGTGAGTTTTTGCTGCAGTTCGGCGCGCTCGGCTTCAGCGGCGCGTTTCTGCTTGGTGCGTTCGGTGACTTTGTTGGCGGATGCCGGCGCGCTCAACAGCAGCGCCACCATCCATACGGCCGCAAGCGCCCCCCAGCCGCCACGAGGGCGGCTTTGAGTTGGCAAGGGGGATCGCTCCGGGTCCGGCATGTACTGCATGGGGAAGGCGTTATTTCGCCTTCCCTTGGCTCGCCACCGCCTTCATGGCGGCCTCGATGGCGGCCTGGTCGCCCAGGTAGTAGCTCTTGATCGGCTTCAGGTTGGCATCCAGTTCGTACACCAGCGGCTGGCCGTTCGGAATGTTGAGGCCGACGATGTCCTGGTCGCTGATGCCGTCGAGCGACTTGATCAGTGCGCGCAGGCTGTTGCCGTGGGCAGAAATGAGGATCTGCTTGCCGGCGCGGATGGCCGGTGCAATGGATTCATCCCATGCTGGCATCACGCGGGCGACCGTGTCTTTCAGGCACTCGGTAAGCGGAATCTGTTCCTTCTCCAGACCGGCATAGCGCGGGTCGTTGTACGAGGTGCGCGGGTCGTTGGGTTCCAGGGGCATCGGCGGCACGTCGTAGCTGCGGCGCCAGACCAGGACCTGGTCGTCGCCGTATTTCGCTGCCGTCTCTGCCTTGTTCAGGCCTTGCAGCGCGCCGTAGTGGCGTTCGTTCAGGCGCCAGTCGTGCACGACCGGCAGCCACATCAGGTCCATCTCGTCTAGCGTCAGCCAGAGCGTGCGGATGGCGCGCTTGAGGACGGACGTGTAGCAAAGGTCGAAGGTGAACCCGGCTTCCTTAAGGATCTTGCCGGCCTGGCGTGCTTCGGCAATGCCTTTCTCAGTGAGGTCGACGTCGGTCCAGCCGGTAAAGCGATTATCGAGGTTCCACGTCGACTCGCCGTGGCGCATGAATACGATCTTGTACATGATTGTTAAAGGGGAAGGATTAAGAAATCGGGCTGTAATTGTTTGGCAAAGCAATTTGAAATGCAGGTTCACCTTCTATTTTATAATGTCGTGATTGCTTAAAACCATTGGAACTATTGGAGTACTGTGAATTTCTTCATCGATAACATCTGGCTGATTGCATTGGTTCTGGTATCGGGCGGCGCCTTGCTCTGGCCAAGCCTGCAGCGCCGTGGCGAAAAAGTGTCCGTATTGCAGGCGACTCAGCTGATCAATCAGGGCAAAGGCGTGATCCTTGATGTGCGCGAGCCCGACGCATTTGCTGCCGGCCACCTGCGCGACGCCAAGAACATTCCCCTGAAAGACTTGCCTAACCGGCTTGGCGAGCTGGAGAAGTTCAAGTCGAAAGCGGTGATTGTGGTCTGTCAGACCGGCGTGCAGTCTGCCAAGGCTGCTGCCCAGCTCAAGAAAGCCGGTTTTAACGAAGCATTCAGCCTCAATGGCGGCATCGCTGCCTGGCAGGCGCAAGGCCTGCCGACCACCAAGTAAGGAAAATCATCATGACTGCACGCGTTGTAATGTACAGCACCGCCGTTTGCCCGTATTGCGTCATGGCGGAGCGGCTCCTGAAGTCCAAGGGTGTCGAGAACATCGAGAAAATCCGGGTTGACCTCCAACCAGAGCAGCGCGCAGAAATGATGCAGAAAACTGGCCGTCGCACCGTGCCGCAGATTTATATCGGCGACACGCACGTCGGTGGATTCGACGACCTCAGCGCGCTGGACCATGCTGGCAAGCTCGATCCGCTGCTAAAAGGCGAATAATTGGCGGTGTTGGCAATTTGAAGTGTTAGCATTATCGCAGTGAAGGGACGGCTTGCCTGCCGTCCCTTTTCCTTCTGACTCTCATCGAAAGCAATCCATGTCCGAACAAAACAACCAACCCGTATTCCAGATCCAGCGCGTCTACCTGAAGGATATGTCGCTGGAACAGCCGAACTCCCCGGCCATCTTCCTCGAGCAGGAAGCCCCGAATATCGAAGTGGCGGTGGATGTCGGCGTCGAGCGTCTGGCAGAAACGATTTTCGAATCGACCGTGACCATTACCGTGACCTCCAAGATCAATGACAAGGTCGCATTCCTGGTTGAAGGCAAGCAGGCCGGTATTTTCGAAGCAGCCAACATTCCGCCGGAACAGCTGGACCCGCTGCTCGGCATCGGTTGCCCGAATATCGTGTACCCGTACTTGCGCGCCAATATCGCCGACATGATTACCCGTGCAGGATTTCCACCGGTGCACCTCGCAGAGATCAATTTCGAGGCGTTCTACCAGCAACGCCTGCAGGCACTACAGCAACAGCAACAAGCACAGGGCGGCGGCTCCGGCATCGTGATGCCCGACGGCACGGCTGCAAAGCACTAATGAGAAAACCCGACAGGAATCTCGCGCTGATCCGGACCAATCCAGGCGCTGCGCATACGGATTTCCGAGCCGGCCGAAGCAAGCCCGGGAGGATGTTGATGAAAACCGTGCGTCTGGCCATGTTGTCCGTCGCTATGCTGTGTGCTGCAGGCGCGGCACACGCGCTCGAATTCAAGTCCGTCGGGTCAGCCCCGGCAGTCCTGTACGATGCGCCGTCCGCCAAGGGACGCAAGGTGTTCGTCGCGCCGCGCGGGATGCCGGTCGAAGTGGTTCTTACCTACGGAGCCTGGACCAAGGTGCGGGACGCGGCGGGCGACCTGGCATGGGTTGAGACCAAGTTCTTGACACCCAAGCGCAATGTCGTGGTCACTGCCGCCGGCGCGCGCGTGCGCGAGAACGCGGGCGATTCCGCATCCATCGTCTTTACAGCGGATCGCGGCGTGCTGCTCGACTTGGTCGAGACTAGTCCCGCGGGATGGGTCAAGGTTCGGCATCGCGACGGCCAGGGCGGCTTCGTGCGAGCTGCCGAAGTCTGGGGCGAATAACAGGGAATAGCAAGCCATGGCAGCAAACGCGGCCCCGATCAATCAGGTTCCGATGAACATAACCATCCTTGGTGCAGGCGCCTGGGGCACCGCACTGGCCATTGCGCTCGCCGACCGGCACAACGTGGTGTTGTGGGGGCGTGAGGAAAACGCCATGCGGGAAGCCGCGGCGAAGCGCGAAAATGTCGCGTATTTGCCGGGGTTTGCATTGCCTGCGGGCCTGGACATTACCTCCGACTTCGATGCTGCTGTCGCACACGCGAATGGTCCGGGCGAGCGCCTGTTGATTGTGGCCTCATCAGTGGCCGGTTTGCGTCCGCTGGCGGAACGCCTGCGTTTCTGCCGCATCCCGAATATCGTCTGGCTGTGCAAGGGGTTTGAGGAAAGCACTCGCCTGCTACCGCATCAGGTCGTGCACGAAGTACTGGGAGCGGCCATTCCGAACGGCGCTCTGTCGGGGCCGTCGTTTGCGCAGGAAGTGGCGCGCGGCATGCCGTGTGCGCTGACCATCGCGTCTCACACGCCCGCATTGCGCGAGCGTGTTGTGCGGGCTGTCCATGGGCGTTCGATCCGCGTCTACGCGACCGATGACCTGATCGGGGTCGAGGTTGGTGGCGCGGTAAAGAACATCCTTGCCATTGCTACAGGCGTCCTGGATGGACTGGGCCTTGGACTGAACGCACGTGCCGCATTGATCACACGCGGCCTGGCGGAGGTCTCCCGTCTGGGCATTGCCCTGGGCGGACGTCCGGAAACCTTCATGGGTCTGGCAGGCATGGGTGACTTGATCCTGACCTGCACCGGCGACCTGTCGCGCAACCGTCAGGTCGGTCTCGGTCTCGCGCAGGGCAAGAAGCTCGACACCATTGTTGCCGAGCTTGGGCACGTGGCAGAGGGCGTGCGCTGTGCACAGGCGGTACGCGACCTGGCACGCGAAAGAGGCGTCGAAATGCCGATCACGAATGCCGTTGCTGCAGTCTTGTTCGATGGTGACTCGCCGCGCGACATGGTGGAGCGCTTACTGTCGCGGGATCCCAGGAACGAGGCGTTCTAAGAGCCTGTTTGAAACCTACTGCGAAAACCTACGGCGCGTGCTGACTTGGCTCGGGGCCAAGCCCGGGTCGCTCGCTACCGTTTGTAAACAGGCTCCAAGCCGCTCCTCCGCGCCTCAATAGCGGACCTTTGGATACCTTTTCAGGAAACCTAAACGGTATTGTCGGTGGGTTTGCGTACCATGGTCACGAGGATGGCTGAGTTCTCCAGCGCATAGAGTGCATGGGGAATGTCGCCAGCAAGAAATACCAAGTCCCCGGCACGCATGGCGACAGTCTTGTCATGCGCTTGTAATTCCACTGTTCCTTCCAGGCATTGAATGGTCATTTCCCCCGGCACATGATGCTGCGGGACGGACTTTCCTGCAGGCAAAATCATCCGCATCACCTCGAAATCGTCTGTGCGGACCAAGGCAGTCGACGGCGTATCTACCAGCTTGTCTCCCAGCGGGCGAATATCGACCAGTTCCCCGGAAATCGGATGATACAGGGCCATGTTAGGTCTCCTTCTTATATGGGCCGTAGAGCCGTGCCCGATGCTATCGAGACTGCACGAGTCCCGTCTTTGTTCCGCGCTGGCTTGCAAGAAATGATCTAACAGGAATTGGCGCGCCAGCCAACGGAATGGCCTTGTCGCTCGAAATGGTGCCCGAGGCGATCAAGGAAAGATAACGCAGGCAGCACACTCGCAGAAATGACGTGAAGTTGTCGACCTCCCCGCGGTATTCAACCAATTCGTCATGCAGTTTTCTGAGCAGCTGGCTGGTTGTCAGCCGATCACGCTTTGCGATCTCATCGAGCGTCTGCCAGAACAGGTTCTCTAGGCGGATGGAAGTGACTGCGCCATGCAGCCGGATGGAGCGAGCACGACATTCGTACAGGTGGGGATCGGCTTTCACGAAAATCTCGCACATGTTCGCTCCTTGCAGGACAGGGACTCGCGACTTGATAACCTGTTTGAGAATCTACTGCGCAGGCCGATTTTGCCCGGGGGCGCCGAGCCAACTCGGTCCGCTCGCTATAGTTTTCAAACAGGTTCTTATAGCACGATCTGCGTTCCCAGCACTTTGAGGAATTGCGCTATCCATGCGGGATGGGCCGGCCAGGCAGGTGCAGTGACGAGGTTGCCGTCAGTCACTGCCTCGCTCACATCGATTTCGGCATAGTGTGCGCCGGCTTTTTCGACTTCCGGCCGGCAGGCAGGGTAGGCCGAACAGCGCTTGCCCTCGAGTACGCCGGCAGCTGCGAGGATTTGTGCGCCGTGGCAGATGGCTGCAATCGGTTTGTTGGCGTGCGCAAAGTGGCGCACCATTTCCAGCAACGTCGGATTCAGCCGCAGGTATTCCGGTGCACGTCCCCCGGGTAGCAACAAGGCGTCATAGCTTTGTGTCTGGACAGACACGAAGTCATGCGTCAGCGTAAAGCGGTGCCCGGGTTTCTCCGAATAGGTTTGCTGGCCTTCGAAGTCATGGATTGCCGTTACTACAAAGTCACCCGCCTTCTTGTCCGGGCAGACGGCGTGGACTTCATGGCCAACGGCCTGCAACGCTTGGAACGGCATCATGATTTCGTAGTCTTCACCGAAATCGCCAACCAGCATCAGGATGGTTTTTGCCGCCATGATTGTCTCCTTTTTAATGTGTGGGAAAGGAGATCATTGTTCACTGTGCAAGATCAATACGGGTAATCGCCGGTTACTACAATATTCCCACGGGCACTTTTTTCCACGTGGACTGTCTGTTCCTGTGAAGCGTCCGGAGGGCATAATCGTTGTGACAATACAAGACTCCAGCTTCGGCTTATACTCCGTTTTGTTGTTTCTTTTGTTACTTTTTCTTTTCCCTATGCGTAAAGCTCTTCCTACCTTCCGCCATCCTTTCGCGCATGCCATGCAACGCGGCTTTACCCTGATCGAGATCATGGTCGTGGTTGTCATCATGGGCATCCTCGCCGCCCTGGTTGTGCCCAAGTTGATGGGACGTGCGGATGACGCACGCATTACCGCCGCCAAGCAGGACATTTCAACCCTGATGTCGGCGTTGAAGCTGTACAAGCTCGACAACCACCGTTACCCGACCACGGAACAGGGCCTGCAGGCGCTGGTGCAGAAACCGACCAGTGGTCCCGCCGCCAATGGCTGGAAATCCGGCGGCTATGTTGACAAGTTGCCGAAGGATCCGTGGGGCGGCCAGTACCAGTACCTGTCGCCCGGCGTGCGCGGTGAGGTAGACATCTTCTCCTACGGTGCCGACGGCCAGCCTGGCGGCGCCGGCAATGATGCTGATATCGGCTCGTGGGATCTATAGTCGCTGCATCTGCACGTAACACCCTGAGCGCGCCGTCCTCGCTGTCGGCGCGTGGCTTTACCCTGCTTGAGCTGCTGGTCGTGCTGGTGATTGCCGGCCTTTTGCTCGGGCTGGTGGCATTCAATGCGATGCCCGGCGAGCGCAAGGCGCTTGAAAACGAGGCGCAACGCGTTGCGCTGCTATTTCAGCTGGCACGTGACGAGGCGATTGTGCGCAACCGCCCGATTGCCTTCGAAGCGGAGCCGGACCGCTACCGTTTCCTGATTCGCGACAACAACCAGTGGCAGCCGCTGTTGCAGGACGACTTGTTGCGTGAGCGGGAATTCCAGCGTGCGCCTCTTTCCTTGTCCATCTCCCCTGCTGTTGCAGTGCAGACAGATCCGCTGCGTATCGTGTTCGGCCGCGAGCCGGTCGACAAGCCATTTGTCTTGACCATGTCGAGCGGCGAGGCGAGCGTAGCAATCCGTGCCGACGGTATCGGCCATTTTGAGGTGGAATGACATGTGGCGCGCGGACTGGCCTCATCGTACCCGCATGACGACCTCGCGCATTGCGGGATTCACCTTGCTCGAAGTGCTGGTGGCATTGGTGGTCGTTGGTACAGCGCTTGGCGCGAGCCTGCGTGCGATCGGCAGCTTGACGACCAACAGCAGCGGATTGCGTGCGTCAATGATGGCAACTTGGTCGGCGGAAAACCGGCTTGCGCAGATCCGGCTTGCGCGCGAATTCCCGGCCTTCGGCAAGCGCAGCTTTGCTTGCCCACAAGGAGAACTGCGACTGACCTGTGAAGAAGAAGTGCTGGCGACGCCGAATCCCTTTTTCAGACGAGTCGAAGTCAGCGTTTTCGATGTCGATGATCCCGGCCGGCGCATCATCAAGCTGGCGCAAATTGTTTCGGGTACCTGAGCCATGTTGACCCGGCGCCGCGGTTTTACTCTGGTTGAATTGCTGGTGGCGATCAGCGTGCTGGCGATTGTTGCCGTCCTTGGCTGGCGTGGCCTCGACAGCATTATCAGGGCACGCGTTTCACTCAATGCCGATCTGGCGGAGACGCGTGGGCTGCAACTCGCGTTTGCACAGATGCAGAGCGATTGCGGTCACATCGCCACAGCGACAACTGTCGGCGGACGACCGGTGCTTTCGACCCAAGCAGACCGGCTCACCCTGGTACGCCAGGTTTTTTCCGAGAACCAGCCGTCACGTGTGCAAGTGGTGGCATATCGTATCCGCGACGGTGTGCTGACGCGCCGCGAATCGATCGCAACGCGCGACCTGAGGGAACTGGACGCTGCATGGACTGCAGCACTTAGCGATGCAGACCAATCCCAGGCCGTTGTGCTGCATTCCAGCGTCAGCCAGATGGGCATTCGCACATGGGTGGAGGGCATCGGTTGGCGCACCACGGATAGTCCAGTGCCCCAAGCTGCTCCCGGTGCGCGTCCACCCGCGGAGACAGGGCTCGAAGTTGCATTGCAGTTGCGCGACAGGCCGGCGCGCCTGATCAAGCTGTTCCTGCTGGGGGCGGCATGAGCATGCGTTCAATTCAGCACCAGCGTGGCGTCGCGGTGGTTACCGCACTGTTATTGACCACGTTGGCAATCACGATTGTTGCCAGCCTCTTTTGGCAGCAACAGGTGCAGGTGCGCTCCATTGAGAACCAGCGCCTGCAATTACAGAAGCAATGGATCCTGCGCGGCGCTCTGGACTGGACGCGGTTGATCCTGCGTGAGGACAAGAAATTCTCCGCGACAGATCATCTTGGTGAGCCATGGGCAGTGCCACTGGCAGAAACGCGCCTGGACCAATATGTCGAAAATGGATCTGCACGCGGCGATGTGCCTGACGCCGCGTTGTCCGGCGGGATCGTTGACGCCCAGGCACGCTACAACCTGAACAACCTCTGCTGTGACCAGGCCGGGGCGCCAAAACCTGCCGAGGTGGCAGTCTTCGGACGGCTTCTCACCAACGCGCGCCAGAATCCCGCTCTGGCCCTGGCAACGGCAGAGCTGATGGCTTCCGCGCTGCGCAAACCATCAGGCGAAGGCAACAATACCAGCGCTCCGCAGCCCATGACCATTGCCCACGTGGATGACCTGCTCGCCGTGCCGGGATTCACGCCGGAGATATTGGCCAGTATCAGGGATTTTGTCGTCGTGCTGCCGGGTTCGACGGCGATCAATGTCAATACGGCCCCGGCCGAGGTGCTCGCTGCAAGAATTGATACACTGTCACTTTCCGATGCGGCAGCAATAGTTGCATCAAGGGAAAACGCGTGGTTTCGCAACCATGGTGAGTTTGCGCAGCGCTTGCAGGCACAGGGCAAGCTGCTTGGCTCCGGCACCGGGATGGTGGACGTCAAGACCAGCTACTTCCTCATCAACGGCAACGTGCGCCTGAACCGCGCAGGGATGCAAATGCAGGCGCTGATCGACCGTAGCGCCAGCAACCCGAAGGTCCTCTGGATCCGGGAAGACTAATAAGAAAGAACGAGACATCTTGAGCACACTGTACATCCGCCTGCCATCACACTCCGCCGCCGAAGAGCTGCAACCCGGCATGC
This sequence comes from Noviherbaspirillum sp., assembly GCA_035654275.1. GTDB lineage: Bacteria > Pseudomonadota > Gammaproteobacteria > Burkholderiales > Burkholderiaceae_D > Noviherbaspirillum. The sequence goes on from DASRXG010000008.1 coordinate 42,389, forward strand.
CGCTGTACTGCGAGTTCGCATCCGTCGCAACACGGGGCACGATTGAACGCGAAGGCGTTGCGGCATTGTCCGAGCTGTCGGAGCCGGCCAAGCGCGCGCAGCGCGTGGTGTTGTTGCTTGCAGCCAATGACGTCACGTTGCTGCGGGTAAAGGTTCCGCCGATGTCCGCCGCACGGCTGAAGGCCGCGCTGCCGAATCTGGTCGAAGACCAATTGATGAGCGATCCGGCCGATTGCGTCGTGGTTGCAGGCGAGACGCGCGATGACTTGCGCACCGTCGGCGTGGTGGCGCGCGGCTGGCTGGAAATCCTGCACAAGACCTTGCTGACGCTTGGCGCGCGCAACATCGCCGCCGTGCCATCGCAATTGTGCCTGCCGTACCAGGCAGGTTCCGTGAGTGCCGTTGCGACAGAGCAGGGTTCGGATATCTCGGTTGCCATCCGCCTGTCCGAGCAGGAGGGCGTTGGCCTGTCGATCCTGCCGGACCAGCCGGAGTCTGCCGCCTTCGAGGTGATGCAGTCGATCAGCGCACTTGCACCGCAAGGGCAGATCGCCCTCTATGTGCCGCCGACGCGACTGCGCGATTACGAAGAGTCGCTGCACATTGCTCCCGCCCTGAACGAACGTATCGCCCTGCATGCCGACAGCTGGCAGCGCTGGATCGAAGGGGCAGACCGCGTTACGCTCGACCTGATGAGTGGTCTCGGCGCGGCAGGACCGAAATTCGACTGGCGTCCGTGGCGCTGGCCGCTGATTCTCGCGGCAGCCGTGCTGGCGGTCCATGTCATTTCATTGAATATTGACTGGCTTCGGCTCAAGCGCGAAGCCGAGGCGCTCCGCAACGGCATGGTACAAAGCTACAGGTCCGCGTTTCCAAAGGAAACTGTGATCGTCGATCCGCTCGCACAACTGCGCCAGAAAATGGCGGCAGCACGACGGGATTCTGGCCAGCTTGCTCCCGACGATTTTCTGGCACTTTCGTCGTCCTTCGGCGAGGCGTGGGCAGCCAGCGGGCAGGGCGTTGCCCCGGTTGCATCCCTTGAGTACCGGGACCGCGCCCTCACGGTCAAGCTGAAGCCGGGAAGCAATGTCTCCGTGGAGCGCATCGAGAGTGCATTGGCAGCACGCAACTTATCCATTTCGCAGCCAAGCACCGGCGTATGGCAAATCAGGAGCGCCAAGTGAACGCAAACGCATTGAAGCAATCTGCGGCCGCATTCTGGAGCGAGCGCAACAAGCGTGAGCAAAACATGCTGATGGCTGCGATTGCCGTCATCGTATTGGGCCTGCTGTATGTCCTGCTGATCGACCCGGCCCTCAGCGGCCGAGAGATGCTGCAAAAGCAATTGCCGGCATTGCGCCAGCAGGCGGCGCAAGTGCAGGCAATGGCAAAGGAGGCCAACGCGCTCGGCAGCAAGACTGCTGCGCCGCCGGTACCGATAACGCGCGAAAGCATCGAGTCATCATTGACCCGCAGAGGGTTGAAACCACAGAGCCTTTCAGTAACAGGGGACCAGGCCCGTGTGCAACTGAATGGCGTATCGTTCGCAGACACGGTCCAGTGGCTCGACGAAATGAACAGAACTGCGCGGGTATCGGTAGTGGAGGCGACGATCAATGCGCAGGAGCAAGCCGGCATGGTGAATGCGACGCTGGCATTGCGCCAGCAGGGAAGCGAGCAGCAATGACGCGTACTGCCCTGCATGGGAGGATGACGTGCGGCGCCTGACCCTGTGGGTGTTGGCGGCGGTCGTCACCGTTGCGTTGACGGTGCTTACATTTTGCCCTGCCGCCTGGATGGCGGCGGTGGTCGAGTCGCAGACGGGAGGCCGGCTGACATTGGGTGATGCGCAAGGAACTTTGTGGAATGGTTCAGCGTTCATCGGCGGCGCACCCAGTGGCGCCGATCCCGTGACACCGCTGTTGCCGGGCAGATTCGAGTGGCGTTTGTCGCCGCTGGTGCTGCTCGGCCAGGTCGATGCCACGGTCAGGAACGACGAAGCCTTGTCGCAGCCGGTCACGATTACCGGCAGCTGGTATCAATGGCAGGTGAGCGGCGCTGCGGTGTCCTTGCCGGCGGAACGCCTTGCGGGCTTGGGGGCGCCGCTGAACACCATCCAGCCCTCGGGGCAGATGCAGCTGTCCTGGTCGCCCTTACAAATCGTGCGTCAGGGCAACAATGTGGCGGTCAGTGGAACGGCAACATTGCGGATGGACGACATTGCATCCCGTCTGTCACCGATCAAACCCTTGGGGGCTTACCAATTGATAATGGATTGGCGCGGTCAACAGGCGCAACTTGCGTTGAGCACGCTCAAGGGGCCGATGCTGTTGAGTGGTAAAGGCATGCTCGCGAATGGACGATTGCAGTTTTCCGGAAAGGCAGAAGCAGAAGCAGGGCAAGAAGAACGGCTGGCAAATCTGTTGAATTTGCTGGGACAACGCCGAAAAGAAGGCGACAAAGATGTTATCGCGCTAGAGTTCAAATGAAAAAAAACCAATCAGCAGAAACATTTCACGATCAGGCCGGATGGCGCCGCTGGGGAGCAACCGCTTTATTGCTGTGTGCAATGACGACAGGGATTCCACCTGCCTATGCACAGGATCCGTCGTCCGATCAGGCGACGCTCAATTTTGTCGGCGCCGACATTGAGTCGGTGATCAAGGCCGTTGGCCACTATACGCGCACCACCTTTATCATTGACCCGCGCGTCAAGGGCACCATCAACCTCGTGTCCGAAAGGCCGGTCAACAAGGCTCAGGCGCTGGAAATGCTGGCTTCTTCGCTGCGCCTGCAGGGTTATGCGATGGTGAGGGTTGACGGCTTCACCAAGGTTGTCCCCGAGGCCGACGCGAAGTTGCAGGCCGGCCCGACGAAAGCCACCGAAGTGCGCGGAGACCAGATTGCGACGCAAATCTTCCGTCTCAATTACGAGTCGGCGAACAACCTGGTGCAGGTGCTGCGCCCCCTCATTTCGCCGAACAACACCATCAACGTCAATCCGGGCAATAACAGCCTCGTCATCACCGACTATGCGGACAACCTGAAGCGCATCGGCCGGATCATTGCCGCGCTCGACGCGCCGGCGGCGGGCGATATGGACGTCATACCGATCCGGCATGCCGTCGCAAGCGATATTGCCGTCATGGTCAACCGCTTGATGGAGCAGGGCGGCGGCGCACCGGTGCCTGGTGGCGACTCCGGGCGCGTGACGATGATTGCCGACCCGCGCACCAACGCGGTCATCCTGCGTGCACCGTCGGTGGCGCGCGCCAATCTTGCAAAATCGCTGGTCGCCAAGCTCGACCAGCCGACTGCCCAACCGGGCAACGTGCATGTCGTGTATCTGCGCAACGCCGATGCGATGCGACTGGCGCAGACATTACGCGCAGTCGTCGCGTCCGATAGCGCAGCACAGGGCGCTGGCGCCAACCAACAACCGGCAAGCCCCCAGTCAGCAGCCACTTCTCCGGGCCAGCAAGGCCAGTTTGGCGGCAATGGACAGCCACTCACAGCCACACCTCCCCCTGCGGCGCTGCCGACCGGTGGTCCCGCTGGATTCATTCAGGCCGATCCCGCGACCAATGCACTGATTATCACGGCCAGCGAAGCTGTCTATCGCAATTTGCGCACTGTCATTGACCAGCTCGATGCACGCCGCGCGCAGGTGTATGTGGAGTCATTGATTGTGGAAGTCACCGCCGACCGCGCAGCAGAATTCGGCATTCAATGGGCCGGCCTGTCCGGCAGCGAAGCGAGCAAATACCGTCTGGGTGTCGCCAGTGGATTCGGGCAGGGCGGAAATAACCTGATCAATCAGGCAATTGCGCGGGCGACCAATACGGCACCGCCGCTACCTGGCAATGGCATCAACATTGGCATCTTCCGCCAAGTAAATGGCAACCTAACGCTAGGCGCGCTTGCTCGCGCGCTGGAATCGGACGGAAACGCAAACATTTTGTCGATGCCTAACTTGATTACGTTAGACAACGAGGAAGCGCGGATCATTGTTGGTCAGAACGTACCTTTCATTACCGGCAGTTTTACGCCGACTTCCGGCAGTGCGCAGAATCCGTTCCAGACCATTGAACGTAAAGATGTTGGCCTGTCGCTCCGTGTCCGTCCGCAGGTCTCGGAAGGCGGCACAGTAAAGATGGCGATTTACCAAGAGACCTCGAACGTACAACCGACATCCAATGCATCGGACATTATCACGAATAAACGCTCGATCGAAACGAACGTTTTGGTGGACGATGGTCAAATCATCGTATTGGGCGGCTTGATCGAGGACAGAACGACGGATGGAGAAGAAAAGGTTCCTGTGCTGGGAGATATCCCGGTTTTGGGCAACCTGTTCAAGTATCGTAACCGTACCGGCAACAAGACCAACCTCATGGTGTTCCTGCGCCCGACCGTCATCCGTACGGCTGAGCAGAGCGTCAATGTGGTGAACGACCGCTATGACTTCATTCGTGGTATCCAGATGAACGCGCGGCCGGAACATGTGCCGATGTTGCCGGATATGGATTCCCCATTGCTTCCGGCTCTTCAGAACGGCCGCCCGACGGAGGGGCCGTTGTTGCTCGACGCCCGTCCCGCTGGCAGCGGTATTCTCCAGCCCATTCCGCCGGTGATGGTGCCGACGCCAACGCCGGTTCCCACACCTGTACCTGTAGTACCGCCGGCCCCCGCGCCGGAAACAAACCAGAGTAGATAGCAATGAGTACCACCATGACCGACGCCCTGTTGCCGTATACCTTTGCCCGTGATCACACGGTGCTAGCGAGGCGCAGCGAGGCGAGGAATAATGCCGTCGAGGTATGGGTGTCGGAGGCTACAGCGCCATCGGCCATCGCCGAGGTGAGCCGCCGCTTCGGACGCGTGAAGTTGAAGGCACTGCCGCGTGAAGACCTCGAAGCTGCCATCGCCAAGGCGTACGCCAGTTCCGGCGGCGATGCGGCACAGGTCGTCGGCGAAGTCGAGTCCGACCTCGATCTTGCTAAGCTCATGCTCGACATGCCGGCCATCGAGGACCTGCTCGAGTCTGCTGACGATGCGCCGGTGATTCGCATGATCAATGCGCTGCTGACACAGGCGGTGCGTGAAGAGGCGTCGGATATCCATATCGAGCCCTTCGAGCAGGTGTCGGTTGTGCGTTTCCGTATCGACGGCGCGCTGCGCGACATTGTGCGGCCGAAGAAGGCGATTCATGCCTCGCTGATCTCGCGCATCAAGATCATGGCGCAGCTTGATATTGCGGAGAAACGCCTGCCGCAGGACGGGCGCATCACGCTGCGCATCGGCGGCAAGCCGGTCGATGTTCGTGTTTCCACATTGCCGACCGGCCATGGCGAACGCGCCGTGCTGCGTTTGCTCGACAAGGAAGGCGGCCGGATGGACCTGAACCATCTTGGCATGGCGCCCGATACGCAGAAGCAATTTGGCGAACTGATCAGCCAGCCGCACGGCATCGTACTGGTCACCGGGCCGACGGGCTCCGGTAAAACGACGACGCTGTATGCGGCATTGACACAACTTAATGCGCCGGACACCAACATCCTGACCGTTGAAGACCCGATCGAATACGAACTGCAGGGTGTCGGTCAGACGCAGGTCAACCCGCGCATCGACATGACCTTTGCGAAGGCATTGCGCGCGATCCTGCGACAAGACCCGGACGTCATCATGATCGGAGAGATTCGCGACCTGGAAACCGCGCAAATAGCGGTGCAGGCCTCGCTGACCGGTCACTTGGTGTTGGCAACGCTGCATACCAACGATTCGGCCGCCGCGATCACCCGTTTGCTCGACATGGGGATTGAACCTTTCCTGCTGTCGTCGTCGCTGCTTGGCGTTGTCGCGCAGCGGCTGGTGCGCAAACTGTGTCCGGTATGCAAGAAGCACGACGGTCAGCAGTGGCATGCAGTCGGCTGCGACAAATGCGGGCAGACCGGTTATCAGGGGCGCGTCGGTATTTACGAACTGCTCAAGACCACGCCTGAAATCAATGCCCAGATCCATGATCGTGCATCGGAAGCGGAAATCCGCGCGGTCGCCCAGCGCAACGGCATGCGGACCATGCGCGAAGATGGCGAACGTTGGCTGGCGGAAGGCATCACGACGCCGGCAGAGCTGCTGCGCGTTGCGAAAGAGTGAGGACAGGATAACCGATGCCGGCATTTCGCTATGAAGCCGTCGATGCGGTCGGCGCGACCAAGAAGGGCGTGGTCAATGCAGACAGCGCACGCGCTGCACGCTCAGACTTGCGTGCGCAGGGCCTCGTACCCATCGTAGTCGATGCGATCAGCGCACAGGTTGATGAACTCGGTCAGGCAAAACGGCAGGCCTTCGGCGACAAACTGTCGACGACGGAACTGGCCTTGTTTACGCGTCAGCTGGCAAGCCTGCTCGAGGCAAGCCTGCCTCTGGAGCAAGCGTTTACTGCCTTGCTGGAGCAGGCAGAACGGCCTTACGTGCGCGACCTCGTTGCGTCGATCCGCTCCGAACTGATGGGCGGATCTTCCTTGTCAGATGCGCTTGCACGCCATCCGCGCGACTTCGCCGACATCTACCGCGCGCTGGTCGCGTCAGGCGAGCAGATCGGCCAGCTTTCACGCGTGCTCTCGCGGCTGGCGGACTATATCGAGCGCCGCAATGCACTGGTGCAAAAGGTCCGCCTTGCGTTTACCTATCCGGCCATTGTCACGGTCGTTGCATTTGCGATCGTGATTTTCCTGTTGGCCTATGTCGTGCCGCAGATCGTGTCCGTGTTTGCAAACACCAAGCAGAAGCTGCCAATGCTGACGGTCATCATGCTCGCGATCTCCGATTTCGTTCGCAGTTATGGCTGGATCGTCTTCCTGGCGCTGGTCGCCGCCTTCCTGGCATGGCGGACAGCGTTGAAAAATCCGGACATCAAGTACCGCTGGCATCGCTGGCTGTTGACGGCGCCGCTGTACGGAAAATTCGAGCGCAGCCTGAATACCGCGCGCTTTGCCAGCACGCTGGCGATTACGACGGGATCCGGCGTGCCCATCCTGCGCGCGCTCCAGACCAGCCGAGACACGCTCTCGAATGTCGCCATGCGCGATCAGGTAGAAGACGCAACCGCCAGCGTGCGTGAGGGTGTCAGCCTGGCGCGGGCTCTGTCCGCCCACAAGCATTTTCCACCGATGTTGATCCACATGATCCGCGCCGGCGAAGTGACGGGCGAGCTGCCCGCCATGCTCGAGCGCGCATCGAATGCACAAGAGCAGGATCTGGAGCGACGCGCGATGACGATTGCCGGATTGCTGGAGCCTGCGCTGATCCTGGTGATGGGCGTTGTGGTGTTGCTGATCGTGCTCGCCGTGCTGATGCCGATCATCGAAATCAACCAGCTGGTGCGGTAAATGGAGATGGCAATGACGGGCAGGTTCCGCTGTGCCGCTGTCGATTCAATTCGCGTGATGCACTGCCATGCATGGCGCGCCACGATTAGTGTCCGGAGTCAGAAATTCGTTGAATAAAACCGATGAAATGCCCGCCATCCATCGCCTCGCCGGCCGCGTTAAATACTCGCAAGGCGCCCAGCCTTGCTCCGTTTTGCGCCTCGTCTGGCGTTCATTGCATCAGTTTTATTTTTCAACGAACTCTTGACTCGGGACACTAGGGAGAAATGCAGAACATGAAGCGCTTGCCGTTGGTCGCGAGTTTCGTGCTGTTCATTGCGCTGTGCGCCTCCGTGGCGTATTGGGCGATGCAGTTGTTTAAACCGCCGCTTCGTCCGGTCGCCGCACCGCCGCAGGCAGTGCAGGCCGAGATACGGCCGGATGCCGCTGCCACCTTGTTCGGCGGTAGCGCGCAGAAGGCGGCCGTCGCCAGCAACTACCAGTTGAAAGGCATCATCTTCTCAGGCAGTCCGCGTAACAGCGTTGCAATCCTGAGCGCCGACGGCAAACCGGCGCAAGCGGTACGGGTGGAGACGGAAGTGGCTCCCGGCGTCACGGTCAAGGAAGTGCACAGGGAATACGTTCTATTGTCCGACAATGGCGCCACCAAACGCGTGGAGTTGCCTGAGAATGCGAAGGGGCAGGTCGAGTTGGCCAATCTTGCGCCGGTCCCCGTTCAGCCTTCGGTAACGCCTCCCGGCACGCAGACTCCACAGCCGAGCCAGCCGAGTCAGCCGAGTCAGCCGATCCCGACGCGTGCCCAGGCCGCCGCTGCGGCCGCTTCACAAGGCGGTGGTGCTGTACCTGGCGTGACAGCACCGGCAACGGCAGTACCGGGGCAACCACCGCTGCCCGGTACGCCGCCGGCAGCCGCGCCGACTGGATCTCCCATACCACCCGGCGCGGTGCCGTCCGTTCAGCTCCCGCCCACTGCGCCACCTACGGTCGTTGTCAGTCCGCCACCGAGCACACCGCAGGCCGGGGCAACAACGGCGCCGCCAGCTGCCGGTGCCACGGCTGGAGCAGCTCGCACTGCGCCATCGGCGACATCAGCTGCACCCGCAACGCCCCCTCCTTCACCCGCGGCTCCAGCGACAAGACCTGGCATGCCGCCACGGCCGTCGTCTCCGGATACGGCGCCATTAATAAGCCGCTAGCGAGCGTAATGCCTCGTCTGGGGGGCATAACGCGCGCTAAGATCGAGCGCTGAAATATTTCGGCATCATGGCCGTATTGCGGCGAAGGCTGAACCGCATCGCATCCCGTAATCCAGGCAAACAGGAAAAAGCTGCCGCCCTATTTGAGGACGCAGGCGAGTGGGCGGCGCCCTGAATGCAGCATTACATTGGAGCGGTAAAAAGCGTTTTTCCAGCAACGCTGGCCGGACGAGTTACTTGTCCTCGGGTTCGCCGAGTACCCGCTTCAGTAGCTGCTGCTGCAGCTGACGCTGTGTGGATGCGGTTTTTCGATGGGATCCAGCGACGCGCTGTTTTGCGGCAAGCGCAATGGGATTGCGTGCTTTCAGCGGTTTCTGTGACGGCTCGACCCGGATGGTCATTTTTTGCCGTTTGGCGAGGGCCTTGTTTGCCATGATAAGAAATTCGGCGCGCAGCCCCATGCGAGGTGCGCGCCATTCAGGTTACAGCACGTAACGTGACAGGTCTTCGTTGATGGCCAGTGCGCCGAGCTTGTCATCGACATAGGCGGCATCGATTGCAATCGTCTTGCCGGACGCTTCGCTGGCAGAGAATGAAACCTCTTCCAGCAGCTTTTCCATCACCGTGTACAGGCGGCGTGCGCCGATATTCTCCGTCTTCTCGTTGACCGAGTAGGCGATTTCCGCCATGCGCTGGATGCCTTCCTTCGTGAACTCGACCTTCACACCTTCGGTCGCGAGCAGGGCTTCATACTGGCGTGTCAGGCAGGCATCGGTGCTGGTCAGGATCCGCTCGAAGTCGGCAATCAACAGCGACTCGAGTTCGACACGGATCGGAAAGCGCCCCTGCAGTTCCGGGATCAGATCGGATGGCTTGGCCAGATGGAACGCGCCGGATGCAATGAACAGGATGTGGTCGGTCTTGATCATGCCGTACTTGGTGTTGACTGTCGTGCCTTCCACCAGCGGCAGCAGGTCGCGCTGCACGCCCGCGCGCGATACGTCGGCACCGCCGACTTCCGAGCGGCTCGCGATCTTGTCGATCTCGTCGAGGAATACGATGCCGTTCTGTTCGACGTTTGCGATTGCCTTCTGCTTGAGCTCGTCGTCGTTGACCAGCTTGGCGGCTTCTTCCTCGATCAGCAGCTTCATTGCTTCCTTGATCTTCATCTTGCGCTTTTTCTTGCGCGCAGCGCCGAGGCCCGAGAACATCGACTTGATCTGCTCGGTCATTTCCTCCATGCCGGGCGGCGCCATGATTTCCATGTGCGGGCCGGCGTCGGCGACTTCGATCTCGATTTCACGGTCATCCAGCGCACCTTCGCGCAGGCGCTTGCGGAAGGTCTGGCGGGTTGCGTTGCCGCCATGCGTGTCACTGTCGGCTGCGGCGTTCGGCGTAGCACTGAAGCCGAAATCGCGCGCCGGCGGCAGCAGAATGTCCAGCACGCGGTCTTCCGCCGCATCCTCGGCACGCGCGCGCACCTTGCGCATTTCCGACTCGCGCGTCTGCTTGATGCCGATGTCGATCAGGTCGCGGATGATGGTGTCCACATCGCGGCCGACATAACCGACTTCGGTGAACTTCGTCGCTTCGATCTTGATGAACGGTGCATCCGCCAGCTTGGCGAGGCGACGCGCGATCTCGGTCTTGCCGACGCCGGTCGGGCCGATCATCAGGATGTTCTTCGGCGTGATCTCGTGGCGCAGCGGGTCTGCTACCTGCTGGCGGCGCCAGCGATTGCGCAGCGCAATGGCGACCGCGCGCTTGGCGCGGCCTTGGCCAACCACATGCTTGTCCAGTTCGGAAACTATCTCTTGGGGCGTCATGTTCATGATGTTGTGCGCGAACCGCGTCGCGTTATTCCAGGGTTTCGATGGTGTGGGACAGATTGGTGTAGATGCAAAGCTCGCCGGCGATCGTCAGTGCCTTTTTCACGATCTCGACTGGCGGCAGGTCGGTGTTTTCCTGCAAGGCTTTTGCTGCCGACTGGGCGTAGACGCCGCCAGACCCGATAGCGCCAATCCCCGATTCCGGTTCGAGAACGTCCCCGTTACCGGTGATGATCAGCGTCGATTCACGGTCTGCGACCAGCAGCATCGCTTCCAGGCGGCGCAGGATGCGGTCGGTGCGCCAGTCCTTGGCCAATTCCACCGAAGCGCGCATCAGGTTGCCTTGATGCTTTTCCAGCTTGGCTTCGAAGCGTTCGATCAGCGTGAAGGCGTCCGCCGTGCCGCCGGCAAACCCTGCCAGCACCTTGCCTTGATACAGCGTGCGGACCTTGCGCGCGCTGCCTTTCATGACAACGTTGCCCAAAGTCACCTGGCCGTCGCCGCCCAAGGCAACGACATTGCCGCGGCGTACTGACAGGATGGTTGTACCGTGAAATTGTTCCATGCTGGCCTCTGAAGTGAAAACATTCAATCCAGATAAGGGCGGGCTGCCGGATTACAAGTAGTGTAACCGGCAGATTTCGGTACGCCAGTAGGGAGATGCTATGGGAAGTAGTATCAGGTCTTGCGTGGATGAATGGCCACGATATCCGCGAGGCCCATCATGATGAAGAGTTCCGCAACCAGATGGTTGACTTGGTGGAACTCGATCTGCTTGCCGCTGACGCAGAAAGGCGTCAGCCCGGATAACAACCGGCCGGCGGCATTGAAGTCGACGCGCACCAGTTGGGAGCAATCCACAATCGCAGGGGTGTGCTCATCCGAATATGCGGCGATGGCAACGATGAGGTCGTCTATGCGGCCTTCAATCTTCGCCGGCATCATGAACGCTTCCTGCGGTTCGTTTTGAGCCGGTGCTTCGGCCGCAGCGGTCGTCACCTTGTTTTTCGGTGCAACGAATGCGGGCGGCGATACTTCGAAGGTCACGCAGTAATCGATGCTGGTTTCCTCGAACTCTTTTTCGCGGTTCAGCAGGCGCAGGATTTCCAGCAACAGCAGCCATGCGTCTTCCGTATCATCGCGCCGGCCAACTTCGACGATTGCGCGGATCTTGTCCGCCAGTTCCGGTGCACCGACGAGGATCAGGTCGTGGCCGGATTTCTGCAATTTCTTTAGTTCGGCGTGCAACAGGCTGCAACCGGCGGGGTGAACTTCGGTCACTTTGGCGAATTCAAGCCGCAGGGTGCGATAGTTCTCGGCGAGCTTTTGCATGCGCTCGATCAGCTTCTGGCTGCCGGCATCGAGCTTCCCGGAGAAGGGCACCATTGGTGTGGTGGATGCTTTTTCCTTGGAGGCTCCTGCCGCGCCTTGCCCAGACTCACGCCATGCGGGTGGCGAGCTTTCAAACTTGCTGGCGTATGCCACTGCGAGATTCTCGAACGCCTGCCGCTTCTCGCCGATCTGGTACAGGTCGAACAGCATCCACCAGGCGCGGGAGGTGACGAGGCCGAGGTTGTCTTCCGCAATCGATGCTGCCAACATTGCCTCGGCAACTTCGGCTTGGCCGTTCGCGTACATGACTGCCGCCTCTTCAATGACGGCTGCCGCTTCGGATGCCGGGAGAGCCATGTCGTTGATGGTGCTCTGGCCACCCAGCAGGAATTCGGTGGTATTGCCCATTTCTGGTGCCAGCGTCTGCAGCGCCGGGGGGGGCGGTGGTGCAGACTGAGCCGGTTTGGCGGCTTCGGCACGGGGTTTGGCCGGGGCGGCTGGTGAAGGGGGGGGGGCGGCAGGTCGCGCCCGCGGTGCCGCAGCGGGCGCTGCATTCGCGCGCAATCCGGTATTGCCTGGTTGTGTCGTCACTGTGAACTCGGACGACATTTCCGATTCGATTGCGTCGATTTTCATCGCCGTTGCGCGTGCGGCCTGCGCATCACGCTTGGCAGGCTGTGGGCGGACGCTGCTCTTGCTCGCTTCCTGTCGTGACGTACTACTCGTCGTGCTCGTCGTGCTCGACGGGCGTCTGGCACGAGAAGCGTCCTTGTCGACTGTGTCTTCCTGCGGCTTTTTGCCGAAAAGCGAAAAAATCCCCACGTTGCCCCTGACTTGAGTATTGCCGTCCCCCCATTACCGATACGGCAGGAGGGAAAAAACTAGTCCCTAAAGGTAACACGATTCACGTGCAGACTTGTCATTACAACGGCACAGAAAGTGTTTGTCAAACGTTGTCGATCCGTTATCTGTCTCAGAACGTTGTCCGCACGCCAACCACCAGATTCCTGCCTGGCTGCGGCGCCACACTGCGAAGAATGGAGGTTGAGAGGCTCACGTCTTCATCGAGCAGGTTCTTCACCAGCGCGAACCAGGTCCATTGCATATCGGCGCTGCGTGTCGTGAAAGAGACATGTGCATCGACCAGCGTGTATGACGGTGCTGAAAAAGTTTCGAAAGTGGCAAGTCGATCCTGGCGTCGGGCATGGACTGCGGATAGGCCGCTGCGCCATGCGCCCTGACGATATCCTGTCTCCGCGCCGAAGCGTGTTGCCGGTTGCAGGGGCAGGTTGCTGCCGTCCTCCAGCCTGCCGCGGGAGGTGTCGGCAAAAAACCGGAACGACATGCCTTCACCGCGCAAGTTGTAGCTTGCCTCTGCCTCTGCACCGTGGATTTTCGCTTTCACTTGCGACCAGAAGCGCCGCATGAACTCTTCGGTTGGATCGTCATTGCCGGATTCGTCGACTGAACTGCCGTCGGTCCGTCCGAAAACGAAGTTGCTCACCCGGTTTTCGAACAGGTTGGCTTTCCAGCGCAGTTTGCCGTCCGTTTTCTGCAACGTCAGTTCCACGTTGCGCGAGATTTCCTTCTTCAGGTACGGGGCGCCGATGTCGAAGGTTGCCGTCGATTCGTGCGGGCCGTTGGCATACAGTTCTTCGATGGCCGGTGCCCGTTGCGCACTCGAGAAGGTCGCGCCAAGACCGTAACCGGGCGCAAACGTCCACAGGCCTCCCACTGAATAGGAGTGCAGGTTGAAATCGCGGTCGGGTAAGCCGTCGTCGTCGGGGCGGCGGCGGACTGATTCGGTACGCACGCCGGCGCTCGCACGCACCGGGCCGAAATCACGTTGCTCCACCAGGAAGGCGGCGACCGACGACGACTTTGTAACGGGCACCGCGTCGGGTCGTCCAGTTTCTGCGGAAAGCGCAGAGAACCTGCTGTGCTCGGTTTGCATGCCGAAGATGCCCTCCCAGCCTGCAAGCGGCTCATGCGCGATTTCCGCGCGCGTCTCCAGCGCCTTGTTCTTGAATCTCATTGCGGGCGCGCCGTCAGCTTCGTTCTCCGTGTGGCGGTAATCCGTGTTGCCGAGCCTGAAGCGGAAGGATTCGGCACCGGAGAATGGACGCTTTATGAGGCCGTCAACATCCGTCCGCACCTGTGACTGCTCAATGTAGGATCGTTCTTCGGTCGGAATGCCATATCGGTTGTCCATGTTGCCGACCGAGGCGCCGATATGTCCCCAGTCAGCAATGTGCGCTGCGCCGAAGCCGAGGTTGCGCGCTCGTGCGAACGATGAGGGCAGGCGGCCGGAAGCCGAGTCCGGGTCATTCCGTGTTGCGGATCCGGGAATCTTGTAGTCGTCGGCGTTGCGTGCATTGCCGTCCACATGCAGGGCAAGACCACCGGCGCTGCCATCTGCCGAGAAAGACAGGCTTCGCTCTCTGTCTGCCGTGCCGAGGCGAAGTTCGGTTTCTCCGGTTGCTTGCGGCACGAACGTCGTCGGGATGCGTTCATTGACGACGTTGATCAACCCACCGATGGCGCCCGAACCGTATAGCAGGGCGGCAGGCCCGCGCAACACTTCGATCTGGCGTGCCGTCGATGCTTCTGTCGCTACCGCATGGTCGTTAGACAGCGCCGAGAGGTCGGACACAGCCATGCCGTCCTGCAGAATTTTGACGCGTGGCCCTTCGAGGCCGCGGATGATCGGTCGCGAAGCGCCGGCGCCAAAGCCGGACGCCGATACGCCTAGTTCATGCGACAGCGTCTCGCCCAGCGACGCCCCCAGCCTGTTGCGCAGCTCGTTGCCACCCAATACCTTGGCGGGCGTCAGTATTTGCATGGTTTCTTCACTGCTGAACGGGGTCGCAGTAACGACCACGGCAGAAAGGGTTTTTTCTTCGGTTTGAGCAAGGGCAACGAGTGAGCTTGACGCGAGCGCGGACAATACGGCGCCCGCCATGAATGGATGTTGAATGGCCATGACGATTCCTGAATAAGAAGAGAATGCGGCGCAAGTCCTGTCACCGATTGCGCAGGACTTGCTCGATATGTCGAACCGGCGCGCCGCCGGTCAACGGATGGAATGCGTCAGGCGCGAGGTGGCGCGCGTGGGCAGAATGGACGGGCCGGCGGAGCATCCCAAGATGCAAATGCGGCCCATAAGGCGAGGACTTCGGTGCTGGCTAGCAGCGGTGCAATGAATGGCGGCAGGGCGACAGCATCCGCAACCGCCGCCGCGTCGAATGCGGCGCAGGAGTGGCGCGACTCGGTGTCGCCGAAGCCATCGACAACCGTCGGGCCGGTATAAGCATGCTCCTGCAGCCACGGGGCGTGATCTATCCTGTGCGCGAAGCCGGACCATTGCGCGAACAGCAGCATCATCGCCAGCAACATGGCGATGACGGAACGGTTTCGTGCAGCGTGGCGCGCAAGAGGCATCAGGAACTCACTTTACCGATACAGGAACGGCATCTGTGAGGCGGTAGTAGAGGCCCATCGGATCGTCTTTCAGAATGCTCATTTTGCCGCTGACAACGACCGGCTCGAATGTGTATTTGACTGGCGTTTTGGATTTGACTTCGACCACGCCTTCCGGTCCTGCAGGGAGGCAGAAGTTGCAGCTCTGGGGCGTGAGCGACAGCAGGAAGTGTTTCTGCTTCTCGCCCGGCTCCAGGGGCATCATGAAGCCTTGCACCTTGACCTCCTTGTCATTGAGCGCCGTGATCTCCTTGGAGAACTCGGGGAGGATGCGGTCCTTGGTCTTGATCTGCTTTACCTTCGCCAGCGTGTCCCATGACACGACGCCTTTGATTTCAGGGAGTGGCTGCATCATGGGCGGAGGAGCGTTCGGAGGGGGAACATGGCCGCCTGGTGCTGCTTGGGCAGATGCGGGCGGGGCAGAGTAAGCCAGCGCAGGAGCGGCTAGCAGGGCAATGAGCAGGGTGCGCAGGGAGATGGGCATGGCATTTCCGTGATGATGCTTGGACAGTTGGTGCATTGAGCGTTGTGCGGGATAACTAGGGTCAGTGCTTGTGTTTCATGCCGCAGAGCTTGCCGATAGCCAGCCCTTTGCATGTCTTTGCCAATTCGGCATGGCAGGTTTCTTCAGCCTTGCCGGAGGCAAGGCATTGCGCTGCTGCCTGGTGCGCGGCGGCGATTGTCTTGTGCTGCTCGATGATGGCCTTCAGGTGCGCCGGGTCCTCCTTGGCGTGAGTGGCGAAGGCGGTCGTGGCAAGCAGGAGGCTTATCAAGAACTTCATGCGGTTTTCCTTGTTGTGATCAATGTGCCAGTGTTGCTGCGATGTCGGTGCGATAGGCCCGGAGCGCCGGCAGTAACGCCGCCGCAAAACCGACCCCGATAGCCACGACGGCGAGCCATGCTTCTTCAGGAACGACCACAAAACCGGACAGTGTAAGGTTCTGGTCGCTCGCCAAGAGGCGACCGAGGAGTTCGAGCGCTGCATGCCCCGTCAGCCAGCCGAGTACAGCGCCCGCCAGCGAGAGCAACAGGCCTTCGACCAGCAACAGCAGCAACAGTTTCGCCGGTGGAGCACCGAGGGTGCGCAGAATGGCAAGATCCGTCTTGCGTTCCTCGAGCGCGTTGTACAGTGCGGCGAACATCGACAGCGCTGCCGACAGCAGCATGATGCCGGCAATGCCACGCAGGACGTCGACGCCGACGCCGAGCATGCGGAATAGCTTGGCTGATTCGAATGCAGGCTGGGCCGCTTGCAGCTCGCTCTGGCTGTTGATGGCGCGAGGCAGCATCGCTGCGGCTAGCGGCGATGCATACTGCACCAGCAGTGCAGTCAGCTCGCGCTCTTCGTCCATCGCCGCCTTTTCTTCCTTGTCTTCGACGTCGATGCCATGGGCGATCTCATGTACGCGCCACACGGATTCGACCGATGTCAGCACGAGGCGATCAAGCACGGTGCCGGTCGGCTTCAGGACCCCGACCACGGTAAACGGTGCGTCCCCGTGTCCGTCACCGCCGCCACGTGTGAGTCCATGCGAACCGGTGAATGAGGCATCGATCCGGGCGCCTGTCCTTTTCGCTGCTTCTGCGCCAAACACAGCCTGCAACGGCGCATCGAACATCCGCCCCTGCGCAAGCGTGCCGCCGTAGTGCGCAATGTAATCCGGCGTCGTGCCAACGATGCGAAAGCCGCTGTAGCTGTCGCCCAGGGCCAGCGGGATGACCTTCTTGACCATGCGGTTCTGGGCAAGCTGTGCCTGCGCCGCCAGCGGGATATTCCCGGTCGGAATATCGATGTGGTAAATGGAAGACAGGATCAGCTGCAGTGGCGAGCCCTTCGCGCCTACCACGAGGTCAATGCCGCGCGCGTCGCGTAGTGCGTTGTCTTCGATCTGCCGGGATGCGGACAGGACGAAAGTCATCATCGCGATGCCGACGCCCATCAACAGCAGGTTGATAGAAGTCGACAAAGGTTTATGCAGCAGCGATTTGAGCGCTAGGGTGAAGGCGTTAATTCGCGTCATGCTGCCTCCTTCGCGGGCACGCTTAGGCGTAGAACCTTGGCAGCAGGAAGCGCCGCCACGACACGTGCGTCGTGGGTCGCAATGACAAGCGACGCGCCGCTTGCCGACGCCTGCTCTGCAAGCAGGCCGATCGCCGCAGCGCAGGCGAAGTCGTCGAGATTCGCGGTCGGCTCATCGGCCAGCAGCAGCATCGGATGGTTGAACAGGGCGCGCGCGATGGCGACGCGCTGTTGCTGCCCCTGGCTCAGCTGATGCGGCTTCGCGCCGGCCTTGTCGGACAGCCCCAGCGCTTCCAGCAGCGCGTCGGCGCGTGCCATATCGGCATGCCGTCCGTTAGCGTAGGCCGACAGCAAGAGATTTTCCCGCACCGACAGGCTCGGCACCAGTGCGAGCCGTTGCGGCAGGAAGCCGATCGTCTTGCCGCGCCATGCATCCGCTGCGCGTGCAGACAGGGAGGCAACATCGGTACCGGCGACGAGCAGGGTCCCTTGCTGCGGTGAGAGTATCCCCGCCAGCAGATGCAGCAGCGTGGATTTGCCGCAGCCGGACGGCCCGAGGATGATCGCGTACTCTCCTTTGGCGAGCGAAAACTCCGGCACCGATAGCTGCGGCGCCGATGCGGAAAAATAACGGTAGCTGAGATTGGATATTTGCAACATGGTTGCATTATATCGTGAGGTCTGCTTCGCCATTCCAGTCAACGGCATGCTGCGACGATGGAGTTGATGAGGGGAGTGACAGGCCGAAAACTGGGTGCTGAAAAGCAGTCGCAGCAAATCGGCGTAGAAAATCGACGTAGAAAAGCAAACAAGCGCAGGGTGCGGGCACCGTGCGCTTGTGGATCGGGCAAAAGCCCGGTCGGTTTGCGTTGACCTTAGTCGCCGTACAGCTTCTGCTTGAGCTCACGGCGTTGCTGCGCTTCCAGCGACAGGGTCGCCGTCGGGCGTGCCAGCAGGCGCGGGATGCCGATCGGCTCGCCGGTTTCTTCGCACCAACCGTATTCGCCGGCGTCGATGCTGGCGATCGCTTGTTGCACCTTCTTCAGCAGCTTGCGCTCGCGGTCACGGGTGCGCAGTTCAAGCGCATGCTCTTCCTCGATCGTGGCGCGGTCGGCGGGATCCGGCACCAGCACGGTTTCGCGCAAATGCTCGGTGGTTTCGCCTGCATTCTTCAGCAGGTCGCGTTCGAGCTGCTGCAAGCGCGCTTTGAAGAAGGCCAGTTGAGCCTCGTTCATGTAATCCTTGTCGCTCATCTTGAGGATCTGCTCTTCGGTCAACAAGGTTCCGTCAGCCGGGACGGCGGGGGTCGATTTGGTTGTTTTGGTAGCCACTTCGCTTACTTTCGAAACTTCGGGTTTTTTCATTTTATCTGTTAATCCTGTGCTTGCCTTGTCACTGCTCAGGGAAGTACGGGATATCTCCTTTGAACTTTGACTTGGGGCAGAAGTAACAGATGTCTGCTTCAGATCTATTTCTGCCTTGCTTGTTTTCGGGTCTTTCTTGGTCACTGTGCCGGCGCGGGATGCGGCAGGCGCTGCCTTCTTCACAGTCCCTGTTTTGGTTGTACTTTTGGTCGTGGTTTTCGTGGTTTTGGCCGCGGAGTTTACACTACTTTTTACCGTGGTTTTGGAGGCTTTGGCAATCGTTTTTGCTGCACTGGCGGCGGTCTTGGAAACAGGCTTGATCGCGCTGCCGACACTCTTCGTCAGTTTGCTCGCCGCGGTTTTAAGAATTGATTTCTTGGCCGGTTGGCTGGCTGCTTTCACCTTGGTTGCGGCGGTGGTTTTCGCCGGTGCCTTGGTAGCATTCTTGGCCGCTGTGCTCTTGGTGGCGGATCTTGTAACGGTTGCGTTCACGGTGCGTCTCCATTATTTGAACTGCCCGATCACACTAGCCTGAATCGGGCGCCGCGTGGATGTCACCACGCTTTTTGCCAAACGACTACCTCCGCTGCTTGAACTCCAGTAAAACTGGAATAGTTTATACCAAACACTGTTCCAAACCGCGAATAAAAATGTCTTTCGGAAGATTCTTTCCTATAAACACCATTTTGCTTTCGCGCGCCTCGCCTTCGGGCCATTTCACCCCGATGTCTGTGCCCATCGTCTGGTGCACGCCTTGGAACACTACCTTGCGGTCGGCGCCCTGCATCCACAGCACACCCTTGTAACGCAGCATGCGCGGTCCAAATGCCTGCACCAGTCCACCGAGGAATTCATCCAGCTTTGCAGTATCGAAGGGCCGGTCGCTCTTGAAGACGAACGCAGCGATGTCGTCCGAATGGTGCGCAGCATGATGATTATGGTGCGCGTAGCCGTGGTCGCCATGGCTGCAATGAGCTCCGCACTCATGATGCTCATGTGCGTGTTCTTCTTCCGCGAGGAAGTCGGGATCGATTTCCAGCTTGTCGTTCAGGTTGAAGCCGCGCAGGTCGAGCACTTCGCTGATCGGCACCTTGCCGAAGTCCACCTTGCCAACGGGCGCGCGCGGGTTGATGCGCTTGAGCCGCGCGGTCAGTACCTCGATCTCTTCGCTGCTGACCATGTCGGTCTTCGATAACAGCAGCCTGTCGGCGAACCCTGCCTGCCGCTGCGCTTCTTCATGTTCGTCGAGTTGCTGCATGCCGTGCTTCGCATCAACGACGGTGATCACCGCATCGAGCATGTAATGTATCGCGACTTCGTCATCCATGAAGAAGGTCTGTGCCACCGGACCGGGATTGGCCAGGCCAGTGGTTTCGATGACCACATGGTCGAACTGCAACTCGCCCGCATCGCGCTTCTGCGCCAGCGTGCCCAGCGCGAGGATCAGGTCGCCCCGCACGGTGCAGCAGATGCAGCCATTGTTCATTTCGACGATCTGCTCATTGCTGTCCTGCACCAGAATCTCGTTGTCGATGTTCTCCTGGCCGAATTCGTTCTCGATGACCGCAATCTTGTGGCCGTGAGGCTCGCGCAGGATGCGGTTGAGGAGAGTGGTTTTGCCGGCGCCGAGAAAGCCGGTCAGTATGGTCGCGGGTACAAGCTTCATATCAATGTGCGCAGTCAGCGCACCATCCTTTAATCGTGAACTCGATGTCGTGGCTCTGGAAACCTTTTCCAAGGCTTTCCTGCAACGCCTCCTGCAGCATGCCGGCGTCGCCGATGCTGTCCAGGCAAAACACCTTGGAACAGCGCGTGCATTTGAAGTGGCCATGCTGGTGGTGCGGGATGTCGCCCTGGTCCGTGCCGGCACTGTAGCGGAACACCCGGTCATCGCCGGCAATCTTGTGCGCGAGGCCGGCGTCGGTCAGGCAGTCGAGCGCGCGGTACAGCGTCACGCGGTCCATGTCGGCGAAAGTGTCCTGCACGTCCTGATGGGTAATGGCGCGCTGGGCGCCCAGCAATGCCGCGAGCACCTTCACGCGCGCTGCCGTGATGCGTACCGACGCGCCGCGCAGTTGCGCCTCCGCGAGAGCCATTGCCGAAGCAGCGGCAGGCTGGCGAGGCGCTGGCGCTTGTGTGCCATCCGGTTTGGCTTTAATGCTCATTGATCCAGTGCAACGAAAAACTTGAGGGGAAAATTATGACGCAATTTTGTTAACAATTAGCCGGAGTTGCTCGCATGGCAACGGAAAAGCCGTCAGGGCTTGTGCAGCATCAAGCCTTTCAAGTACTCGCCTTCCGGGAAATTTGTCGTCATCGGGTGATCGACACCGGCCGACAGGCGACGCAGGATGCGCGCGTCCACCTTGGCGTCGTTCGCTGCACCGGCAACGATTTTCTGGAACAGGTCGGCACTAATCGCTCCCGAGCAGGAATAGGTAAACAGCAGCCCGCCTTCGCGCAACAATTGGAAGCCGAGCAGGTTGATGTCCTTGTAAGCACGTGCGGCACGCTCCACTTGGCCGGGCGAGGAGGCGAACTTCGGCGGATCGAGGACGATCAGGTCGAACGACTTGCCCTGTTCGCGCAAGCTGCGCAAGGTCTTGAATACGTCGGCATCCCACCATTCCGCACGTGCTGTATCGAAGCCGTTGAGCGCCATGTTGCGCTGTCCGACGGCGAGCGCCTCGCCGGAAGAGTCGATCGAGATCACGCTCTTTGCGCCGCCTTTGAGCGCCGCAAGTGAAAAACCGCCGGTATAGCAAAAGCAGTTCAGCACATCGCGCCCGGCCGCATGATCCATCACCAGCTTGCGATTGTCGCGCTGGTCGATGTAGAAGCCGGTCTTGTGGCCGGTCTTGATATCGACGGCGTAGCGAACACCGTTTTCGGTCACCGGCGTCTCGTCCGCCGGTTCCTTGCCCGCGAGCGTGCCGGTCACCAACGGCAGGCCCTCCCGCTCGCGCACCGACGCGTCGGAGCGTTCATACACATTCGGGCAGCCCGATTCGGCGATCAGCGCCTGCACGATCGGGACCTTCCATGCCTCGACGCCGGCCGACTGGAACTGGCACACCAGATGGCCTTCCTTGCCGCCGTACCAGTCCACCACGAGGCCAGGGAAGCCGTCCGCCTCGCCGAAAATGACGCGAATCGCATCGGTGTCTCGCACGGCTGCGGCGCGATATGCAAAGGCCTTCTTGATACGGCGCTTGATCAGTGCATGATCGATCGGCTCGTTCTCGTTGAAGCTCCAGACGCGGGCGCGGATTTGCGATACCGGGCTGAATGCCGCACGTGCGAGGAACTGGCCGGTGGACGAATGCACCAGCGCAGTGGCGCCGGGTTTGTTCTTTTCTTCCGGCTTGCCTTCGATGCGGTCAATGGCAGTCGGGAAAATCCAGGGGTGGCGGCGCAACAGGCTTTTTTCCTTGCCGGGCTTGAGGGTGATGGTAAGCATGAGGAAATCTGATGATGAACGATGGGTGCGCTGGGGACAGCGCTTATTTTTCAACTTTCTTGGCGCGCGGATGCGCGGCGTCATACACCTGCGCCAGCCGCTGGAAATCCAGCGAGGTATATACCTGCGTGGCGGCAATTGACGCGTGGCCGAGCATCTCCTGCACAGCGCGCAGGTCGCCCGACGACTGCAGCACATGCGACGCAAATGAGTGCCGCAGCACGTGCGGATGCACATTGGCCGGAATGCCGAGTGCCTGGGCATGGGTCTTCAGCCGCAGTTGCAGCACGCGCGGTGACATGCGCGTGCCACGCTCGGTCAGGAACAGAGGGTGCGGATCTGCCTTGACCAGCGTGTTGCGCACCGCGATCCATGCAGCAATCGCCTGCATCGCCGGCTTACCCACAGGGACCCTGCGCTGCTTGCTGCCCTTGCCGGTAACGGTAACTTCGCATTCGTCAAAGTCGATCCAGCCGGCCGACTCGTAGCCGCCTTCCTTCACAAAGCGCACATCCAGCGCCGCCAGTTCGGACACACGCAGGCCGCTGGAGTACAGCAGTTCGAACATGGCTCGGTTGCATAGCTGGCTGGCCGAGTTGGCGTCCTTGTCGGGGCGTGCTTCGGCGACCACGCGCACTGCATCGTCTGCGGATAGCGCCTTCGGCAGAGGCTTGTTGCGTTTGGGCGCTTTGACGCCGTCGACCGGATTGGCGGCCAGCGTGTCGTTTTCCGATAGCCAGTCGAAGAAGCCGCGCCACGCGGAGAGCTTGCGTGCGATAGAGCGGGCATTCAGGCCGTCGGCATGCAACTGCGCAGCGAACTTGCGGATGTGGAAATGGCTGACGGCATTGAGTGCCGGGCTTCCGGGCAGCCGCTCAACCAGTGCCGCCATTTCAGCCAGATCACGGCGGTAGTTGCTGACGGTGTGCGGGGACAGCTTGCGCTGCTTTTCCAGGCAATCGAGATAACCGGCAATACGGTCCTGATTATGGTCCTGGTTATTGGCCTGGTTGGTTGAAGCGCTCACATTCAGCGACGTTTAATCCAGCAGGCAGGCCATGGCTGCGCTTGCCGTTTCGCCGATTTTCGACAGGAAGTCCGTCGCCATGTCGGACGTGAAGCGGCGCGGATCGGGGGATCCCAGCACCAGCAAACCGAAGGCTTCCGGCGCGCCTTCGACGCGCAGTGGCAGCATGGCGATGGACTGGATGGAATCGGCATCGTCGATCCAGGATGCTGCTTCGAAATCCTGGTTCGGCCCGCAGTAAGGCGCGGTCAGGCCATTGCAGAAAATTTTTGCATCTGCGGAGACGTCCGCAGAGAACCAGGTGTGCGAGAACTCCTCGGCAACGCCCCAGATGCGCAGGGTGGCGTACGGTACGCCGAAAATCGTGTTCAGGCCGTTGATCAGGACATGCGGCAGGTCCACGTCATTGCGCGCCATCAGCAGGGAGCGCGTCCATTCCGAGAACTTGTCCGTAATCGCATCGTTTTCCTGTGCAATGCGCAGCAGCTCCGCCAAGCGCAGTTCGAGCGATTTGATTTTCTCGCGCAGCACTTCCATCTGCCGCTCCTGCAGCGAGACCGTGCGGCCTGCCAGCGGGCTGGTCAGCTTCACCTTGGCAAGCAATTCGCTGTGCTCTTCAAAGAAATGCGGGTTGTCCGACAAGAAATCGGCGACGGCGGCGGAATCCAGTTGATAAGTCATATGCAAGATTTTGTAATGGGCGCGCTGTACCAGCGGCAACCGGAGATGAAGCTGTGATTTTAACCGACAACGGTTGAGGAAACGACAGGAATTGTGCAGTGCGGAAAGCAACTTGGAACGTGCTTCGTGGGGGGGGCGGAGCAACGCGCCGTCGTATTGGACTTGCAGTTATTCCACGATCAGGAATGAGCATTGTCCGTATTGTTTCCACCGGCCGATCTTTCCGATCTTCGAACGGTAAAAGGAGGAACCGAGATATACGCGACTGGTCATTATGTTAGCGACAGCACGGAACTACCGGAGTGATTCCCGTCGACTATATCGTGGACGACGAGTGGCTCTGTAGTGCTCGCTATGGCTGATGAGCGAGCCCTGACGTCGACATTGATAAATTTAGCCTAGTGCCGCTCTTGAATTTCCCGCCAGCCGAACAGCATGTAGGGATTGTGAAATGCTGGAAAACGCCGAAAGCAAGGCACTGGCAAAGCAGGCAATGCGGTTATGGCCAATCGTGAGGAGTTGCAGATCATCCGAGCCGCGCGCGCGGGGCAAGCGTCAGCGCAGTTGAGCCTTGGAAAACGCTACCTGTTTGGCGGCGCTGGCTTGCCGAAAAGCTTGCCGACGGCGTTGTACTGGCTGGATCGGGCGGCGCAACAGGATGAGTCTGATGCATGGATGCTGATTGGCAGCCATGTTCCTTTCGAAACTGTGCAGCAGGCTGCGCAACCGTCCAAAATGTACGTGTGGTACGAGCGGGCATTCGATGCCGGCGTGGCGCAGGCCGGGCATGTGCTGGCAAAGCTGGTGCTCGGACAGGTTCCGGGCGCTGTCAGCGACGCGATGCGCAACAAGGCGTTGCGCGCATTGCAGGCGGCCGCGCATGCAGGCATTCCCGAAGCGCAGTGGATGCTGGCGCAATGGATGGGGCATCCTGATGCTGCTCTGTTACATGAATGGCCATCCGACCTTGGCGTGCAGGCGACCGACAACGAGGCGATGCTTGAGTGGGCAACGCGTGCCGCAAGGAGCGGCGTGGTCGATGCGCAGCTCGCCTTGGCCGAACATGCCTGGGCCAGCGGCGACCACGGCACATTCCTGAAATGGGCGCTGCCATTGGCACGTGACATTTTAAAGCGCACCAAGCCGGCCGACCCGCAATTGCTCGCACATGACGCCAGCCTTGTGCTGCGCTGCGCACGCAGCTTGCGCCATTCGGACAATTTCGATCCTGCGGAACTGTCGCACCTGCTTGAGTTCGCGGCGCAAGCCGGAGACCGCGAGGCGCAACTGGAGTTGGGGCTCTGGCTGGCCCGCATCGATGAGAGAGGCAATCGCATCCCAGTCGCCCCGGGCGCAGCCAATTACAAGAGAGCGATACGCTGGCTCTTGCTTGCTGCCCATCAGGAGTCGGGTGATGCCGCCTACGCACTCTCAAAAATCTACCTGAAGCCGGAGTACTCCCATCGCAATCGGAAGGATGCACGGAATTTCCTTGAAATAGCGGCGCGCGCAGGGCACGGCCGTGCGCAGCTGGAGCTGGGCATGGCGTTGTGGCGGGCGCGGCGAGAGCGTGAAGAGAACGATGTCCTTGCGGTGGAATGGCTGCAAAAAGCCCAGGCGCAGGGCATCATCGACGCTGGGCGAATCTTGGGAAAAATCGCCTACCGCGCAGAGCCGGCGCCTTGGGCACGGGTGATATTGCAGCGCCCACCGCGCGCGGCCGTCGAGAAAAACCCGCTGCTCATTGCGCGCATCAGGCTGGCTGAACTGTTTGGTCTTGATCGCACCGAAGCGCTGCTGATCGACCCAAAAGCGGCCGATCGCGGGCACTGTCTGGTGGTCGATGTCCGTGCGCAGCACCCGCATAGCAAGCGGCGGCTGATTTTGGTGGAGACCGTTGCGGAGCGCCAGGCGCTGGACCGCATCCTTGCGGCGTTTGAGAACGTCGCGTATGGGCCGCGGGGGCCGGAAGGGAATTACCGGCAGCGGCTTTACCGACTCAAGTCACTAGCCGGCGAATGAGATTCAGATGTCGATCTCGCCTTCGAACACGCTGACAGCCGGGCCGGTAAGCAGTACCGGCGTGCCGGCGCCGGCCCAGGCGATGCTCAGTTCGCCGCCAAGCGTGGACACCTTTACCGGCGAATCAAGCAGGCCACGACGAATGCCGGCCACAACGGCGGCGCAGGCACCTGTACCGCAAGCCAGCGTCTCCCCGGCGCCGCGCTCAAAAACGCGCAACTTTATCTGCTGACGGTTCACAATCTGCATGAAACCTGCATTCACGCGCTTCGGGAAGCGAAGGTGGTGCTCGATCAGCGGGCCGTCGGCCTGCACAGGAGCAGTCTGCGCATCCGGTACAACCTGCACTGCATGCGGATTACCCATTGAAACGACTGACACCCAAATGGCCCGGCCATTGATGTCCAGCGGCCAGAGCGTGTCATGGCCTTCCTGCTTGCCTTGCAATCCGCTCGCATTGAAGGGGACCTTTTCCGGTTCCAGAATTGGCGCCCCCATATCGACGGTAATGCGGCCGTCCGCTTCCAGTGTGGGCTCGATCACGCCCGCCATGGTTTCCACCTTGATTGCGCGCTTGCTGGTCAAGCCCTTGTCGGTGACGAACTTGACGAAGGCGCGCGCGCCATTGCCGCATTGTTCAACTTCACCGCCGTCGGCGTTGTAGATGCGATAGCGGAAATCGACGCCTGGCGACTGCGGCTTCTCGACGACCAGCATCTGGTCGGCACCGACGCCAAAGCGCCGGTCTGCCAGCTTCTTCCACTGATCGGGTGCGAAGTCGATTTTCTGGTTGATGGCGTCGATCACGACAAAATCATTGCCGGCGCCGTGCATCTTGGTGAACTTGAGTTTCATGCTGCGACTGTGTAGAGGCTAGGATTGCGGGTTTTCGTTATCCGACTTGCGGGCGTATACATTCGGCATGCCTGGGGGGCGTGTCTTGAATCGTTTGTGCGCCCAGAAGTATTCCGCCGGTGTCTCCAGCACGCGTTCTTCGATGAAGGCGTTCATACGACGCGTCGCCGCCACGATGTCGCTGCCTGGATAATCTTCCCAAGCAGGATAGAAGGTAATCTTCCAGCCTTTGTAGTCGGGCAGGAAGGTGGCGATGACCGGAATGACTTTTGCGCGCGTTGCCGCGGCGATTCGTGCCGGTGCAGTCAGCGTCGCGGCGGGTATGCCGAAGAAGGGCACGAACTCGGAGTCCTTCGCGCCGAAGTCCATGTCCGGCAGCATGAAAAACGGCAAGCCTTCGCGCATCGCACGAATGATCGGTTTAACGCCTTCGCCGCGGGAGAACAGTCTGACCGGGAAAAAACGGGAGCGCCCCTTGCGCAATGCCGCATCGAAAACCCGGTTGCGTTGGCGCGTGTAGATTGAACATGCGCTCGCTTCCATTGCAATTGCTACGCCAGCCACGTCGAGGCTGACAAAGTGCGGGCACAGCAGGATCGTCGGACTAGACTGCATTTCCTCCAATGGCATGCGGGGTTCGACAACGATCAGGCGCTTCAGGCGCTCCTCCGGTGCCCACCACAGCACGCCACGCTCCAGCACGCTGCGGGCATATGCCTGGAAATGCTTTTTCGCGATGGCAACTCGCTCCTTTTCCGGCAAATGCGGGAGGCACAAGCGCAGGTTGGTCAGCGTGATATGGCGTCGAGAGCGGACCAATATATATAAGAACGAGCCAACGGCTTCACCAAGACGACCAAGCACCGGCAGCGGAAGCCAGTGCAGCAGCCACATGACGCCCAGTAGCAGCCTCATTGCGTTACCTCCTGTGCGGCGGGGCGTGTGACGCCCGGCGGAGTCTTGTAGCGGTGATAGCTCCAGAAATATTGTGCGGGGCAATGCGCGATCAACTGCTCCATTGCTGCATTGATGGCGCGCGCTTGCTGCTCTGGTGTTCCTTCTAGCACGTGCTCGAACGGTACGAAGCGCACCAGATAACCTTTGCCGAAGGGAAGTCTCTCGGCATACGTCAGGATGATGGGCGCGCCTGACATCTGGTGCATCTTGCCAGGCAGAGTCATGGTGTAGGCCGGTTTGCCGAAAAATTCGGCCCATACGCCTTCACCGTCCTGTGGTACCTGGTCGGGCAGGATGCCAATTGGCACTCCACTGCGTAGGGTTTTTAGCAGGGTACGTACGCCGGACAGGTTGGCCGGCGCCAGTCGCAGCTCTCCACGTGCACGTGCGCCTTCGATGAGCGGCTTGAGCGCCGCCTTGCGCGGAGGGCGATACATCACGGTGATTGGTGTCTTGGAGGCAACGACTTGTGCGGCAATTTCGAAGCAACCGAGATGCGGCGTCAGGAGAATGACGCCGCGTTTCGCCTCGAGCACAGATTGCACCAACTCCCAGTTCTCGACACGGGTGGTGGCGAGCACGCGTTCGGGCGAAGCGCACCAGATAAATGGCAGTTCAAGAATGTTCTTGCCGGCTTCGCGGATCGCAGCGTTACGGTAAGAACCAAACCCGGCGCGGCGGATGTTTTCCTTCAATCTACGGCGATACGACGGCGAGGCAAGATATACCAGCCAGCCCAGTGTGACACCCATTGCATGCAATACTGGCAATGGCAAATGGGACAGCAGGCGAAAAAGAGTGACGAGCATCAAATAAGGTCTGAGAAATTTTGTGATTTTTTTCCAGACGCGTAAAATAACATAGATGTTTTACCCGCCGAGTTAACAGACAACTTGCGAGGCGGCTTATAAATTTCGCTAAAGCGTCGCAGGCTCATGATTGGCCGCGACATGGTCAATAATTTCTCTAATAAGGAGCCTGCGATGGCACATGAATATCTCTTTACCTCGGAATCCGTCTCCGAAGGCCACCCCGATAAAGTCGCTGATCAAATCTCCGATGCGATCCTCGACGCAATCCTGACACAAGACCCGAAGGCGCGCGTCGCCGCTGAAACCCTCTGCAACACCGGTCTGGTGGTGCTGGCCGGCGAAATCACGGCGAACGCCAATGTCGACTATATCAACGTTGCGCGCGACACCCTGAAGCTCATCGGTTATGACAACGCGGACTACGGCATCGATTACAAGAGTTGCGCTGTGATGGTCTGCTATGACAAGCAGTCGCCCGACATCGCCCAAGGCGTCAACGAGGGGACCGGACTGGATCTGGACCAAGGCGCCGGCGACCAGGGCCTGATGTTCGGCTACGCCTGCGACGAGACGCCAGAATTGATGCCGGCCGCAATCTATTACTCGCACCGTATCGTTGAGCGCCAGTCGCAACTGCGCAAGGATGGTCGCTTGCCATGGCTGCGGCCGGATGCAAAGTCGCAGGTGACGCTGCGTTATGTCGATGGCCAGCCCGTAGCGATTGACACGATCGTGCTGTCCACGCAGCACAGCCCCGAGATGTCGCACAAGGCGATCGAGGAAGCGGCGATCGAGGAAATCATCAAGCCGGTGGTGCCGCATACCTGGCTAAAGAATACCCGTTACCTGATCAACCCGACCGGTCGTTTCGTGATCGGTGGTCCACAGGGGGACTGCGGCCTGACGGGGCGCAAGATCATTGTCGATACCTATGGCGGCGCAGCGCCGCACGGTGGCGGCGCGTTCTCCGGCAAGGACCCGTCCAAGGTAGATCGTTCGGCTGCCTATGCCGGCCGCTATGTGGCGAAGAACATCGTTGCCGCCGGCCTGGCGCAGCGCTGCCAGATCCAGGTTTCGTATGCAATCGGTATCGCCAAGCCGACATCCGTCATGGTCACCACCTTCGGCACGGGCCGTATCAGCGATGAAAAGCTGGCCGAATTGGTGCAGGAACTGTTCGACCTGCGTCCGAAGGGCATCGTGCAGATGCTGGACCTGTTGCGCCCGATCTATGCGAAGACCGCAGCCTACGGTCACTTCGGCCGCGAGGAGCCGGAGTTTTCGTGGGAGCGCACCGACAAAGCCCAGGCGCTGCGCGCAGCGGCCGGGCTGTAAGGCCCGGTGTTCGCGATGGCGAACTCCGGGGTTTGGGGCGGAGCTCATGTCCGTGCAGCGGGCGTGGGCGCAGACCACAAGGCTGTGGCGCTGCGTGCTGCTGCCGGTTTGTAAGGCGCTTGCCGCCCGTTGTGGAATTGCCGGGATTTCTTCATCATGAAAATGATTCGTCATGCCGCCGCCTTGTTTCTATTGGCGGCATGCCTGCCGGTGATTGCCTCAACGGCAACGCCGGTGCAGCAGGCTGAATGGTGCAAGCGGCTGACGTCACGCCTTCCTGGCGTTTCGGTGGCAACCTGCCAGCGCAGCGCATTGGTTCCGACCGGTGCGGAGTCTCGCAAGGGGTTCCCGATCCTGATGCGTTCGATTCCGGCGGTCAAGCCAGGCAAGCATGCCGAGCCGCTGCGCATCCTGCTGTTGGGCGGTATCCATGGTGATGAGCTGACTGCGGGTGCCATCGTGTTCCACTGGATGCAGTGGCTGCAGACGCCTGCGGCACAGCAATACCACTGGCATGTGGCACCGGTTGTCAATCCGGACGGGTTGCTTGCCCCCAGGCCGCAGCGGGTAAATGCGAACGGCGTGGACCTGAACCGTAATTTCCCCACGCCCGGCTGGGAGCAGGACGCCAAGCATTACTGGGTCAAGACGACCGGCAGCGACCCCCGGCGCTTCCCCGGCCAATCGCCGCTCTCCGAGCCGGAAAGCCGCTGGTTGAATGACGAAATGGAGCGTTTTCGTCCACACGTGATCATTTCAGTGCATGCGCCATTTGGTGTGCTCGACTTCGATGGGCCCAAGGCCAAGGCGCCGCGCCGTTTTGGCCGCCTGTACTTTAGCCGCGTTGGTGTCTATCCCGGCTCACTCGGCAATTACGGCGGCATGCACAAGAAGGTGCCGGTGATTACGATCGAGCTGCCGAATGCGCTCGCGATGCCGCCAAAGGACGAGATCCAGCGGATCTGGCAGGACATGCTGGCGTGGATTGAACGAAGCTTGGCGGACGAGAAGTCTACGTCGCTTGTGCAGCGTACCTCTGGACAGGCAGCATTGCGCGAGCATTAAAAGGTTTGCAGGATTTGCAGTTTTACCGGGTTATAATCCCGGTTCCAAGGAGCGTTGCAGCACGGTTTTCCCATGACCGTGTCAGGCTTGGACATTTTTCGCAACGGCGCTCACGTTACTTTTTTCTATCTTTCAGGAAAGGAGGGCGTGATGAGCGCCGTTATCTCGAAGTCTATTGAATCCCAAGATTTTTTTGTCGCCGATCTCAGCCTGGCCGATTGGGGCCGTAAAGAGATCAAGATCGCCGAAACCGAAATGCCGGGCCTGATGGCCATCCGCGAGGAGTTTTCCGCCTCGCAGCCTTTGAAAGGCGCGCGCATCACCGGTTCGCTGCACATGACAATCCAGACCGCCGTGCTAATCCAGACGTTGGAAGCGCTGGGTGCACAAGTTCGTTGGGCATCGTGCAACATCTACTCCACGCAGGACCATGCCGCAGCCGCGATTGCTGCCAATGGCACGCCGGTGTTCGCCTTCAAGGGCGAGTCGCTGGACGAGTACTGGGACTTCACGCACCGTATTTTTGAATGGCCGGATGGCGGCTATTCCAACATGATCCTCGACGACGGCGGTGATGCCACCCTGCTGCTGCACCTCGGCGCTCGTGCTGAAAAAGACCTGAGCGTCCTGGCCAATCCGGATTCCGATGAAGCGACCTGCCTGTTCAACGCGATTCGCAAAAAACTGGAAACCGATCCGGCCTGGTACTCGACCCGTCTCGCGCAGATCAAGGGCGTCACTGAAGAAACCACGACCGGTGTGCACCGCCTGTACCAGATGCACAAGGAAGGCAAGCTGGCCTTCCCGGCGATCAACGTCAACGACTCCGTCACCAAGTCCAAGTTCGACAACCTGTACGGCTGCCGTGAATCGCTGGTCGACGGCATCAAGCGCGCAACCGATGTCATGGTCGCCGGCAAGATCGCCGTCGTCTGCGGCTACGGTGACGTGGGCAAGGGTTCGGCACAAGCACTGCGCGCACTGTCCGCACAAGTGTGGGTCACCGAAATTGATCCGATCTGCGCGCTTCAGGCTGCGATGGAAGGCTATCGCGTTGTCACAATGGATTACGCATGCGAACACGGCGATATCTTCGTGACTGCTACCGGCAATTACCATGTGATCACGCACGAGCACATGAAGAAGATGAAAGACCAGGCAATTGTGTGCAACATCGGCCACTTCGACAATGAAATCGAAGTTGCCGCGCTGCGCCAGTACACGTGGGAAAACATCAAGCCGCAGGTCGATCACATCATCTTCCCGAACGGTAAGCGCATCATCCTGCTGGCTGAAGGCCGCCTGGTGAACCTCGGTTGTGCGACCGGCCATCCGTCGTATGTGATGAGCTCTTCCTTTGCCAACCAGACGATTGCGCAGATCGAGCTGTTTAGCAATACGGCCGCCTACCCGGTCGGCGTCTATACGCTGCCGAAGCACTTGGACGAGAAGGTGGCGCGCCTGCAGCTGAAGAAGCTGAATGCGCAGCTCACCGAATTGACCGATGAGCAGGCTGCTTACATTGGTGTGAAGAAGACCGGCCCGTACAAGCCGGAGCACTACCGTTACTAATAAGGGCATGTCCGGGCGCCGAGGGCAGCAGAGATAGACTGCCCGTGCCGCCCGGGCCAAGCGCCCGCGGATTCAACCACTGTCTGCAAGGGGAGCGGCATCATGCGTTTGCTTATTACCTGGCTGATCAACGCAGCGTCACTGTTCGTCTTGCCATACATAATGAGCTCGATCCGCATCGAGAATTTTTCGACTGCACTGATCGCCGCGCTGATACTCGGTCTGGTCAACGTGCTGATCAAGCCGCTCCTGGTGCTGCTCACCCTGCCGGTGACTCTGCTGACGCTCGGGCTGTTCATCTTCATCATCAACGGCTTGCTGTTCTGGGCGGTGGCCAGCTTCATTGGCGGTTTCCACGTTGACGGATTCTGGTCCGCGGTCGGTGGCGCGCTGCTATATAGCCTGATCTCCTGGGCGTTGTCCGCCTTATTGCTAAAGTAAACATGAATCAGAAAAATTTCAGTATCGAGTTTTTCCCTCCCAAGACACCGGAAGGTGTGGAAAAGCTGCGAGCGACCCGCGCCAAACTGGCAGAGCTGCGGCCGAAGTATTTTTCGGTGACCTTTGGTGCCGGCGGTTCGACCCAGAAGGGCACGCTCGAGACCGTGCTCGACATTCAGCGTGAAGGACACGAGGCGGCCCCGCACCTGTCGTGCATCGGCAGTTCGCGTGAAAGCCTGCGCACCATTCTCAACGAGTACAAGGAAAATGGCATTCGCCGTTTGGTAGCACTTCGCGGCGACCTGCCGAGTGGTTACGGCGCTTCCGGCGAATTCCGCTATGCCAATGAGCTGGTCGAGTTTATCCGCGCCGAAACGGGCGACTGGTTCCATATCGAAGTCGCGGCCTATCCGGAAATGCATCCGCAAGCGAGGTCGCCGCAGGACGACTTGCAAAGCTTCGCACGCAAGGTGCGGGCCGGCGCCAATGCAGCGATCACGCAGTACTTCTACAACGCGGATGCATACTTCCGGTTTGTGGATGACGCGCGCAAGGCGGGTATCGAGGTGCCTATCGTTGCGGGCATCATGCCGATCACGAACTATTCCCAGCTCATGCGTTTTTCGGAGATGTGCGGTGCGGAGATTCCGCGCTGGATACGCCTGAAGCTGGCGAGCTTCGGCGACGACACGGACTCGATCCGGGCGTTCGGGCTGGATGTGGTTACCGGCCTGTGTGAGCGCCTGCTCGCAGGCGGCGTGCCGGGATTCCATTTCTATACGTTGAACCAGGCGGCGGCGACCACGGCGCTGTGGAAGCGCCTGAACCTGCCGACCTGATGGCACTGGAATGGCATTTCCGGCACAAACCGGAAATGCCTTTTCCTCAATTGAGCTCGATGGAGGTCTTTTCCGTGATGACCGCGTCGAGCGCCACATCGTGCGAATCCGCGTCGAAAGCGGCAAATCCACATGAATAGCCAACGCCGACCGTGCGCGGACGTGGCGACTGCGCAAGCGTGCGGTCATAGAACCCGCCGCCATACCCGAGACGGTAATACAGCGCGTTGAATCCGACGCAGGGAATCAGGAGCGCTTCGGGCTGGATTTCCTCCCCGCTGACCGGAATCGCCACGCCGAATGCATCTTTTGTCGTCGGATCGCCGGGTCTCCACGCGATGAATTTCAATGGGGAGTCGTTATCGACGACGACCGGCAGGGCCAGCTGTACGCCGCGGGCGGAAAGCTCGGTATAGGCTTGACGCAGATCAGGCTCACTGCGAATCGGCCAGTAGACGCCAAGCGACCGTACCTGATGGGCATCCCACCATGCGATCAAGCGGACGGCGATCTCGCTGTCCCATTGCTTGCGAACTTCAGCCGCAATTGCTTGTCTCTCTGCAAGTAGCGCACGGCGCAATTCGTTTTTGTTCGAAACGGTTTCAGGCATGATTGGGGCGGGAAATTTGTTGCTTCACATGCTATTCTAAAAATTGAAGGGTGATGGACAATCTGCCGCCTCAACACCGGTAGCGAGGGTCTGCATGCTCGATTCAGTACTTAAAGGTCTTATTTGATGTTCCCGATGAAATGGATTGCCGGCGTTGTACTTGCGACTGCCTCGATGGTTTCGCTCGTTCCTGCCGCCCAGGCGAAAAAGCCGGCTGTCAATTATGCCAATGAGGACGAAGTCTTCCTCGCGCTGCGGGAGGCTTCGCGCAACAACGATGCTGCACGCGCTGCTGAGCTGGCATCGCGTCTTGGCAATTATGCCATTCCGTCCTATGTAGATTATTACCGCCTGCGGCCGCGCATCCTCTCGGCGAGCGAGCAGGAGATTCGCGATTACCTAAGCCGCTACGAGGGAAGTGCGATTGCTGACCGCCTGCGTAACGACTGGCTGCTCGAACTCGGCCGTCTGCGGAACTGGGTGCTGTTCGACGAGCAGTACCCGCAGTTCGTGCTGAACGACGACACCCAAGTCAAATGCTATGCATTGATGTCGAAGGCGCTCAAAGGGCAGCGAGTGGTCGACGAGGCGCGCACCTTGCTGGTCTCCCCGCAAAACTATGGCGAAGCTTGCCCCGCGCTGATGTCGACGCTGGTGCAGCAGAATCAGTTCACTGCCGACGATATCTGGTCGCAGGTACGCCTGATTGCCGAGTCGGGAACCGCCGCCACGGTCCGCCGCATTGCCGACCTGACCGGTGCGACGGAAAGTGCGTTAATACAGGCGTTGGAAAAGCCCGATGCGGTGCTGGCGCGCGGCCCGGGCAGCGGGCGTGCGTCGCATGAGGTTTTCATCCTCGCACTTGGACGTAGTGCGAAGAACAACCCGGCGCATGCAGTCAATGCGTTGGTAACTGCGGCCGAGCGCCTGAACGAACGCGAGCGCGAACTGGCTTGGGCGCAGATTGCATTGCAGGCTTCGTACAAGCTGGCGCCGGACGCGGTCGTCTACTGGCACCGCACCAACGGCGCACCGTTGTCGAATGACGGCTACCAGTGGAAGGCGCGCACCGCCTTGCGTGCTGGTGAATGGAAGCTGGTGGAGTCCACGATTGCCGACATGCCAGCTACGCTACGAAATGATCCCGCCTGGATTTACTGGCTCGGTCGCGCCTATCTCGCGGAAGGGAAGGTGGAAGAGGCGAAGAAGAAATTCGAATCAATTGCCGACCAGACCAACTTCTACGGTCAATTGGCATTGGAAGAGCTGGACAGGAAGATCACGATTCCGCCTATGCCCCAGCCGGTGACGGCCGAAGAGCTGGCGCCGATGGCCAGCAATCAGGGCTTCCAGCGTGCATTCAAGTTCTTTGACATGAACCTGCGCTTTGAGGGCCATCGCGAGTGGAACTGGGAATTGCGCAAGATGAACGAGCGCCAGCATCTGGCGGCAGCGGAATTCGCGCGGCAGAAGAATGTGCTGGACCGGATGGTCAATACCTCCGACCGCACCAAGGCCGAGCATGACTTCACGCAGCGTTTCCCGTCGCCGTACCGCGACATCATGCACGCGACCACGCAGCCGCTCGGGCTCGACATGGCGTGGGTGTACGGGCTGATTCGCCAGGAATCGCGTTTCGTGCAAAACGCGCGTTCGCACGTCGGCGCATCCGGGCTCATGCAGGTCATGCCGGCAACCGCCAAGTTTGTCGCGCGCAAGATCGGACTGGGCAATTTCTCCCAAGGGCAGATGAACGACATCAATACCAACATCCTACTCGGCACCAATTACCTCAACATGGTGTTGCAGGACCTCGACGGTTCGCAGGCGATGGCAACGGCCGCCTACAACGCCGGTCCGGGACGTCCGCGTGCCTGGCGTTCGACGCTGACGCGGGCTGTGGAAGGAGCGATTTTTGCCGAATCGATTCCATTTACCGAAACCCGCGACTATGTGAAAAAAGTGTTGTCTAACGCGACTTACTACGCAGCACTTTTCGAGAGCAAGCCGCAATCGCTGAAGGCACGCTTGGGTATGGTGGCACCAAAAGGTTTTGCCGAAAGCGAATTGCCTTAACGCAGCTTGAAAGGCGACGCCATGGTGCTCCTCGCCATGGCGGATCTGTTTGCGGCGCTCCATTCTCAACGTGCACTAACGGGAGCGACACCATGTCTCACCGCAAGATCCTTATCCTCGGCGGCACTGGTTTTATCGGCAGCCACGTGATTGCAAAACTGGCCGATAGCGGGTGCCAGCTCGAAGTGCCGACGCGCCGGAGTTCCCATGCCAGCCATCTGCTGCCATTGCCGGATGTCGATCTTGTGGTCGAGGCCAATATCCACGACGACGAGACGCTGGACAGGCTGGTATGCGGCAAGGATGCCGTCATCAATCTCGTCGGCATCCTGCACGGCAAGCGCGCTGCACATGGCGAGCCCTACGGACCGGACTTCGCCCGCGTGCATGTGGAACTGCCGAAGCGCGTGGTAGCTGCCTGCGCCAAGCATGACGTGCGCCGCTATCTCCATATGAGCGCGCTCGGCGCCGCCCGTAATGCGCCGTCGATGTACCTGCGATCCAAGGCGGACGGTGAAGCAGCCGCCTTTTCCAATCCGGCTGTGCGCACCACTGCGTTCCGGCCCTCCGTCGTGTTTGGCGACCACGATCATTTCCTGAACCTTTTTGCTTCGCTGCAAAAGTTTCTGCCATTCATGCTGCTGGCCAGCCCGGATGCCAAGTTCCAGCCGGTGTATGTGGAGGATGTCGCACAGGCGTTCGTCAATGCGCTCTATGACGACACCACCATAGGCAAGGCATTCGAACTGGTTGGGCCGACGGTCTATACGCTGCGCGAACTGGTGAGGCTGGCGGGCGAATTTTCGGGGCACCGCCGGCCGGTAATTGGCCTGCCGGATACCTTGGCGCGGGTGCAGGCCTTCTTCCTGGAACACATGCCGGGCGAGCCGATGATGACCCGCGATAACCTGGACTCGATGCGCGTCGACAGCATCGCGCAAGCGTCGATGGAGGACGACCTCGGGATCACGCCCACTCCATTGGAGTCGGTTGCGCCGTACTACCTGCAGGGACAGCGTCATCCGCATTCCGGCGTCGCCGCCGTACACGTGAAGCGCTAGCCTGTCAGACACAACCTGGACTCATCGGCGCCATCTGTTTGGCAAAGCCGGTCAAAAAGCTTTATCCTCGAACGTTCCCGCGCGACGAAGGGCGCGGGCGACACACACGATAAACGCCACACTGGACTGGACGTATGCAAAACACAGAACTCGACCCGACGCTTTCCCAGACCCTGAACGGAGCCAGGAATGCCGGCCTCAAACTGGTCATCGGCAACAAGAATTACTCATCATGGTCGATGCGTCCCTGGCTGGTAATGAAAGCATTCGGCATTCCTTTTGAAGAAGTGCGGATTGCACTGGGCCAGCCGGATACGTCGATGCGGATCGGGCAGTATTCCTCGGCGGGTAAGGTGCCGGTGCTGATCGACGGGGAAACGGTCGTATGGGACTCGACGGCGATTTGCGAATACCTTGCCGAACAGTTTCCCGACAAGGGCCTGTGGCCGCGTGATGTCAGGGCGCGTGCAACAGCGCGCTCGATCTGCGCCGAAATGCATTCCGGTTTCAGCGCGTTGCGCACGGCAATGTGGATGAACATTCGCGCGCGTTTCCCCGGCAAGGGACGCACGCCGGGTGCGCAGGGGGATATCGCGCGCATTTGCGAGATCTGGGAAAACTGCCTTGCCCGCTCGGGGCAGCATCAGTTCCTGTTCGGCGACTTCTCGATTGCGGACGCCTATTACGCGCCGGTCGTGATGCGCTTTCGCACCTATGGCGTGTGGCTCGCGCCTGCGCTGCAGGCCTATGTCGACCGCGTGGTGGCGCACCCTGCTGTCGCACAGTGGATGCGCGAGGCCATGGAAGAGCAAGAGCGCCTGGACAAGTACGACATCTATCCGGATTGACTGCGTGCCATGAAGACCTATGTCGTTGGCGGCGCGGTCCGTGATACCTTGCTCGGCCTGCCGGTGCAGGACCACGATCATGTGGTGGTCGGCGCCACGCCCCAGCAAATGATCGAAAAGGGATTCACGCCGGTCGGCAAGGACTTTCCCGTATTTTTGCATCCGGTCACGCATGAGGAATATGCGCTGGCGCGCACCGAACGCAAGACGGCGCCCGGCTACAAAGGCTTTCACTTTCACGCCGCACCCGATGTGACGCTGGAGCAGGACCTGATCCGGCGCGACCTGACCATCAACGCGATGGCACAGGACGAGGACGGCAGCATCATCGATCCCTTCGGCGGGCAGCGCGACCTGCAGGCGCGCGTGTTTCGCCATGTATCCGAAGCCTTTGCGGAAGACCCGGTGCGCATACTGCGGCTGGCGCGTTTTGCCGCGCGCTTCACTGATTTCACGGTAGCCCCTGAAACCAACGCGTTAATGCGCAATATGGTCGAAGCCGGCGAGGTCGATGCGCTGGTGCCGGAGCGGGTGTGGCAGGAACTGGCGCGCGGGCTGATGGAGGCTAAACCGTCGCGCATGTTCGAGGTGTTGCGCGCCTGCGGTGCGCTTGCGCGCATCCTGCCGGAGCTCGATGCCCTGTGGGGCGTACCGCAGCCGGAACTGCACCACCCCGAAATCGATACCGGCGTGCATGTGATGATGGTGATCGACTATGCGGCGGAAAAGAAGCACGACCTGCCGATTCGTTGCGCCGCCCTGATGCATGACCTCGGCAAGGGCGCGACACCCCGGGAAGAATGGCCGAAGCATTACGGCCACGAGGAGCGCGGTGTGAAGCTCGTGGACCAGGCGTGCAAGCGGCTGAAGATCCCGAACGACTGCCGCGACCTCGCAGTAATGACGGCGCGCGAGCATGGCAATGTCAGCCGCGCGCTGGAAATGCGGGTGAACACGATTGTTTCTTTATTTGAGCGCTGCGATGCATTCCGCAAGCCGCAGCGCTTCGTCGACATGCTGCACGCGTCGGAATGTGACCATCATGGGCGTACTGGCTATGCTGACCGCCCGTTTCCGCAGGCGGCGCACCTGGAGAAGGCCTTGCGTGCGGCACGAGGGGTGAATGCAGGTGAAGTCGCGAAGCACCATGCCGATCAGCCACAGCGCATTCCGGAAGCCGTCCATGCTGCGCGCGTGGCGGCAGTGAAGGAGTCGCTCGGTGAACGGGACTCCACCTGAGTGTGATGCAACGGCGCAGTGCCGCTGCATCGCTGTCCACGTTTAGTGCACGTTTAGCGCATCATTAGCGCATGAAGCGCCCGTCCTTGCCGATCATCGTCAGTTCGACGAATTCGCTGCCGGTATGATCGTCCGGCCCATAGGTGACCATGAGGCCGCCGAAGTCGACGCGGCGCATTGATTCCATCGCGCGCAGGAAACCTTCGCGGGTCAGCTTGGGGCCGGCGCGTTTCAGGCCTTCGACCATGACCTTCGCATTGATGAAGCCTTCCATCGCTGCATAGGAGATCGTTGCGCCGCTCGCTTTCGCCGCAA
This sequence comes from Noviherbaspirillum sp., assembly GCA_035654275.1. Lineage (GTDB taxonomy): Bacteria > Pseudomonadota > Gammaproteobacteria > Burkholderiales > Burkholderiaceae_D > Noviherbaspirillum. Next base: position 82,217 of record DASRXG010000008.1, read on the forward strand.
CCTTGAATTCCTGGCCGAGCTGGGTCGACAGCAGGTGCGGCGCCGGCGTGATCTGCGAAACCATCACACCATTGCCTGCCGGACCGAGGTCTTTCACGAAGGACTCCGACGAATTATTCGACATCGTCATGATTTGCATATAGCCGCCTTGGACACGGATGGCCTTGATCACTTCCGACGTGTTCTTCGCGGAGCTGACAATAATCAGCGCCGCCGGGTTCGCCTTGATGACCTCGGCGGCCGCGGCCTGGTAGTCCGGCTTGACCCGCGCGAACTTGGTGATTGTCACCGGCGTCAGCTTGCGTGCGTCCATCGCTTTCTTGAATCCATCCAGGCCGTCCTGCCCGAAGGCATCATCGACATGCAGGATACCGATTGCACTGATGCCAATGGTGGCGAAATGGTCGACGGCCTTGATCACTTCATCCTGGTATTTGGCGCGGACATTGAACAGGTAGCGTTTTACCGGAGTGTGGAACACGTCGGCGCCTGTGCTCGGCGCCACCAGTGGCACGTTGTTTGCCTCCAGCAGCGGCAGGATGCCTTGAGTGTGCGGTGTGCCGCGTCCCTGGAACAGCGCAAACACACCTTCCTTCTTGATCAGCGTTTCCGCATTCGCCAGGGTGAGCGCGGGATCGAACTTGTCGTCGAGCACGAGCATTTCGATCTTGCGGCCATGGACGCCGCCTTCCTTGTTGACCTTGTTGAAGTACGCGTTGGCGCCTTCATTCATTTCCTTGACCGGACCGGCAACGGTGCCGGTCACGCCAACGGTCTGGCCCAGCAAAATCCTTGAATCGCTAACGCCGACTTCGGCGGTAACCGGTTGCATGATTCCAACAAGCAACACCGAGGCCAGCAACTTGCGTAATATGACTGCCATGAAATTCCTAGAGAGATAAATGCCCGGTAAATTGTTGGGCCTCGTCAAGAGGGCCGCAATTGTGGGTTTTACGTAACGCGTCAGCAAACAATTAATTAACTCGCATTGAGTTGGGTCAATCGAGTCGCATATAGAAAACAAGCGCTCTCAAACGCACTACATATCGCTTAAAATGGAATTGTGCGCTGCACAATGTGACGGCAACTAACAGGAATCGCCATGAAATCGACCGAACTTGGGGGGCTGACGCCCCCGACCACGACGAGCAAGCACTCGCCCGATTCGGACAAGCCGACCGTGCGTGTGAAAGAGCTGTCCGAGCGTGATCGCCGCCGGCTGCTGATGCATTTCCTGGAGCTGGATGACAGTGACCGGTTGCTGCGCTTTGGGACCGTTTTGCCGGACGAACTGATCACGCGGTACGTGCAGATGCTCGATTTTTCCCGGGATAAATTGTTCGGCGTGTACGACGACAATCTCAGGCTCGCCGGTGTGGGGCACCTCGCCTTCGCGCCGCGCGAGGCAATGCCCGTATTGAGCGATGCGACACTGAAGGAGCATATTGCAGAATTCGGCGTGTCCGTATCGGCCACCGCGCGTGGCCTTGGCATCGGCTCCAAGCTGTTTGAGCGTGCGGCGATCCACTGCCGTAATGAAGACGTGGACACCTTGTACATGCACTGCCTGTCGTCCAACCAGACAATGATCCATATCGCGAAGAAGGCAGGGATGGAAATCCACCGCGATTTCGGTGAAGCGGATGCCTATTTGAAACTGACGCCGGCAAGTCCGGGCACCATGCTGGCCGAGGCTGTCGAGGAGCAGTTCGCGCAGCTGGATTACACGTTGAAGGCTAATGCGAAGGCAGCACTCAAATTGTGGAAGCGCCTGCCGGGCATCAAGGGAAAATAAGACTTCTCAAATCAGTGGCAGGGCCGTCGTATCCTTGACCCGCTGCAGCGCAAAGCTCGATTTCACGTCGAGCACCGCGGGGTGCTTCAGCAGCGTCTCCATCATGAAGTGCGAGAAGTGCTCCATGTCTTCCACGTGTACCCGCAGTAAATAATCCATCTCGCCGGTCATTGCATAACAGGCCACCACTTCCGGCCAGTTCGCGACCGACGCGGCAAAATCGGCGCGTGTCGCACGGGACCCGGCCGGCGCAGCATCGTTGTGCTTTTCCAGGCGTACATTCACATAGGCGAGCAGGCCAAGGCCGAGCCTGTCCGGATCCAGCAGCGCCACATACTGGCGGATCACGCCCGCTTCTTCCAGGCGGCGGATGCGGCGCAGGCAGGGCGAAGGCGACAGGTTGACCCGCTCCGCAATCTCCTGGTTGGTCAGGCGCCCGTCCTGCTGCAAGATCGCAAGGATTTTGCGGTCGATCTTGTCCAAGTCTATTTTTGACATGGATCACCAATTTCAAAAAACAATACGCAATATTATTGCCAAATTAATCCTTCCGTGGGCGAGGATCGCAATTTAATGTCCGGGGCCTTTGCCTATACTGGCTTTTAGATATTTATTAAAAAATACAGGAGACAGCATGGACTTCCAACCTTGGGACAATCCCATGGGCACCGACGGCTTCGAATTCATCGAGTACGCCGCACCTGATCCAAAAGCGCTGGGCGCATTGTTCGAACAGCTCGGTTTTACTGCCATTGCACGGCATCGCCACAAGAATGTGACGCTGTACCGGCAGGGCGAGATCAACTTCATCATCAACGCGGAAAAGGACTCGTTCGCGCAGCGCTTTGCCCGCCTGCATGGTCCGTCGATCTGCGCGATCGCGTTCCGAGTGAAAGATGCAGCGTATGCATACCAGCGCGCGCTGGAACTGGGTGCGTGGGGCTTCGACAACAAGACCGGGCCAATGGAGCTCAATATCCCCGCGATCAAGGGCATTGGCGATTCGCTCATCTATTTTGTCGACCGCTGGCGCGGCAAGGAGGGCAAGAATGGTGTGACTCCGGGTGCCATCGGCGACATCAGCATCTATGACGTCGATTTCGTCGCGATCCCCGGTGCGCAGGCGAATCCGAGAGGCAACGGCCTCACCTACATCGACCATCTGACGCACAACGTGCACCGCGGCCGCATGAAGGAGTGGGCGGAATTCTACGAGCGCCTGTTCAATTTCCGAGAGATCCGCTACTTCGACATCGAAGGCAAGCTGACCGGGCTGAAGTCGAAGGCGATGACCTCACCCTGCGGCAAAATCCGCATTCCGATCAACGAGTCGTCCGACGACAAGTCGCAGATCGCGGAATACCTCGATCTGTATCACGGCGAAGGCATCCAGCACATCGCGCTCGGTACCGACGATATCTACACGACTGTCGAGGGGATGAAGGCGAGCAAGGTCGCCTTCCAGGACACCATCGACACTTACTATGACCTCGTCGACAAGCGCCTGCCGGGACATGGCGAGCGGCTCGATGAGCTGCGCCGCCTGCGGATCCTGATCGATGGCAACAGCAATGCGAGCAAACCCGAGCTGTTGCTGCAGATCTTCACCCAGACCGTGATCGGGCCGATCTTCTTCGAGATCATCCAGCGTAAGGGGGACCAGGGATTTGGTGAGGGCAATTTCCGTGCGCTGTTCGAATCGATCGAGCTCGACCAGATACGGCGTGGCGTGCTGAAAGACGACAAGGTCTCCATTTAAGGAGAGCGATCATGAATACCACAGTCGACCAAGCGGATTTCTTCAAGACGCTTGAAGAGAAGTCCGACGGCGGCAAGCTACGCGGCGATTACAGCAATTGCGACGAGCACTATGTCGTGCGGCAGGACTGGGCGGCCTATACGCCGGAGCAGCACGCATTGTGGCGCAGGCTGTACCAGCGGCAGGCAAAGCTGCTGCAAGGCCGTGCCTGCGATGCGTTCATCGACAGCCTCGGGAAGATGGGCTCAGCAGACGCCATCCCACTGCTGGAGCGCACCAGCGAGGCGCTGCACAAGGCGACCGGCTGGGAGTTGGTCGCGGTGCCGGGACTTGTGCCGGACCTGACCTTCTTCGAGCATCTGGCAAACCGCCGATTCCCGGTGACGGTGTGGCTGCGCGAGCCGCACGAGTTCGACTACATCGTCGAACCGGACATCTTCCATGACTTTTTCGGACATGTGCCGATGCTGTTCAATCCGGTATTTGCGGACTACCTGCAGCAGTACGGCAAGGGCGGGCTGAAGGCGCTGAAACTGGACGCCTTGAAATACCTCGCACGGCTCTACTGGTACACCGTGGAGTTTGGCCTGATCCGGACGAAAGATGGCTTGCGCGTGTATGGCGCCGGCATCCTGTCGTCAGGCGGGGAGATCGAATACTGCCTGACGAGCCCGCATCCGCGCCGCGTTGCGTTGGATATCGAGCGCACGATGCGCACGCTGTACAAGATCGATTCGTATCAGGAGACGTATTTCGTGATCGATGATTTCCAGGAGTTGTTTGATGCAACCGCGCCGGATTTCGCGCCCATCTATGCGCGGCTGAAAACGCAGGAGGATTTGCCGGCAAACAGCTTGCTGCCGGGTGAGGAGAATATTGCGCCTAATCGATAGGCGTCGAGAGCCGGTGTTTAACTCGACAGGCGCTGGCGGACAAGCGCGCGGATCTCGTTGCGCGTGACCTTGCCGTCGCGGTCGGCGTCCAGCTTGTCGAAGTGTTCGACGACGCGTCCCATGCCGGCGGTTTCGGCCTCGGTCTTGGTCAATGCCCCGTCGCCGTCCTTGTCGGCATTCCTGAACTTCTCATCGAACTTCGTGAGATAGCCGGCAGGCTTCTTGTCCGTTGTTTCTTCTATCGAAGACTGAGCAATGGACAACCCGGTCCCGAGTAGCGCACCAGCAAGCATGAATGGAAGTAGTGCAAACATACGATGCCATGAAACGATGTCCAACATGTTTTTACTGTATGTACCGAACGAGCATTTCACTACGGCATTTACGACTTGTTACATGACCGGCATGTTGCGGCGTGCATTGAGAGAACGCACCCCGTGTGTTACTGTGCAAAGATGTCAAGATACGAGACGACGGGCCCACAAGGCGCGTCAGTTTGACAGCGAGAGAGCCCGTTTCGGGCATTACGAGGCTCTACGCACCCAAAGACAAAATTTTTGGCCTGGAGACTGAATGAACGCACCCCTGACTTCCAGTCAGCGCCTGCTGCTGGAAAACATTTCCCTCGACGATAAATTCACGCTGGAGCGCGGACGCGCCTTCATCACCGGCACGCAGGCACTGATCCGCCTGCCGATGATGCAGCGCCAGCGCGATATGCGCGCAGGCCTGAATACCGCCGGCTATATTACCGGCTACCGCGGATCGCCACTGGGCAATGTCGATATGACGGCGATGAAGGCGAAGAAACATCTGGAAGCCCATCACGTTAAATTTCATCCCGGCATGAACGAAGACTTGGCCGCGACAGCCGTATGGGGCACGCAGCAAGTCAACCTGTTCCCGGGTGCCAATTACGACGGCGTGTTCTCGATGTGGTACGGCAAGGGGCCGGGCGTGGACCGCTGCGGCGACGTGTTCAAGCATGCGAACATGGCCGGCACCTCGCGGCATGGCGGCGTGCTGGTGCTCGCCGGCGACGACCATGCGGCGAAATCATCGACCACCGCACACCAGAGCGAACACATCCTGAAGGCCTGCGGCATTCCGGTACTGTATCCGTCCTCGGTGCAGGAATATCTTGACTATGGCCTGCACGGCTGGGCGATGAGTCGCTACACCGGCCTGTGGGTGGCGATGAAATGCGTGACCGACATCGTCGAGTCCGGCGCCTCCGTCGAGCTCGATCCCGAACGCGTGCAGATCGTGCTGCCGACCGATTTCGAACTGCCACCCGGCGGCCTCAACATCCGCTATCCCGACGCCGTGCTGGAGCAGGAAGCGCGGATGAACAATTACAAATGGTACGCAGCTCTCGCCTATGTGCGTGCCAACAAGCTCAACCAGATCATCTGGGACAGCCCGCATGCCCGCATCGGCATCATCACCGCCGGCAAGTCCTATCTCGATACGCGCCAGGCGCTGGCGGACCTCGGCATCGATGAGAACGTCGCGAAAGACATCGGCATCCGCCTGTACAAGATCGGCATGACCTGGCCGCTCGAAGCGGAAGGCGTGCGCTCGTTCGCGCAGGGGCTCGATGAAATCATCGTGGTCGAGGAGAAGCGCCAGATTCTCGAATACCAGTTGAAGGAAGAGCTGTACAACTGGCGCGACGACGTGCGTCCGCGCGTGGTCGGCAAGTTCGACGATACCGGTGAGTGGAGCGGCAATCATCGTGAGGGGCACGGCAACTGGCTGCTGCCCGCAACCTATGAGCTGAACCCGGCGCAGATCGCACGCGCCATCGCGACGCGCATCTCCAAGTATTTCGCAGGGCATCCGGTCGAGCAGCGCGTGAAGGAACGCGTCGCCTACCTCGAAGCGAAAGAGACAGTGCTCAAGGCCAGCAGCCCGAAGCCGGACCCGACCAAGGATCGCATACCGTTCTTCTGCTCGGGCTGTCCGCACAATACGTCGACCAAGGTGCCGGAAGGAAGCCGCGCACTGGCCGGCATCGGATGCCACTACATGGTGCTGTGGATGGACCGCAAGACATCGACCTTCACGCACATGGGCGCGGAAGGCGTGACTTGGGTCGGGCATGCACCGTTCACGAAAGAGCAGCATGTATTCGCCAATCTCGGCGACGGCACCTATTTCCACTCCGGCCTGCTCGCGATTCGCGCCGCGGTCGCCGGCAAGGTCAACATGACCTACAAGATCCTGTACAACGACGCGGTCGCGATGACCGGCGGCCAGCATGTGGACGGCCCGCTGGATCCGGCGATGATCTCTCGCCAGATTGCGGCAGAAGGCGTGAGCCCGATCGTGGTCGTCACCGACGATCCGCAGAAGTATCCGGCGGGAGTGAACTGGGCACCGGGCGTGACCATCCGCCATCGCGATGAACTCGATGCGGTGCAGAAGGAATTGCGTGAAGTGAAGGGCGTGTCCGCGATCATCTACGATCAGACCTGCGCTTCCGAAAAGCGCCGTCGCCGGAAGCGCAACGAGTATCCGGACCCGGCCAAGCGCGTCGTGATCAACGAGCTGGTGTGCGAAGGCTGCGGCGACTGCAGCGTGCAGTCGAACTGCCTGTCGGTGGAACCGCTGGAAACCGAGTTCGGCCGCAAGCGGCAGATTAATCAGTCCACATGCAACAAGGATTACTCCTGCGTGAAGGGTTTCTGCCCGAGCTTTGTCACCGTCGAAGGAGGCCAGCTGAAGAAGCCGAAGAAGGCAGGCATCAGCGCGGATGCCGGTGCGAAGAAACTGCCGATCCTCGATGGCAGCAACCTGCCGCAGCCGCAGCTGCCAAGCACTGAGCAACCGTTTGGTATTCTGGTTACCGGCATCGGCGGCACCGGCGTGGTGACGGTCGGCCAGATCCTGGCGATGGCCGCACATGCAGAAGGTAAGGGCTGCTCGGTGCTCGACATGAGCGGCCTCGCGCAGAAGGGCGGGCCGGTGATGTCGCATGTGCGCCTGGCCGATCACCCGGACGACATTCATTCGACACGCGTTGGCACCGGTGCGGCCGACCTGGTGATCGGCTGCGACGAGATCGTGACTGCAAGCCGCGATGCACTGTCGCGCATGGGCGAGGGGCGCACGCATGCGGCGGTCAACTCGACCGGTGCACCGACGGCCGCCTTCGTAAAAAATCCCGACTGGCAGTTCCCCACCTCCACCGCGGAGAATGACATCCGCAACGCCTGCGGCGCCGACCGCGTCGACTTCATTGATGCGGGCAAGGTTGCCACCGCACTAATGGGCGACAACATCGCGACCAACATGTTCATGCTGGGCTATGTCTGGCAGAAGGGCTGGGTGCCGTTGTCGGAAGCGGCCATCATGAAGGCGATCGAACTCAACGGCGTCTCGATTGAATTCAACAAGCAGTCTTTCGTGTGGGGGCGCAATGCCGCGCACGACTGGGCTGCGGTCGAGCGGCTTGCCAAGCTCAACGACACGACCGCGCAGGTGGTCGAATTCAAACGTGCACCTTCGCTCGACGAGCTGATCGCAAAACGTGTGGATTTCCTCACCGGCTATCAGAACGCTGCCTATGCGGAACAGTACCGGTCCTTCGTGGAGCAGGTGCGCGCGGCGGAAAGCAGGGTCACGGACAAGAAGCCGCTGCGCCTGACCGAGGCGGTGGCGCGCTACCTGTTCAAGCTGATGGCGTACAAGGATGAGTATGAAGTTGCTCGCTTACATGCGCAGACTGGCTTCACCGACAAGATCGCCGGCATGTTCGAGGGCGACTATAAGGTCAAGTACCATCTCGCGCCGCCGCTGTTTGCCAAGCGCGATGCCGAAGGCCACCTGGTCAAGCGCGACTATGGCCCGTGGATGCTCAAGGTATTCGGCGTGCTTGCGAAGCTCAAATTCCTGCGCGGTTCGGCATTTGATATCTTCGGTCACTCGCAGGAACGCCGTACCGAGCGCGCGCTGATCGCACAGTACAAGGAGACCATCGCTGGCTTGCTGGACAAGCTGACGCAGGAAAACCTTGGCAAGGCAGTAGCGATCGCGAGCATCCCTGAAGAGATCCGTGGCTTTGGCCATGTGAAGGAAAAGCACTTGCATGCCGCGAAAGAAAAGGAAGCGGCCTTGCTGAAAGGCTTCGATACGCCGGGCGCGCCGACTGCTACGCCGTCATCGCAACACGCTGCGTAAAACCTTTACCTTTCTCGCCGCCATTCCGGCATTCACCGGGATGGCGGTTTCTATTGCGTTAACACGATGCGCCGCAGGGCCACAGTTGCAAGCTGGCTTCGCAGCAAGGTGGGATCGAGGAAATTGGCTGTGTGGCGCAGCATCCGTCGCTTGGTGCCGCCGTCGGCAGGCAAATGCACTTCCAGTCTTGCGCAGTGAGCAACTAACGGTATAAAGTGGATGCGTTGCATCAATGCATCGACCGCGCCATGTACTCACCACGCCCAGCCACAAGCCAAGCACCGAACGAGCCGGAAAGCGCCAGCGATCTGGAGCTGAAGGAAATGCGGCGCCAGGCAAATCGAATCAAGATGTCGGGGCTGGTCGTCATCAATATGCTGTTGGAGTCCATCACGCTGGCGCTGTTTGCGTATGCGGGTACGATTTCCTACGCGGTTGCCGGCTGGTTCTTCGTGCTCTCCATGATGACCGCGGGCGGCGTGTACCTCTTCATCCGGCGCGGATACAACTTGCGGCTGAAGAACAGGAGCATGCTGGTGCCGCAGATGCTGCTATGCGGCGCGGTGCAGGTGCTGTTCATCTTTCTCGCGCCCAATCTCACGATTCTTTTCCTGCTGATCATCATCGCCTTCAGCGGCTATGCGGCAATCGAATTCACGCCGCGCGAATTCACCATCAGCTGGCTGGTGTTCGGCGCCGTTTCGGCCGTTGCACTCTGGCTGGTGCGCGACCGTTTCGGTTATCCCGGCGTATCCGGGCTTGAGATCGTGCTGGTCTGGGTGTTCTTCTTCCTTACGCTGCGGCAGATGTCGATGGCAGGCGTCAGTTACAGCCGCATGCGCGACAAGCTGTCCGAGACGAACAAGCAGCTGCAGCAATCATTGAAGCAGATCGAGGAGCTTGCCAGCCACGATTCGTTGACCGGCGTGTTGAACCGCCGCCGCTTCATGGAGATGCTGGAAGCGGAAATGCAGCGCAGCGAACGCTTCGGAAGCCCTTTTTGCTTCGTGATGCTGGATCTCGATTTGTTCAAGACCATCAATGACCGCTATGGCCATCCGGTTGGCGATGCAGTGCTGCAAACAGCATGCAGTATTGCCCTGGGGACGCTGCGTGCCACCGATGTGGTGGGGCGACTCGGCGGCGAGGAGTTCGGCATCATCCTGACCGGTACGGCGGCGGAGAGCGGCGTGACTACGATGGAAAGATTGCGCAAGGCAGTGTTCGAGCATGACTGGGACAGCGTGACGCCAGGCCTGATGGTCAGTTTCTCTGCCGGACTTGCCGGACATATGCCCGGGGAAAGTATGCATGCATTGGCGAAACGCGCGGACGAAGCGCTCTATCACGCCAAGCATGCAGGCAGGAACCGCGTAGTGCTTGCCGACGCGGGAGAAGCGCATTCCGCAACTACTGCGGAAACAGACGCGCATCGATGACAGGATTTTGCCCGTTGTTGCCTTCCGCTCATTCGTGGCAGGCAACAGGCGGGCTTGTTATCAATCCAGCTGTGAGCGCAGCGCGGAAAGTTCGATATGCGTGAGGATAACGGCGCTCTTCACTTCGTAATTCGTGGGATCCGCCGGGTGAATGGTGTTCTGCGCCTTGTAGCTGATGCGCGCGAGGTCGTCCACGCTTTCACGCACACTGCGCTCGTCGCGATCCTGCAGGGCGCGCTGCGCCTGGCTGGAGCGCTGGCCAAGTTCCAGCACATAGTCTTTCAGTTCCTTTGGCACACTGGTATCCGAGTGACACGCTCGCATCGCGTGGTAGATGGTGCGGTCAATGAAGCCGAGGCGCTGTTGCATTTCTTCGCTATGCACTTTCATTCACGACTCCTCTCTCAACCATGTACGCTGAACGGGAAGGTGATGAGGAAGTCCTAAAATCATGTCGGTCGCAGTCAAAGGTTGGCAGGCCCGATTTGATGACCTTCTGACTACGAAGTTCCGAATGAACAGACTTCCGGACAGACTTCTCGTTCTGTAACTTCCACCCTGATTGCTGTATTAGTGTTGTGTTTGTGTAGACGGTTTATTCATTTTGCGCCTTCATCTGAGCGATATCAATTCGCACTGCACAATGTATTGGCAGGTGATGAAGGCACGGAAATTGGTGCGATGCGCAAGCAAACATACTTTGCTGCACCGCTCCAAAACCTGGGTGCCGCTTCATTGAAGGGATGCGATGGATTGCTACGCTGCGCAAAACGCCACCCCGGCTGCTTCTGCAACCTCAGCAGCATCAACACCCGTCTTCATCGCTTGTGCAGGCTGGAGTGTGCCGAAAGCCATGCAGGATGATTTCCCACGTGGAGGCAGCCATTTGCAGCGATATGCGACCGTCTTCCCCGCCGTCGAAATCAACACGTCGTTTTACCGGCCGCATCTTCCTGCGACCTATGCGCGGTGGCGGGACACCGTGCCGCCGGCATTTCGTTTTGCCGTCAAGGTGCCGAAGGAAATGACGCACACCTTGCGCATGCGGAATGCGGATGCCGCGCTGGAGAAGTTTGCCGGCGAAGTGACCCACCTGAAGGAGAAGCTTGCCTGCCTGCTGGTGCAGTTGCCGCCCAGCCTGCAGTATGACCCGGAGGTCGCCCAGGCATTCTTTCTCCGCTTGCAGACGCTGATTGACGTCGCAGTCGTCTGCGAGCCGCGCCACCCGACCTGGTTTGCGGAGGACGCTGCGCAGATGCTGGACAAGCTCGATGTTGCCTACGTTACTGCGGATCCGGAAGTCGCTCCCTTGCCGCGATCCGCCGCGGCGTCGCAGACGGTGTACATCCGGCTGCACGGTTCACCAGTGATGTACCACTCGGCGTATTCCGATGCCTATCTGGACCAGCTTGCCGAAAGGATCAACCACGATGCGCGCGCCGGCAAGCAGGTGTGGTGCGTGTTCGACAATACCGCCAGCGGCGCAGCGCAACCTAATGCGTTGTTTCTGCTGAAACGCCTGCAGACTCTTGGGACGATGGTGACGGTATCGCCTCCGGCGGGCTGACGGGAGCCGCCGCATTGGCACTGCCACCAGTGCTCTTGACGACGGTCACTGTGCAATCCGCCTGTGCGACGACCTGCGAGGACACGCTGCCGAGGTAGCGCCGGAATGCCGAGCTGCCGCGCGAGCCGATCACGATATGGTCGACTGCGTTGACCTTGGCATAGTCGACGATGGCCGACGCGGGATCGGGCGCTTCGAGCACATGGTAGGTGATCTTCTCCGGCGGGATCGAGAGCGGCCTGGCCCAGTGCTTGAGGCCGACCAGGTGCTTCACGTGGATATTGTTGCCCTGCTTGTCCACGTACTCGTCCATGCCGATACGATTGGTTTTCTGCACGGTCACGCAGGCCAGGCGCGCGCCCGGCTCGGTCTGCAGGATACGGCGCGATGCGACGCGCAGCGATTCGGCGAGCGCTTCCGAGCCATAGGCCAGATCGATTGCGACCATGATGATCGGCGCGCGGGTCAGCTGTTCCGCAGCCGACTGCTGCGGCACCGGCTCCATGCCCATGGCGCGGAACCAGCGGCGAACCAGCTTGAAGAAGCCGTTGCGTACGCGCTTTGCGGCACGTTCCGTCAGCTTCACCTGGTCGGGGTTTTGCAGTTCGAAGGCGAGTTGTGCAGTGGTATCGTGACGTTTGTTCGGGTTGACTTCCAGGCAGCGCAGGATGATCTCCTGCAGCCACGGCGGAATCGCCGGGTTCAGCGAGCGCGGCGGCACTGCGTCGCGATACAGCCGGCGGCGCAGGCCCGAGATCGAGGTCGGGAAACCGTAGGGCCGCTCGCCGGTGGCGAGGTGATACAGCAGCACGCCGAGCGCAAACAGGTCGCTGCGCGGATCGTTGCGCATGTGCAGCACCTGCTCCGGCGAAATATAAGGACCGGTACCCATCGGCAGGCGGAATTCCTCCGCCAGCAGGTCAGGCAGCTTGTCGTGGCGCGCCAGGCCATAATCGATCAGGATCGCCTCGCCAGTCGGGCGGAACATGATGTTGCTCGGCTTGATGTCGAGATGGATCACATGCTGCCGGTGCAGGTCATGCAGCGCGGTCGCGACCTTGATGCCGATTTCCACCACCTCATCGATCGGCAGCGGCGCTTCGTCAAAGCGTGAGCGCAGCGACTTGCCGGCAATCAGTTCCATCACGATGTACGGCTGGCCGGTGAAGTCGCCGGCAGCAACATAGTGCGGGACATGGATGCCGGTGAGCTTGGGCATGATCATCTGCTCGACTTCGAAGCCGACGATCGCTGCCGGGTCGTTATGGTCGCCGAGGATAGGGATTTTCATCAGCAGTGGCGTTTGCGACGCCGCGTCGCCGGCATTGCCGGGGTCAACGCGCGACACGCGCCACAGCATCGCCATGCCGCCCTTGTGCAGCTTTTCCTCGAGGCGATAGCCATCGATCACCATACCGACTTCAAGGCGATTCATGCGGGCTCCTAGAGGGTGTTATAAACTGGAACAGGGGTCGCGCAACCCCGGGAAGCGGCCGCATACTAGGCGCAGCGACGCGTCGTAGCGGGGCTACGGCAAGGAGTTGCAACAACGTAGGCAGCCGCTTCCCGGGGTTGCCCGAAGGGTTCCGTCGAGAACGGCGCATCGCGGTGTCGCAGGCCGCTTGCAGTACCCGTACTGCGGTGCGTCCTGCTTCGTACGCTGCATCCGTTCTCGACGGAACGCGACCCCTGTTCCAGTTCATAACACCCTCTATCGGCCGTGTTCGAGGCGGCTGCCGATGCTTTGCGGCAGGCCGGCCGCGCGGATCTTCGCGGCGGCGGTTTCGTAATCGTAGGGAACGCGGAAATAGATCAGCTCGTGCGTCACATCGTCGTACAGCGCATAGCAGGCGGCCGGATTGCCGTCGCGCGGCTGGCCGGCGGATCCGGGGAGCACCAGCCAGCGGCGTTGCGTGCCGAGCGGAATGCTGCTGTCGCCGGTCGGCACGAAGGATGAGATCTTGCCGGTCATCGACAGGTTGTAAAGCGCCGGCTCATGCACATGGCCGCAGAAGGTCACGCGGCAGCGTGTCGCATGCATGCTCTTGAGTGCTTCCAGCGTGCCGGTGATGTATTCCCAGTTGCGCGGCTCCGCGGCGCTGGCATGCACGAACAGGCAATTGTTCGATTCCTGCGTCAGCGGCAGGTCGGTCAGGAACTTTATCTGGCTTTCCGTGAGCTGCGCCCGCGTCCACTCCACAACCTGCTTGGCCTGCTGGTTCATGTGCTTGCCGGGCGCCTGCGCGACGGCGATATCGTGGTTGCCTTGCACCGCGATGGCGCCTTGCTTCACGTAATCCATCACGGTATCGACAACCCAGGCAGGGTCGGCGCCATAGCCGACCAGGTCGCCGAGAAAAGCATAGCGTTGCGCCTTGCGCTCTTGTGCATGGGCGAGGCAGGCGGACAGAGCCTCGCGATTGGCATGGATGTCGGTAAGGATGGCGATCAGCATGGAGGTCTGCCTGGTTGAATGTATCTTTGGGTGATTGCTTGCTACGCAGGGAATACAGGAATCCTCATCCTACTCCCAGATCCTTTGAGTTTGCTTACAAGCCTGTTTGGAGACCTACTGCGCAGCCTGAGTTTGGCCGGGGGCGCTACGGTTTTCAAACAGGCTTTGACGAGGCGGCCTGTTGCGTAGCCTGCCTGAATCGCTCGTAGCCTCTAGCGCGCAGCTCGCAGGCCGGGCATGTGCCACAGCCGTAGCCCCAATCGTGCAGTGCGCCGCGCTCGCCCAGATAGCAGGTATGGGTATCGGCGCGAATCAGGTTGACCAGCGGCGTGCCGCCGAGCTCCTGCGCCAGCTGCCACGTCTCGGCCTTGTCGATCCACATCAGCGGCGTTTCCACCTTCAGGCGGGTCGCCATGCCGAGGTTGAGCGCCACCTGCAATGCCTTCATCGTGTCGTCGCGGCAATCGGGATAGCCCGAGAAATCCGTTTCGCACATGCCACCCACCAACACGTCGAGGCCGCGCCGATAGGCAACCGTGGCGGCGACCATCATGAACAGCAAGTTGCGGCCAGGCACAAAGGTGTTCGGCAAGCCGTTTTCCTGCATTGCGATTTCGACGTCGCGCGTCAACGCGGTATCGGAGATATGCGACAGCAGCGACAGATCGATCATGTGGTCTTCGCCGAGACGCGCGTCCCATGCAGGCGATAACACCCGCATTTTCTGCAGCAATGCCGGGCGCACGCTCAATTCGACCGCATGCCGCTGGCCATAGTCGAAGCCGATGGTCTCCACATGGGCATAGCGAGCCAGTGCCCATGCCAGGCAGGTTGTGGAGTCCTGGCCGCCGCTGAACAGGACGAGTGCGCGGTTGGAGAGTGTCATGGGTTCTTCAGGTTGAGTTGCTGTGGCGCGAGCGCATGGAGTCCGGATTTTACGATGCTTTCGCACCGATTTTCTGCAGCGTTTGCTCGATGTAATCGCCGTTGTCGTCGGAAAAGCGCAGGCGCACCGGATACCATTCGAGCGAAGGTGCGAGCCAGATGTCGAGCTGCTGGTCCTTGTCGTCCGGCTGGGGCATCCGCACGATGTGCAGCGCATTCATTTCCCCCAGCGGCGTGGTGACCTTGTCTCGCTTGACGACCTTGAACGTCCAGGGCTCTGCGTGGCGCGTCCCGGCCACGACGAAAGTCCAGCTCGTGCCCGGCTTGAACTTTGCGGGCGCTGCGCGCGCGATCGAAATCAGCTGCCAGACCGCGCTGTTGCGGTCCTGTTCGCCGCCCTTGATCGGGTAGCTGTCGTCCGAGGCGGTGAAGCGGATGGTATTGGCAGTGCGATCGAAGGACGTGGTCGTCTTCTCGCGGCGGAAACGCTTTTCGGAAAAGGTCGCGGGAGCCAGTCCGTAAGCATCGACGGTGCCTTCGCTTTTTGCGTCGAGGATTTTCCCGACCAGCATTGCGCGCGCTTCATTGCTCACGCTGAACTTGCCGGCGTCCGCGGTCCAGCGCATGACGCCTTCGCCTTCGACCGACATGCCTTTCTGCTTGGCCTTGATCGTATAGGTCAGCTCTGCCGAAGGCGGAAGGTTGACCTTGTACTTGGTTGCCGCAGTGGCGGCCGGTGCACCGAGCAAGGTCCATGACAACATGGCAATCGGCAGGGCAAGCAACGGCGCGCGGAACAGGGAAGCGATCATCGTCAGGGAGTGAGAAGGTTATTGTGGGGATGTTGCGGCGATTGCCGACAGGGACAGGTCGACGTGATCGCCGTTTGCATAGGTGTAGCGGACCCGTGCCGGATACCATTCCCGCTGCGGCGCCAGCCAGATGTCGACGCGTTCATCATACGTGCCGGCCTGCGGCGCCCGCACCACATGCCAGGCGGCCAGCTTGCCATAAGGTGTTTCGATTTCTTCCTCGCCGACCACCTGGATGCGCCATGTCTCGCCCTTGCGCTTGCCGGCAACAAAGATATCGATTTCCGTGCCCGGTGCAAACTGCGCCGCATCGCCGCGTCCCACGCTCGCCAGTTGCCAGACCACGCTGACGCGGTCCTGTTCGCCGCCCTGATAGGGATAGGTGATTTCGGAGGCGGAAAAGCTGATCAGCTTTTCATCGTGCCGGAAATGGGTGTTGATCATCGGCTTGCGCCACGGCTTCTCGCTGTACAGCACCGGTGCGACGCCGAATTCATTCAGGGTGCCTTCACTCTTCAAGTCCAGCACATCAATGGTGAAAATGATTGAGGTGCTCGCTTTGGCGACGAGGCTGTAGCTGTTCCCGGACATTTCCCACCGGAAGGTGCCATTGCCGAACCAGTTCTGACCCTTGAGCACACCGCGTACGTCGTACTGCAATTCTGCCGACGGCGGCGGACTGACGGTGTAGCGCGTGGTTACCTGTTCTGCCGCTTCGGCTGCGGCGGAGGCGATGACATCGGCCGCCGGTTCCGCACTGCTGTCGGTATCGGCGGCGGACGGGGCGGCTGCGGTGTCGACGACCGCTTCCGGCATCGGCGCGGCGGCGGGCGCCGGTGCTAATGCGGGCGGGCGCTTGCGCTGGACTTTCGGTTTGCGCACGGCGGCAGGCTTCGGCGCCGGTGCGGGCTCGACGACGGGTGGCGGAAGCAGGGCGGCGGTGACGGTGGTTGGCCGGTTCTCCTGCAAGGATGGCAAGCCGAGGCGGCCGTCGGCCCACTGGAAGAGCAGCACATGCAGCAGCACGGATGCGGTCAGCAGCGCGACCAAGCGTTGAGGTCGCACGCGCCGGTCTTCTGCTGAGGAAAAAATCATCGCCATTTCGCTAGTTTAACAACGTATCCGCCTGTGATTGTGCGCGGGATCGAAAGTTTCCAAGGGTTAAATTCAACCGGCCGAGATCGACGTCAAAGGCGGCTACCAGCAGCAAACTGCTTGCGACGATATTGACCCAGCGCATATGACAGCGCATGCTGCAAGGCGCATACTGGAACCTTTGCCAATTTGCTTATTCAATCAGACGATTGCGCCGCACGTCCGCGCTAACGGGAGACCAGACATGATCAAGCCGAACATACCGAATATGCCCAACTTCCCCGGAATGGGCGCAATGACGGATACCCTCGATTTCGTGAAGAACCTGTGGAGCGGCATGGGTATTCCCGGCATGAACATGTCGGGAATGAACATGCCGGGGATGCCAGGGATGAATTTGCCCGGCATGGTGATACCGAGTCTGTCGGTGGACGAGATCAACAAGAAGATCTCCGACATGAGGGCGGTGGAATCCTGGCTAAACCTGAACATGAACATGCTCCGCAGCACCATCCAGGCGCTGGAGGTGCAGTCCGCGACGATTGCGACGTTGCAGACCATGGGCGAAACCTTCTCGGCCACCATGGGTGCCGCCGGGCAGCAGGCGGCGGCCGCCGCTGGTATGCCCCAGATGCCTGCCGCCGGTAATGGTGCGCAGGCCGGCAACGGCGCACATAGCGAAGAGAGGCTGCACGGGGCACCGGAACCGACCAGCAAGGATCAGTCGGATGCCGCCAACCTGACGGCGCCGCTGGTCAATGCCACCGCCTGGTGGAATATGCTGCAGGACCAGTTCCAGCAGGCAGTGAGTGGCGCGATGAGTTCCGAGCCGCCTGCGACCGCGGCCGACTCCGCCGCACCGAAGGCGCAAGCCAAGCCCAAGGCAAAAAAGGCCAAGACGGCCGCATCAACCAAGTCGCAAGCTGCGGCGCCGGCCACATCTTCCGGCACGACCCGCAAACGCAAGACCAGCAAATGACCGGCAAATGATCAGCAAATAAGCGCAGTCCAGAAGACCCGGCAGAAGCGGCGAGCTTTCGTGGCGCTGCTTCAGGTGCTCGGTTTCTCCTGCTGCGTGCCTGGCGCTCCTGACATGCCTGGCGCAGCCACTCTCAGATGTTGAACCAGCCACAAGCTGACCAGGCCGCAAGTGACGGCCAGGTAGCCGACGATGTTGTAGTGCTCGATCTGCCCCACTGCATTGCGCGAGATAATCATGCCGGCCACCAGCGAAGCCAGGCCGGAGGACATCATCTGCACCGACGACGTCAGGCTCATGAAGGTGCCGCGCACCGCAGGTGCGGCCGACGCCGTCACCATCGCCATGCCGGGGATCATGCGGCCGGGCACAAGGATGAAGAACACGGTCGAATTGATCAGCACCGCCCACCACGGCACCGGCACCAGATGCGTCGTCACCAGCAGCGGCAGAAACGACGCCAGTGCCACCCAGCGGAAAGTGTGCAGCTTCCCATGCCGGTCGGCCAGGCGGCCGATCAGGCGCGACGTGAAGAACGTCGCTGTGCCGCCGCACAGGTAAATCACCGTAATGAAGCTTTCCGTCATGCCGACATTGGCCGTGTAATACAGCGCGATATACGGAATCACGCTGAAGCCGCCCATCATCAATAGCGACATGAATGCAAATGCCCTCAGGTGGTTTGGCTCGCGGGCGATGGCATAGATCCGCTGGAATACATTGCCCTGCCGCGGGCTGTCCAGATGGGCGGTAAGGGACGGCAGGAACCGGTAGCCGATGAACAGGAATACGCTGGCCAGCACCACGATGAAGAAGAACGGCGCGCGCCAGCCGAGTGCGCCGATATGGTTGGCGAGGAACAGGCCGAGCGGCACGCCGGCGACCGTCGACATCGAGAACGCCGCCATGACCGTCCCCATTGCCTGGCCTCTCCGCTCGAACGGCACGACGTCCGCTACCATCGTCTGCACCATTGCGCCAAGGACGCCACCGAACGCACCTGCCAGCGCACGGGCGACCAGCAGCGACGTATAGTTCGGCGCCAGCCCGCACGCCAGCGTGGCGAGGATGAACAGCACATACAGCGTCAGCATCAGCTTGCGGCGGTCGAAGCGATCGACATAGGTTGCCGCCAGCAGGCCGGACGCGGCGGCGGTGAAGGTGTAGGAGGAAAGCAGCAGCCCGAATTGCTGTGTATTGATATTCAGCGCCCGCAGCAGTTGCGGCCCGAGCGGCATCATGATCATGAAATCGAGGACGTGCGTGAACTGTATGCCGGCCAACACCAGCAGGAAGAGTTGTTCTGCTCTGCGCGCAGAAAAATCAGTTGAGGGCTTCAAAGATTAAGTGCGGTGACTGTTCAATAAGCCCATAGCTTAGCAGCGTTCACGATCCTCTTCCGGCAAGCGAGAAAGGCCAACTGGGATTCAAGTGCATTTGCCCAGCGAGGCCAGCAACATGCCGTGGCTGCCTCTTTCGACGTGGCGCCTTTGCTGCACAGCGCGCCGTGCAGGGGAATGGACGGGGTTTGATTCAAGGGGGACACACCGCTCCTGAAGAACTTCAGGTTTCACGCCCGGTTTCCGTTCCGCCGATGCTTGGCTGGTCAACAGCTTCTCGCCGCCGTCTATTCATGCGACATGGACGTTTGGCATGGATGAAATCGACACCATACCCAGGAAACAATGTCTTCTTTCGGCGAAAACGCGATCAGGAACAATACCGGCCTGTAAAGGTCAACCTACACCACCTGTATTGCACCGCGTGACGGATATAGCGGGAAACAACGGGATACAACGCCTTGCATCGAAGTGCCAATGCCTTCGTGCAAACCTGCGTTTGAAAACCAGTAAGACGGAACGCGCCGATACGCACTTCATTTCTCTTTCCGACACGCTACTGGTTGTCGGCTTTCGCTTTTCGAATTTCCCACTTTGAGGTCTTCAATATGGATGTAGGAACACAGTTTGCGCGTAGTCACGAAAATGCCATCAAGATAGGAATGATTTTCCGGGAAAGGGCTGACACTGCATTAAAGCAATTCAATCGGCGCGTGCAGGAGAGCGTAAACGGCGACGGCGCCGGTCCCGAACAGATCTTCTCGCTGCTGGCCGATTTGAATCCGTGGAGCTGCTCCCGGTATGCGGTCGACGTCGCACAACGTTCCGTTCTGTTCTGGGACACGTTGCGCCAGCGAGGCAATCAGTTTGCCAAGCACCCTTGGCTCGGTCCCGAGCTCGTGCTGCATTTCGACTACGACGTTGTCCTTGATGGGCGATCATTCGATCGCCCTGTCAATTACGCGATGTTGCGGATCAAGCCGCCTGAAGGAATGACGGTCGATCCCAAGAAGCGGCCTTATATCATCATTGACCCGCGCGCCGGGCATGGGCCGGGAATTGGCGGTTTCAAGGATGATTCGCAGGTGGGTGTCGCACTGCGTGCCGGCCATCCGGTGTACTTCGTTATCTTCTTTCGCGACCCCGAACCTGGCCAGACGCTACTCGATGTATGCGCAGCAGAGCAGCAGTTCGTGAAGAAAGTGCGCGCGCTGCATCCGGACAGCGCCAAGCCGGCAATCGTGGGGAACTGCCAGGGTGGCTGGGCAGCGATGATGCTGGGATCGTCCACTCCCAATGAAACCGGTCCTATCGTCATCAATGGCGCGCCGATGTCGTACTGGGGCGGCGCGTGGGGCGAGGGCGGTGCCGACAACCCGATGCGCTATTCAGGCGGCATGCTGGGAGGGACGTGGCTGGCGTCGCTGGTGGCCGATATGGGCAACGGCAAATTCGAGGCGCGTGGCTGGTGCAGAACTTCGAAAACCTCAATCCTGCCAACAGCCTGTGGGACAAGTATTACAACCTGTTCGCGAACATCGATACCGAGCCGCCGCGCTTTCTCGAATTCGAGCGCTGGTGGGGCGGTTATTACTTGATGAATCGCGAGGAAATCGAATGGATCACGCGCAATCTCTTCGTCGGAAACAAGCTATGGTCCGGCGATGTCCGGTCGACGGACGGCAAAGCCTTCGACCTGCGTCGCATTAAGTCGCCGATCGTCCTGTTCGCCTCGATGGGGGACAACATCACGCCGCCGCAACAGGCTTTCAACTGGGTAGCCGACATGTATGGCAGTACCGAAGAGATCAAGGCATGCGGCCAGGTGATCGTCGGCTTGACGCATCGAAGCATCGGCCATCTCGGTATTTTCGTTTCGGGCAAGGTCGCGCAGAAGGAGCATAGCCAGATCATTTCGGTCCTGAAGTCGATCGAAGCGCTGCCGCCGGGCCTGTACGGCATGGAGATCACGGAAAACAAGGGTGCGGGCGGAAAGACCGAGTACGACGTCGAGTTTCGCGAGCATCGCCTCGAGGAGCTTTCCGCGCATTTCAATCGCTTCAAGCGCGCCGATGAAAAACCTTTCGAAGCGGTCGTCGCGATCTCCGATTTCAACCAGCGTGCCTATGAACTGTTTGCACAGCCTATCGTGCAAGCCATGTCTAACGAGATGAGCGCGCGTTTGTTGCGTCAATTCCATCCATTGCGGGTGCAGTATTGGTCCATCTCCGATCTCAATCCCTGGCTGGCATGGCTTGAGCCAGCGGCGCAGGCCATCAAGGCGAACCGGCAGTCGATGGATGCCGGCCAGCCATTGCGCCGGGCAGAGAAAGTCGGCTCCGAACTGATCAGCACGTCGCTCGACTATTACCGCGGAATGCGCGATGCGGCGACCGAGGCGGCGTTCTTTACGGTATACGCCAACATGTTCTCGTTATACCTGGCAGACAAGCATGAAGCGGAGGCCCGCATGGAGAAGGTCGCGACAGACTCGCGCGATCTTCCCTTCGTCAAGGAGGCGTTGGCGTCCATTGCGGAAGGCGGCTACGCCGAAGCGTTCGCACGCGTGTCTTTCCTCCTCTCGCGACGGGGGCAACCGCTGCCGCTCGCCCGGTTGAGGATGGAGGAGGAACTGGCGGCTACCTACGCGGCATACTATCCAGCGATTCCCCCGGACCAGTTCCGCCGTATCCGGGGAGAGCAGGAGATTATCGCGCGCTTTGAACCGGACCAGGCGGTCCTCACCCTGCCGGTTTTGCTGGCCGACCGCGACGACCGCGAGAAGATGCTGACCTTTCTCAACAAACTGATGGCAGATCGGCGGGTGCAAAATGCCCAACCGACCGAAGAGCAGCAGGCCATGTTTGAACGCATCCGTACGGTACTGAACCGGCGGCGCGCGAGCGACCGGCCTTTCGCCGCAGTCGCGAGGTCTTCCGCTGAAAGGCAAGAGGTTTCCTGACCCTGTGTCGAAGGAAAGGCAACGGGCGCCGTCAAAGAGCTTTCGCCCGGACGCTTCCGCGAACAAGACGCGCGGCGGCATCGGCCGGGTATAGCCGACTACAGGCGCACGACACGACACGGCACCTGATGGCCGGACGTGCAAGTCCGGCCGCGGATTCAAACCGTCACGTACAAGATCGCGCCTGCAAGCACTGCGGTAATCGGTACGACCATGCCCAGGCCGCAGACGATGCGTCGCATTGTTGCACGCACTTTCTGCTCAACGCGCGCGTTGCGCTCCGCAATGATTCGCTCAAAGTGCGCTTCAGCCAGCAAGTCCGGAGCCAGTCCCTCGGTCGAAGCAAGCCTTTCGGTTTGCCGCGCGATCTCGGACTCGTTCAGGCGCATGTTGCGAAGTGCCGCTGCGTAATCGCTTTTGAAATTAGCCGTGATGTTCATTTCAGAACCCCATTCGCCTTAAAAAGCTGCTTTGAGGAAATTATAGAACTCCGGTAGTGGCCGGGAAGGGAAAGACGTAATCAGCACGGAATGGCTTGACCCAGCTCATTTATCCGTGTTGCGCGAGCATCATTGGCACAGCTGCACATTGTGATTCGTGCAATGGGATGCAATGGCGATTGGAGAATGCGATCGCTGTGTGGCTTGCTACACCGCTTGACCGGGAGGTAATCCCTCGCTGTCCTCGAAATCCATCGTGTCCATATCGGTGTCGGACTCAACGGGTTTTCCAAACACCTTCAGCCACGCAAAGCCGGCCACCCCGGCGGTCAGCGATGCCAGCAGAATCGCCATCTTCGAGGCATTGATCAGGTCGGCGTCTCCGGTAAATGCAAGGTTGGTGATAAAGATCGACATTGTGAAACCGATTCCCCCCAGCAGCCCGGCGCCGAACACGTGACGCCACTGCAAGTCGAGCGGAAGGCGGCAGAGGCCGATGGCTACCGCAACGAAACTGAACAGCGTAATACCGAGCGGCTTGCCAAGCGCCAGCCCGCCCAGGATGCCCAAGCTGTTCGTCGATGCCAGTTCCTGCGCCCAACCTTGCCCGATCACGATGCCGGTGTTGGCCAGTGCGAAAATCGGCAGAATCAGAAAGGCCACCGGCTTGTGCAGGTGATGTTCCAGCCGGTGCGAGGGCGAGGTCTGGTCATCTTCCTTGGCGGAGAAAGGAATGGCGAACGCCAACAGAACGCCGGCAATCGTTGCATGGACACCGGACTTCAACATCAGGAACCACATCAATGCGCCGCCGAGCAGGTAGGGCGTGAGCGCCATCACCCGTAGAAGACGGTTCAGTGCGAGCAGCAATCCAAAGACCACAAATGCGCCGAACAAGTAGGCAGCGGAAAGCTCGGCCGTATAGAACACCGCGATGACAATCACCGCGCCAAGGTCGTCCATTACGGCAAGCGCTGTCAGGAAAATCTTGAGGGAGGCAGGCACCCGGCTGCCGACCAGCGCCAGCACGCCCAGCGCAAACGCAATGTCGGTTGCCATCGGTATGCCTATTCCGGCTTGCGTAGGCGTGCCTGCATTCAGCGCATAGAAAATTGCTGCCGGCACGGCAATGCCGCCAGCGGCGGCACAGATCGGCAGCAGGGCATTCCTGAAATCCGAAAGTTCGCCGTTGTAGAGCTCCCGTTCCAGTTCCAGGCCGATGAGCAAAAAGAAAATCGCCATCAACGCGTCGTTGATCCAGTGCTCGACACTGAGGCCGGCGATGTACACATGCCAGATGGCCAGGTAGTTCTCGCCGAGCGGCGAGTTGGCGAGAACGAGAGAGACGAGGGTGCAGGCAATAAGGACGATGCCGCTGGATTTCTCGGACTCGAAGAATCGTTTGAAGGTGCTGGATAGCTTTCTTTGCGTCACGACCATCAGAGTCTTTCCTCTCAAGTATCCATTGGTTGACGTGAGCCGCGCCACGTCTTTGATAGCATAAAGCCGGCGCGGTGTTGCCTGCTACCGTCCTGCGTGCTGGTCCTTGCAGAAATCCGGAAGCATTGAAACAACTTCATCGCCTGTTTCCAGTCTCAGGACACAGGTGCGCTCGGCAGGGTTGCTGATGACTTTCTGCTCCATGGCGGCCTCAATGTTCTATCGCATCTTGCCAATGGGAGTGGCACAGCGGTTCCTTGGTTCAGTGGTGGCCACCGGAAAGTGTCATGTGAGCCGCTACGACAGATGCAGCACCATCAATCCGTTGGTCTGATTGTCTGCTTGCGACAGCTGAAACCGTCGGTGGCATGCATCCTGCACCGTCTGCAAAACCACATTGGAAGGAGAGAGAGATGGCTTTCCAGAAACCAGTTGTACTGATCACCGGATCGGAGGGGCGTCTCGGCAGGGCCATCGTGGCCGAACTGCGCGATGCCTATACGGTTGTCGGTTTCGAGCGCAAATGTGCCGGCGAGGATTGCATTTCCACCGACATTACTTCCGACGAAGCGCTGGCCAAGGCATGCAACGAATTGCGCAAACGCTACGGCAACCGCCTCGCATCAGTCATCCATCTGGCCGCCTTCTATGATTTTTCCGGCGAGCCGAACCCGCTGTATGAAGAGGTGAACGTGAAGGGCACACGCCGCTTGCTGCGTGCGCTGCAAGCGTTCGAGGTGGAGCAGTTCGTGTATGCCAGCACCATGCTGGTCCATGCGCCCACCGAGCCGGGGCAGCCGATCAATGAAGACTGGCCGCTGCGGCCGTCCTGGCCTTACCCGCAATCCAAGCTCGCATCGGAGCAAGTGGTGCAGCAGGAGCACGGGCGCATCCCGGCCCTGATCATGCGCATCGCCGGTGTCTATACCGATGCCTGCGAAGTGCCGTCACTGGCGTACCAGATCCAGCGCATCTACGAGCGGCAGATGCTGAGCCATGTCTTTCCCGGTGATGCCTCGCATGGGCAATCCTTCGTGCACCAGGAAGACCTGGCGCGCGCAATGCGCGCAGCCGTCGACAGGCGCGCCGCGTTGCCGCGGGAGGCCGCGGTGCTGATCGGGGAACCGGTCACGGAAAGCTATGAGGCGCTGCAGAACCTGATCGGCCGGCTGGTGCACGGAGAGCCATGGGACACGCGGCAGATTTCCAAGACCATCGCCGCCACCGGCGCCTGGCTGCAGGACAAGATGGAGGACGTGATTCCCGATACGATCGACCGCGGCATCGAGCCGTTCATCAAACCGTTCATGGTGCGCCTTGCGGACGAGCATTATGAGCTGGATATCTCGCGCGCGGAAAGACTGCTCGGCTGGCATCCGCAGCATGCGCTGCGCCGCAGCCTGCCAGCCATCGTCGGTGAGCTGCGGCAGAATCCGGCGCAATGGTACAAGCGCAACAAGATCCCGCTACCGCTGTGGCTGGAGGAAACGCCGGACGAGGGTTCACCCAGCCCGAGCGTGATTGCCGAGTACCATGCGCTCGACCGCTTCGAGCACCAGCAGACGCTGTGGTGCCACTTCGCCAATATCGCGCTCGGCCTGTGGCTGATGTCCAGTCCTTTCATCTTTGGGCTCGCGCAGAATTGGCTGGTGCCCGGCGACCTAGTGACGCCGAACCAGCGCGGCCTGGTGTACTCCGATACCTGG
Organism: Noviherbaspirillum sp.; assembly: GCA_035654275.1. GTDB lineage: Bacteria > Pseudomonadota > Gammaproteobacteria > Burkholderiales > Burkholderiaceae_D > Noviherbaspirillum. The sequence goes on from DASRXG010000008.1 coordinate 107,969, forward strand.
ATGACGCTGAGCGATATCGTTGCCGGTGCACTGATCGTGCTGTTCGGCCTGTTGTCACTGTCGCGTGATGCCGGTTGGGCGCGCTGGGCAACGGCATCGGTCGGGCTGTGGTTACTGTTTGCGCCGCTGCTGTTCTGGACGCCAAGTGCAGCGGCCTACGCCAACGACACGCTGGTGGGCGCGCTGGCGATCGCGTTTGCGGTGGCGATACCTTCCGCGCCGGGGATCAACCCGGTGGCGCGCGTCACCGGGCCGGATGCGCCGCCCGGCTGGGATTACACGCCGTCGGGCTGGACCAATCGCCTGCCCATCATCATTCTCGCGTTCGTCGGCCTGTTCATATCGCGCTATCTCGCCGCCTATCAGCTTGGCCACATCGACGCGGCGTGGGACCCGTTCTTCGGCGACGGCACAGAGCGCATCATCACCTCGTCCGTGTCCGAGGCCTGGCCGGTGGCCGATGCCGGACTGGGCGCCACCGTGTACGTGCTCGAAATCATTACCGGCATCATCGGCGACAAGCGCCGCTGGCGCACGATGCCGTGGCTGGTACTGCTGTTCGGCATCCTGATCGTGCCGCTCGGCGCGGTCAGCGTGTTCTTCATCATCATCCAGCCGATCGTGATCGGTACCTGGTGCACGCTGTGCCTCGTCGGTGCGCTGGCGATGCTGCTGCAGATCCCGTATTCGTTCGACGAAATCCTGGCCACGCTGCAGTTCCTGAAGAACCGCCGGCAGCAGGGCAAACCCTTGTGGTACCTGCTGCTTCGCGGCGACACAATGACGGGCGGCAGCGCCGACTATTCGGACAATTTCGAGGCGCCGCCCGGCGCGGTGATCCGGGAGATGCTGGGCAACGGTGTCGGCGTACCCTGGACGCTGGCGGCCAGCACGGTCATAGGCATCCTGCTCATGTGCACCCGCCTGCTGTTCGACACGTCGGGGCCGGCGGCCGACAGCGACCACATCGTCGGTTCGCTGGTGGTCACCTTCTCGATCATGGCCTGGGGCGAAGTCGCACGTCCGCTGCGCTTTGTGAATGCCGGCTTTGGTGCCTGGCTGATTGCTGCACCGTGGTTGATCGGCGGCTATGCCGGTATCGCCGCCGCGATGTCGGTGCTGTTCGGCATTGCACTGATCTGGCTGTCACTGCCCGCAGGCACCTTTACGTCGCATTACGGCGCATGGGACAGGATCGCACGTTACCGGCTGAATTTCGAGGGACGACACCGGCATGCGCACGCGTGAGTGCCGGATCGTGCCGCTGACGCGATTTCCTCCTATACGCGATCAGGCAGGTCTCAGCGAATGCCACGGTGGTGGATAGACCTGCCAAAAACGGGATGAAGACTGCTTGTTGCGCCCCCGCGGGGGAACTCCGTGGCGAGATTTACACGCCAGGCGCCGCATTCCCATGCTTGCACTATCATGCAGCTACCCAACCATCGGTGAGCAAGGCTTTTCGCCAATAGGCCGCCCTCGCTCATAACGCATTTTTACTGGAAGGCTGTTTCGGGTTCCGTCGCGATCGGTACCGAAAGGGAAGCTACGCCGCGAACGGCAGGGCATCTCCCGAAAAGCGCGTGCTCCAGGCGAAAGGAAACAAGAGAACGATGCGAGTCGCAACATACGCAAACCTGGCAGGGGCACTGCTACTGGCAGCACACTCTGGCGTGGTGTTGGCTGCTCCGGCCTCACTGGCCGACTGCGCCGGCATTGCCGAAGACAGCAAGCGTCTGGCGTGCTTCGACGAGCTCGCCGCTGCGCACAGGGCGGATGCCGACAACAAACAGCTCGGTGGACAAGCCCCGCTTGAGTCGATGGATGAGGCGACGGCTGAATCGACAGCGGTCGCTGCCGCAGAAGCTGCTGCCGAAAAAACGGATGCGAAGAACAGGTCCTATCTTGCGAAGCATTGGGAACTCGGGCCAGAGAACAAGCGCGGCACCTTCAAGTTCCAGTCGCACCAGCCGAACTACCTGTTGGCGACCTACAGCAGTTCGCCGAACAGCGCACCGTACCAGCCGGTGCGGCGCTTCGTGCTCAGCAATGCAGACCTGTCCCACGGCGAGCTCGTGTTCCAGCTGGGCTTCAAGATGAAGTTCCTGCAAAATATCGCCGGCACGCCTGCCGACCTTTGGGTGGGGTATACGCAGCAGAGCTTTTGGCAGGCGGGCAACCGCGAAGCGTCCAGCCCGTTCCGCGAAACGAACTACCAGCCGGAAGTGATGGCGGTGCTGCCGTTGAACTTCAGTCTGCTGGGCCTGCGCGCGCGCTTCCTCAATCTCGGCATCGTCCATCAATCCAACGGCCAGGCATCGACGCTGTCGCGCAGCTGGGACCGGATCTACGCACAGGTCGGCCTGGAGCGGGGCGAGTTCACACTGGTCGGACGCATATGGGAACGCCGCTCGGAAGACCTGGATGAGGACGACAACCCCGACATCATCGACTACATGGGCCATGGCGACCTGACTGCGACCTATCGCTGGCAAGGGCATGAGTTCTCGCTGCTCACGCGGTATAACTTCAGTACCGACAAGGGCGCCGCGCAACTCGGCTGGGCTTTCCCAATGACCGAGCATGTGAAGGGCTACGTGCAGCTATTCTCCGGATACGGACACAGCCTGATCGACTACAACCATGCGCAGGACACGCTCGGGGTAGGCGTGCTCGTCAGTTATTGAACACGCGGCCCCGTTCCATGGACATCCGCTGCAACAAGTTGATGTTCCTGCAGTTGACGGATAATTGCGCTGGATTCAGGAAGCAGGATGTGAGGCGCACACAATAACAACAGAATTGGCGCAGAATTCGTTGGACGTCCGGTGTTGTAAATCTGCCCGGCACGAAAAGAAATAAAGATAAACAAGAACAAGACAACATGGAGGAGAGAATGACCGCCTGGATGATCTACGGGGCCAATGGCTATACCGGCGAGCTGATTGCACGCGAGGCAAAGCGGCGTGGCATGCAACCGGTGCTTGCCGGCCGCAATCGGGAACGTATCGAGCAGCTTGCGCGCGAGCTGCAGCTGCCGTTCTGCGTGTTTGGGATTGATGACGCAGGCGAGGCGACACGTCAGGTCGGCGGCATGCATCTTGTTCTGCATTGCGCCGGTCCGTTTTCTGCCACCAGCGCGCCGATGATTGAGGCGTGCATTGCGGCCAAGGCGCATTACCTCGACATCACCGGCGAGATCAGCGTGTTTGAACACGCCCACTCCCTGCATGCGCGCGCGGAGAAGGCAGACGTGGTGCTCTGCCCTGGCGTCGGCTTCGATGTGATTCCGACCGATTGTGTTGCCAGCGCGTTGAAAGCCGCATTGCCGGATGCGACACAGCTGGCGCTCGGTTTCGATTCTCGCTCCGGTTTTTCGCCGGGTACGGCAAAGACGTCGGTGGAAGGGCTCGCGCAGGGAGGCAAGGTACGACGCGCAGGAAAGATCGTCTCCGTTCCGTTGGCATACCAGACACGCCGCATCGATTTCGGTGACGGTGAAAAGCTGGCGATGACGATTCCCTGGGGAGACGTCGCTACGGCCTATTACTCCACCGGCATCCCGGATATCGAGGTCTACATTCCCGCGTCGCCAAGCATGGTGAAGAACGCGCAGCGCGCGAACTACCTGCGCTGGCTTTTGCGTTTCGGCGCCGTGCAGGGCCTGCTGAAGCGGCGCATCGAGAAATCGGTGAAGGGACCGGACGAGGAAGCGCGCAATCGCTTGCCGACTTTCGTGTGGGGCGAAGCCGTCAACGCGAAGGGGCGAAAGAAGACAGCGCGTATCCGCACTGCAAATGGTTACAGCCTGACCGTGACCGGTTCGCTGGCGGTGGTGGAGCATTTGCTCGCGAACCGTCCTGCGGGCGGCATGTACACGCCATCAAGGCTGGTCGGCGCCGACCTCGTTACGCGCTTGCCGGGCTCCGGCCCGCTCGTGATCGAATAGCATTAACGACATAACCCGCGCCAAGACGGGCAAAACAAAAAAGCACAACAAAATATAAAGGAGACACCATATGCGCAGAGTCGCTGCAGTCCTGTTTGTTTGCATTCTTCTTCTCGGGGCGTACCTGAGCTTCGCGCCGGTTCCGATCGAGCCTTTGTCATGGGCGGCGCCAAAAGACGCCGGCTATGTATCGCCGCACGAGGTCAATACCCGCCTGGCAAACCTGAAGCAGATCGACATCGGTGCAGAGACGGGGCCGGAGCACATTGTCGTCGGCCCGGATGGTGCGCTCTACGCAGCGGTCGATGGCGGCAAGATACTGCGCCTGAATGCGGATGGTTCGTCGCCGCAAGTGTGGGCGCAGACAGGTGGCCGGGTGCTCGGATTCGATTTCGACCGCAACGGCAACATGATTGCCGCCGATGCCATCCGTGGGCTGCTCTTGATCACCCACTCCGGCGCATCGGCAGGCGAAAGGAAGATCTCGGTTCTGGCAGACAAGGTGCATGTCAATGGCGTGGATGATCCGATCCGATACGCGGACGCCGTTGTGGTGGCCAAGGATGGAAAGATTTTCTTTACCGACGCATCGCGGCGCTTTGGACCGGCGGAGTGGGGCGGCACTTTCAATGCCAGCGTGCTCGACATCATGGAGCATTCGGCAACGGGACGCGTGCTTGTTCATGATCCCGCCGATGGCAGCACGCAGGTGGTTGCGGATGGATTGTCGTTTGCCAACGGCATTGCCTTGTCCGCCGATGAACGCTGGATCTTCGTGGCCGAGACCGGTGAATACCGGATCTGGAAGTTCGCCACGACGGCGCGCAAGCTGGATGTGAAGACGGTTCTGCAGGACCGCAGCAAAGGGCATACTCTGGCGATGCCGGTAGTGGAAAACATTCCCGGCTATCCCGACAACCTGATGCGCGGAATGGACGGCCGCATCTGGGTCGGGCTTGCCAAACCACGCAGTGTTTTCGCAGACAAGCTCGCGGACAGTCCGGCATTGCGCAAGGCGGCTTTCCGCCTGCCCAAGTCGCTCTGGCCGGTGCCGCCCGCCTACGGGCATGTGTTCGCCATCGACGAAAACGGGAAGGTGATTGTCAACCTGCAGGACCCCAGCGGCCAGTATCCGGAGACGACCGGCGTGACCGAAACTGCAGACCGCCTGTACATCCAGAGCCTGCATGCAAAGGTAATCGGCTGGATGCCGAAAGCGGCAAGCGGCCTCTGATCGAGCCGGTTGCCCGGACACGGGATGCGCTGCCGTAGCCTGCGGCGCGCATGCCTGTCTGGTTTGCTGCGCTGCTTTGATCCACATCCGCCATGGAGTGCGCGGAATGCTGCCCCACATTCCGTCCCGTCGCCACAGTAGCCGGGTACAGCAGCGTGCGCTCATTACACGGGTGCATTGCGCTCAGCAATTTCCACTGCCTCATCCTTCTCTTTGAGGGCACGCACCCCGAGCGCCGAAACCGCGTACAGGGCCGCTACCGGCCAGAACGCATGCTGGACCGGAAGCCATGCGAGCGTCAGGCCTCCCGCTGCCGCACCAAGCAGTGCGCCTGCCTTCGCCGCACTGTTACCCAGTCCGAGCACGCGTCCCTGGCTTTGTTCATCGGCCTCACGTGACAGCAGCCCGTAGAAGACCGGCAGTAGTGCCGCAAGGCATATGCCCCACAGCAGGCGCATGAGGAGGATGGTCGCGACGTCCCGGCTCACCGCCTGCAAGGCAACGACGGCGGCGCTCGTCCAGCAGATCCATTCGATACGCTTCAGTATGGCGGCCTTCGGCTTGTCGCTGAAGCGCTTTCCCCAGAACGGCGCGGCTACACAAATGCCGAGCGCGGTTGCACCGTAACACAGGCCGGTCAGCCATGCCGGTGCGTGCAGCACCTGCTCCGCAAACAAGCCGAAAAAGGACTGGGGCATCATCTTGCCTGACTGGACAAGCACGATGGCCAGCAGGAGCCCGGTAACCGCGCTACGCAGAAACGGTTCTGCCTGCGTGTCGGTGGATGCGTTGCTTGCCGTCTGTGCCCGCACCGCAGGTAATGCAAAAAGCGTCGCGACGGCACAGAAAATACATATTGCGGCGGCAACGAGATTCAAGGTGCGAAACCCCATGCCGTCAAACAGCATTCCCCCCGCCAGCGGCCCAAGCACCGAACCGAGGGCGGTGGCGACTTGCAGGCGTGCCATCAATCTCCCGCGCTTGTCCTTCGGCACGATGCCCGCGCCATAGGCCTGGGCGGCCGCGATGAAGCCGGCGAGTGCGCCCTGCACAAGGCGTGCTGCGAGCACTGTGACGGTCGTCTCCGCCACTGCAACCCAGAGCTGTGTCGCCGCCAGCGCAAGCAGCGCGCGCAGGACCATCGGCTTGTGCCCGGTCCTGTCTCCGAGCCTGCCCCAGAGCGGCGTGAAGAGCATCGCCATGGCCATTGGCCCGGCATAGGCCACCGCGCTGGCCCACGCAAGGGACTGGGAGCTCAAGTCGCCGAGCGAGCGCAGGTGCAGCGGCCAGAACGGGCCACTCATTTCCATTGCGCCCATCGCCAGGAGCTGGATGGCAAACAGCCAGCGCAATGTGGCGGCCGTGGGAGGTGCATGCGCCCTCATCGTGCCGTCCGCAGCGGGTTGGCCATGTGACCGTGCACATCATCCGACGTGTCGCTAAGGCGCATGCGCAGGAAAGATTTCGCCGGCCAGTCGGCTTCGAGCAGTGCGTAGCGCTCGGCCGCCCAGCGTTGCGATTCGGTCCTTGTCTGCAAGCGGTCGAACGTGTTCTCGATCTCCTGGCGAAGGATCTTCCACAGGCGATCCTCGGATAACGCATAAGTGCGTGCCAGCAGCAGCGCGAGTTCGGACAAATGGCACAACAGCACCGCATGCAGCAGCTTGTCGCGCACCGGCTCATTGGATTCGAACACGGTATGGCCTTCGCGGTAAGGAACGAGCGCGTGGCCGGCATGCTGCAGCGTCGGTGCGTGGACGCGCAGGTCGCCGAAGTCGCGCACCAGCAGTCGCACCGGGGCGAGAGAATTGTCGACCATGATGAAACTGTTCTGCTGGTGTGCCTCGAAGGCAATGCCATACAGCAGATAGGCGCCGAGCGTGGCGCTGACGACGGTGTCCGCATATTTGCGGAAGAACTGCAACGCACCGTCCGCATGGTCGCCGAAAGAACGGGCCACCAGATCGGAGACCAACGGCCGGCCGCCGAGCGGCGAATCGGCAAACAGACAGCCTACCGGAACCGGGAAAAGCTCTTCCGTGCGCTTTGTCATCGGGTTGACGCGGAACAGCACGGCGAGATGGCGCGCGCGGTCGTCGTTATTGTCGGGATCGATGTAGTGCACGCCGACCGCTTCCTCCACGATGTCGAGCACGCCGCCGAATCCATGTTCGCGCGCGACGATGGTGGTCAGCAGACGGGTCAGGCGCGGGCCCATGACGGCGGACTTGGGCGAGACGGTGCGCTGCACGCTGGTCAGCCGCAGCGAAACCGGCAGCTTCATGTGCGGCAGCTCCGACGAGCCCTCCGGCACCACTGTGCGAAAGGACATCGTCGGACTGGCCGGGACGTCGACACCGGGCAGCAGCAACAGATGGCCGGCTTCGAGCTCTTCCGCGAATTTTTGCGGGATCAATTGCTGCGCCTGGTAAGGATGGAGAGGCAGAGGCAGCCAGTGCTGCGGATCCTGGGCATGCTGCGTCAGGCACGCTTCCCAGCGGCGGGACACGTCGGGGAAGGTCCGTGCGAACCAGAGCCGGTAGTCGCCGGTGTCCTGCGCGAAAGTGGCATGCGCCTTGTCCGCATGGATTGCCGCCACCGGGATGTTGAGCGTGGGGCTGAATTCGGGTGACAGCGCAACGACATCGTTCGTCGTCAAGCCGAGCTTGGTCTTGTAGGTCGGATGCCAAGGATGGCCGAGCGTGCCCCATTGCTCGAGCAGCAGCACCGGGTTTGTCAGGCCGGCATTTCGCAGGGCGGCGATGAAATTGTTGCCGCCTTGCGTAATTTCAGCGAGCTCGTTGCGCCAGGTGCGCCGGAAGTTCAGGCAGAGGGCGTCGTTCTCGACACTATTGTCGAGCTCCTGGATCAGTCGCTGCAGGTCGTCCGCACTTGCTGCGGCAGCGACGGACGGCGCGATGCAGGCCAGCAGTGCGGAGGCAGTGGCCAGTGGCTGCGGCCGCGCACCGGTCCTGTAGAAGGACACCGATCCTTGCAGCTCGCAATTGCCAATGCGGCCGACCTGCAGCCCTTCGAAGCGCAGCAAGCCTTGCTGCAACCAGAGCGGCAACCAGGAAACGGTGCCTTCAACAATTAGATGTTCTTCAAATAACAGCCTTTCGCGAAACAACGCCTGCACGGTCCGTTGCAAGCTGCGCTTTCGCGCCTCGACCTGCGACAGGTCAGCCGACAGGCGGATTGCGGGAGTGGTTTGAAGAGGGAGGGAATTGCGGGTATGGAGGAGAGCGTTCATCGTTTCATTGTCTTTTCAGTAATGAAACGAGATTATCGTAAACGAGAATCATTATCAACAACGTTCCCGGTAGGCCTTTCTAGGGCCTAAACTGGCGCTGTTCTACCTTTCAGTATGCTGTTTTGAATTCTCTTTCTCACCAAAACTCACGCTGTTTTCCCATGAGCGGGAATCGCTTGATCTTGCTCACGTCAAAAAGCCGGGCTTCCTTAATTTCCACATGGAAACAGTCAGGCATACCTATTGCTTTAGGGCAATGGCATGGCGCAGACAGCCATGTTTCTAAGATTTTTTGAGATTACGGGAAGAGATATGAAATCCACATTTATTGGCATGGCCGTTGTAGCAGGTTTGTTCACTATCGCCACCCAGGCTTCCGCAGCTGACGGCAAGGCCGTGTACGACGCAACTTGCGCTGCATGCCATGGCACCGGCGCTGCAGGTGCGCCGAAGCTGGGCGACAAGGCAGCATGGGCACCGCGCCTTGGCGACGTCGCTGCAATGAAGGCATCGGCGATCAAGGGCAAGGGCGTGATGCCGGCCAAGGGCGGCAACAGCAGCCTGTCGGACGCAGACGTCAACGCTGCGGTCGACTACATGATCGCCCAGTCGAAGTAATCAGCAGGAACAACAGGAAGGCGCAAGGCATCGCTGCGCGTCTTCCTGTTGTACGGGAAAGCTTTGCGGGCGCAGGCAACGGCGCCCGTCAACAAGCAAATACAGGCAAACACAGGCAATCGGTAAATGCCATAACAATGTGGGAGACGTCATGACAACGACGCATCAGAGCCGCATCCTGGTCACCCAATGGGCCACGATGACCTATGGAGAATTCGCCCCCTCGCCCTACGCACTGCGCTGCTGGATCGAGAAGGGCAAGATACAGCCGCCGCCGGCGAAAGTGCGCGGCAAATGGCTGGTCGAGCCAACCGCGCAGTACAAGGAGCGCCACACGGCGCAAGAGGCAGACCTCGCCGCAGCATGATGTTGCGGCACCGGCCGAAGCAAGTCAGGAAACGAATACAAAAGAGCCACGCTCAGGGATGGCAACAGGGCGCACAGTGATGAACTGTGCGCCCTTTGTCATTGTGGACCGCAGCCCGCAACTACCGTATCAGAAGCGGTATCTGAAGCGACATCAGAAGCGGTGGCGCACACCAACCATCAGCGTCGATGGATCGGCACCATTGGCACCAGCGCCGTTCAGGCGGGCGCCTGCGTCATTGCTGGTACGCGCATACATCGCATACAGGTTGGTACGCTTGGACAGGTTGTGCAGGTAGCCCAGTGCGATCTGGTCGGCATCGCGGCTCACGCCGCCTGTGCCTTCGATGTCGTCGCTGCGGCGGATATAGGATGCCAGGATCGTACCTGCGCCTACCGGTGCGCTGACACCGACCATTGCGTCATCGCGGTCGAGGTTGGTCGCCCCAGCAGCACTCTCGCCCTTGGTGCGTGAATAGGCAGCGTGCAGCTTCGCAACGCCGAAGTCGTACGTGCCGCCGATCATCATGGTTTTCTGGTCGCCGTTTGGTGTTGACGGGAACGCGGTCGCGGTGCCGCCATTGAGCAGTTCCTGCTTGTGGTAGGCAGCGACGATATTGACCGGGCCGTTCGCATAGCCACCCGACAGGCCGATATGGCGGCCATCGGACGTGCTGCCGGCGATCTCGCCGAAGGTGTAAGCGACCTGGCCGGAGAAGCCGCCGAAGTTCGCCGTCGTGTAGTTGATCGTATTGTCGGTGCGCTCGCCATGCACGTTGAAGAAGTTCGCGGCATTGCCTGCGCCACCGAGGCCGAATGGATCGACGCTCTCGACCGCAACGCGGATCGGCGCATACTGACGGCCCAGCTTGACTGCACCGAAGCCGCCGGAGAGGCCGACAAATGCCTGGCGGCCGAACAGGCGGGTCAGCGCCGGCGAGCTGGAGCTGGCGGCAACACCCTGGCCCAGCGAACCATCGTCGATGTTGAACCCGTTCTCCAGCGTGAAGATGGCGGACAGTCCGCCGCCGAGGTCTTCGGTGCCGCGGAAGCCGATGCGGCTGCCGGATTGCAGGCCGCTGTCGAGGCCCCAGGTCTTGCCATCGGAGACATCGCTGTCACGGTAACGGATGCCGGCATCGGCGACGCCATAGATCGTGACATTGGTTTGCGCCGAAGCGGCGCCTGCGAATGCGGAAAGCACAGCGAGTGCGAGCAGCGATTTTTTCATTTTGTATTTCCCATGAGGTGTGTTGAACGTCTTGTGTCCGGAAGCTGCCGCCTCGAACGTCGACCGCGCTAGGCAGGTGACGTGTCATACAGCGGAAACTCAGATAGACAGCCCGGATAATGCGCAGCCGAAGTTACCGCTTAATGACATTTTTCAAAGCGTCGCATCCGCGCGACGCGCAAGACGATGAACAAAAAATGGCCGACTGCCTTGCGGCAGCGGCCAAAGCTAACCTGGGATTCAATGAAAAGCGGTGCGAGTATGGGGACCGAAAATTACCGTGTCATGACAGCGGAACATATCGTCTGCCATCACCCGTACATCACGAAGTCACCGCAAACGTGACGTGTTATTCGGGCGTCGTGACGTCGCCATCCGCACCGGGATCGCTCAGTGCCTGCCGCGCCAATTCTTCTTCGGACAATGGCGGCGCATCCTGTAGTGCATTCCACTCTTCCATAAACTGTTCGCCCGGTTCCTCACCGTGAAGAATGATGTCTTCGAGCGTCTGTTCACGATCAGTGCCGGCACCGGACAGCAAGTTATCCAGATCCTGGCTGCTCGCCTGGTTCGCAGTTTTCCCTTCGAGATAAGCGGCGTAGTTGCCATCCCTGAGCGAGTCAGGTTTTGTCATCGAGCCCTCCATTTTTTAGTCTAAGTATTATTCAAGGCGCAGGTGCCTGGGGCTCCCCACTCCGCGATGCAGCCATCCGATATTTATCAGGGCAATATCGCAAGCCGGGAAGTGCGGGGAAAACGCCACACTCCCGCGGAAAATAGTGGCATCTGCCACAGCGGGACGAAGCGGTGCCCAAGCGATGCAGACACCGCTGCGGGCCATTACTTCTTGTGCTCGGCCGCCAATCTTGTCGTCCCACTGTGCGGGCGTGTCCACAAGAGACTTGCCACAACCGACAGGCCGATGAGCGTGCCGACCACAGCGAGCGACAGCAACACCGGGATCTTGTAGAAGTCGACAATCAGCATCTTGGTGCCGACGAACATCAATACCATTGCGAGGCCATACTTCAGCAGGTGGAAGCGGTCGGCGACATCCTTGAGCAGGAAGTACATCGCCCGCAGGCCGAGGATCGCGAACACATTGGAAGTGAGCACGATGAACGGATCGCTCGTCACCGCAAAGATCGCAGGAATGCTGTCTACGGCGAAGATGAGGTCGGTGATTTCGACCAGCACCAGCACGAGGAAGAGCGGTGTCACATAACGTACGCCCTGGCGCACGATGAAAAAGCGCTCGCCATGGAACTCCGTCGCCACGTTCATGTGCCCGCGTATCCAGCGCAGCGCCGGGTTGTTGGCGAGGTCCGGCTGCTTGTCGGCGAAGACGAGCATCTTGATGCCGGTGACGAGCAACAGCAGGCCGAACAGATAGAGAATCCAGTGGAATTCGCTGATCAGCCATGCGCCAGCAATGATCATCGCGGTACGCATGACGATGGCGCCGAGCACGCCGTACAGCAGCACGCGGCGCTGATATTCGGCAGGCACGGCGAAGTAGCCGAAGATCACCAGCCAGACGAAAATGTTATCGACGGCGAGCGACTTCTCGATGACGTAACCGGTGAGAAACTCGAGCGATTTTTCGTTCGCCACCTCGCGCCCTGACGCGCCATCCAGGTACCACCAGAGCACGCCATTAAAGAGCAGCGCAATGACGATCCACGCGACCGACCAGCCTGCCGCCTCGCGGAAAGAGACCGTGTGCGCCGCCTTGCCGCCGAGTAGCAGAAGATCGGCGGCAATCATTGCGAAGACGAAGGCAAAGAAGCCGGCCCACATCCACCAGGTGCCGATGGTGTCAACCATGATGATTCTCCCTCCGCCTGCGCGCGGCACTACGCATTGCGCTGTACGCGGCGCGCTTTACCGCACGGTCGATGGCGGCATACATGTCCGCATGTACTGCGCGGACAACGACGTCAGGGTTGCCGGGTATCGTCACGCTGACCTGGCATACCTTGTCTTGTCCGCCACGCGGACCGTTGAGATCCCGCAGCCGTACTACTACGCGCATCACACGATCACGGGCGCGGCCGAATGCAAAACGCACACGGCGTCTCAGATGCTCACGCAACGAAGGGGTAAGGGAAAATTCCTGGGTCACCATCTGCACATCCATGCGTCTCTCCTCTTATCAAACTCATGGAGTGCAGTGTGGCGCAGGGCGAAAAGCTTAAGAATCGAACAAAACTGGAAATAGGTTTCGGAAAATCGGAAGGCGAGGATTGACTCCATGCAACCGTAAGGACTGGATTGTGAACAGGGAGGGGCAATGCAGTTGCGCCGGGATGGATGAAGGGCAAGACGCATGGCCATCGCTTGCGGGCAGCGGCCATGAGGAGCGGGAACTTCTGTTATACCGCCACCGACCACTGCGGAGTGCGCAACGCGGGCTTGAGATATTTCTTGGATTCGTGCGTCGTGTACGCGATCTCCAGCAGCATACGGATGTCCTGGAAAGAAGACAGGTCAAACCCTTGCCGCGTGCCGCCGCGGTTGTCGACCAGAAGCCGCTCGAGGAAGGGAACGATCTTGTCCGTCTTCCAGAGTTGCGTGATCCGTTTCCTCAGGTGTGGCAGCGCGATGAGTCCTTCCGTTTCTTCCCATGCTTCGCTCCAGTGCGGCACGCGTCCGTTGTAGCGCTGGCTGAATCGGGCGCGCAGTCGCTCATATTCTTCTTGCTCGCCCAACTTGCGATAGATGTCGAGCAGTGAAAGCCACGGCCATGGGGAGCCCGGCGTATCGCCCTGGTCAGTAATCAGTTGTTCCAGCAAGCGGACGGCGTTCGCATGATCGTCGATGGACAGGAAGAACTGCACCTGTTCCATCACATCCATGATCTCTTCTGCCTGCGGCAGGGTATTGCGCTGCGCCGGGTCGCCGACAGGAAGCTCAGGCGGTTCGTTGACGGCGTTGCCGGGCCAGACCTTGATGCTGTCCGCCGGAGGTTCCGCAGGTAGCGCTGCACGGTCGGGGCGCTCCGAAAGAATCCGCTTCTCGGCTTCACGCGGCTCGATGTCGGGAATCCAGCGGCCAGATGTTGACTGGCTCATCGCGCGCAGGCGCAGCACCAGCCAGATGGAGCCTGCCATGATGAGTGCGAAGTACAACGCGCCGGCGATCTGGTCAGAAAGCGTCCTGAAGGCAGAGCCAATCGCGGCGCCTCCCTTGTCGGCACGGGCGCTGATCCGGCCTGCAGCTGCCGGCGTTTCGACCGCATCCGCTTGCGATGTCGCTGCGGTGTGCGCTTCGCTTGCGTCAGTGAGAGGCACCGGTGCGGCATAAGCAACCGGCAGCAGCGCCTGCGTCGCTTCTGCACGAGCCGGCACATGCGCGACCGCGACCGGCGGCGGGTCGGCCAACATGTTTGTCAGCTTCAGTCTCAGCAAGCCGGCATCAGACGGGACGACGACCGGCAGCTCCGACGCACTGGAAAGCCTCAGCACGCTGGCCGGTTCGCGACTGGCGCGCTCTCGGACGCGGACCGGTGGCTGAGGCGAGGAGGCGGCGACAAGCGGTCGTGCCGACGGTGTCCCGGTGTGACGAGAACTCCTTGGCGGCTGTTCCGACGGTCCGGCCTGAGCGGCCTCGTTGCGCGCCGCGGCTACGGCCAGCGCAGGGCGCGCCGGTACCGGCGCCGGCTCCAGCAGGACGGTGTACTCGCGTACCACGCGCGATCCGCACTGACTTTCTACGGTAATGACTGCAGCCGGTTCGTCGATGCCGCGGCTGCCCGACAGTGACAGGAGCATTGCATTGCCGGATTGCCTGAGTCCGACCTTCAGCGAGGAGCGCACGGTATTGTCGAGTAACGACAGCGTGCCTCTTAAACAGTGTTCCTCAAGCTCATGCAAATCGCTGCCATGCAGCGCGATCGCGGCGCGTATCGGCTGGCCGATGCTCGATTGCACATCGATTTCACCGAGCCCGATGGCATGTGCCTGCCCGGCGAAGACGCACGCCGACATGGCGGAAAGAAAGATGCGGGAATACTGATTGCTGGTGCGCGATAGCCGCGCCCACTTGCCGATTGCCTGTGTGTTCTTGGTCTTTTTGGCCATTCATCCGTCCGTGCAAGGTTCCGGCAGACGTCGGCGAACTGCGAGCCGGTGCGCCTCAATTGCGCGCAATATTAGGGTGATGAATGGTGAGCGGCAACAGTCCTCTTGCACTGTCTTGACCCCCCGGGCGGAATTTCTGAAATCTCCTGACTCGGATCAAGAGAGCAAATTCCACACGGAAACAAATACACATGCTGATGTGAGTTTCCGAGAGCAAGTGCAGAACAGAATCAATGCGGCTTATGCTCCTGGCGCCGCTTCCAGCACGGTGGCTCCTGCCGGACGAATGGCTTGCGCAGAAAGCTCGACGCCGGTCGCATCCCACGTCTGCTTGTCCGCCGCAGGAATGTGGCTCATCGCATGCTCGGCCAGCGCGGTGATGGTCAGGCTGGGATTGACGCCAAGGTTTGCGCCCAGCATGGAACCGTCGCAGATGTACATGTTGCGGTAGCCGAACACCCGGTTCTTGGCGTCGCATACACCCTCGGCGCGCGAACGGGCAATCGCGGCGCCTCCCATGCAGTGCGCAGTGGTCGGCACATCGAGCAGGATTTCGGTGACGGATGTCATCGGGAATCCGCCGGTGGCCTTGGCAGCCTTTACCGCGAAGTCGTTTGCAGCAGGAATGAATGTCGGAATCTTCTTCCCTAGCGTCGTGAGTTGTTTGGTGAAGGGCCAGAACCAGCGGCGCTTCAGTTGCATCGTCAGGTGGTCGTCCAGCGTTTGCATGCAGAGGAAGATCATCGTCTCGCGCGCAAAGCCGAACGGCGACAGCAGACGCAGCGTTGTGACGGGACGTGTGAGCAGAAGCTTGCTTAACGTGACTATCCATGTGAATGGCCGCGTCCAGCCCGGCCGCCCCAGCGTCATCACGGTGCTCAGAAGTCCCATCGTGTCGGAGCCGCTCGGATAGCGCGTTGTCTCGATATGCGTATGCTCGTCGACGTACAGGCCGGAGCCGATCGCGATGCCCTTCGACAAGTCGACTTTCGATCCCGGAAAGCGGATGCCGATCAGCGACTCGGCATTGGTGCGTACATGCTTGCCGAGCGCATCCGATATGCGCGGCAGTGACCCGCGATCCTTCGCGCGGAACAACAGTTCCTGCGTGCCGAGCGACGATGCGGCAAACACGACACCGCGGCAGGTGATGCGCCGCTTGCGCTTTGACGTGCCTTTGGCGAGCGAGACAACGTCAATCTCGTAGCCGTCGGCGCCGTCTTCCTTGCCGTTGAGCGGGCGTACGTCGAGCACCTTCGTTTCGGCAAACAGTTCAGCGCCCTGTTTCTCCGCAAGATAGAGATAGTTCTTGTCCAGCGTGTTTTTTGCGCCGAGCTTGCAGCCCACCATGCAGCCGCCGCAGCCGTTGCAGGAGGCCCGCTGCGGACCTTTCCCACCAAAGAATGGGTCCGGATAAACGGTGCCCGGCGCGTCGCCTTCCTTGCCGAAGAAAACGCCGACCTGCGTCGGGTAAAAACGATCCTCGGCGCCGACTGCCTTCGCCATTTCCTTCAGGCGCAAGTCGGCTGGGGCGATGATGCGGTTGGTAGTGACGCCGAGCATGCGCTGCGCGGTTGCGTAGTGCGCCGGCATCACGCGCTCCCAGTCGTTCAGTGCGGCCCAGCTGCCGTCGCGCCATACCTTGTCCGGCGGCACCAGCAGCGTGTTGGCATAGGTGATCGAGCCGCCGCCGACGGCATTGCCATGCAACACAACGACATGCTTGAAGAACTGCATGCTGAAGAAACCGCGCAGCCCCAGCGCGGGCCGCCACATCCAGCGCGATAGCGACCAGGTGCTCCTGGGGAGGTTGTCCGGCGTCCAGCGGCGGCCTTGCTCAATGATCGCAACGCGGTAGCCTTTCTCCGCGAGGCGCAGCGCCGAGACGCTGCCGCCGAAGCCGGAGCCGATCACAATGAAGTCGTAGTCAGTACGCATGTTTGTCGGCTCTTTCTCGTTTTCTCGCTATCGGACGAAGATCAGGCGACGATGGCGATGCCATGATCTTGCCGTTCGGTCAGGATTTCGAATGCCGCACGGTGCGCAGTACTCAGTGTGCGCGGCGCTTGGCCTGGTAGTGCCAGCGTCACATCGCAGCGCGCAAGCTTGGTATTGAGGCAGGTCTTTGCCCCGCCGGGCGGGTTGTCGTAACGCAGCCCGACAAAGCCGGGCCGTGGCGCGCGGATATGCACCGTGATGTTCGCTTCGGCCGACGCCGATTCGACATGCCAGTCAAAGAAATCGAAACTGCCCTTCGCGCGCAGCGCCTGCCGCATGCTGTTGAGCGCATACTCGCGTCCATCCACGCGCAGCACGGCCAGGCTCATTGCCGGTGTCCAGAATGGTCCGATGCGTAACCTCGCGGTAGAGCATTCGAGGAAGGCATCGGGCGCATTGTCGAAACCAGCAACCTGGCCCCAGGCATAGGAGTCGGTATGTTTGCTGCCCCAGTTGTGGTTCTGGCTGCCTTGCCACTGCTGGATCGGAATCGATGTGCCATCCACCGTGATCACGCCATCGAACAGCGCATTCGGTGCACCGACCAGCGCCTTGGCTTTCGGGAAACCGGATTCATAGAGAGAGCGTGGCAACAGCAGCAACGGTGCCTGCGCGCTGCTGTAGTGCAGCGACCATTGCAGGGTGTGGCCGTTGGCGCTCGCCTGCCCTTGCAGGCTGCTTTCGTCGAGGCTGGCGCCGCCGATACTCAGGTCGAGAGCGCTTTCCGCGACGCGGCAGTCCTTGATCGGGTGCACTTCCTTTGCCGCGGTAATGCGGCCCGTCTCGCCATCGAAATAAATCGCCCACAGTTCTCCCACTGCATTGTGTGGCCGCCCTTTCGGGCTAAAAAGCGTGTAGCGGATCCAGAAGGCGAGCGGGCGGCTCGGATGGTTCGCGCGCTGGAAGTAGCTTTCGTAATGGCCTTCTTCCGCGGCCGGGCGATAGCGGCATTGGTTCCACGCCTGCCGCGCGAGCTGTATTTCCCCCGGCGCATTCATGAGTAAGAGGCTCCCTCCGCGCCGGAAACCGATGCCTGCCTGCTGCAGTGAGGGTGAGGCGAAATGCCGCTCATTGTCTTGTCTCCCGATCTTTTATTTATCGGGGCGAATGTAAACAAGACAAGTTATTGCGTCTTGTCCAAATGCGACAACGTCGGCTATTCCTGCAGGCTTCTGCGCACGCTCAATGTCGCCCGCAGGGCAGGGACGGTGTGGTTTGTTGCTGGGGCGGAACGGTTTGCGATAGCGTCAGCTGATGCCCAGCCGTTGCAGCCGCCGCTTGAAGGCATGGCGCGAGATGCCCAGGCGTTCTGCCGCCTGTCCCTTGTGGCCGCCCGCCTCGCGTAATGCAGCAAGCATCATTTCCCGCTCCGTACTTGCGAGTGCGTCTTCGATGCCGGCTGCGTCCGCCGCTTGCAACATCGTTGATGCCGGGGCGGCAGCAGGATGGTCGTCCACCAGTTCGCGCGGCAGTGCGCCGGTGCCGATCACGCCGCCGGGATGCAGGATGGTCAGGCGTTCGATCAAGTTCTTCAGTTCGCGCACGTTGCCCGGCCAGCGGTACTTCAGCAGCGCCCCCCTGGCCTCGTCCGAGAGCGAAATGGGAGCGCTGCGTTCTTCGCATGCAAAGGATTGCGAGAAGTGCTTGATGAGTGCCAACACGTCCGTGCCGCGCTCGCGCAGCGGCGGGATGTTCAGCTGGATCACATTGAGGCGGAAATACAGGTCTTCGCGGAAGGTACCGTCGGCAACGGCGGCGGCAAGGTCGCGGTTGGTTGCAGCAACCACCCGCACGTCGGCAGTCTGCGTGCGCCCGGAGCCGATCGCGCGGTACTGACCGTTCTCCAGGAAGTGCAGCAGCTTGGCCTGCAGCGGCAGGGGCATTTCTCCGATCTCGTCGAGGAACAGCGTGCCCTTGTCCGCCAGCGCGACGAGGCCGACACGACGCTGATGGGCTCCGGTGTAGGCGCCTTTCTCCGCACCGAAGAGTTCTGCTTCGATCAGCTGTTCCGGCAGCGAGGCGCAGTTGATCTCGATGAAAGGGCCGGGAGCGCGCGGACTGGCAGCGTGGATCGCGCGCGCAACCAATGCCTTGCCGGTGCCCGACTCACCGAGCACCAGGATGCGCGATGCGGTGGAGGAAGCCACGCGCGCAATCGTCGCATTCAGTTCCCGCATCGCATCGCTGTCGCCGATGAGGCCGATGAGACTCAACTCGCGCATGGTTTCGCCGCGATGGAATTCCAGTTCCAGCGCCATCTTCTTCCGTTCCAGCGTGGCGCGGATTGTCATTGACAGGTCGTCCAGGTCGAACGGTTTGGTGATGTAGTCCGCCGCGCCCAGCTTGACCGCCTTGACTGCGGCGCGCGTATCGCCATGCGCGGAAATCATGATCACCTGCGCTTCCACCTGCCGCGCCTTGAGTGATTCCAGCACATCTAGGCCCGACATGTCGGGCAGCTTCAGGTCGAGCAGAATCAGGTCCGGCTGAAATTCCGCAGCGGCGGCGAGGCCTTCCTGCGCGGTGCCGGCGCCGCGCACCGTATGCCCTTCGTCTTCCAGCGCAAAGCTGAGCGAGCGCACCAGGTTGGTCTCGTCGTCAATGATCAGGATGCTAGCCATTGTTATCTCGTGTCGTCGTTGTCTCTTGTTTCACCGCACATCGGAAAGAACACCCGCACGGACGTCCCGCTGCCGGCGGTGCTGCGGATATCGAGCCGGCCACCGTTCATCTCCGCCAGCTGGCGCGAGATCGACAGGCCCAGACCCATGCCTTTGCTTTTGGTGCTGAAGAACGGGTCCGTCACGCGCGACAGCACATCGGCCGGGATGCCGTGGCCGGTGTCGCTGACTTCCAGTTCCGCCATGCTGGCCTGGCGCGAGGCGCGCAGCACGACCGCACCGTTCCCGTCTTGCTCGCCGGACGCCTGCAGCGCATTGATGCCGAGGTTCAGCAGGATCTGCACCACATGGTCTGCATCGACGCGCAGCACAATGTCGGCGTCGCCCTGCATCGACAGCGACACGCGGCGCGCGCCCGCCTCCGGCGCAAGCAGCA
Organism: Noviherbaspirillum sp.; assembly: GCA_035654275.1. Taxonomy (GTDB): domain Bacteria; phylum Pseudomonadota; class Gammaproteobacteria; order Burkholderiales; family Burkholderiaceae_D; genus Noviherbaspirillum. The sequence goes on from DASRXG010000008.1 coordinate 127,757, forward strand.
GCATCACGCGGCGAAACACTTCGCGCACCGTGACGTCCGCCGGCTCCGGCGGGCGCGGCCGGCCGAAATCGAGCAGCTGACTCACCACGCGCCCGAGCCGGTCGATCTCGCTTTCTACATCCGACAGCAATTGCAGGCGGCGCTCGTCTTTCTCCCTGCGTGCCAGCGCCTGCACGGTGGTCTTGATGGCCGCCAGCGGGTTGCGCACCTCATGCGCAATGCCGGTGGCGAATTCGCCGAGCACCGCGAGTTTTTCCATGCGCACGATGCGCGCCAGGTGTTCTTCCAGCCGCAATGCCATCGCATCGAAGGCGCGCGACACGGTGGCGATCTCGTCCTGCCCCGGGTCGGCGATGCGGTAATCGAGCCGGCCGGAAGAAATGGCGTTAGCGCCCGTCAGGAGCTGGCCGACGCGCTGCCGCAGCTTGACCGACATGCGGTAGAACAGGATCACGAGCAGCACCGCGCCGAACAGCACGGCAATGAAAAGTGCGCGCCGCGCGCGGTCGAACGGTTCCAGCAGCTGCGACGGCTCGACCTGCAGCATCGGCTGCCAGCCGGGAAAGATCTCCGGACCGGCGACCAGCTTGCCGCGTGGCGTCACGAGGTGGCCGACGCTGTTGAAGTAGCCGGCCGGGGTCTTCAACACCGGCTCCAGCGCACCGGCCGCCGGATCGGCGCCCATCAGTTCGGTCAGCGAGGACAGTCGCACGTGCAGCGCGACATGACCAGCCGTGCCGGTGGGGCCGCCACCGGATTGGGCGTCTCCCAGCGGATAGCGCACCAGCAGCCAGCCGGAGTTGCCGTCCTGCGGTTTCGCCGGGCCGAGCAGTTCGGCGTCGCCGATCCGGGTCAACGGCAATCCGTCCAGTTCAAGCGAGGTGTCGGTCCAGTAAGGCGGACCGGAGGCTGCCTGGCCGGGGATGATTTGTTTCAGGTGTTCATCGGCGGAGAACAGCAGGATGCCGAACAGGTCCGGCAGGTCGGATTCGACCTGCAGCAGCGCGTTGACCTGGTCGGTGGCCGCGCCCGGTTCGGCAGCTGCGAACTGGCCGATGCCGGGGAAGTTGGCCAGCGTCTCCACCTGATAGCGGCGGGCATCGACGAAGGCTGTCAGCCGGCTGGCAGTGGCGGTCAGGTGCACCGTCAGCTTTTCATCCAGCGCACTCTGGAAGGCGGACTCCGCGAAGCGGTCGTACAGCAGCCCTACCCAGACGACCGGCACGACGGAGGCCAGCAGCGACAGGACGAGGTAGCGGCGGACGATGCTTTTTTCGAGGGCCATGGCAGAAAGGCGCTTTGCGAAGCTTTAGTGCAGAAATGAAGTTGTTGCGCACAGGCAAGGAACGTGCCTTGCGGGAGTTCGCCGCTTCTCTCCGCAGGGTGGTTGGTCACCCGGAGGCGGCAAGCCGGTTCCGGGCGATGTGTACTCAGCCGGGGGTATTTCCGATCTGCAAGTCTGAGCGAATTCCGCTCATGCCGTCAATCGAAATGAGCGAAAACCGCTCATCGGAGCGCTCGCCGCCCGCTCAGGGGCAGTCACAAGGAGCGCGGCAAAAGGCTGTTTTTCCAGACGCCGTGCGGCTTCGCGGCCAGTTTTCTTTCTTTTCGGACCGGATGGCACGGCGCTTGCGAAGAGTTGCCGCAGCGAATTACCAGGCGGCTCCGGCCGCGCCCTCAACGAATCCGAGTAATTCGTCGATGGGGGCACCTACATCACCGAAAATAGCGGGTTTTGGTCATTCGCTCAGGAGGAGAACATGTTCCAGTCAACCCAGTCCGATCGCCGCAGCGCCTGGCTGTCCCGCATAGCAGGGACACTGGCATGCATCGTCGCGACGCTGCTTGCCGCCGTGCCGCAGCAAGCACTGGCGCGGACCGAACTCGGTGCGCCGGCGGACAAGGCCGACGCGGTGGTCGGCTGCATGTTCCCGCTGACCGGGCGCGCCGCGACCTATGGCCGCGACAGCATCGGTGGCATCAAGGTGGCGCTGGCCGACCTGCAGGCGGAACTGGGCGCGGATGCGCCGAAGCTGCGCATCCTGGTTGAGGACGACCGCTCCAAGGCATCGTTCGCGCAGCGCATCGCGGAAGACTATGTGACGCGCGACGGCGTGCGCTTCCTGTGCGGCATCGTCAGCTCAGGTGTGGCGCAGGCAGTCAGCCGCGTGGCCAAGGAGCGCAAGGTGCTGATGATCGGCACCGACCATGCCTCATCGCGCCTGACGATCGAAGACTTCCATCCGTATTACTTCCGCCTGTCCAACGACACCTACACTTCGATGGCGGCCGGTGCGCGCTACCTGGCCGACCTGCAGAAGAAGAGCGGCTGGAAGCGGCTGGTCTTCCTCGGCTCCGATTACGACTATGGCCACATGGTGTGGCGCGACCTCAAGAGCAACCTGGAGCGTCTCGGCGCGCGCTACGAGGTCGCCGGTGAATACTGGTCCAAGCTCTACGAGGCCGATTACTCGCCCTACATCGCAGAGGTAGCCAACACCAAGGCCGACATCGTCGTAGTCGGCCTGTGGGGCGGCGACTTCGTCACCTTCCTCAAGCAGGCGACCTCCAGCGGCCTGCACACGAAGATGCGCATCGCCAACTTCGACACCGGCGGCAACTACGACACGCTGTCGTCGCTCGGCCAGCATGCGCCGAGCGGCCTGATCCTGTCTGCGCGCCACCACAACAACTGGCCCGACACGCCGCGCAACCGCAAGTTCGTCAACGACTTCCACCAGCAGGAGAGCCGTTATCCGAGCTACACCGCCGAGGGCGCTTACGCCGGGATCATCGCCATCGGCCGCGCGCTCGCGATCGCAGGCAAGAAGGCCAGCAATGAAAAACTGATCCGCACGCTGGAAGGCTTGCGCCTGAACCTGCCGGAAGACCCGGAAGGATTCAGCTCCTGGATCGATCCGGTGACGCACCAGGTCGTGCAGGCACAGGCCATTGGCGAAGTCGTGCCGGACGATCGCTTTCCGCCGGCGCAGGTCATGCTCGGCAACTGGACCGTCTATCGCGCGGAAGACCTGCGTCCGCCCCTCGAACTGATTCAGCAGCGCCGGGCAAGCACCCGTCGCGCACCTCTCGTTGTCCAACCACCACCTAGGAGAAGTAGCCCATGAGCGTTCAGCGCCCATCAACCCGCAAGGCAGGCATCGCACTTGCCGCCGTTTCCCTCGCTGTGTCGGCAGCCTTTGCACCGTCCGCACACGCAGCCGAAAACGGCAAGTTCCGCATCGGTGTCGTCACATTCCTGTCCGGCGGTGCCGCCGGCCCGTTCGGTGTCCCGGCAGCCAATGCCGCCAAGCTGATCGTGGAAGGGCTGAACAAGGGCGCATTGCCCGCTCCGCATAACAAGAAGGGCATCAACGGCGTTGAAATCGAAATCGTTGTCATCGACGAAAACGGCGGTGCTACCAAGCAGGTCGAGGAATACCGCAACCTGGTGCAACGCCAGAAGGTCGACGCCGTCATCGGCTACATCTCCTCCGGCGACTGCCTCGCTATAGGCCCCGTTGCCGAAGAGTTGAAGGCCCCGACCGTGTTCTTCGACTGCGGCACCTCCCGCCTGTTCGAAACCGTCAAGAATCCGAAGTACACCTTCCGCACCGGCCCTGACGCCGTGGTCGACAACGTTGCGCTCGCCCGCTATGTCGCCGAGACCCGTCCGAACATCAAGACCGTCGCCAGCATCCAGCAGAACTATTCCTGGGGCCAGGACTCCTGGAACGATTTCATCCTCGCGCTCAAGCAGATCAAGCCGGACGTCAAGGTCGTCTCCGAACAATGGCCGAAGCTGATGCAGGGCCAATACGGTGCAGAGATCTCCGCACTGTCCGTTGCCAACCCTGACCTGATCCACTCCAGCTTCTGGGGCGGCGACATGGAAGCCTTCATGCTGCAGGGCTCCGCCCGCGGCCTGTTCGACAAGCGCACTGCTGCACTGACCTGCGGCGACACCGGCGTCGAGCACTTCAAGGGACAGGTGCCGAACGGCGTGATCGTCGGCGGCCGCGGCCCGTTCGGCCAGTTCGCACCGAAGAACCCGCTCAACGACTGGTTCCGCCCGAACTTCACGACGCAGTTCAAGGAATCGCCGACCTATCCGGCATACAAGATGGCACAGGCCATCCTCGGCCTGAAGGCTGCCGTGGAAAAGACCACCAAGCCCAACACGCTGCCCACACCGGAGCAGATCACGTCCGGCCTGAAAGGCCTGACCTATGAAGCACCGGGCGGCACCGTCAAGATGTCGAGCTCCGGTGGCCACCAAGCTGTACAGGGCGTGTCGTACGGCGAGTACCAGTACGATCCCAAGACCAAGCTGGCGACCGTCACCAAGGTCAAGAGCTACCCGGGCGAATGCCTCATGCCGCCGGATGGCACGACTGCCGCCGACTGGATCAAGGCTGGCATGCCTGGCGCGAAGTGCAACTGACCTGACTCACTGTTAACGGAGCCGTCCGTAAAGTCAGTCAGACGGCTCCTTCTCCCTTGCAGGGGGAGGGGGGCCGTTCTCTCGCAGTCTGTAATCCGGTCGCTTCCCTTTGGAACTCCCATGAACACAATTTTCGCGATTCTCATCGACGGGATGATCTACGCCTCCTGGCTCTTCCTCGTCGCCGCGGGTCTCACCGTCATCTACGGTGTGATGCGCATCCTCAACATGGCGCACGGCAGCTTCTATGCGATCGGCGCCTACAGCGCGGCCTCGCTAGTCGGCTGGTATTTCTCCGGCGAACAGCCGGACGCGCCGTACTGGAGCTATGCAATGCTCGTCGGCTGCGCGCTGGTCGCGGGCCTCATTGTCGGCTTGGTTCTGGAGCAGGGCCTGTTGCGCTTCATGCGCGGGCGCGACGAAATCCTGATGGTCATCATCACCTATGCGCTGCTGCTCATCCTCGAAGATGCCACCAAGCTGCTGTGGGGCGTCGATCCCTACTTCGCCTACCAGCCGTACCGCCTGCTCGGCCAGACCTCGGTCGGCGGCATCCTCAGCTTCGCCAACTATGACCTCGCACTGGTGGTCGTATCGTTGCTGATCGGCCTGGCTGCCTGGTATGCACTCAACCGCACCAACAAGGGCCGCCTGTTGCGCGCCGTGATCCATGACCGCGAAATCGCAATGGCGATGGGCGTCAACGTGAACGTGATGTTCGCCGTCACCTTCGTGATCGGCGCCGTGCTCGGCGCACTGGCCGGCGCACTGACCGCACCGGCGATTTCCGTGACCCCCGGCATCGGCGTCGAAGTGATCGTGATGGCATTTGCCGTCGTGGTTGTCGGCGGCCTCGGCAGCATCGGCGGCGCCGCCGTCGGCGCATTGCTGGTCGGCCTGACCCGTTCGTTTGCGGTCCATATGGCGCCGGAGATCGAGCTGTTCGTGATCTATGGCGTCATGTTCCTCGTGCTGGCTGTGCGTCCGCAGGGCCTGTTCGGCCAAATCCTTGGAAGAAAGATCTGAAAATGCGTACTGAACTTGCTCTTGTTGCTGCCGCGCTGGCAATTGCCGCCGGCGGCTGGCTGGCGCCGGACTGGCTGAGCTTCCTGCTGACGCTGGCGTTTGCCAAGGCGCTGGTGGTGCTCGGCGTCGTGGTGCAGATGCGCGTGGGCCTCGTTACCTTCGGCCAAGCGCTGTTCTACTGCGTCGGCGGTTATGCCGCCGGCCTCGGCGCGCAATACCTCGGCGTGCGTGACGCGTTTGCCCTGCTTGCCATCGGCGTTGCTGTCGCGCTTGCACTGGCTGCCATCTGCGGCCTGCTGCTGGCACGCTACCGCGACATTTTCTTCGCGATGCTGACGATGGCGCTGTCGATGATCCTGTTCGGCGTGCTGGTGAAGTCCTCCGCGCTGGGATCGACCGACGGCTTCAACGTGTCGACGCCAACCTACTTCGGCTGGGAGCCGTCACCGGAGGCTGCCAAGCGCTTCGTGTTCCTGCTCACCGTCGCCGTCAGCGGCGTGGCCGCGGTTCTGTTCCACCGCCTGATGAAGTCGGGCCTGGGGCTGGTCGCCGAAGGCATCCGCGAAAACGAAATCCGCGTCGAGTATCTCGGCATCTCGCCGCGTGCCGCCATCTATGCGAACTATCTCGCTGCAGCAGCGGTGTCCGCACTCGGCGGCGGCCTGACCGCGCTCGCCACCGGTCACATCGATCCGGAAATGGCGTTCTGGACCACCTCCGGCGAATTCGTGTTCATCGCGATCCTCGGCGGCACTGGCCATGTGGCAGCGCCGTTCATCGCCGCGATCGTGTTCGCCGCGGTGCGCACCTTCGCCATCCAGGAAGCGCCGCATACCTGGCAGATGATGCTGGGCATCGTGCTGCTGGTGCTGATCATCTTCCTACCCAAGGGCCTGTGGAGCCTGGTCGGCAAATACAAGAAACGTCAAACCGCAGAGGTGAGCGCATGACCGCGATTCTCGAAACGATCGACCTGCAGCGCACCTTCGGCGCGGTGGTCGCAGCGCGTGACATCAATGTCCGCATCAACAAGGGCGAAGTGGTCGGCGTGATCGGCTCCAACGGAGCCGGCAAGACCACCTTCATCAACATGGTGACCGGCTACCTGCCGCCGTCCTCCGGCAAAATCCTGTTCGAAGGCCAGCTCATCGTCGGTCGCGCGTCGCGCGACATCACGCGCATGGGCATGGCGCGCTCCTTCCAGGTGGCGCAGCTGTTCCCGCAGCTGACGGTGCTGGACAACGTGCTGGTGGCGCTGGTCGCGGCGGAAAGCCCGCGTCCGTCGATGTTTGCCGGCTACGACAATCCGACGCGGCGCAAGCGTGCGCTGGAGATCCTCGACGAGTTCGGCGTTGCCAATTACGCCAACGCACTGGTTAGTGCCGTGCCGCAAGGCGCGCGCAAGCTGATCGACATCGCGATGGCACTGGTGTCGAACCCGCGCATGCTGCTGCTGGACGAGCCGACATCCGGCGTGTCGGTGGAAGAAAAGTTCCCGCTGATGGATACCGTGATGGCGGCGGTGAAGCACCACGGCACCACCGTGCTGTTCGTCGAGCATGACATGGACATCGTTGCCCGCTACGTGTCGCGCATCCTCGCGTTCTACAGCGGCGAAATCATTGCCGACGGCACGCCGATGGATGTGCTGTCCAACGAGCGGGTGCAGGAGCTGGTCATCGGCCACCACATCGTTCCCGCAGAGATCCTGGAAGGAAAAGTCGCATGAGCCAGCCATTGCTCTCCATTAAGAACCTGAACGTCGCCATCGACCGCATTCCCATCCTGCGCGACGTATCCATCGATGTGCCGAAAGGCTGCATGGCCGGCCTGATCGGCCGCAACGGCGCCGGCAAGACCACGCTGATGCGCTCCATCATGGGCCTGATGCCGGTGGACGCGAAGGCGATCGAAGTCGCTGGTGAAAACCTCGCCAACGTCGCCCCGCACGGACGCGCGCCGCGCGGCATCAGCTACCTGCCGGAAGACCGCCGGCTGATCCCGTCGCTCACCGTCGAGGAAAACATCCTGTTGCCGGTCTGGGCGAACGGCATTGCCGATGCGCCCAAGCGGCTCGAGTGGATCTACAGCCTGATGCCGGAAGTCAAAGGCTTCCGCGACCGCCGCGCATTGCAGCTGTCCGGCGGCCAGCAGAAGCTGGTCGCACTGGCGCGTGCGCTGATGCCGGGCCGCACGCTGCTGCTGCTCGACGAGCCCTTCGAGGGTGTGGCGCCGGTGCTGTCACGCCGCCTGACGGAAGTGATCGCCACGCTGCGCAACGAGGGCATGTCGATCATCCTGTCCGAGTCCGACGACACCCATTCCGCCGATTTGGTCGACCGCGTGTTCCGGATCGAGCGCGGCGTAGTCACTGCAGGCTAATTCACAGCTGCCCAATGGCGCTCCCCTCTCCTGCATGCGGGAGAGGGGCCGGGGGAGAGGGCAACGGAAAACTTCGTTACCACTCCTTCAATGAAATCTCATGAGGGGAAACTGCATGTCTCAATTCATCTTCGAAACCGTTCCGAAAATCGTCTGCGAGCAGGGCGCCGCATCGCGCATTGGCGAGCAGGCAAAGCAGCTCGGCATGCGTCACGTCTACCTTGTGACCGACCGTTTCCTGTTTGACGCCGGCCTGCTCAAGGGCGCGCTGGACAGCCTGCAGGTGGCCGGCATCAAGGCCACCGTGTTTGCCGACGTGCAGGCCGATCCGCCCGAGGCCAGTGTGCAAGCCGCGGTAGAGCAGGCCAAGGCCGCTGGCGTCGACGGCGTCATCGGCTTTGGCGGCGGCAGCTCCATGGATACCGCCAAGCTGGTCGCGCTGCTGGTGAAGACACCGCAACCGCTGATCGAGATCTACGGCGTTGGCCTTGCGCGCGGCCCGCGCCTGCCGCTGATCCAGGTGCCGACCACTGCCGGCACCGGCTCCGAAGTCACCGCGATCTCCATCCTCACTACGCCGTCCAACGAGAAGAAGGGCGTCGTGTCATCCTACCTGTACCCGGATGTGGCGCTGCTCGACAGCCTGCTGACGCTCGGCCTGCCGCCGCGTGTCACTGCCATGACCGGCGTGGATGCGATGGTGCATGCGATCGAGGCCTACACCAGCCGCCACAAGAAAAACCCGCTGTCCGACTCACTGGCAGTGCGCTCACTGACCATGTTGTACAACAACATCCGCACCGTGATCAAAGACGGCAAGGATGCGGCTGCACGCGAGTCCATGCTGCTCGGCTCGCTGTTTGCCGGCATGGCATTCGCCAATGCGCCGGTCGCTGCCGTGCACGCACTTGCTTATCCGCTCGGCGGCCACTACCACCTGCCGCACGGCCTGACCAATGCGCTGGTGCTGGTGCCGGTGCTCGAGTTCAACCGCAAGGCAGCCGAGAAGCAATACGCAGAACTTGGACGTGCGATCCTTCCGGGCGCCAGCTTCAAGAGCGACGAAGACGCAACTGACGCGTTCATCGACGCCATCAAGGCACTCGTCGCCGAGATGCCGTTCGAGCAAAACCTGCGCAGTGCGGGCGTGCCGGAAGGCGACCTGGAAATGCTGGCCAAGGACGCGATGAACGTACAGCGCCTGCTGGTCAACAATCCGCGCGACGTTACATATGAGGATGCGCTGGCGATTTATCGCGCCGTCTACTGATGCATTGCTGATACGGCATACGGGCCGCATGCCAACAGCAAGGCGGCCTCTCCCAACATTCATTGCGAATACACACCATGCAACTCAAAGACCCCACCCTCCTGAAGCAAAAGGCCTACCTCGACGGCACCTGGTGCGTCGCCGACAACGGCGCAACCAATACCATCCGCAATCCCGCCACTGGCGAAACCATCGCTCATGTTCCTGACATGGGCGCCGCTGAAACCTGCCGCGCGATCGAGGCAGCGGATGCCGCATTGCCGGCCTGGCGTGCGAAGACGGCAAAAGAGCGCGCTGCCATCCTGCGCCGCTGGTTCGAGCTGATCATGGCCAACCAGGAAGACCTGGCGCAGATCATGACGCAGGAACAGGGCAAGCCCCTGGCAGAAGCACGCGGCGAAGTCGCCTACGGCGCGTCGTTCATCGAATGGTTCGCCGAAGAAGGCAAGCGCGTGTACGGCGACGTGATTCCTTCCCCGACAGGTGACAAGCGCCTGGTGGTCATCAAGCAACCAGTCGGCGTCACCGCCGCCATCACGCCGTGGAACTTCCCGATTGCGATGATCACCCGCAAGGTTGGTCCCGCACTGGCTGCAGGCTGCACCTCCGTCGTCAAACCGGCGGAAGCAACGCCGCTGTCGGCGCTCGCATTGGCGGAACTGGGTGAGCGCGCCGGCATTCCGAAGGGCGTGCTTAACATCGTTACCACCGCGCGTCCTGCCGCTGTGGGTGAGGAACTGACCAGCAACCAGACTGTGCGCAAGCTCAGCTTCACCGGCTCCACGCCGGTCGGCAAGCGACTGATGGCGCAGTGCGCGGGCACCGTCAAGCGCGTGTCGCTGGAACTGGGTGGTAATGCACCGTTCATCGTGTTCAACGATGCCGACATCGACGCCGCAGTGCGCGGCGCGCTCGCATCCAAGTACCGCAACGCCGGCCAGACCTGCGTGTGCGCGAACCGCCTGATCGTGCAGGACGGCATCTACGATGCGTTTGCAGCGAAACTTGCAGAAGCCGTCGCCGCGATGAAGGTAGGCAACGGCCTCGAGCAAAACGTCGTGATCGGGCCGCTGATCAACGACGCAGCGGTCAACAAGGTCGAGAAGCTGGTGGCGGATGCCCTGTCGAAGGGCGCGAAAGCCGTCACCGGTGGTGCACGTCATGCATTGGGCGGCAATTTCTTCACACCGACCGTCCTCACTGAAGTAACGCCGGCAATGGCCGTCGCACAGGAAGAAATCTTCGGCCCGGTTGCGCCGCTATTCCGCTTCAAGACGGACGAGGAAGCGGTTGCATTGGCCAACAACACCCGTTACGGACTCGCCGCATATTTCTACTCACGCGACATCGGCCGCGTCTGGCGCGTGGCCGAGCAGCTCGAATACGGCATGGTCGGCATCAATGAAGGCATGATCTCCAACGAGGTCGCGCCCTTCGGCGGTGTCAAGGAGTCCGGCATCGGCCGCGAGGGATCGCACTATGGCATCGACGAGTACCTGCAGATCAAGTACCTGTGCCTGGGCGGGATGTAAGCCTCGGGAGAAGCAGTCCGCTGCGTATCACGGCGGACCGCTTCTTCAGGAGTTCAGCAGCTTCAGCAAACAGTAACGCATAAGCCCTCTACACAAGCGCGCGTCCGGTCAGCTTGGACAAGATGGAAAGCGGGCTGCTTTCCACCCTGTAGAGGGCGCTGGCAGGCAGGTTGAACGTTTGTTCCAGCATGTATTGGCCGCTCATCGCGGCATGGGAAGTCTGGTCCGAGAAACACACCCACGTGCTGCCCGCTGCGAAAGGGCAAGTGACTTGCGATGCAGTCTGCTGGTAATCGAGATCCAGCTTCATGCAGTCGTGCAATTGCAGCATCAGATGGTCGTATTCGCTCCTGACCGGCTTCGTCTTGTAAGTCGCGCGCAGCCACCATGCCTCCAGCCTGCTATACGGCTTCATGCGTGGAAGGAAGCGGCGCGCAACGGTCTCGAAGGGCTCGCCGACGCGCCAGACGCGAGGCACGCCGGCGGGATTGATATTGCTGAAAACACGCAAGATTCTTTTGCCGTGGTTCGGCTTGCCGGCAAATGCATCGACATGCAGTCTGCGATCGTCGGCACGCCATGACTGCTTGCGTGTTTCGACCTGCAATGGCCTGTAGCTGGTCGTCCCAGGTTGCAGCATGGATCTGTATGCCGGTGCCAGAGAATGGATAAGTTCGTTCGCTTGTTGCCGGAACCGGCCAATCATTTCTCTCGTTGTTTCCTGCAGCGTACTGTCTTCTTGCACGCCTTTGAGCCGGCCCTGGGGATCGAGGGTAATGCTGCGCGTATCTGCCGACAGCAATTCAGGCTTGAGCAGCGCGTGCTCACGCTCCAGAAGCGAGAAAGACAGCTTCGGAAAATAGAGCACCTTACCGGCTTCCAGGGCATCTATCCACTCGCTGCGCGCGTCGCCAAGTTGCCATCCCGTGGCGTCCATCTCGACGACTTGCGATTCGATGACGACCGATTCATTGTCCATTTGGGTCATGAAAAAGTGCAAAAAATGCTAGTCTACACCGATTGCAATATTGCTAACGCTGCCCCGACTCTTTTCGTCTTCCATCATTTTCCGCGCTCATGCGGCCGTGCGAGGTGTTGCGACGTCTCGCAAGAACACGCCAAGCGCTGGGCAGCGGCCTTCATCCAACACTTTTCTGAACTGCGTCTCACCGCACTCGATCGCTGCAAAAATGCCTGCCGTCAGCGTCTCATATCCTCGCTGTTCGCTGTTTGTCGCGCAGCACATAGAGCGGTTCATTCACCTTGCTCGGATCGTATGCCTCATGTTTGAGTTCGCTTTTGCGGTACTTATGAGCCTGTTTTCTACCAAAATAGGCTTTTAAAGCTGGCGGCGAGCTCCTGCTGCTCGCGTAACCGCAGAAACAGCGGCACTGCGTACATCGGCAGCGATGTGGACGGGTGCCGGTAGAGCATAGCCGGGCCGAACGCAGCGTCCCGTTCCGGCGAAAGGTGCCGCCGAGCCGGTCGACAAATGCGATGTGGCGCATGCCCTGGTTACGTGCCACGTCGCGGGTATTGTTCGTAGTGACCTTTCAGGGCATGAACCATGATGCCTGTATCTCTGCAGCTCCCATTTCTGTGGGATGGTGCTGGTCATGAAGGAGGATGTACCATCTTTCCCAATAAACATAGACGCGCGGGCCAAAAGGCTATAGTGCTTGTCAGGAACGTAACGCCACAACCACTTGGGCAATGTTGGCTGCTGTGGCGGAGCAAGATCGGGTGTGACGTCTTTTGCGGTTATTTAGCACTGTATGAACAACCAGCGTTGTGCTCAAACCCAGACCTGGCGCCCATTGTGGAGGATCAGCGAAATGTTTTATCAATCAGAGAGGTCCGGTTTATTAGTCAGACCGTGACGTATAAATCTAGTTCCCGCAGATAAAGAGAGCTACCGAAACACGGTGTAGATCAAGTGAGCATCAAATGGCGAGTGCGGCATATTTATGGAAGTCGGAAAAAATGCTATCTAGTGAAGCGAAGTGCACGAGCACGCACAACGGTACGTTGA
>DASRXG010000009.1:0-17061 GCA_035654275.1 Noviherbaspirillum sp.
AGCGGCCACGGTACAAGTGGTGGCGGACTACCTCGTCACGGCGGCTCCGCTCGCCCAAGGTCAGCTGGTCGGGCCGAACGATTTCGCCAAAATCAAGGGTGATTTAACAACATTGCCGGCTGGCATCATTACCGATGCATCACAGGCGGTCGGAAGGACGATGTCCATTTCCCTGCCGGCTGGCACGCCGCTGCGCAATGACGCGCTGCGCAGCGTGCAGGCAGTACAACAAGGCCAGACGGTACGCCTTACCTCTTCCGGCCCCGGTTTTACGGTCACGGCAGAAGCACGCGCGCTGAACAATGCAGCCGAAGGCCAGGTGGCGCAGGCAAGGACGGCATCCGGCCAGGTCGTGAGCGGTGTAGCCAGAGCCGGCGGCATTATCGAAGTCACCTATTAATTTTTCTTAATTTCGGGACTTGGTGCTAAAGTTTGTGAGAATTGCGTCGATAAGAACTATGACAAGAGGTAAAAGACCTGGCGCCACCCGCAACCCGAGAAGGAAATGCCGTGAAAATCGATGACTCCCTGAAAAAAGCCGCAGGCCTGAGCGTTGGCACCACGCCGACCCGCCCCGGCAAGAGCGCCGAAAAGGCCGCTACCGTCGACAAGGCTCCGGCCGACACCGACAACGTCCACCTGTCATCGAAACTGCAGTCGCTGACCCAGATGGGCGGCAACAGCGTGTTCGATGCAAAGAAAGTGGAAGAAATCAAGGCTGCTATCGCAGAAGGCCGCTTCCATGTCGATCCTGAAAAGGTCGCCAATGGGCTGCTCGATACGGTCAATGACCTGATACATACACGCAAGGCTTAACAGTAATGCAAAACTTCGGTAACGCCCTGGCGGACAGCCTCGGCGAAGAGCTTAAGGCGGGCAATATCCTGCTGCAGTTGCTCCAACAGGAACAGGAACATCTGATCAACGCCGACCTCGAAGCGCTGACCCGGGTTACCGAAGAAAAGGCAAAAATCGTTGCGCACATGACCGAACTGGCGCAGAAGCGCCACCGCGCACTCGGTGCCAGCGGGTTTGAGGCCGGTGAAGCCGGCATGCAGGCATGGTTGAATAGCCGTGCCGCCTCCCCAGCGGCAGAAAAGAGCTGGAAAGATCTGCTGGCCGTTGCCCAGCAAGCGAAAGAACTGAACCGCACCAACGGCCTGCTGATCGGCCAGCATATGGCGCGTAACCAGAATGCGCTGAACGTACTGCAAGGCGCCCCGGACGGCGGCGCGATGTACGGCCCGAATGGCCAGTCCACCTCTCAATCGAGTAGCCGCCGGCTGGTTGTCGGCTGAGCAAGCAGCCCGATAAAAAGACCGGCCGTTTGGCCGGTTTTTTTATGCCTGAAATGTCGACGGCATTGATGCCATTGTTGCAATTTCAGGTATTACGCGCCCAAGCTGACAGTACGTACAGCGCGGCAATAAGCGCAACCCTACCGCCGTCTTCAGACGCTCTTAGTTCCTCGTGGCGTCCGTCGCCTCAACCGGCATGAGCGGCACCACCGGTTGCGCAGCCGATGGCGCCGTCAATGGGCCGACAGGCACTTCCGTCGCCACTTCCGGCAAGCTGGACAGGATCAAGACCGACACCCGGCGATTGCGCAGCCGCCCTTCGGCAGTGTCATTGCTCTCGACCGGCTGCGTGGGTCCGTGCCCTACGGCCGTCAGGCGCTTTTCGGCGACACCGTTGTCGATGAACAGACGCACCACGGTAGAGGCGCGCACGGCCGACAGTTCCCAGTTGGAGGGAAAGAGCGCATTGCGGATAGGCGTACTGTCGGTGTGTCCTTCGACCTGGATTTCATGGTCGTCATCCTTCAGCACCCCGGCTACCGCAGTCAGGGCCTGGACGCTAGGCTCGGAAAGACGCGCATCGCCAGGGGCAAACAGCACACTGGCATTGATCTCGACATTCACCCCGCGACTGGTCTGGGTCACGCGAACCTTGCCCTGCTCCACCAGCGGCGCCATCACGGCGAGGATATCGCGTGCGACGCGGGTCAGCTTTTCCTTTTCCCGGCGTAAGGCCTCCGAGGTGCGTTGCGATGCGGCCGACAGCTTGAGCGGCATTGGCGGCAATGGTTGTGCAACCGGCCTCGCCACCGTCTGAACCGGCGCTACCGCCGTCTTGCCAAAGGCGCTCATCAGCGCGTTGGACAAGACCCGGTACTTGCCCTCGTTAATCGAGGACAGCGCATACATGACCACGAAGAAAGCAAACAGCAGCGTGATGAAGTCCGCATAGGACACCAGCCACCGCTCGTGGTTGTCTTCTTCTTCCTCGTAGCGTTTGCGGGCCATGGTTGCGGATCAGGTAGATGGGATCGCGATGTTGTCGATTATGGCTTGTACGCCGACAATCGCTCCTGGATCACCCGCGCATTGTCGCCGTTGGCGATACTGCAGAAGATATCGGTCAGCATCTCGCGTCGCCGCACTTCCTCAGCGACGACCGACTTCAGCTTGTTCGAAATCGGCAGGAAAACGAGATTGGCCAGGCCCACACCGTACACCGTCGCAACGAAGGCAACCGCTATACCGCCGCCGAGCTTGGCCGGGTCAGACAGGTTTTCCATCACATGAATCAGTCCGAGCACCGCGCCCAGAATGCCGACCGTCGGCGCATAGCCGCCTGCCGCTTCCCAGATCTTCAGCGCCTGCCGCTCGCGCCGTTCATAAGTGGTGATATCCGTTTCGAGGATTTCGCGGATCTTGTAGGGATCGATGCCATCGACGATCAGCCGCAGACCCTTCGCCGTGAATTCTTCCTTCACCTGCTCCATATGTCGCTCCAGGCTCAGCAACCCTTCGCGCCGCGCAGTGGAACTCCAGACGGTAATGTCCTGCGACAGGGAACCGCCCTTGTCTTCCGGCGGAATGAATACGTCGCGCAGCATTGCCACGCCGCGCACAAAGCTTGGCGTTCCGCTTTGCAGCAGCACCGCTCCCAGCGTACCGACCACGACGATCACAAAAGCGGCCGGCTGCACCAGCGAGGCGATGTGACCGCCTTCCAGCGCCTGGCCGACGATGATGCCGGCCAGCGCAAGCGCCAGCCCGGCTAGGCTAGCCCAGTCCATAGTTGCTCCCTCAGTCTTGCACGCATGCGCGCGATCGCCTGGCTATGCAGCTGGCAGACGCGCGATTCGGAGACGCCCATCACGGCGCCGATTTCCTTCAGGTTCATTTCCTGTTCGTAGTAAAGGCCCATCAGGATCTTTTCCCGCTCCGGCAAGGCCTCGATCGCTTCGATCACGGCCTGGCGGAAACCGCCATTCATCAAGGCCTGCAGCGGGTCGCTTGCAACATCGACGCAGTAGCGATCGAGGAAATGGTCGTTCTCGTCCTTCTCGTGGAAATCCTCGTAATACACCAGCTGGTGGCCGGCGCCTTCATCCAGCATTTGCTGGTATTCCGCCAGAGACAGCTTCAGCTCTTTCGCGATCTCAGCCTCCTTCGGCGGACGCCCGAGCCGCTGCTGCACTGCGTTCATCGCGACCTCGATCTTGCGCATGTTCTGGCGCACGCCGCGCGGCAACCAATCGCTTCCGCGCAATTCGTCGAGCATCGCACCGCGGATACGCTGCACCGCGTACGTCTCGAACTGCGCGCCGTGGTTTTCCTCGTAGCGACTGACTGCGTCCAGCAAACCGATCATGCCGGCCTGGATCAGGTCGTCCACCTCCACGCTCGGCGGGAGCTTGGCCTTCATCTGGTGCGCCAGCTTCTTGACCAGCGGCGCATGTTCTTCCAGCAGCAGGTTTTTGTCTGATTTTCCGCTAACGGTATACATAATCGAAAGAATTCTCGGAGGCCTGTCCAGGCATCCTGCGCAGAAAATCCACGTTACACAGGTAAGCCATGCTATCCGGCGATGGCTGCCTCGGCGACGACGAAGCGTTCCGCAAGTTGCCTGAACGCGACCGAAGCGCCGGCCAGCGGGAAAGCATCCACCACGGCGCGGCCAAGGTGCATCGCGCGCTTCGTGTGCTCGTCAGCAGGCACCGAACCCACCGAGTTGATCCTCACCGCGAGGTAGCGGTTCGCGACCTGCGCCATGTTCTGGTACACGACCTTGGCTTCCTTTTCCGATGCGCCGGTCACGAGCAGGTTGAACGGACGGCGCCCCAGCTTGCCGTTCAGTCGCTTGATGATCGCGTATGCTTCCTTGATCGACGCCGGACTATTTGACACCTGCACCACGATGTCGCCGTCGGTCAGCGAAGAAATCGGGAAGCCGTCTTCCTTGTCGAGCTCCGCATCCACCACAACGATATCGGCACGCGTTGCCAACACGTCGAACGCATCATGCAAGCCGCGCGACTGTTCGGCATTGATTTCCAGCCGCTGCGTGTTGCGCTTGAGGGCGGCGATGGAGAAGCCTTGCGGCATCGACACCATCACATCGTCCAGCGGACGCTCCCGGCGGGCGACCTGCAGCAGCGTCGAACCGCGCGACACATTCATGCGCGTGGAAACGCCTTCCGATGCGAGGCATGCGTCCAGCAACAAGACGTCGCGGCCGCCCTGCGCCATCGATGCGCCGAGGTTGACCAGCATTGCATTCTTCTCTTCACCGGATGCGGCCGACAGGAAGGTAATCACGCGCGGCTTCGGTCCGGCGAGCATGCGGCGCAGGCCTTCTGCCTGATCGAAATCGAAACTAGCCAAGTGCCACCTCACGCAGTGCCTTGTCATTCATCGCATGCGCGGTATTGCCGATCACCAGCGGCAATTCCTCGTCCTGATACTGGAACGGCGCAGTTTCCCGCTTGAGCTTGAATGCACGATCAATCAGGTAGTGCTGGTTCGGCACATGCAGGTCTTCCGGCACACGCTGGCCATTGGCAACGTAATACATGCGTAGCTTCTGGCGGATCACGACGTCGAGCACATTGCCCACGGTCGCGGCCTCGTCCAGCTTGGTCATGATGCAACCCGCGAGCCCGTCGCCCATGTATGAGCGCACCACTTCGTTCAGCGTTTCGCCGGTGGACGTAGCGGACATGCACAGCAGGCGCTTCACCTTGCCGCCACTGCCCGACAGCATTGCAATCTGCTCGGCGACCATCTTGTCGCGCTGACCCATGCCGACGGTGTCGATCAGTACAGTGTGCTTGTTCCTCAGTTCATCGAGCGCGATGCGCAGGTCGGTCTCATCCTTCACCGAATGCACCATGACGCCGAGAATCTTGCCGTAGATGCGCAACTGCTCATAGCCGCCGATACGATAGCCGTCGGTGGTGATCAGTGCGAGCTTGCCGGCGCCATGCCGCATCACGCAGCGTGCTGCAAGTTTCGCGGTGGTGGTCGTCTTGCCGACGCCGGTCGGGCCGACGAGCGCGTAGACACCGCCCTGCTCGAGGATCTCGCTTTCGTTACCAATCACATTCAGGTTGCGGGCAAGTACGGATTTCACCCACGCCATGCCGGCTTCGGGTTTCTCGCTCTTGGGAAGATTCTGCGTCAGGTAACGCGCAAGGCTTGCAGAAAAACCGGCAGACAGGAGCTCGCGCATGATCGCCGCCTTCGCGGGCTCACGCTTTTGCTGCGTACTCCACGCGATCTCGGCCAGTTGCGACTCCAGCATGCCGCGCATGGAGCGCAGCTCGGACATCACGACTTTTAGTTCTGCTGCCGTTTGCTCTTTGGGCTCTTTCGGCTGCGCTGGAGCGCGGCTTGCGGCGAGCGCCTCCGGCAGGCTCGATGCCTGGTCCACGTCCGGCGCGCGCTTGACCCCGAAGGCCGCGAGCGTCGATTCGGAGCGGACCGGCTTTTCGATCACCGGTTCGGCCAATGCCGACATGTCTTCGGGCGCAAGGGCGAGGATCTCGACCATGCCGTTGATGGTTCTGTTGGAAAGGATCACCGCATCGGGTCCGAGCGCTTCGCGCACCAGGCGCCACGCCTCACGCGACGTATTTGCGGAGAATTTTCTTACGTTCATGCTTGGCCTCCAACTAGGCTGGTAACTCTAATCGTTTTGGAATCGGGAAGTTCTGCGTGCGACAGCACCTTCAATTGCGGCAGCGTGCGACGCAAGAAGCGCGCCAGCAATGTCCGCAATGGGCCGGGCACCAGGAGTACAGGCGTCACACCGAGCTGCTCTTGCTTGCGCGCGGCCTGCTCGGCTTGCAATGCAATCGTGTCGGCGAGGCCGGGCTCGATACCGGCGCCATCCGGCCCGCTTGCGTTCAGCGCCTGCATCAGGATGCGTTCCAGGCGGCTGTCGAGGGTAATGACCGACAGCTCGTTGGCTGACGGGAAAATCTGCTGCACGATTGCACGCCCGAGCGCCACGCGAACCAGCGCGGTGAGCTCGTTCGGGTCCTGCTGCTGCGGCGCGTATTCGGACAAGGTCTCGATGATGGTGCGCATGTCGCGGATATGCACGCCTTCCGACAGCAGGTTCTGCAAGACCTTCTGCAGCGTCGACAGCGGTAGCAGTTTTGGCACGAGGTCCTCGACCAGTTTCGGCGATTCCTTTCCGAGGTGGTCGAGCAGTTGCTGAACTTCCTGGCGGCCGAGCAGTTCTGCTGCGTGCGTCGTTATCAGATGGTTCAGGTGTGTGGCAATCACGGTGCCGGCATCGACAACGGTGTAGCCCATCGCCTGTGCCTGGTCACGCAGACCGGCGTCGATCCATGTTGCAGGCAGGCCGAATGCAGGATCGGTGGTCACCGTGCCTGGCAGGTTACCGCTTACCATACCCGGATTGATCGCGAGGAACTGACCAACGTACGCTTCGCCGACACCGACTTCGACACCCTTGAGCGTGATGCGGTAAGCGGCGGGCTTGAGTTCGAGGTTGTCGCGAATGTGCACGGGTGGGGACAAGAAGCCCACTTCCTGCGCGAACTTCTTGCGGATGCCCTTGATCCGGCGCAGCAATTCTCCGTTCTGCCCCTTGTCCACCAGCGGGATCAGGCGATAACCGACTTCCAGGCCGAGTGTATCGACCGGAACGATGTCCTGCCATGTCGCCTCTTCCACTTCCGGCGCAGCCGTCGCGACTTCCGGTTCCGGCAGCGGCGTTTGCTGCGCAATGCGTGCACGTTTCTTGAGCATGTAAGCACCGCCGCACAGTGCACCACCCAGCAACAGGAATGCGATATGCGGCATACCCGGGATCATGCCCATGCCGCCGATGATGCCGCCGGTGATATACAGTACTTCCGGTTTGGCGAACAACTGGTTGACCAACTGGCCGCCGATGTCCTGCTCGCTTGCGACGCGCGACACGACGACGCCGGCTGCCGTCGAAATGATCAGCGAAGGAATCTGCGCAACGAGACCGTCGCCAATCGCGAGCAGCGTATAGTTTTTCATTGCCGCTTCGAACGCAAGGTCATGCTGGACCATGCCGACGATCAGGCCACCGAAGATATTGATCAACGTGACAAGAATGCCGGCGATGGCATCGCCACGCACGTATTTGCTTGCACCGTCCATCGCACCATAGAACTCGGCTTCCTGCGCCACTTCGGTACGACGGCGGCGTGCTTCCTGTTCGCCGATCATGCCGGCGTTCAGGTCTGCGTCGATCGCCATCTGTTTGCCAGGCATTGCATCGAGGGCAAAACGCGCGCCGACTTCTGCGATACGACCCGCACCCTTGGTCACCACAACAAAGTTGATGATGGTCAGGATGATGAACACCACGATACCGACGGTGTAATTGCCGCCAATGAGGAAGTGTCCGAACGCCTCGATCACCTTGCCGGCCGCATCAGGGCCGGTGTGCCCCTCGGTCAGCACCACGCGGGTGGATGCAACGTTGAGCGACAGGCGCAGCATCGTCGACACCAGCAGCACGATCGGGAATGCCATGAAGTCCAGCGGCTTGACCGTGTACAGGCTGGTCAGAAGGACAATGATGGACAGTGCGATGTTGAAGCTGAAGAAAAGATCGAGCGCAAACGCCGGCAGCGGCAATACCATCATTGCCAGCATCATGATGATGAGGATCGGCGCCGCTAGCGCCTTGCTTGATTGTCCGGAAAGCCACGCTGGCAAAGTCAGACCGTTCATCACATCAACCTATTGTTCGCATTGTTTGCGTTGTTCTCTTGTGCAGCAGCAGCGTTCAAGGGATCCATTTCCGGCGGCACGTCAAGATTTGCGGGAACAGTAGGACGCATGCCGCCATGCTTGCCGTAGGCACGCAACTGGAATACATATGCAAGCACTTCAGCAACTGCCGTGTACAGCGCAGACGGGATTTCATCGCCCAGCTCGGTGTGGCGATACAGCGCGCGCGCCAATGGCGGTGCTTCCAGCAGCGCCACATTGTGCTCGGCAGCGATCTCGCGGATCTTGGCCGCCACTTCGTCGGCACCCTTGGCAACCACCGTCGGAGCGCGCATCTTACCCTCGGTGTACTTCAGCGCCACGGCATAGTGTGTCGGGTTGGTAACCACCACGTCGGCGGTCGGCACTTCGGACATCATGCGACGCCGTGCCATTTCACGCTGCATCTGGCGAATACGCGCCTTGATCTGTGGGTCGCCGTCAGTTTCCTTGGCTTCCTGGCGCAACTCCTCGCGCGACATTTTCAGTTTGTTAGCGTAATGCCATAACTGGTATGGCACGTCGATCATCGCAATGATGACGAGGCCGCAGACGATCGCAATGAACCCGGTCAGCAATAGCCTGCCGAGATGGGCACCGCCAGCGTGCAGGGATTCGTTGCTCAACCCGAGCATCGTTTCGATGTCGCTGGAAATCACCATCCACGCAATTCCGCCTACCAAAATCGATTTGCCGATCGCTTTGATGAGCTCGACTAGGGAGCGGCTGGAGAACATATTGCCCAAGCCACTCAGCGGATTGAGGCGCGTGAAATTGGGCGTGATCGCCTTGGTGCTGAACAGCCAGCCGCCGATCAGCATCGGCGAACCGATCGCGACCAGGATCAGGATCGCAGCCAGCGGCGCAAGGCCGATCACCACGTCGCCCAAGGAAGGCACAAGGCGCATCAAAAGGAGATTGAAATCAAAGACATGCTCCCGATCAAGGGTCAGGCCGGAGGCCAGCATGTGATTGAGGCGGCGGACAAGGCCCTCGCCGGTGAACCAGAGGCCGAGGCCGGCAGCGAGCAGGATCGTACAGGTAGCAAGCTCCCGCGAGCGGGGAACGTCGCCCTCCTCGCGCGCCTGGTCCAGCCTCTTGGATGACGCTGGTTCTGTTTTTTCGAGATCACTGCCTTCGGCCATTGCCGACTCCTATGTCGCCGCCACATCGCGCTCCGGATGACGCTTTGGGGGCTAATAGGAAGGATTATTCGCGAAATAACAGAATGGCTATCCCGTGAATAAGTGAGGAAACCCCCCGCTATTCAAAAATGCGAAGCGGAGGAGGCAAGCGGCGAGATTAAGGCTACAGCTTCAGGGTCTGCGCCCAGGCAAGCGCGGACATTTGCGCCTCATTCACCTGGCTCGCGCTGATGCACAACGACGTGGACATCGACTCGATATCCGGCGAGTTCAGCTCGCATGCTTCTGCCAGCGCCAGGAACGGACCGTAGATGCCTTCGCGCGACAGGAGCGCCTGAGTCACCGACTCGGACAACTGAATCTTCTCCAGCACGTCCTCCATCGGCACGCCGAGCAGCTTGTCGAGCAGCGAGAACATGCCTGCGACGAACAGGTTCTCGGCCTCGTTCTTCGGCAGGAAGGTGTTACCGAGAAGCTCAGCAAAACGGCCGCGAATGACCGCCGTCTGCATCAGCACCGGCGAGTAGCCACTGGTGGTCGACGTGGCAAGCAGCAGCGCAAGCCAGCGGTAAAGCGGGGAATAACCGAGCATCGTCACCGCATGCTTGAGTGACTGGATCTCACAACCCAGGCCGAAGCCGGCTGAATTGATGTAGCGTAGCAGCTTGTAGGACAGCGCCGCATCGCGCTTGAGCACGCTCTCGAGCTGGCGCACGTCGGCATTCCTGCGCACCATGTCCATCAGCTGGAGGATCATGGCCTGCGCTGGATTCAGGTCATGCGAACGATTACCCGGCCGCGGCGTCAGGTGCAGGTTGCCGACGAAGGAATACAGACCGAGCTGCGCGCAGACATCGTATGCCTGCCAGCTGCTGACGTTACGCGCGACCATCCTGACGGATAACTGGTTCAAGCCGCGGAACAGCTGTACCTGGGTTGCAAAATCCGGCGCATTGATCGGCACTTCGATATGCGTCACATGCTGCAGCATGCTGCGGTCGAGTGTTGCCAGGCTCACGCCACGCAGGGAAATGCCATAACCCTTGGCATGGGCGTCGCGAATCACCTCGACAGTATCAGCGTCGGACAGGTCGGGCTCGCGCAATGCAAACACGGTTCCCTTCACCGGCAGCGCTGCCAAAGCATCATGATTGAGCAATGCCGGCGTCACCTCCAGGAAAATGACCTGGTCGCCAAGCAGCGTTGGGGACTCGTCGGTGACAAGCTGCCCCGTCACGAAGCTAACCAGCTCGACAACATCGTCTTCGGTTGGCGCAGATCCGGTCAGCGCATTCTTTTGCCAGGACAGCTCGTAGCCAAGCACCCTTTCCTGGGGATTGACCAGCGGTTCCCGAACGATGAAATTCTCTTCTTGCATGGGTCGTAATCTATAAGGCCGTCAAAAGCCGAGACTCTCAAGCAGGTCATCCACCTGCCCCTGGTTGGCAACAACGTCGGCATTCCCCGTCGGATTGATCTGCGGCCCATTCAACAGGCCGGATGGGGCCTCGCGCCGCATCTCGGGCGGTGCGTAGTCGAGCAACAGTTGCACCAGCTGTTCTTCGATATCGTGAGCAAGTTCGGTAACCTTCTTGATCACCTGGCCAGTGAGATCCTGGAAATCCTGGGCCATCATGATGTTCAGCAGATGTTGCTTGGTGAGGTTGGCGCTGCCCCCGGTCTGGTCGAGATAGGCCAGCGTGCGCTCGGCCATCTGCCGGTATTGTTGTTCCGAGAACGGGCCCTGCAGAACGGATTGCCACCCCTGCGCGATATCGTCCGCGCCGGACTCGATCTTTTCCTGCAACGGAGTTGCGGTTTCGGTAGCGGTCAGCACGCGCTGCGCCGCCTGCTCTGTCATTCGTGCCACATATTCGAGGCGGTCACGTGCATCCGGGATATCATGCGCCGCTTTTGCGATGAGCTGGTCAAATCCGAGACCGCGCAGGCTGTCATGCAGCATGCGCGTCATCTGGCCGACACGCGCCAGCATTTCTTCCTGTGCGAACGCACCCTCCGACGCACTTGCGCCGGCGCGCGCCGCTATCTGCAGCGACTGGCTCACTTCAGGCACCTGTCTTTTCGAGCTTCTCGAAGATCTTGGACAGTTTCTCGTCCAGGGTCGCAGCCGTAAAAGGCTTCACCACATAACCGCTTGCACCAGCCTGTGCCGCAGCGATGATGTTTTCCTTCTTCGCTTCCGCGGTCACCATTAGGACCGGGAGCTTGGACAAGGCCGGGTCGGCACGGATCGTCTGGAGCATTGTCAGTCCATCCATCACCGGCATGTTCCAATCGGAGATGACGAAATCGAACTGTTCGCTCCGGAGTTTGGAAAGCGCCATGGCACCGTCTTCCGCTTCATCGACATTCGTGTAGCCCAATTCCTTCAGCAGATTGCGGACGATACGACGCATTGTCGAAAAATCGTCAACCACCAGGAATTTTGTGTTTGGACCCGCCATGAATTACTCCATTGATTCTGCAAACCATTATCGACATCCATTCGTGCAAACACGAATAGCGCTCTAAGTATAATCCCTTCCGCTTCTTATTATGTACCCAAAGCACCCGTGCGCCGTAGGTGAGACAACGAAAAGCGGCGGCAATCCGAACAATGTGTATGTTCTGACAATGCAGCCTGTCATATCTGCGCGCTATACGCGCAGTGCCCTGCTGCTGTTTGCAGCCAGGTATCCCAGCACCATGCCGGGCAAGGCATTCAGCGGACCGACTTCGTGGGTGGCCCCAATCGCAATCGCCTCGCGCGGCATGCCGAACACGACGCACGAAGCCTCATCCTGCGCAAAGTTATAGGCACCGGCATTTTTCATTGCCAGCATGCCTGCCGCACCGTCCTTGCCCATGCCGGTCAGGATCACGCCTACCGCGTTCTTGCCAGCGCAACGCGCAGCGGATTCGAACAACACGTCCACCGACGGACGATGCCGATTCACCGGCGGCCCCTGGTCCAGCTGCGTCACATAGTTGGCGCCGCTACGGGCCAGTAACAAGTGGGAATGCCCCGGTGCGATGAACGCATGGCCCGGCAGTACGCGCTCACCACCCTCCGCTTCCTTCACCGTGATCTTGCACAGGCTGTCGAGCCGTTTGGCAAACGAGCGGGTAAACCCTTCGGGCATGTGCTGCGTGATCAAGATGCCCGGACAGTCCGACGGCATCTGTACCAGGAAATCCTTGATTGCTTCAGTGCCGCCGGTGGAGGCGCCGATGATGATGAGCTTTTCGCTACTGGTGAGCGGATTGCGGATCATCGGCAGGCCCTCGGCCGTTGTCTTTGCGGCATCGGGATGCGGAATCGTGCGCGGCCTGATGCGCGCTTTCGCCGCAGCGCGGATTTTTTCGGTGATCAGTTCGGCATATTCGAGCATGCCGCTCTGGATGGAAATCTTTGGCTTCGTCACAAAGTCGACCGCGCCCAGTTCCAGCGCACGCAGGGTGATTTCCGAACCGCGCTCCGTCAGCGACGACACCATCACAACAGGCATCGGGCGCAGGCGCATCAGCTTCTCGAGGAAATCGAGCCCGTCCATGCGTGGCATTTCGACGTCCAGTGTCAGTACGTCGGGGTTGGTCTGTTTGATCAGCTCGCGGGCCACGATCGGATCCGGCGCCACGCCGACCACTTCCATATCCGGTTGCTGACGGATGATCTCGCTCATCACACTGCGGATCAGGGCCGAATCGTCGACAATCAACACTTTAGTTTTCATTACACATACATCCCGTTACTGATCACACCCTGTCCACATTCGTTCTCTTCCAGCCCATGGGCCGGAGATTTCCGCTTCCTGCTTCCTGATTAACCCAGCACCGCCACACTAGGTGAACAGCTCGACAGGACCCGCCACCGGCGACGTCTGCAGCCGGCTTGCGTAATCCTGTTCGCGGTTCACCAGCGTATTGTTGTTCAGCTGGCGCAATTTCTTGACCAGCACCTTGCCGCTACGCGGGAAGAAATACACCTTGCGCGGATAGATGTCGTTCAGGTCTTCCGCCACTACGCGGATGTTCTCCGCGCGCAGATAGTCGCGAACGAACTGGGCATTGCGCTCGCCGACATTGATGGCGACGAAGCCGCGCAGCACATTGCCGCCGCCGAACACCTTGGCCTCCAAGTTCTCGCGCCTTGCACCGGCCTTGAGCAAGTCGTTGATCAGCACTTCCATTGCATAGGTGCCGTAGCGCATGGATGCCGATACCGGGCTGTCCGCGTCGCCGCCGTCAGGCAGCATGAAATGGTTCATGCCGCCGATGCCGGTAACGCGGTCGCGGATACAGGCAGACACGCAAGAGCCAAGCACTGTCACGATCACCATGTCCTTGCAGGTGAAGTAGTACTCGCCCGGAAGTATCTTTGCGGCGTCGCAATCGAACGTCCGGTCGTAATAGACGTTGGTTGCAAAATGCTCTTCGATTCCGTAGCTCATAAGTTATATCTCGGTCTTCCGTGCAACCGCACGATGCGCCACGGCATGACTCGGATTCAATTCGTAGACTGTCTTTCCCCTGAGCTTGAACGCATTCGAGACATAGAGAAAATTCTCAGAATGACCTGCAAACAGCAGCGCGTCCGGCTTCATCAATGGTGCGAAGCGAGACAGGATTTTACTCTGTGTCGGCTTGTCGAAATAAATCATGACATTTCGACAAAAAATCGCATCGAACGGACCGGAAATCGGCCAATCGTCCGACAGCAGGTTCAGTTGTTTGAAGGTCACCATCTGGCGCAGCTCCGGACGCACCCTCACCATACCGGCCTGCGCTCCCTTGCCCCTCAGGAAAAACCGCTTGGCACGCTCGGCTGGCATCCTCTCCAGACGATCGATCGGATAGATGCCATTTGCTCCCGTGGCCAGGACATTGGTATCGATGTCGGTCGCAATCACATGCGACTGGGATGCGAGCGGACCGAGCGTTTCGCACAGCGTCATGGCAATGGAATACGGCTCTTCGCCAGTCGAGCTTGCCGAACACCAGATGGTGACGGGCTCCTTCCTGCCGCGCACATGATCCGCGAGGATCGGAAAATGGTGCGCCTCGCGGAAAAACGAGGTTAGGTTGGTGGTCAGTGCGTTGGTGAACGCCTCCCACTCCGCATTGTCGTGCCTGCTCTCGAGCGAATCGAGGTAAGCCTGGAAGGACCGGATACCGGTAGCCCGCAAGCGACGGGCAAGGCGGCTGTACACCATTTCCTGCTTGCTTTCCGCGAGCGCGATCCCCGCGCGCTGGTGAATCAGTGCACGTACCCTGTCGAAATCACGAGGCGTAAACTCGAATTCCTTCGTCGTATCACCCTTGTTCTGTCGTACCGAATTCACCACTAAGAACTTCTTTCTTCTGTGTTACAAGTCAAATCTGAAAATCACCTGCCAGCCACCGGTGCGCTGGACTTGTAGCCAACCCGGAAGCCTCCCCAGTGACGGCCATTCACGTAAATCGGGACCGACAGGTCGTGCATCACTTCTCCGGTGTCGCGCTTGTAGGTCTGCAGCAGAAACGGCTTGGTGTGCGAGCCACAGCGCGCGCCGGTGCGGTCATTGAAGATCCGCTTGGTGCGGTTGTTGACGAGATCGGTCTCGTAGTCCCCGGTCAGCGGACGCGAGAATTTCCTGTTATGGGTCGGGAAGTAACCGTTGTTGTCAACCGCGCCCGCATAGGCCAGTTGCGGCATCGACTGCAGGATCGGCTCCTGGATCTCCGGCAGGACGCGGTCACAGAAGCCGTCGAATGCGGTCGTGTGCTTTTGCGGATTGGTATTGGGGACCGGCGTGTAATTGCGGTCGAACAGTGCGGCTTCAGTGATCTGGCCGCTCGCGATGGCCTGCTCGAATACCTTGCCCACTTCCCGTGCCCCCTGATCCGCCAGGGAGCGGATTGCGTCGTGCGAAGTGCTGACTCCCGACTCCGCCAATGCTTCGAACAGGCGCTCGCCACGCTCGGACAGCGCCATGGCAGATGACGCCGCACGCGGCAACTCATCCTCCGTCACCAGCATGCCATCCCGGATGCGCAGGATCGCAGCGGCAATCCGGCGCGACGTCTCGACATGCTGGCGCGACGCCGTTGCGATCTGCTGGATCTCGTTTTCGGATATGCCTGCCGATTGCTCGATGTTTCCGAGGAAGCTGTGCACCCGCTCGACGTTATGCGCAGCTTCCATCACCTTGTCGGTGAGCGCAGCCATCCCGGCGGCCGCGCGCTCCGCTTCCTCATTGATCTCGCGCACCATGATGCCGATATCGTCGGTAGCAGACTTGGTACGCTGCGCAAGCTGCCGCACTTCGCCTGCAACGACCGCGAAGCCGCGGCCATGTTCACCGGCACGGGCGGCCTCGATCGCGGCATTCAATGCCAGCAGATTGGTACGCGCCGCGATCTCGTTAATGACTTCGGTGATGACGTGAATACGGCGCGAGCGCTCCTGCAGCTTGGTCATCATTTCGGATGCAATTTGCGCATCCTGGCGTGCATTGCTGATCTGTCGCAGACCCTGGTCCACTTCGGCGCGGCCCGCAACGCTTTCGCTGCGCACATCGGCTGCAACAGTGGATGCGCGCGCTGCGTTGGCGGCGATCTGCTCGGTAGCCTGGGCGGTGTGCTTTGCCTTTTCGACAATCTGCTCGGTGGTATGCAGGTCGTGATCCACCTTCTTCTTAATGGAGTCGACAAAAAAGGAGGTCTCAGCAGCGCCGATCATGATGTGGTCAACCTCATCCTCAATCTGCTCCATCACCTGCTTGCTGCCGGCATCCCGGCCGCGACCGGCCAGGAGCGAGATCGCTGTTGCCACGGCGGCGGCAAGTGCAGCAGACAGGACAGACAGCGCCGCGCCGGTCGCCCAGCCAACCACAGCCGCCGCCAGTGTGCCGGCGCCCGCGGCCAGGACTGCCACTGCGATGAATCGAACTGCCTTCCGATTGATTGCCGTCATGCGGCCCTCCGATGCCGAGTTACCCCACCAAATGCAGCTACTGCTGTGTGCCGCATGACTTGCGCAGCTGCGATGCGAGCCGCATTACCGTTATCGGCATCGCGTCGGCGCAACTTCAGAATGCTTCCCGTTCCGTATTTCCGCCGGCGTGGGCAGCCAAGGGTCCTGAAGCCGCAACGGGTTACTTCGTCTACGGAGTCCTGCTTAAGGTGGCTGGGAAAAGCGATGGCATGGATGTCACTGATGACACCGGGGATGTCGATATCCTTGCGCGAGTTTGCCCGCGCAGCATTACCGTTCCGCGCGCCCTGTCGGTTCATTGGTACATCTCCAGACTCACGCTTCCTTGCTCCGCTCGGGCGTACTCTTCACCCAAGTCCTATCACCATGGCTTGCACCTGCAATTATCTTACCCGTAAGCAATAACTCAAGCCACAGCAGAATGAATTTGTGAAATGAATCGCACAGGCTTGCATTAACTTGACCTGGATCAAGCCGCGACGGCAATACAAAAACGTCAAAACTCTTCCCAGTCGTCGTTTCCGCCTGGCGCAGGGTTCGTCGCCCTGGCAAGCGCACTCGATGAGGTGAGCCCGACCTGTCCCGTCTTCTGCCGGGTTTGCGATATCGGTTTCGGGCCCTCCATGCATTGTGCGACGGGTGACTGAATGGCTGGACGACCAATATCGCTGCCCGCAGCCAGCTTGAATGCCGCGACGGCGTGCGCCAGCCTGACGGATTGTTCCTGCATGCTTTGCGCAGCGGCAGCGGCCTGTTCGACCAGCGCAGCATTTTGCTGCGTCATCTCGTCCATCTGGGTAATCGCCTGGTTGACCTGTTCGATGCCGGCGCTCTGTTCATGGCTGGCGGCGGCGATCTCGTTCAT
>DASRXG010000010.1:0-50473 GCA_035654275.1 Noviherbaspirillum sp.
GTTGGCTGGCGCGATTGCATTTGCCTTTGCAGGTGCTGCATCGGCACAGGAACAAGTCATCAGGATCGGCCACGTCGGCCCGATCTCCGGCTCCATCGCTCACCTCGGCAAGGACAATGAAAACGGTGCCCGCATGGCAATCGACGAGCTCAACGCCAAGGGCGTGACGATCGGCGGCAAGAAGGTGAAGTTCGAACTGCTGGCGGAAGACGACGCAGCCGATCCGAAGCAAGGTACTGCAGCAGCGCAGAAGCTGGTCGACGCCAAGGTCAACGGCGTGATCGGCCACCTGAACTCCGGCACCACCATCCCGGCTTCGAAGATCTATAGCGACGCTGGCGTCCCGCAAATCTCCCCGTCCGCAACCAATCCGAAGTACACGCAGCAAGGCTTCAAGACCGCCTTCCGCGTGGTGGCCAACGACGGCCAGCTCGGCGGCACGCTGGGCCGCTACGCAGCTGACCAGCTGAAAGCGAAGAAGGTCGCCGTGATCGACGACCGCACCGCTTACGGCCAAGGCGTGGCCGAAGAGTTCGTCAAGGGCGCCAAGGGCAAGGGCGTGCAAGTCGTGGCGCAGCAGTACACCAACGACAAGGCAACCGACTTCAATGCGATCCTCACCGCCATCAAGGCAAAGAACCCTGACGTCATCTTCTACGGCGGCATGGACGCTGTGGCCGGCCCGATGCTGCGCCAGATGAAGGCACTGGGCATCAATGCCAAGCTGATGGGCGGCGACGGTATCTGCACCGAAAACCTGGTAACGCTTGCCGGCGATGCAATCGGCAATCCGGGCCAAGTTGTCTGCGCTGAAGCAGGCGGTGTCGAAGACGCAAAGAAGAAGGCCATGGACGACTTCCGCGCTGCATACAAGAAGAAGTTCGGCATCGACGTGCAGCTCTATGCACCGTACGTGTATGACGCTGTGATGGTGATGGTCGAGTCGATGAAGAAGGCTGACTCCGCCGATCCGAAGAAGTACCTGCCTGAGCTGGCAAAAGCCAACTACAACGGCGTAACCGGCAATATCTCCTTCGACGCCAAAGGCGACATGAAGAACGGCACCCTGACGCTGTACACCTACAAGGGTGGCAAGCGTGACGTGATCGCCGTCGTGAAGTAATTTAACTCGCTATTGCGATGAAAAGCCCCGGTCATCGACCGGGGCTTTTTTATGCCGCGACAAAAATTGCAGCGATAAAAAAAGCGCCCTTGCGGGCGCTTTTTTTTGGACTCGAACCTGAATTACTTCTGGCTCAGAACCCACTTCACCAGGGTGCGGGCTTCTGCTTCGTTCACTTGAGCATTTGCCGGCATCGGGGTCGGGCCCCAAACGCCGCTGCTGCCCTTCAGCACTTTTTGCACCAGGCTATTTTCTGCATCTTTTTGACCGGCATACTTCGCTGCCACGTCTTTAAATGCCGGACCGACCAGCTTGCTTGCAACAGAATGGCAAGCCAGGCAGTTCTTTGCCTTTGCCAGATCGGCATTGGCCATTGCTGCATTGGAAACCAGAGCGGCAGCTGCCGCGACTACAACCATCAAACGCTTCATACATCTCTCCCAAGTGAAAAACCCGCATCATTTTACCCCAAGACATCCTGTGTCTTAGTACCCTTAAACGACAAATTGCAACAAGCGGTTGACCTCAAAATTGACCGTTGCAATCTTTCGCAATATCCTGCGGGAAAGGGAGATGTCATGCCTATCATTATCGTTATCGTATTGCTATCAATTCTGAAGTACTTGGAATTCGGCCTTGTCGCCGACCTCTCTTGGTGGTGGATTGCTGGTCTGTTTCTGGTCGCCTTTATCTGGTTCGAATTCATCGAAAGAATGCTTGGCCTCGACAAGCGCAAAGCCCACGAGGAACTCGAGAAGGCCCGCCGCGAGCGCGTCACGAAAACCTTCAAGAAATAACAAAGGCGGCACATCGGCCGCCTTTGTCATCCGCATCAACTTTTCGACTTATCTTTTCAGCTGCGACAGGTCGCGTACTGCACCACGGTCTGCCGAAGTCGCCAGCGCAGCGTAGGCCTGCAACGCCTGCGACACCACACGCTGCCGGTTTTCCGGCTTCCATGCCTTGTCACCTTTGGCTTCCATCGCCGCACGGCGCTGTGCAAGCTCCGCATCGCTGATTTTCAGGTGGATACGGCGCTCCGGAATGTCGATTTCGATGATGTCGCCATCGTTCACAAGCCCGATTGCACCGCCCTCTGCCGCTTCCGGTGAAGCATGGCCGATCACCAGGCCGGAAGAACCGCCGGAGAAGCGCCCGTCGGTAAACAGCGCACATGCCTTGCCCAGTCCCTTCGACTTGATATACGAGGTCGGATACAGCATTTCCTGCATACCCGGACCGCCCTTCGGGCCTTCGTAGCGGATGATCACTACATCGCCTTCTTTGACCACATCGCCAAGGATTCCTTCGACAGCCGCATCCTGGCTTTCGAACACGCGTGCCTTGCCGGTAAATTTGAGGATGCTTTCATCCACACCGGCGGTCTTCACGATGCAGCCCTTCTCCGCCAGATTGCCGTACAGGACGGCCAGGCCACCATCCTTCGAATACGCATGTTCCTTGTCACGGATGCAACCATGGGCGCGGTCGTTATCGAGTTTGTCGTAACGCTTGTCCTGCGAGAATGCAACCTGTGACGGCACGCCGCCCGGCGCCGCGAGGAAGCGCTGATGCACTGCCGGATCGCTGGTACGCATGATGTCATTCGCAGCGATCGCATCACCGAGGGTCTTGCTGTGGACGGTCGGCACGCTGGTATCCAACAGGCCTGCGCGCTCAAGTTCGCCGAGAATGCCGACGATACCGCCAGCGCGGTGCACGTCCTCGATATGGTAGTCCTGCGTCATCGGAGCCACCTTGCACAGGCACGGCACCTTGCGCGAGATGCGGTCGATATCCGCCATGCTGAAGTCCACACCGGCTTCCTGTGCAGCCGCCAGCAGATGCAGCACAGTATTGGTAGAGCCACCCATGGATACGTCGAGTGCCATCGCGTTTTCGAACGCAGCCTTGCTCGCAATGCTGCGCGGCAGGACGGACGCATCATCCTGCTCGTAATAGCGCTTGGCGATTTCCACTACCAGGCGGCCGGCGCGCAGGAACAGTTGCTTGCGGTCTGCGTGGGTCGCCACGATGGTGCCGTTGCCCGGCAAGGAAAGACCGAGCGCCTCGGTCAGGCAGTTCATCGAGTTGGCGGTAAACATGCCGGAGCAGGAACCGCAGGTCGGGCAGGCGGAACGTTCGATGTTGGCGACCTGCGCATCCGACACGGTCGGATCGCCAGCCTGGATCATCGCGTCGATCAGGTCGACCTTGATGATCTTCTGCGAGCCTTCCTGCTTGCCGTGCAGTGCCTCGATGACCTTGCCTGCCTCCATCGGGCCACCGGACACGAACACAGCGGGAATATTGAGACGCATCGCGGCCATCAGCATGCCCGGGGTGATCTTGTCGCAATTCGAAATGCAGACCATCGCGTCGGCGCAATGCGCGTTCACCATGTACTCGACCGAGTCCGCAATCAGTTCGCGCGACGGCAGCGAGTAGAGCATGCCGCCGTGGCCCATGGCGATACCGTCATCCACGGCGATCGTATTGAATTCCTTGGCGACGCCGCCGGCGGCTTCGATCTCGCGCGCCACCATCTGGCCGAGGTCTTTCAGGTGCACGTGGCCCGGTACGAACTGGGTGAAGGAGTTGACCACCGCGATGATCGGCTTGTCGAAATCCCCGTCTTTCATGCCAGTGGCGCGCCACAGGGCGCGTGCGCCGGCCATGTTGCGGCCGTGGGTAGTGGTGCGGGAACGGTATTGCGGCATTGTCAGTCTCCGGAAAAATCTCTCGAAAATCCACCGGCAAGCCAGTGGAAGGCAGTCAGAAACGGCTAGAGTGCCTTGCCCTTAGCTGCGTGTCAAATATATGATTCCTTCCTTATTAATATGGATTGCATATGAATATTGAGCTGCGGCAATTGCGCTATTTCGTCGCCGTTGCCGAGGAAAGCCACTTCGGCCGGGCGGCCGTGCGCCTGCACATGACGCAGCCGCCGCTGTCGCAGACCATCCAGTCGCTGGAAGCGGCCTTGGGCACGCCGCTGTTCGTCCGCACCAAGCGCAGCGTCGCTCTGACGCCTGCTGGCGCGGCGCTGTTGCCGGAAGCCCGCCGCATCCTGCAACAGGCGGGAGCCCTGCCCGATCTGGCCCGTCGCGCCGCGTCGGGTGAGTCCGGACTGCTCTCGCTGTCGTTCGTCTCCACGGCCGATTACAGCGTCCTGCCGCCATTGCTGCGGGAATTCCGCGAGCGCTTCCCGCAAGTGCAGATCGAATTGCGGGAGGCCACCTCCGACGTGCAACTCGAAGACCTGATGCAAGGCAGGATCGATGCCGGCCTGCTGATCCCGCCCCTGCACGACAAGGCAAAGGCAGAACTCGACTACATGACCGTCTTGTCCGAGCCGCTGGTTCTGGCTGCGCCGCACGGCACCAAGGCATTGCGCGGCAAGGAAACGGTTTCGCTGAAATCCGTCGCCGACATGCCGTTGATCATTTTCCCGCGCCGCATTGCACCGGCATTTCACGACGCCATCCTTGGCTGTTTCCGTGATGCCGGCCTCACGCCGCGCATCGGGCAGGAAGCCATCCAGATGCAGACCATCGTCGGCCTGGTTTCGGCGGGCATGGGCATCGCGCTTGTGCCACAATCCGTGTCGAACCTGAAGCGCCCCGGCGTCGAATACAAGCCGCTGTCGGACCGGGCCACAACAGTAGAGACTGGGCTGGCATGGCGGCGCGATAACCAGTCGCCGGTGCTGCACACTTTTCTCGAACTCTTGCGAAAGAAACGATGCTAATTCACCCTCAACCCGATCCGATCGCATTCTCCATCGGCCCTGTCTCCGTGCATTGGTACGGCCTGATGTACCTCGTGGCCTTCGTGCAATTCATCGCCCTCGGCCGCGTGCGCGCGGCGCAGCCGCATATGGCGGCCGCAGGCTGGAAGAAGGAAGACCTGGACGACATGCTTTTCTACGGCGTGCTCGGGGTGGTGATCGGCGGCCGGCTCGGTGAGGTGCTGTTCTATAACCCTGCCTATTACTTCAGCCATCCTTTGGAAATCTTCGCGGTCTGGAAGGGCGGCATGTCCTTCCATGGCGGCTTCCTCGGTGTGCTGATCGCCATGTCCCTGTGGGCACGCAAGAGCGGGAAGCGGATCGTGGATGTTTATGATTTCATCGCACCGATGGTGCCGCTCGGTTACGCTGCAGGCCGCATCGGCAATTTCATCAATGCAGAGCTGCCGGGCCGCGTTGCCGATCCTTCGCTGCCTTGGGCGATGATCTGGCCCAACGTCGACAACCTGCCGCGCCATCCTTCGCCGATCTACCAGGCGCTGGTTGACGGCGTACTGCTCTTCATCATCCTCTGGATCTACGCACGCAAGCAGCGTCCTCCGCTGGCCGTCGGCGCCATGTTCGTCGGTCTGTATGGCGTCGCCCGCTTCATCACGGAGTATTTCCGTACGCCTGATTACGAAGTGCATTTCGCCGGCATTACGATTTCCGCCGGCCAGATGCTGTCGTTGCCGATGGTTGCCTTCGGCATCATCGTGCTCTTCATCACTTACCGCAAGCAACGGGCATAAGCGCTCATGTCTGGCATCCATGTAGAACGAAGCGACGTCATTGCGACCGTCACGCTCTCCAATCCGGGCAAGCTGAATGCGCTCAGCGTTGCAATGTGGGATGCGCTCGCGCAGGCATTCACGATGCTGTCCCAGGATGAAACACTCCGTTGCGTGATCGTTCGCGGCGCGGGCCATAACTTTGCGGCCGGCGCGGATATCGAGGAATTCCCGACGGTGCGCGGCACCCTGGAACAAGGCATGCATTACCACAACGAGATTATCGCCGCGGCATTGCAGGCGATCTCGCAGTGCCTGCATCCGACGGTTGCCGCCATCGAGGGTGTTTGCGTCGGAGGAGGGCTGGAAATCGCCTGCGCATGCGACCTGCGCATCGCGGCACCTAATTCCCGTTTCGGCATTCCGATCAATCGCCTCGGCTTTCCATTGGCGCCGGGCGAGCTGCAGCATGTACTGCAATTGGTGGGCAAGGCAACGGCACTGGAAATCCTGCTCGAAGGCCGGGTATTCAATGCGGCAGAAGCAAGGGACAAGGGGCTGATCAACCGCATTGCCGAGGATGTCCCCGGCGAAGCCCGTCGAACGGCACAGCGCATCGCGCAAGGCGCACCGCTCGCTGCCCGCATGAACAAGCGCCTGATACGGCGCCTCGCCGCCCAACCTGATCCGCTCAGCGAACAGGAATTGCGGGATGCATTCGCGTTCCTTAACTCTGATGACTACCGCGAAGGCGTGCAATCCTTTCTCGACAAGCGCAAACCTGAATTCTCCGGCAAATAAGCAAACCGAAAATGAACGCCAACCTGTACGCCCTCTTCGAGACCCGCTTTCCTCAAGACCGCACCGCCTGCTGCATCGAAACGCACGACGGGCAGTATTACTCATGGAATGATCTCGACCGTGCCACGGCAAAGATTGCCAACCTGCTGGCTGGGCTTGGCCTGCCCAAGGATGCGCGCATCGCGGTACAGGTCGAAAAGTCGCCGGAAGCGCTGCTGCTCTACCTCGCCACGATCCGCGCGGGTTTTGTCTACCTGCCTCTCAACACCGCGTATCGCGCTGCAGAGATCGAATACTTCATCGGCAACGCCGAACCGTCCGTCGTCGTGTGCTCACCGCAAAACTTTGGCTGGGTATCGCAGATCGCATTTGCCCGCGGCACCAGCCATGTCTTCACGCTTGGTGACGACCGTACGGGTTCCCTGCTGACTCGCGCCGCGCTGCAGTCCAGCAGCTTCGACACCGTGCAAAAGCAACCCGACGATCTTGCCGCAATCCTGTACACCTCCGGCACCACCGGGCGCAGTAAAGGCGCCATGCTGACGCATGAAAACCTGGCATCGAATGCAAAGGCGCTGCACGACTACTGGCGTTGGCAGCCTGGAGACGTCCTGCTGCACGCGCTGCCGCTGTTCCATGTGCATGGCTTGTTCGTCGCATCGCATGGCGCGCTGCTTAACGGCAGCAAGATGATCTTCCTGCCGAAGTTCGACAGTGGCGAAGTAATCAAGCACCTGCCACGCACGACGGTGTTCATGGGAGTGCCGACCTACTACGTTCGCCTGCTGTCGGATCCCGCCTTCAACAAGGACGTCTGCGCCAATATGCGGCTGTTCGTTTCCGGCTCTGCTCCGCTACTTACAGATACGTTCAACGCATTCATCGAACGCACAGGGCACACGATCCTTGAGCGTTACGGCATGAGCGAAACGACGATGCTCGTTTCCAATCCTTACCAAGGAAAGCGCATCGGCGGCACTGTCGGCTTGCCGCTGCCCGACGTATCAGTGCGGGTCGTCAAAAGCGACGGCACACCATGCGCAACAGATGAAATCGGCGATATCCAGGTGAAGGGGCCTAACGTCTTCAAGGGTTACTGGCGCATGCCGGAGAAAACGGCCGAAGAATTCACGTCCGATGGCTACTTCAAGACCGGCGACGTCGGCCGCTTCGATGCGAATGGATATCTGTCCATCGTCGGCCGCAGCAAGGACCTGATCATCTCCGGCGGCTACAACGTGTATCCGAAGGAAGTCGAGTCCTTCATCGACGAGATGGATGGTGTGGTGGAATCCGCGGTTATCGGCGTGCCACATCCCGATTTCGGCGAGGCCGTGACCGCGGTCGTCGTAACCAAACCGGGAAGCGCGCACAACGAATCGGGTGTGATTGACTATCTCAAATCGAAGATCGCCAACTTCAAGGTACCGAAGCGCGTCTTCTTTGTCGCAGACCTGCCGCGCAACACGATGGGCAAAGTGCAAAAGAACCTGCTGCGAGAGCAGTACGGAAGGGCCTGACTCGTCGTACAGCTGAAAACAGCTTCAGCGCAAGGCCTTGTAAAGCATGTAGCCGGCCAGTGCGTACAGCAGCAGCGCGAACACCTTCTTCAGGGTTTTCACTGGCAGGCTATGCGCAGTCTTCGCGCCGAGCGGTGCCGTGGTCACGCTGGCAAGCGACACGACGAGCAGTGCGGGCAAGTAAATGAACCCTAGAGAGCCTGCAGGAAGGTTCGGCTCCTTTAAGCCAAAGTAGATGTTGGACAGCGTTCCAGCCAGCGCAATCGGAAACCCAAGTGCTGCGCTGGTCGCGACCGCGTTGTGAATCTTCACATTGCACCATGTCATGAACGGAACGGAGACAAAACCGCCTCCCGCACCAACGAGGCCGGCCAACGCGCCGATGATGCCGCCAGCGCCCAGCATGCCAGGCGCCTTCGGCAGATTGCGCGACGCCGCCGGCTTTTTATCCAGCAGCATTTGCGTGGCCGAGAACGCGACGAAGACGGCGAATGACAGCGCGAGGGCCGACGCGTCCATTTTCGACCCGATCCACGGCCCGATCCAGGAGCCGATCAGGATGCCCGGCGCAAGCAGCTTCACCACCGGCCACAGTACCGCACCGCGTGCATGATGTGCGCGCACCGACGACACCGATGTAAACATGATCGTGGCCAGCGAGGTCGCAATAGCCATGTGCACTATGACATCCGGTGGAAACTGCTTCGCCGTGAGGATCATGGTCATGAACGGCACGAGCAGCATTCCGCCGCCAATACCCAGCAAGCCAGCTGCAAATCCAACCGCGGCGCCCAGCACCAGCAGTCCCGCGATCAGGGAGATGTCCATCCAGATGTTTCCTAGTTATCTAATGTGCCGGATGATACACCGCCATTCGGCCGGCGTTACAGGGGTAATTGAAAGACGGTTTCCCCGCTTGAGGATCTGCATGTCGGCCAGTTCGGGAATTGCACGAAGCTCCGTCAAGGGCATTAGCCGCGTCTTCTGCAGCGCCCGTACATCGACCAGCATCCAGCGCGGGTTTTCCTGGGTGGCTTTGGCATCGAAGTACTTGCTGTGCTGGTCGAACTGCGTGGCATCCGGATAAGGTGGGCTCGCTACTTCCGCAATGCCTGCAATGCCGGGTTCCGCGCAGCTCGAGTGATAGAACAGAACTCCATCACCGACACGCATCGCGTCGCGCATGAAATTGCGTGCCTGATAATTGCGCACACCGACCCATGGCACGGTGTTGTCGGGTGCGGCGAGCGCATCGTCAATGCTCACTTCATCCGGCTCGGACTTCATTAGCCAATACTGCATGCTCAGTCCCACAACGATAAGAGCGTCTAACAAAATGCCGCTTGCGGCATTGCGCTGGGCGGCCATCCACCTGCTTGGCGTACAACACGACCTGTCTACGTCGGTGCCTTGCCATCAGCATCTTGTTAGACGCTCTAAACCTGCGCGCAAATGCGACCACAGCGTATGCAGCAAACATGACGCGCACAAAAAAGCGGCTGCATAAATGCAGCCGCTCGTGAATTAGTCCCGCCTGTGCCGTCTTTGCCGGCATCCCGAACCTTACGGTTCAAGGTGGTCACAGTTAGTTCAATTTCGGGTGCATCGGACTAGCGACGCGCACGCCCATCAAACAAAGTTCCGCGACCTATGCACATAAATGGTTCAAGGAATATATGGCAATCGCGAACACGGCAGGAAATTTTAGTGTACCCCAATCGGCCAGTATGTCAAAGACTTTGCAGAGGATTTGAAAAAAGTTTTCGACGCTCAGAACAGGTTTTCTTGCGGTGCAAGCGCAACGTCAAGCACTGCATGCATCGATGCGATTTTCTGCTTGACTTCTGCAAGCGTCATCCCTGCGAAAGGGCCGTCTTCCGATTTAGTGGACAGCAATTCGGCCGCGATACCAAGTGCGGCCATCACTGCAATGCGATCATTCCCCTTGACCTTGCCTGCGTCACGAATCGTGCACATGCGATCATTCAGATAATCGACTGCCTGCTGCAAGGCGGTCTCTTCCCCTTCCTTGCACGCCAGCCTGTAGGGCTGGCCCATGATCGTTACATCAAGCTGGATCATGCTGCCTCCTCATCCGGCTCATCCTCTCCCGTCGGAATCTTGTCCAGCAAAGCGGACACACGCCGATAAGCTTCCTCGATGCGCTTGGCGAGATCCTTGTTTTCTTCAGACAACGCTGCCAAGGTCAGTCTCAGGTCTGCGTTTTCGCGTCGCAATGACTGTGCCAGTTCAGCCAGCTGGCTGACTTTGTCGGAAAGTTGATGAAAATCGGAAATCATGCCGCAACTATAGTGGTGCAATCGATTTTCCGTCAATAGATTCAAACACTTGGAGACGTTTTTTCAAGACAGCTCTCATATGGCGAATGTTGCATTGAGCGCTTGCATCGCCACAGGGGAGTCAATAAAATTATTCGCAATGGGGCGGTAGCTCAGCTGGGAGAGCGTCGCGTTCGCAATGCGAAGGTCGGGAGTTCGATCCTCCTCCGCTCCACCAGTTCCTCCCAGCACCACTCGACATCGTTTGACGCGGTACGTGCCCGCTTTCTGATTTCGACTTAGCAATATATAGGCGCTTTCATTCGCCAAGCCGCTCCATTTCCCATAAGCGCCCGTCCGAAGTAATCAAGGCAGCCCGGATCGCCTTTCCAGGAAAGACCTGCTGCGCCACCAAACTATAGCGTGACAATTGCGCACGATAAGCCGCACGTTCGCTTTCGAGCAGGTCGCGCTTGTAGTCCAGCACCCAGACCTCGTCGCGGAAAACGACAGTCCGATCGAAACGCATCACTTCCTTGCCCCCGCCGTTACCCACAACTTCCATTTCGTTACAGGCGTAATGGAAGTGCACAGGATTAAAGAAGCGCTCCAGCTCCGGCTGGAAAAGGATTTGCAATGCCCGCTCACGAATCGTTTCCGCCATGCCGGGCGTGCATCTCAACCATCGTGCAATGTGCATGGCACCCGGCACAATAACTGGCCACATCGGCATTTGCGTCAACCGCTCCAGCAACGTGTGCAATGCGACACCTTCGTCAACGGCGGTCGTGTGCAGCTCTGCCGGCACCCGGTCCGCGTCGCCAAACACCGGTGGATTGAAGATCGGGATACTGAATTCCGCAAAGGCCTCCGTCGCGCGAACAACCGGCTCAGCGATGGTCGCTCCCTCCCATTCTGGAACGACATGCAGGCGGTGATACCAGCTTCCTTCAATCGTGCCGTCCGCTTGTGCACCGCGCGTGCCAGCAACGCCGCTGACAACCAGGACTTCTTTCGCGCGCGTGGCAGCAACATACAGCAGGTTCCAGTCTTCCTGCTCCCGGAATCGATCTTCTGCCGCGAATAGCGCATCGCGCGCGGCACCGCGTTCCTGTTTGCGCCCGAAGCAGGAGAAGTGC
This sequence comes from Noviherbaspirillum sp., assembly GCA_035654275.1. Taxonomy (GTDB): domain Bacteria; phylum Pseudomonadota; class Gammaproteobacteria; order Burkholderiales; family Burkholderiaceae_D; genus Noviherbaspirillum. Next base: position 11,384 of record DASRXG010000010.1, read on the forward strand.
GTGGGTGCATCGGCATCCTGCGGCCAGTCGCACAGAATGCCGCAATCATCCCGCGCCGGTTCACTGTGATTCGCGTCCACCAGCACCACGATCGGCGCTTCCAGGCCCTTCGCGCTGTGGATGGTCAGGATGCGGACTGCATCGACCGATGCGTCCACCGCCGCTTCATCCGGCGCCTCGTTATCGGCGCCCTTCTTCAGCGTCCGCAATGCATCAATGAACTTTGGCAGGCTCGGATAACGACCCGCATCGAGATTCAGCGCCAATTCGGTAAACGCATCGATATTGCCGAGCACTTGCGCGCGAACCACCGGCTGCGCCGCCTGCGCATAACGCGCTACCAATTGTCCCTGGTGCAGGATGCGATCAAGAAGGTCGTGCACTGGCAGACGTGGCGCCACGTCCAGCCAGTCTCGCAATAGCGTGACGGCACGGCGAAGTGCAGGTGAGGCACCATCCGCGCTACAGGCCTGCATCCGCAGCCACCATGTCTGCTCGGTACGACTTGCCAGCGTGATCAGGTCGAGGTCATCGGCGCCGAAGATCGGCGACTTCAACACGTGGGCGAGCGATCGATTGTCGCCTGGTGTAATCAGGAAGTTCAAAAGTGCAATTAGGTCGGCGACTTCCAGCGATTCCAGCAATCCGCCACGCTTGTCCGAAATGAAGGGAATGCCGGCGTCGCGCAATGCACTCTCATAGGCGGACAAATACTTGCGCTTTTTCACGAGCAACATCACATCAGACCATGCAGCCTCGCGCCCACTGCGCGACGACAGTTCACGCATCGCCGTCAATATTGCTTGGGCCACTACCCGGCCCTCGTCAACACGCCGCGCGTCCTCCTCTTCTTCGCGCGGCGTCGTCAAAGGATCGCGCAAAGCGAAGCCGTCAATCTCCGTCTTTTCTTCCTGTGCACTGCGGATCAAGGGCAAGCGCCAGACGACGCCGCCCTCCGAGCCCAGCGTGGTCTGTGGCGCAAAGATCGGGTTTCCAACGAAACTTCGATTGAGTGCCCCGACGATGGCAGCAGCATTGCGCCGCGTTTGATTGGTGCGCAGCACATCGGCACCAAGCGCTGCGAGCATCTCTCGGGCGGCTTCGAATACCCGCGGTTCAGCGCGCCGGAAGCGATAAATCGATTGCTTCGGATCGCCGACCACGAACACGCTGGGTTTCTGCGCATCTTCGCCATAGGCATTGAGCCACGCACGCACGATGCTCCATTGCAGAGGATTGGTATCCTGAAATTCGTCGAGCAGGATATGCTTGTAGCGCGCATCCAGTCGGCTCTGCAGATACGCAGCATGGTTCTCGTCCATCAGCAGCCGGTATGCATGCCATTCGAGATCGCTGAAGTCGAATACGCGCTGCTCGGCCTTGACGGCCTGATATTGCTCCAGCAACGCCGAACCAGCCTTGAACAGTGCATCATTGAGCGCAAGCACATGATGCTCAAAGCTGCGGGCCCGCAGGCACAATAATGCCCCACCGATGGCGGCAAACTCGTCTTCGAAAATGGTCACCCCTTGCGGGCCATGCTTCTTTTCGATTGCCGTGAGCAGCTTGCCCCGCCGATGGTCATTTCCCTTCGGCGCGCCTTTGTCGTCGCGAAACTGTGCAAGCAATGCCTCGAAATGTTCCAGACCGGGGCCTGCAGCCAACGCGCTTTCGATGGCGACGGCACGCTCCTGGTTGCGCTTTGCTCCTTGTCCGAGCAGCGCAGCCATTTGCATCAGCCGGACACACAAGGCTTCGTCATCCCACAATGAGAGCCGCGCATCGATAATGCCGTCCTGCCCGCAAAGCTGATGCAGCGCTTTCAATGGCACGTCACCGCCCTGCATCGTTGCCGCCCACCATTCCGCACGTTTGTCGACGAAGGCATTGAGCAGTTTCTTCGTGTTTGAGTCGCCGATCATTTCATAAAGCAGCGACAATGCCCCCCTTGCGTCGCGCCCCTCTTCCTCGTTCAGCGACTGCATGAAGCGACCGTACGCCTCCATCGTGAGTTCGCCGGCAGACTCAGTGAGGGTGTAACCGTGCGGCACACCCGAAGTTAGTGGAGCGATTTGCACCAGGCGGGCGAACCAGCTATGAAAAGTGTCGATCGAGAGGCCTTGCGGACTTGCCAGCACCCGCTCATACAGCCTGCGAGCGGCAGGCAACATGCGTGGCAGCTCTTGCTCGCCGATGCCACGCTCGAGCAGCAAGTTGCAAACAACCTCTTCCGGCTGCAATGCAAGATCGTGCAGCAAGTGAAGCAACCGCTCGCGCATCTCCTGCGCCGCCTTGCGGGTGAACGTAATTGCCAGCATTTCGGCAGGTTCGGCACCCGCGAGCAGCAGGCGCAGCATGCGTGCTACCAGCAGCCAGGTCTTGCCGCTGCCGGCACACGCCTCGACGACGACGGACCGAGCAGGATCGCAAGCAAGCCGGGTAAACTGCATGGCATCGACCGCTTCGCCGTTTGCCTCGTATGCTCTGGGAGAAAGCTGTTCCAGCATTACCACGCTCCCTTACGGCACAGGCCGCGCACTTCGCAATAGACACATATCGGCTCGATACCTGTCGCGGGCAACGGCGCCCCCTGTCCGATTGCACGAATGTTGTTCACGATCTGCTGTTCGAGCATTTGCTGCCATGCGGTGTAATTCTTCGCCTCAACGTCACCGGTCTGTTCGCGGCTCGCTTCGAGTGCGACGAAATGACCAGCCGCAACTGGAAGGTCGGAGAGCACACCATAAAAGGCGAGCTGATGGTCTTCCGCTTCTTTCAATTTGTCGCGCAAGGCTTGAAGCGGTTTGGTCTTGTAGTCAAGCACCGCGCGCTCACCGGAATCATTTTCGTCGATGCGATCGACACATCCATGCAATGTGATCTGTCCGCCCGGCCATGACAATGTCTTCTCAAACCATTGTTCGCCATGGACGAAATGCCAGCCCTTGCTTTCCCGCTCGTTGGCCCAATCGAGATAGGCCGGGATCACTTTCTGCCACCGGGCGTAGTAACCGAGCGCGGCAGCGCTCTGGTCGAGCGTATGGCGGAAAACTTTTTCCGAAATTTCGCGCAATAGACCTTCTCGACGCTCCAGCCCGATCCTTTGGTCACGCACGGTTTCGTGATACGTCTTCAGGATCGCGTGAAGCCAGTCGCCATAATCGCGTTTCTCCGGCATGTCGGACAACTCATCCAGTCCGTCCAGTCTCAACATGCGCGTTGCAAAGAATTGATATGGGCATGCAACGAGACTGTTGTAACCGCTGGCAGAAAGCCGACGCGGCAAGAGTTGCGGTGCCGAAGGTGCTGGCATCGAAAGGGGTGCCGGGCGCAAGGACTGCGGCGCGATGTCAGCCTGATGCTCCGGCAACGTCGTCTGTCCTGCATGTTCCAGCGTCAGCTGCAGGCGCTGGATCCATGTGCTGACGGGATTCGGCTCACCATCCTTGTGCGCCTGCCATGACAACACCACTTCCGGATTCGCGCTCAAGAGTTCTGTGAAATCCCGCATCTGTACGCGCTGGCTCGTTTCACGTGTCGCCAGTCCAAGCTCGCGCCGCACAGCGTTTGCGAAGAACAGCGTTTCCGCCGACTGCGAAGGCAAATGGTCGGCATCGGCACCGACCATCAGGACCGCGTCGAAACTGCGCAGCCGCGCGCCATTCAATTGGAGCATCACGACCCGCCGGTCGGCCTCCTCTGGCACGAACGGAGTCAGCTCCAGCTGCAGACTGAGGAATGCCCGCCATTCAGAGAATGAAAACGGCTGGGACATTCCATCGCAATCCTGCATCAGCGTGTCGAGTAATGTGGTTACCTGTACACCGGCTGCGTCAGCCTCCAGTGCAGCGTGCATCCCAAGCGCCTCCAGTGCCGCATTGGTAACGGCGCCCCACTCCGGCAGGCTTTTGCGTCCAGTGAAGCGTTTCGCCTGTTCGGCGACCAGGCTCAGGAAGTCCCGTGCATGTGGGGCATCCGAAAGGGCTGCTTCCGCCGCTTCCCACCCACCCAGGACATTGAAGCGTCGCAGCCCATGTTCGATTTCCATCACGCGCATGTCCTTGTCGGGAATATGCGCACACAGGAAAGGCGATTTCAGCAGGTCGAGCAATGCGATGGTATCGGCGCGCGTACCGACCACGTCGAGCAGTGCTGCGATCGCCGCTGCCGTGCGCGTCGTGGAGAGCTTCCAGCCGGTTTCGTCCGCGACAAATACCTGCGCGCGCTCCAGCAATGCCCGGATACGGCGTGCAACAACACGGTCCTGGGCAATAATGGCGACTCTCTTCTTGCCACCACGGAGCCAGTCTATTACCGTTTGCGCCCCGCGCTGCGCCTCCTCTTCGAGACTGCCGGCGGCTCGTAGCGATAACCTGGATGGCAAGGTATCGTCCACCGGCGCATGCGCGAAGTAGGCGTCGCGCCCGTCCTCGTCCAACATTTCCGTCCAGGCCCTGGCAAACGCGCCGGCGACCGATGGCGCATGCCAGTCGAGCGTGATGGGCAATACATCCTGCCGCTCACCGTAAGCCTTCAGGAAGGCAGTTTGCAATGCCGTGGAATCTATTGAATTTATCCAGATCAACGGAGTATCCGCCCTATCGGCGAGGCGCATCATCTGTCCGAAACAAGTGGCGACAGGATCATTCTTTCCGAGCTGGCTCTTCCAGAGCGACCAGACCAGTTGGGCCTCGTCAGAAAGCAGCGTACGCACGGGCGGTGGCAATTGTTCGAGCGCTGCTTGCCAGCGCTCCTCGGCAGCCTCGGGAGAAAGCTGCATCGAAGGCAACAGCGCCTCTGTCAGCTCGTCAAATAGCGTCAGAAGTACCTGGGCCAGCGGAAGGAGATCAGTATTGCGGCGTGCGGAAAAGAGCTTTTTCAGCCAGCCATGCTGGCGCAACTCCGCATACAGGGACATCATGCGTTCGCTATGGGAGGCGAATGTTCCATCCTCGGGGGGCAGCATCGCCAGCCATGCCGATAGGGTCGTAATCCGTGGTGGGATGAACGCCTTCTGCAACCGCGAAGCGAGTGCCGTCTTCAGATGTTGCGCATGGACAAAACTTGGTACGACGACACGTACGCCGGAGAAGTTCTGCAGGGCCGGGTCGACGCGCTCAAGCGGACCGTCCTCGAGCAAAGTGCGCGCCACGTCGTCCCAGAATACGGCGGATGGCGGAATTAATAAGGGCCTGTGCAGCATGAGGACTCAAAAAAGACGGGGTGGTTCAGGCAGCGGAATATAGCGTAAAGCCGGTCGTTCCTGACTTGTCAGGCATTTTATGCGAGTCAGGGCAAAAAAAAGGCCGGCAGACTACACTTTTCACGAAAATGGGTTATGATTTACCAACATCCCGCCGCATTGCGTCTTGCCGCTCCCGTAATACCCTTGAACTCGCGCACGACGTCTCCACTTGCTTACTGCAATCCCGGACAACCCGTCCGGAGGATTGAGCAAGACCAGCAAGTCCGCAGGCGCCTTAAACCAGATTCCTTTTTATTGCCCTCTCACAGAGGAAACCATGAGCGAAAATATTAAATACATCACTGATGCCTCCTTTGATTCGGACGTTCTGAAATCCGACAAGCCTGTTCTGGTCGACTTCTGGGCCGAATGGTGCGGTCCGTGCAAAATGATCGCTCCCATCCTTGAGGAGGTCGCCAAGGAGTATGACGGCAAGCTGCAGATTGCAAAGATGGACGTCGATGCCAATCAGGCGATCCCGGCCAAGTTCGGCATCCGCGGCATCCCGACGCTGATCCTGTTCAAGAACGGCGTCCCCGCGGCACAGAAAGTCGGTGCAATGGCAAAAGGCCAGTTGACCTCGTTCATTGACAGCAATATCTAATGCCAGCGCGGCGGTGCACTCGCACCGCCGCTTTTATATTTAGCTTTTTCCACCCTCGTAGTTCCCTCCCCCACCTTACTATTCCCATCACGGGACACTCACTATGCATTTATCTGAACTCAAGCAGCTCCATGTTTCGGCACTGCTCGACATGGCGATCAGTCTGGAGATCGACAACGCCGCCCGCCTGCGCAAACAGGAACTGATGTTTGCGATCCTGAAGAAACGCGCAAAGGCTGGCGAACAGATTTTCGGCGACGGCGCCCTCGAAGTGCTGCCGGACGGTTTCGGCTTCCTGCGCTCGCCCGATGCCAGCTACATGGCGTCAACCGATGACATTTATATCTCACCCTCGCAAATCCGCCGCTTCAATCTGCATACCGGCGATTCGATCGAAGGTGAAGTGCGTACGCCGAAAGACGGGGAGCGCTACTTTGCATTAGTGAAGGTGGACAAGGTCAACGGAGAACCGCCGGAGGCCTCCAAGCATCGCATCCTGTTCGAAAACCTGACGCCGCTGCACCCGAACAAGCTGTTGCATCTCGAACGCGAAATGCGCGGCGAAGAGAACATCACCGGCCGGATCATTGACATGATCGCGCCGATCGGCAAGGGCCAGCGCGGCTTGCTCGTGGCGTCGCCGAAGTCCGGTAAAACCGTGATGCTGCAGCATATCGCGCATTCGATCACGACCAATCATCCGGACACGACCCTGATCGTGCTGCTGATCGACGAACGCCCCGAGGAAGTGACGGAAATGCAGCGCTCGGTGCGCGGCGAAGTCGTCGCCTCGACCTTCGACGAACCGGCAACCCGCCACGTTCAAGTGGCGGAAATGGTGCTGGAAAAGGCCAAGCGGCTGGTCGAAATGAAGCGTGATGTCGTGATCCTGCTGGACTCGATTACGCGCCTGGCACGCGCTTACAACACCGTGATCCCCGCGTCGGGCAAGGTACTGACCGGTGGTGTGGATGCGAACGCACTGCAACGTCCGAAGCGCTTCTTCGGTGCCGCGCGCAATGTGGAGGAAGGCGGATCGCTGACCATCATTGCGACCGCGCTGATTGAAACCGGCAGCCGCATGGACGACGTGATTTACGAAGAATTCAAGGGCACGGGCAATATGGAAGTGCACCTGGAGCGTCGCCTGGCAGAAAAACGTGTGTACCCGGCAATCAATCTCAACAAGTCCGGCACCCGTCGCGAGGAGTTGCTGATCAAGCCAGACCAGCTCCAGAAGATCTGGATCCTGCGCAAACTGTTGTACGGCATGGACGAGATCGAGGCGATGGAGTTTATCCTCGACAAGATGAAGTCCACGAAGAACAATGCCGAGTTCTTTGAGCTGATGCGTCGTGGCGGCAGCTAATTTTGTCCGGCAATAAGCGATAACTGCAAAAGGCGCACCAAGGTGCGCCTTTTGCATTCAAAGCAACATTAGCGGAGGCGACTGATTTTCTTGTATAATTTCCGGTTTTCACCGGGCAAGTGACCGGCAATCGGGTCAAGAAGCTGTTGGACCGACGAAGTGCCGATTGGCTACCAAACTATCAAGAGGAAAATATGAAAGAAGGCATTCACCCCGATTATCGCGAAGTCGTTTTCCAAGACATGTCCAACGACTTCAAATTCATCAGCCGTTCCACGATCCAGACCCGCGAAACCATCAATTTCGAAGGCAAGGACTATCCGCTGGTGAAGCTGGAAGTTACCGCTGAATCGCACCCGTTCTACACCGGCAAGCACAAGATTGTCGACACCGCCGGCCGTGTGGAGAAATTCCGCCAGAAGTTCGGCACCCGTGGCTCCAAGACTGCTGCAGCGGGCTGATTCTGTTGCACCGTTTCAAAAAGGCAGCTTCGGCTGCCTTTTTTATTTCCGCCAGCGGCGTGCCAGATGCTTTTCCGGCACAATATCGCCGAACTCAATAAGAACAAATCCTGTCCCACCCCCGACATGAAGCCCGTCCGACTTCCTGCCTCCGCAACGCATGCGCTTCCACGCTGGGTGTTATTTGCCCTCTGCCTGTTGTACATCCTTCCCGGCCTGTTCGGTCGCGACCCATGGAAACCGGACGATGCTGCCGGCTTCGGCATCATGTGGACCATGGCGAATGGCACCATGGAGGACTGGCTGTGGCCGCATATCGTCGGATTGCCGGCTGCCGAGGAAGGGCCGCTCGTGTTCTGGATCGGCGCGCTCTGCATCAAGCTGTTCGGATGGCTGCTGGGCGAACCACTGGCTGCCCGCATTGCGACTGTCGTGTTCTTTCTGCTCGGCTCGATGGCGGTTTGGTATACCACTTACCTGCTTGGCCGCAAGCCCGAAGCACAGCCTCTGCGACTAGCTTTTGGCGGCCAACCGGAAGTCAGCGACTATGGGCGCACGCTGGCCGATGGTGCCCTGCTGATCTACCTCGGTTGCCTCGGCCTGCTTCTGCACAGCCACAGCACGAGCGCGGAGGCACTGCAAGTATCACTTGTTGCACTGTCGCTCTATACAGCGACACGCCTGTTCGAGTCGCACTCCTGGCGTTCTGCCACCCTTCTGGGGCTGGCTCTCGGTCTGCTGATCCTGACGCGTGGCTGGGTTGTCCCGCTCGCACTGCTTCTTGGCTTGCTTGTGCTGTCACTGTTGCTCGCGCGTCCTCTTGCGCTGCGGCTGATGTTGATCTCCTTGCCGATTGCACTACTCATCGCCAGTTCATGGCTGTTGGCAAGCCGCATGGTTCGCCCGTTCAACAGTTCGCCCTTTGATGCGTGGATGCTTTGGAACTATCGCGAAATCGGTATTCCATCCTGGTCGTCACTGAAACACCTGTTAAAGAATGGCATCTGGTTTACGTGGCCGGCATGGCCGTTTGCCGGCTGGGCGGTTTACGCATGGCGCCGCCAGTTTCAGGAGCCGCATGTCATCCTGCCCCTCACCTTTGTCATTGTGAGCACCTTGCTTGCACTCTTTCATGCAAGGACAGATGAAGCGGTGCTGTTGCCGCTGCTTCCAGCGCTGGCGATCCTGGCGGCTTTCGGGTTGCCTACCATGAAACGTGGCGCAATCAATGGCGTTGATTGGTTCTCGGTGATGACGCTCAGCTCCACTGCCGCCTTCATCTGGCTCGGATGGATTGCGAAACAGACAGGCTGGCCGGCACAACTTGCGAAAAATGCGTTCAAGCTTGCGCCCGGGTTCAAGCCGGAATTCAGTCCGATTGCATTTATGACGGCAGTACTTGCTTCCGTCGGCTGGGTGGTGCTCGTGCATTGGCGCGTCTCGCGTCGACCGTCCGTCCTGTGGCGCGCCGTAGTACTGTCATCCGGCGGTGTCATCCTGTGCTGGGTACTGCTGATGACGCTCTGGCTGCCATGGATTAATTACGGAAAGAGTTACGCCGGCGTCGCACGTCAACTTGCTGAGAAGCTACCGGACGGCCAATATTGCGTCGATACCAATGTTGCTCCCGCACAGAGGGCATCGTTCGCGTACTTCGGTGGTGTACCGTTTTCGCGCTTCGACGGCGGCAAGTGTGATTTCCTGTTGTTGCAAGACAGCCGGCGCGGAAAGGATGATTCAGAAGTGCTTCGGCAATCCAAAGAAAAATGGCGCCTGCTGTGGGAAGGACGCCGCCCATCGGATCGCCATGAACGATATCGCCTTTACCAGCGGCTGAATTGAACGACTCCCCCAAGCCCACATTACAGATTGCTGCACTGGCATGGCCGATCCTGATCGGCCAACTGGCGGTCATCGCCAATGGCGTAATCGATACCGCCATGACCTCGCGTTTTTCCGCGACAGACCTTGCCGCGCTCGCACTGGGTTCCTCGATCTACATCAGCATTTTCGTTGGGCTGAACGGCGTGCTGGCAGCACTCGGCCCCATCATCGGCCAGATGTATGGCGCAGAGCGCTATAGCGACATTGGGGCAGAGCTCAAGCAGGGTGCATGGCTGGCGCTGTTCCTGACGGTTGCCGGCTGCCTTGTCCTCCTGTTTCCCCAACCGCTGCTGTCGCTTGCGCATGCGTCGCCCGAATTGAACGAGAAGGCGACACTTTATCTGCGCACTTTGGGCCTGGCGCTTCCCGCCACGCTTGGATTCCGCATCTACGCGTCGCTGAATACGGCCATCGGTCGGCCTAAGATGGTGATGATGTTGCAAATCACAGCGCTGCTCATGAAGTTGCCGTTGAATGCCCTCTTTATTTTTGGCGGATTGGGCATCCCTGCAATGGGCGGGCCCGGCTGCGCAGTCGCAACGGCGATCATCGCCTGGGTCATGTTGCTGACCAGCGCCACTATTCTTCGCAAGGATTCGTCATACCGGATATTCCGGTTGTTTGGCAGCGGTTTCGTTGCTCCAAAATGGGCTTCGCTACGCGATCTGCTCAAGTTAGGCATTCCAATGGGAATGAGCTACCTGATCGAAGTCACGGCGTTTGCGTTCATGGCGCTCTTCATTGCACGGCTTGGCGATACGGTCGTTGCGGGGCACCAGATCACGGCCAACTTCGGCACAGTGCTCTACATGCTGCCATTGGCGATTGCCAGCGCGACCGGCACGCTCGTCGCGCAGTCCATTGGTGCACAGCAATTGGAGGCTGCAAAGCAGATTGGTTTTGCCGGCATCCGACTGGCTGCCATCCTGTCCGTCACGATCGGCTGCGTCGTATGGCTCATGCGGGAGTTTATCGTGCGCGCCTATACGCCAAATGGCGAAATCATTGCTGCGGCATTGCCGTTGTTCGTGTTTATTGCGTTTTACCAGCTGTTCGATTCAATCCAGGTAACAACGGCATTTGTGTTGCGTGCGTATAAGGTTGCCGTCGTGCCGACCCTCATGTATGCCGTGGCGCTATGGGGAATCGGCCTGGGTGGCGGTTATATCCTGGGCCTTGATCCTTTCGGGATCAGCCCGCCGATATTGCAGGGTGCGGCAGGATTCTGGATGGGGAACAGCGCAAGCCTGGGCCTCGTTGCCGCCGGTCTGCTCTGGTACCTGCGCATCGTACAACACGATACAACCCGTAATAGCTGATGCGCATCAGCGCGGACCGGAAGGATTCCGCCTTTTAATCTGAAGCGATCAACATCCCGCAAAGCCTGCCGATATTGGCAATCGCCTGTTCGATCTTCGCCGTCCACTGACGGCCGATACAGATACGGAAAGTCGTATTCGCACTGCCTGAAGCAAAAAAGATGGGGCCGGGCGCGATCGAGATCCCATCCGCGAGTGCTGCAGAGTACAGCGCAGCAATGCTGATCGGCGACGCAAGTTCAATCCAGTATACGAAGCCGCCCTCCGGCTGGCTGACGCGCGTGTCTTTCGGGAAGTGCTTCTTGATCAATGCATCCACTTTCGATGGATACAGAGAGAACATGTCCCGCAATTTTGCGGTGTGGTGTTCGTAATAATCCTTGCGCAGGAATTCCGCCAGCACAAGTTGCGGCAGGCTGCTGATCGAAAGATTGCGTCCGAGGAAATCGGTCATCATCTGCCGGCGATAACGGCCTGGCAAACACCAGCCCACCCGATATCCGGGGGTCAGCACCTTGGAAAAGGACGAACAGTAGAGCACCATCCCGTCCTTGTCGAAACTCTTCATCGCACTGAGCTGGCGTTGTCCCGTATGCAGGTCATGGAACACATCGTCCTCAATCAGCGGCACGCGGGCTTTGGCAAGCATTTCCACCACGCGCTCGCGGTGAGCGGCTGGCATGGTGAAGCCAAGCGGATTCTGCAAGGTCGGATTGAGGAGCACGGCAGCAATCTTCTGCGACTGCACTGCAAGCTCGAGCTGCTCGACGTCGATTCCAGTCGCGGGATCCGTTGGAATCTCCACCGCCTTCATCCCTGCCGCTTCGATCGCCTGCAGAATGCCGAAATAAGTCGGTGTCTCGATGGCGATGCTGTCGCCCGGACGGGCAATGATACGTAGGGCACATTCGATGGCCGCGCCATCGCCGGCAGTGATGATGATGTCGTCAGGGCCGCAGAGCACGCCACGATCCCCCATGAGGCGCGCAATACCGCATCGCAGCTCAAACAAACCGGGAGGGGGCGTATAGCACGCACTCTTGTCCGCTTCTCGTTTGGCAATCGATATCAGGATGCGGCTCAACTGGCTCTGGGGAATGAGCAGGCGGTCAAGGACGGCAGATCCGAGCGGCAGGATGTTCGCCGCGGCGGACGTCTCCAGCATGTCCACCACAAGATGGTTGATGGCGACCGGCACACCGTCGAACCGGCGCTCGGCCGTCTCTCGCGGCGGTGTCCAGGCGGCTTCGGAATTGCGCGGCCGGACGAAATAACCGGAGCGGTGACGCGCATACGCTCTGCCATTCTCTTCCAATGCACGGAACACGCGCAGCGCCGTGGTTACGCTGACGTTTTCCCGCTGCATGAGATTGCGCACGGAAGGCAGGCGCTCATCAGGAAGGAACACACCGGCATCAATCTGGGACGTCAGTCTGGCTGCGATTTCCTTGTATCGGTTGGTGCGGCGTCCCTCAGAAACACTCATGTATGTAGTCCAGTGTGAGCGGCAAAAAACTGTATCGCAAAAATCGACACGATCTGTGCATTTGCCGTCGGACATTGTAATGCTATCTTGACAACGCTTTCAAGGCGCTCATCTTTATATGGGGTATGCGTGACATGATCTATAAAACTCCACTCGAACTAACCTTTGGCGACGTCTTTCTTGAAGTCGCTGACCTGCTCCCAAAGAACAAGGTATTCGTCAAACTCGAAGGCTTGTCGATTACGGGCTCCATCAAGATCAAGCCGGCCTTGCGCATGTTGCGCCGGATGGAGCTGGAGGGAACGCTCAAGCCGGGCATGACCGTCATTGAAAGCTCTTCCGGAAATCTCGGGCTGGCCCTGAGCATGGCGTGCGCGGTGAAAGGTTATCCGTTCATCTGCGTCACCGATCCCAACATTTCGCCGCAAACCGCGCGGCTCATCGAGGCCTACGGCACACGGCTCATTACCGTGCGTGAACGCGACGCCAATGGCGGATTTCTCGGTACGCGCATCGCGCTGATCAAGTCGATGCTGGAAGCCGATTGCCAGCTCGTGTGGACCAACCAGTACGAGAACATCAACAACGTCGAAGCGCACTACTTCACCACCGGCGCGGAAATCCTGCGCCAGTTCGCACAACCCGACTACGTATTTGTCGGCGCCGGAACGACCGGCACCCTCGGTGGAGTAAGCCGCTACCTGCGCGAACATTCTCCCGCTACAAGAATCATTGCTGTCGATAGCGTCGGCTCCGTAACCTTCGGTTTCCCGTCCGGGAAGCGACATATTCCGGGACTCGGAACCAGCCAGCCTCCCGCGATCCGAAAGCATTCGGACTTCGACGACATCGTGATGGTGGAAGAACACAAAGCGGTGGCCATGTGCCACTGGCTTGCCCGGCGCGGCATCCTGCTCGGCGGTTCTTCCGGCACGGTCCTCGCCGGAGTCGCCCATATGGCAAACATCATTCCGGACGATGCATGTGTCGTGGCCGTATCGCCGGATATGGGGGATCGCTACATCGATACGGTCTATGACGACACGTGGGTTGAGCAACGCTTCCCTGATGTCGCCACAGAAAGACCTTCACCACTCAACGATGCCCCGCTGGCAGTCGCGCTTGCGTAAAGCCCCGACATTCCCGATTTTTATTGTTAACCGCGTACGGCAGTACGCCCGTCATGTCTATTGATTTCGAATACACATCATGAAAACCCCCAGCTTCAAAATAATCGGCGCATCAGCAATCAAGGAATGGATGGACAACCATTCGCAGGAAATTTTCGAACTGGTGAAAGAGGCTTATGTGCTCCACTCGAAAGCACTAGCGCTCAACCCTGACAGTTATTTCCTGCGCTTTCCGAGTGAACAGAAGAATCGCATCATCGCGCTGCCTGCTTCGCTTGAAGACCAGGCTCCTATTGCCGGTATCAAATGGATTGCCAGCTTCCCGGACAATATTGAGGATGGGCTCGATCGCGCATCGGCAGTATTAATCATCAACGACCGGAAAACCGGATATCCGCGCGCTTGTCTGGAGGGCTCTGTCATCAGCGCGGGCAGGACCGCCGCGTCGGCCGCAGTGGGGGCGCAGTACCTGCATCCGACTCCCGGCCGCATTAACCGCCTGTGCGTTGTCGGATGTGGACTGATCGCCTATCAAAGCATCGAACTGCTTGTACGCCTCGGGTGGAAGATCGGTTGCCTGAGCGTCGTCGACACCTCCGAACAACGTGGCGCGACGTTTGCCAAGAAATGCCGGGAGGCATTCAAGATCGATGCCGATGTGGATTTCCTGGCCGGGGCCGTTCCCCAGTCGGACATGGTGCTGTTCGCCACATCAGCGGGAACTCCGCACGTAAAAGACCCCGTCATGTTCCGGCACGCGCCGACGGTGCTGCACATGTCCTTGCGCGACTTGTCGCCAGAAGTAGTCCTCTCAGCACAGAACGTTGTTGATGACATCGATCATTGCCTCAAAGCGCAAACGTCCCTGCATCTGACGGAGCAGCAGGTCGGATCGAGAAACTTTGTGTCGGGAAATGCCGCCGACCTGATCGAGGGTCGCGTGCTTCCAGACCGGACACGCGTACGGATCTTCTCTCCGTTTGGCATGGGCATACTCGACCTAGCTGTCGCGCGCGCCATCCTGAAGGACATTAATGAAGCGGCAGCCAATGCCATTCCCGATTTCTTTCCGGTTCCCTATGCCGCGTGAAATCCGCGATTCGTCGGTGTTTGCCACATGCATGATGCACCGAGCCAACTTAACTTGATCGCCCATGATAAACATAAAATCATTCAGAGACGATTTCTCAACATCGGCCCTTATTGCGGGCTTGATCGCTGTTACCGTGTCATATGCCGGGCCGCTGGTGATCGTTTTTCAGGCCGCAAAGACTGGTCTTCTCTCGCCAGGCCAGATCTCGTCCTGGATATGGGCAATCTCGATCGGGAGCGGACTGACCGGCTTGATCCTCAGTCTTCGCTTCCGGACGCCGGTGATCACCGCGTGGTCGACGCCTGGCGCCGCGCTCTTGGTGAGCGGATTGACACAATACACCTACGCGGAAGCCATCGGCGCTTACCTTTTCTCCGCAATGCTGATCACCCTGCTCGGCATCAGCGGCCTGTTCTCGAAAATAATGGAACGGCTGCCGACTGGCGTAATTGCCGCCATGCTGGCTGGCATTCTATTTCGCTTCGGCGTAGGTGTATTTGCATCACTCGAACAGGTTCCGGCATTGGTTCTGCCGATGTGCCTTGCTTACCTGATCGGTCGCCGGTGGTTGCCTCGCTATGCAATCGTCATCACGCTTCTGGTGGGATTCAGTGCAACGCTCGGCCTGCATCAATTCGATTTTCGCGGCTTCTCTGCCACCCTCGCGACACCCTTGTTTACAACGCCACACTTCTCCCTGTCGGCATTGATCGGATTGGGCATTCCACTTTGTTTCGTCACCATGGCCTCGCAGAATGCACCAGGCATAGCCGTGCTCCGCACCGCGGGCTATTCGACGCCGGTCAATCCGTTGATTACCACAACCGGACTCACCTCCTTGTTGCTGGCGCCATTCGGTGCGCATGGAATCAATCTCGCCGCGATTACTGCCGCTATTTGCACGGGACCCGAGGCGCATCCCGAACCGGCACGCCGCTATATCGCCGGCGCATCATGCGCGATGTTTTATCTGCTGATCGGCTCCTTTGGCGCAACGATTGCAAGCCTGTTTTCTGCCTTGCCGGCGGCACTGATTGCGTCCCTTGCCGGCCTGGCCTTATTCGGCTCGCTCGCTACAGGACTGGGGACGGCAATGTCGAATGACACCAAGCGAGAACCTGCGCTGATTGCGTTCCTCGTAACGGCATCCGGCATCTCCTTTCTCGGGATCGGCGCTGCCTTCTGGGGCCTCGGAGCAGGCGTGCTGGCCGACTGGCTGCTGTTCGGAGTGATGACCAAGCGTCGACTCTCTCCGACAGCAACCTGATCCGCTCAACATCACAACGCAGAGCATTACAACATGGTAAAGAAATGTGATTTTCTCGTCGTCGGCGCCGGCATTGCGGGCGCATCGGCGGCTTATGAACTCGCTGCAGAGGGAGACGTCGTCCTGCTGGAACGCGAGATGCACCCTGGCTATCACGCGACCGGGCGTTCCGCCGCGATTTTTCTGGAGACCTACGGAAACGCCACCGTACGCGCACTGACGCGTGGCAGCCGTACCTTTTTCGAGAACCCTCCTGAAGGTTTTTCCGAGCATGCATTAGTCAGTCCGCGTGGTGCTCTGTTTGTATCAACGCAGGCAACATTGCCCAAGCTCGCCGCCCACTTTGTCGCTGTGTCCCAACTGGTCGACACGGTCAGCTGGTTTGATGGTGAGGACCTGCATAAATTGCTGCCTTGCCTGCCGAGGGATATCTGGGTTGCCGGCGTTCTTGAGCCGCAGGCACAGGATCTCGACGTTCATGCCATTCATCAGGGATATCTTCGCGGCTTTCGGCAGCGCTCCGGAGATTTGATCGTCAATGCCGACATGATCTCCGCAACTTACCATGCAGGTGCATGGCGCGTAGAGACGACCAACGGCATATTCGTAGCGCCTTATCTCATCAACGCGGCTGGTGCCTGGGCCGACGAAGTGGCCAAACTCGCTGGCGTAACGCCGGTCGGACTGCTTCCGCAACGCCGCACGGCCGTCATGCTCGACGCGCCCACGGAAGCGCAATCATGGCCGTATTTCGGCGATATCGCCGAGTCGTTTTACGTAAAGCCGGACGCAGGGCGCTTGCTCGCATCGCCATGCGATGAAGTGACAGTGCCTCCGTCTGATGTCGCTCCGGAAGAGTACGACGTAGCCGTCATCGCGAATCGCATCGAGACGATGACTACTCTCCCGGTAAAGCGCGTCCTCAGCAAATGGGCTGGGATCCGCACCTTTGCGCCGGACCGGACACCCGTCGCCGGTTGGGCCCCCGGCGCAAAAGGCTTTTTCTGGCTCGCCGGACAAGGCGGCTACGGTATTCAGACCGCTCCCGCGATGGCCCGCTGCTGCCATTCGCTTATCACCGAAAAAAGAGTACCGCAGGTGCTCGCCGATCTCGGCGTCACTTCGGACGCGCTGTCGCCTGCACGCTTCACGTCAAATGCCGCTGCGCCGGGCGAAGCCTATGGCGACGGCAACGTTCTTACGCCAACCTGCTAAGCAGTTATGAAAGGAGTCATCATGCAAAAAACCCAGATCCACACCGACAAAGCCCCCAAGGCGATTGGTACCTACTCCCAGGCAATTCGTGCCGGACAAACCGTCTACCTGTCTGCGCAAGCGCCGCTCGTGCCGGAAACAATGGATGTTGCTCCTGGAGGCATCGAAGCGGAAATCGAGCAAGTTTTCGACAATCTGAGTGCAGTCGCCACTGCAGCAGGCGGCAACCTTGACAATATCGTCAAACTGACCGTCTACCTGACGGACCTGACGCATTTCCCCCTTGTTAATCGGATCATGGAGCGCCGCTTCAATGCCCCCTACCCCGCGCGCGCTGCAGTGGGTGCTACTGCGTTACCGCGCTCCACGAATGTGGCCGTTGAAGCGATCATGGTACTTCCGGGCTAGCAGCCATGCCGATTCCTTCCTCCACGCGGCAACGCATGCCTCTCCCCTCGCTTCCCAAGCATGTTCTCGGCCTGCGCTGCCTCGTTTGCGGTGAACTACATGCCCCCGATGACCTGGCATATGTCTGCCCAAAGCATGGCAATGAAGGCGTGCTGGACGTCGTCTATGACTATGACTACATGCGAGAGCGCATCCGGCATGACCTCGCCAGCACGGCGGAGTCTGGCATGTGGCGGTTCAAATCCTTGTTGCCGTTACCGGCAACCGCAAGCTTGCCGGCGCTGCAGGTGGGCAGCACCCCGCTGTACCGTGCGCAGCGTCTCGCGCGCGACCTGCAGCTTGGCGAGTTATGGATAAAGGATGAAGGCCGGCAGCCGACAGGGTCACTGAAAGACCGGGCCAGTGCCCTTGCAGTGGCCATGGCGCGTACGGCTGGCATCCAAACCATCGCAACAGCCAGCACCGGCAACGCCGCGGCCGCGCTAGCCGGCATGTGTGCCGCATCCGATGCAAAGCCGGTCATCTTTGTACCGGCAACAGTGCTACCGGCAAAGGTCGCGCAGTTGCTCGTCTATGGCGCAAAGGTGGTGCTGGTAGAAGGCAGCTATGACGAAGCTTTCGAACTCTGTCTTTCGGCAAGCGCACATTTCGGTTGGTACAACCGAAGCACCGGCTACAACCCCTTCATGACGGAAGGGAAAAAGACCGTTGTGTACGAAATCGTCGAACAACTCGCCAATGAAAACGAGGCGATCGACGCAGTCATTGTTTCTGCAGGCGATGGCTGCATCCTGGGCGCCGTGCACAAGGGTTTTCGAGATATGCAGGCACTGGGATGGATTCATCGCATTCCGAGACTGATCGGCGTACAGGCCGAAGGGAGCGATTACTTGTATCGTGTGTGGAAGGACGATGGCGATGTGGTCACAGCGCCACCGATACGCACCAGCGGCATCGCGGACAGCTTGATGGCCGGGCTGCCAAGGGACCGTATCAAGGCCATGTCGGCAGTTCGGTCAACCGAGGGTGCATTCATCAGGGTGAGCGACGAGGAAATCCTTGCCGCCATTCCCGGCCTTGCGCGAGGCAGCGGCGTCTTTGCCGAACCTGCGGCAGCCGCTGCGTACGCCGGTTTGCTGCGCGCCCTGGACGAGGGATTGATCCATCGAGGAGAGCGCGTTGCGATTATTTCTACCGGTACGGGATTGAAGGACTTCGCGAGTGCGATCAAATCAGTCGCCCACGAATCCAGCTCGGTAATTCAATGCATTCCGACACTGGAAAGCCTGCAGCAGGCGTGGTCGCAACCTTGAAGCGTGTTTGGTCCAACGGCGCTCATACGCCCAGTGACGCCGTTGGACGGGGACGGAAGAGCTCAGACCTTCATCGGCAGGATGACTAAAGTCGTCGGAATGGCGCATGGTGCCTAGCCTTCAGGTTAATTTTCATTCAGCATGGCTCCATCCATGGCTCCAGTTCACGAGGCAAACAGTACAATGCCGAAACCCGTATTCAAGTAATGCTCGATCTTTTATCTGCTCCAACACTGAACAAAAGGTGGGATAAATACGCACTCTTTATAGCCGCATTGCTTAATGCGTCACCAATCTTCGACCCAGATTTCTCAGGCCCGCCTTACGCGGCTTTTTTCCCTTTATAGGGCAACTGGAGCTCCTCGACGTCATAAGTGAAATCAAGAGGAATCTGAATAGGCTGCTGCGAAGGGTCCTTGGCGTTATAAACGTCCACATCTGTCTTCAGCTGAAAACAGTCACCAACAATTTGCTGGCGACGCTGAGCAAATGAGCGCACGAAGTGCTCCCGCGGCGCGCGTTCGTCATCCATATCCGCCCACAAGGACATTGTCTTAGTTCCTTGTTTGGAACGTACTGCATGTTTTGCCCGATATCGCTGCCCGAGTTCGTCGGTGCGGTACTCCTCACGAAACACTTGAGAGATGTCAGCTGCGATTGCATCTATAACCGTTTTAAGATTAGGCTTGTGCAGTCCATTTCGGTAAGCCCACGCCGCGACTTCGTGCGGGTCAATCAAGCCGTCACCCCCCATTTCGGTCTGATAACGCTCCAAATAAGCCTTTACTTGATGTGCATACGCTGACATTTAACCTCCTAAGAGTTATTCAGAAAACGAACCCCATCCGTCCACATCGCCAGATGGAATCACACATGCGCGCACCTTCACTTGGTACTTGCGCAGGAAATCATGACGATTTAGCTTTCGCTGCAACTGTCCGACCACTAGGCCAGGATGGACATTAATGCGCTGTGCGAACGCCAAGATCTTTTGCTCCGAGAAGTAAGGTTGGATGCGCGCAATAAAATTTTCTAGCTGGTCAGTGGGAACGCAAAAATCAGCCCCGGCAGCATTGGCACGCATCTCACACTCCGTGAGTGTTTGGCTATCGTCACCCAAGTCTGAGTCAATGATTGGCTCGCCCTCCCGTCTACCGTCTTCACGTAGCACGTGTTCAATCTCATGACGGAGCACAAACCAGAAATTATCAATGCGGTCATACCGTAGCGTCATTCCGATGACTGGCTTGTCGTCGGCAAGCCAAAAGCAGGCACCATCTAATTTCGAGCCGGCCACCGGCTCAACAAACACCAAGCGCACACCGGCCTCTGCCAATATCCGTGGAACGTGGCGAGTTTCTTCCGGCGCTAGCAAGAGCGCCTTGAGCTTATCTACAGCTCCAAGTAACTTGTCGCGTGAGTAAAGTGGTAGTACTTGCTGCGCGGCCATCGCCCGGACGCGAAAGAGCCACGCCAACTGTAATGGCGTGGCATCCATTGCGACGTCCGTTTTCTTAGCGTAATGGGTTAGCGCTGGCGGTGCATCGATGTCCGGAATGTTGAAAAAGTCTAAGCAGCGCTTTTCTAGCACTTCTACATTTTCGCTAGCACGAATCCATCCACGGCGAAGCATTTCGCGAATTGGAAACTTACTATATAGCCGCGCCTTACGAGCTACCTGATTGTCAGACGCCTTCACCTTAGACAGTTGATACTGACTTTCCAAGTTCATCCAGTATTCGGGCGACGTTCCGAAAGCCTCTGCTAGACCGAGTGCGGTCTCCGGCGTAATTGCCCGCTTCCCAGAGATCAATTCACTCACTAACCGCGGCGGACGTCCCAAAATATCAGCCAATTCTTGCTGGCTCCACTCCCGTGCTTCCAGCTCTTCACGCAGGAACTCGCCTGGTGGAAATACCTCAGCAGGCACGCGCGCAGTCATGATTTCTCCAATTTTCTTAGTGGTAATCAACAATCTCGATGATGCCGACAACTTTGCACGGATGGTTTCCGCGAATTTCCAAAACTAGCCGCCACTTTGCATTGAGGCGGATAGACGACTGGCCATCGCGGTCGCCTTTGAGCCTTTCGAAATACAGCGATTTAAGCGCATAAAAGTCGCGCTCATCTGAAAAAGCACGGATCTGCTGCATGCGTTTCCGGAATCCACGCACCACTTCCTGCGCATATCCCGCAGTGAAATGCGCATCGGTTTCGAGGCGGCTCAGATCCTCATCGTCGAATTCAACATCCATGTGTTCTGACTGAGAGTTTAAGACAGATTACATCTATCATCAAGTACTTCTTTACACCATGTGTAAAGAAGGTCTGTTAATAGTTTTGAATTGTACACGTGAAAGCATTGTGCTGGGGAATGTGATGCCGTCGAGCATTTTGAGCCACCGATGCAAGCTGCAAAACAAGCAACATGACTGTGGAACTTGCCGAGTGGGGCGAGGAAAACCGTCCACGTCGCCTTTCTCCGAGTGGGCGCGCAGACGTTTGAGCGCAATGAGAGCGCAAAAGGGGTCGACTTGAAATCGCCCCCTTTGACCGGTCCCGGCGGAATGCCGTAGTGAAGCGTTACATCACCCGTTCCAATGACCCAATGTCTGTGGTTTCCAGCTCGTCAGCCAACGAGTTGACCATACGCACCGCCAGCTCCTTTCCAAACTCAGCCGCCAAGGAACACATGGCCGCCCACAAAAACGCGCTGTAGAGTTGGGCAATCTCGTTTGGAGTCGAGTCATTACTTGCGATTCTCACGGCAGCTTCACACATGAGATCCCATATCTGATAGCCGACTTCTACCGGTGTGCCGCTAAAATCCAGCGGGCCGTCCACTGCGTCGACTCCACTTGTCGCATCCGTCATAACTAGGCCCTATGTTTGTTAAATTTCGACAGGTAAAACTTAGCCTCCCGCTCGAAAATCTCTGGGTACTTTTCTTCAATCATCCTCACGACACCATCATTGATGCGACGGGTATTGAACATCTGTGAGACGCCGACAGTTTGAACCGCTCGAATTGGGAATCGTTTCTTACCAACACGCTGGAATACTGTCCTCCCATCATTCGCAATGAACGCGTTGCGAACTACCTTTCTCCCACCGCCCTTGCGAATCTGAACAGTTACCCCCTTCTTTGTTTGCCTAGCACCAAAGCGGATGACATTCATACTTCGTCCGCGCCTGGTCAATGCTTCAAGACTCGCTTCGATACCAGACAAGCCCTTACTGGCTGACGCCTTATTGACTTGGAGGGAGTCCTTTACCGTTGAGGCAGGCAGATTAAAGTCAGCGCGAATATCGCGGCTCATCTTCGTGCGTCCCTGTTCAACAGTCCTCGTTGCAGCGCGCGCTGCAGCCTTTCTAGCAACATCCTCAGAGAGATCACCAATCATCTTGGCCACCTCATCAAAATTGCTGGTTGCTGTAATTCTGACGGCCCCACCTCCACCTCCACCGCCGCCACTTCTGAGAGCCCCGCGTAATAGGCTACGCCCCACACCTCGACCCAATGCCGACCCGACCGAGGTGCCAAGTCTCAATAAAACTGGAAGCATGTCTTTCTCCTATAACTATGGAGCAGCAGGGCTGCCACTCCTCACAACCATACTCGCAAGAGAAGACGGACTTTTCATCATGGAAAGGTGTCCGGCAAAGCACGCCGGCGGCGCGAAGGAGCGGCGCGGAGAAACCACCCGCGCAGCTTTCACCACATCCGAGGGCAAGATTCACAGCCAGCGCGGCTTGCCGTGGTCAACCAGCATAGAATGAAGCGCATCTTCATGCGTCCTCACTCTGTACGCACTTTGTCTACATAAATTTATATATATATTGCGGACAACAAAACCAAGTGTTCATACTGGTTTCCAGCGGTTTTTCCATCCGTCCGCACTGTCGCACCGCAGTTTCCTTCCGGCCCGAGCCGGACAACGATCCGCACACCGATCACAACCATCCGCCAACTTAACTTCACAGTGCCAATTAGCTGAATCATTAACAAATTGCCCATCCAACTACTAGCGAAATCCCGCGCTCGTTTCGACCCGTACTGGCCACCCCATGGAAGAACCTAATACCCCGGGTGATAGATGGATAGATAGTCAGCTCCGGATGCCTTGTTTTTTTGTGCGTACAGTGCGGACAAACTCAATGACTCGGCGCAAACCCGCATGGATGC
The DNA here is from genome assembly GCA_035654275.1 of Noviherbaspirillum sp. Lineage (GTDB taxonomy): Bacteria > Pseudomonadota > Gammaproteobacteria > Burkholderiales > Burkholderiaceae_D > Noviherbaspirillum. The sequence goes on from DASRXG010000010.1 coordinate 34,364, forward strand.
TGGGTTTTACTGTCCGCAAAAACTGTCCGCAGTTTCGTTGAGCGTGTCCGCAAAGGACAACATAGTGCGGACGGCAGCCGGCCACGAGCAGCATCCACCCCTTTCTGGAACCACCTATTGCAAAAGAGGGATACGTCTTTTTGCGCGCGGATGAGTTTCCTCACGCGCCGCCACCCGGGCGGCATCGGACGGATAGGGCGTGGTTCGGACGGATAGTTGAGGGATAAGGGGAACTATAACTAGGCAGATACAGCGATGCGCCGCATATGGAGGGCGCGCATCTCCAGGCATCTGTGGCCCCCTTGATGCGCAGTGTAGGACGGCGCCCGCTGTGCCCACACAGGTGGAAGCCATGGGACAGGAAATCGCAGAACGGGCTATGGCTTCCTTCTCGCCCGTACCGCACACTTGACGTTTACTAGACGCCTTCTGCCTTATACAAGCCGCGATAGTCAATTGACTTGGCCGCGAAGTCGAGTCGGCACTTCAGGGTCATACCATCGACACTGATTCCCATATGGGATTCGATCACAGGACCATCAGCGCCCTCGAGGTAGCAATACTCAACCGTATCGATCTGGCTGCTGTTGCTTGCCAGGTACCACGCTGTAGAGCTGCTTCCGTCGAGAACAGGCTCCACAACGGGCGTGAGCGCCGCACGACCACCAGAACGGAATTCATTCACACTGCCAGGCAATGCCGGGACATAGTTGGCACTGGTGAATTGATAGGCTGTCTGCTCCAGTGCAGCCGGCACGATCAGGAAGCTAGGAGTGATGTTCAGCTCCTCAGCCTGGGCACCTTTCTGCAGACGCATCGCAGTGCGGCCGGCAGACAAAGCACTGAGTTGCAGTGCGGACCCAGCACCAGTAGCCAGGTTGGAATGGTCGGCGTGAAACAGGGAGACACCGTCGCTCAGCGCCGCATTTCCAGTAAGTTGTGCGTATACCGTGCGGTTCTCCAGGCGCGCAGCAGCAGCACCAAAGGCCGATACAGCTACATCGAAGGCGCGCAGGTCATCGTTCACCATCGCCTGACGCGTGAGCGCAATCATGCGTCCATACGTCAACAGGGAATAGGTTTCCGCGCCATCGCTCACCGATCCGTACTGGAATTCGCCGTGCTCTTTCACCTGGAGCAAATCAGGCATTGCACCTACCTTCACTGCGCTGATCGGCTTGAAGTTCTTCGCATCTTCAGCACGGCGGGCCCACAGTCTGTATGTTCCCGGGTTCTCCGTGTATGCAAGGCGCAAACGCTTATTCGCCACATTGCTCATCAGGGAGGGGAAATCACTGACCGTGGACATCCCGGCGCCAGAGCGGTAATTGAGAGCGGTCGACGCCAATTGCATGCGGTCCATGCCACGCGTTGCCACGCCGTTCAACCACAGGACTTCACGCGCCATTTCCATCAGTGTCATGCTGCGAAAGCGACGGCCATTGTCAGTAAGCGTCGATGCCGGAGACATCCGGTGAATCAGCGCCTCAGTCATGCCGCGCAATGTCGTGTCCTGCTCGTCACGAATCGTAGAAATAGTGCTCATTGACGCCTCCATTTAATGCCGGCCTCTGCCGCTTCATTTGTCAGAACTTCATACTCTTGCTCGAGCTGTGCAATGCGCTCGAAGATCTTGTCCGCCTCTGCCGTTCTAAGAGTGAGCGGCAGCCCCTGCTCAGGCCACTCCATGGCCTCCACCTGCTCACACAGCGCGTTAATGAGCTGCGGCCCGAAGATGGCACACAGCGCCTGATCGACATCCTGAGGACGTAGCGAATCAGCACCAGGTTGAGCAGCCCCAGAAACGCATACCAAGTCAGATAAGCGTCTCGGGCTCATGTTGCGCGGATTGCGCACAAATTCAGAAAGTGTGGTGCGCAGGGACTGGCGGTAACCCTCACCAGACGCATGAACCCAGTTTTTCAGCATGACCTTCACATCGTCCTTGTTTGCCGGAGCAGACAGAATGCGTTCACGCTTGCTCTTCAGCTCTAGGATCTCCTTGGAGATCTCGTCCAGCTTCTGTTCGAAGTTGCGCACCGACCGTTTGATCGATGAAAAATCAAAAATGCCCATAGTGATGGACTCCTGTAAAAATTCGGCGTGGCGGAATGCCATTCCTTAGCCTTAATCTTCACAGCCCTTTATGGACTTTTCTCTTTGAAAATTTGTCCGTGCGCAGAGTGAATTCCGGCACCTCATACCTTCGCATCCAGCGCTCACGCTGCTCCCGCACCACGCGCTCAAGCACCTGCATTGAATGCGGACTTATCGAGCCGCCTTCCTGCGCCGCAATCCGCTCCAGCGCCTCGAGAACCACGCGAGGCATGCGTACCCAGACCATCGATTCCTCGACATTGATTCGCGGCTCATGCTTTTTCTCAGTCATGGCACTCACCGCCTTCCTTGCTGAACACATGGCCCACGATCCGCCGCAATTGCTTTGCGCCCAAACTCCTCGACCGATTGAACCGGCTTGCATAAAACAGGGCCTCGCTCAATGGAGTCGCATAATCTGGCGGTGAATCCTCATCCCGCCAGGCCTGCCACGGACCGCGGGAAAGGAATGTGTTCCACTCCTGGGCGAGCTTCTGTGCACCTGTCCAGCTTCCGGATGCCGAGATCAGCGCCGCAGCCTTGCATAGCCATAGATCCCGCTGAAAATGGAGCCACCCTCCATGCGTGGACGGCAAATGAAGACACCGCTCCAGTGGCAACTGCCCACAGCCGGTGAGATAGGTGGACATCGCATTGGAAACCCATGCAATATCTTCCTTAGTTGGATTACCCTCTACGAAACGAAGGCATGCGCGCAGCCGATCCGAGTCTTCATGGGCCGCTATGCTGCCCCCACTCTTCAGTGCGCGATATTCTGGAAGCGCCGATCTCATGAGATCACCTTGCCCCTGTCTCGGCAGCGACAACTGCTGGCTTGAATCGATAACATGTAGCCATGCCGATACCCGGGAGACGCTCTCTGCGGTCAGATCTTGGTTTTTCCTGAGTTCCCCCTGGAACAAGAAACCCGCAGTCAATTAGCAGTCGCGCAACAGTCTTCGGATTAAATCCTTTGCAGATCTCATTGCGAAATACTTCAGGCAACACGAAGTATTCAACCTCCGCATCACCGAAATCGTCGGGATGCACCGCCTCGCCAAATTCTTTGTGGTGATCTGCGTCCGAATTCACCTCCTCCCCGCCCTTGAGCAACCGCTTGAATCCCGCCCTGTTCACGGCATTGGGCTTCCGGTCATCTAAGGCCCTGTGCCACCACACAAAACGCGAATCACCATGGGCCTGGAAGAAGCCACTTACCTGCCGCAGGATGGCAGTATGCTCAGTGTTGCCAGCACCGCCACGCCCTTCAAGCCATGCTTCAAAGCACGCGCACGCAGCGGCGACCGCCTCTCCCTGCGCCCACCCGGTAATTCCAGCCCCGGTGGCCAGCTCGCCAGCTACGCCCACCAGGGCAAAGCGGGATGCCACACGCGACACTTGGCCGTGAGCACCTTCCGGGCACATCTCACGGGTCAATCGCTCCACACGGCTACGCAGCCCCTGCGACAGCGTCCCGTCCATCGCCTTGGAGACTGCCCATTCGATAAATGCCACGCCAGCGGCGCCGTAATACTGTTGCGACATCCTGACCAGGTGATTCGACAAGGCTGCACCATCAGCAAAATCATGCAAATCCTCATATACGCCGAACCCCTTGCCGGCATCTGCCGCGATATGCGCCAGGCGCACATCGTGTCCACCGCGAGTGCCTTTGCCTGCCTCTGACATGTGATTGGCAAGACTTACTTCGCCGTCAGAGAGAAAGAGCACACGCCAGGTGTACGTCCGCCGGGCAGCTGCACCTTGTGTGGCACGCCCCTTGCCGCTCTCGTTGGCCAGCATATAGACCGTGTCGCCTACCACCTTCGGGTCAACCTGGGCGATCTCATCGAGCAGAAGCAGAGCGTCCGAATGCTGAGCAGCCACAATCTCAAGCGCGTTATCTGTCATGCGCCAATTGCGGGCGTAGTCCTTGCCGCCGTACACCGAGCCCGCCACCTTGAACGCAGTAGATTTTCCGCTGGAGCTGTCGCCCCAGATGTGAAAGCCGCCAGATGCAACGCCAGAGTGATACAGCAACGGGGCAGCAAATGCCGCACTTACGCAAAACAACAGGCGAGAGTTTCCCCGGCAGAGATCCGCCACTTCGCTTTTCCACTCGTCCAGGCTGCCGCGCTGCTTGAAGTGCGATGCACTTCCGGCCGCAGACTGGAACATCACCAGTTCCTCACCCTCACCAATCGTGCGATCAGGAAGCACATACACATCGTCATGCCAGCCGATTCGATCCGTGCAACGCACGAACTTATCCGGCTTCTGGGTCTGGATATAAACACCCAGCAGCGTTCGCGCTTGCGCACTTGGCCCGATTTTCAACCCCATATCGAGCAATGCTGAGCGATATGCCGTTCCGTCTCCGGCCAGCATGTTTGCCGGCATCGCCCACCGCTTCTCACTTCCGCGCATCCCCTCGAATTCGAGCAGATAGCCGCAGCCCGTGTCGTTGATGTCACTGGTGTCAGCGGTAACGCGAAGTGGAGAGCAAATCCAGAGGGGCGAGAGCGGATCGCCATGCTGGCTGAAGCCGTGATACCAGACGCCGCGCTCATCGACGTGAAAAAATGGACGATTGCCTGAATTGTCGTTTCCGCCCGAGCCATTTCCAGCCTTTTTGGGCGGTTTTTTTGAATCACCCTTGTCGGCGGCTTTGGTTTTCTGCCTCTCTGCGTCAGCGCTCGATCCTGCAGCCTCCGCGCCGCTAATTACTGCGGAAATCTGCTCCCGGACTGCGTCAATTCCGGAAGCGCAGGCCAGATCATTAAAATCCGTCCCGCCGGCGGGCAATCCTTCCGGTTTGCACCAGACGGACCGCACCGCCTTGGCCGCGTCACGCGCCGCAACTACACCAGGGTTCTTTCCGGTCCGCTTCTCCGTTTCGCTGTCATCGTCGGCACAAAGCAGCAACTTCGCAGCCGGGTAAAGCATGCGCACCGCCTTGGCTACATGCTTGAGGTTTGCAGCATTGAAGGCAACGACAACTGCCAGCCCTGACGCCTGGTGAAGGGCCGCCGCCGTCGCGTAGCCCTCAGCAATCAAAATCCATTCTGAATGCTCAGGGCTGCCGATGACATGGAAGCACCCGGAAACACGCCCGCCGGCCAAAAATCGCTTTGCCCCGTCCGCTAGGATTCGCTGCAGGTTCCATACCTCGCCGTCCGCATCGATCATGGGAATAAGCAGATCCCCACCAGCAAAGCGCACGCCGTGCGCCTGGACAGACTTGCGTACTAGGTATTCCGAGACACCCGACTCAGTACCGGACGACCAAAGCCGCCGAGCGTCTTCCGCTGCTTCAACGCGCTTGCGCTCCGCCTCGGCTTCCTCGGCACGCTCTCGCTCGATTCGCTCACGATTCAAGCGAGCCTTTTCCTTTGCGCTCAATGGTGCTGCCGGCGCATGCTTTTTCGGGTCGAACCCTCGCTTCTTCGCCTCTGCGACCAGAGTTCCAAGCCTGACACCACCGGTTGTCTTGAAGCTTTTCCAACTTGCCTTTGCCGCCTTGGGATCGAAGTTTTCAGCCGTCCCACTCCATTCCTCGAACATGGAAAATCCATCGTCCCCACATTCCGACTTCAAGGCCATGCCGATCCGCACCCACAAATCCCGGTCATCCGCCGGAATGTACGTCAGCGCATCACGGATTGCCGCTTCGCTCAGGCCGGGTGACATCATTGCTCACCCATGAAAAATTTTTCGATAGCCGCAAGCACGCCATCCCGCGTCTTTCCGCCCTTGCGGTAAAGCTTGGTGCACGATCCGCAGATGCGGTAAAGGAACGAGACCGGGACAGAGAGCTGGAGGGGATAGATTCGAAGAGCAAGCTTTGGAGGCCGCGTTTCTGTGAACTCCTGTTGGCAGCTCGCGCACACCGGGCACGGGCTCCCAATAGGGCCAAGCGTTTGCTTGACGTCTGAATACTGCGGGATCACGTCTGCCGCAGTCTTGTTATGCGGCATTAGCATCATGTTGTGGGACATCTTTTTCACTTGCCACCCCCAACAGACAGCAGCCGGCGAATTTCCTCCACTGGCCATGCCAGGCGGCCATTGATGCGGACAGGGGTAAGCTTGTTCGGAGCTGTGGACGGGAAGCAGGCCCACAGGCGCAGGGTTTCCTGCTTTCGGTTGAGATGGAAAGCGGCGCATGCCGTGCTGACATGGCTGCGCGTTTCCTGGTCGATCGGGAGAAATTCGCGTGGCGTCTTTGATTTGACGCCGGGCTTTTTTTGATGATCGTTCATGCAGTGCACCTCCTAATGCTGGTGCACTAAATTTCGCTTTTTATCGCTTATTTCGTAAGGTAAAAAACCATTATTTACCCGGTAAAAAAAGGTTTTTTACCGGGTAAAAAACTGCCATTTTGGCCGAGCATTTCCCTCCTCTACATTCAAGGGAGCTTCAATTCCAAAACTCTTATTGGCCTCGATTTCCACTGCCTGCTCCAATCCTGGAGCCCAAGCCCAGCCCCGCGAATTCTCTTTGCAGTCAAGGACGAGACTTGCCTCCTCCGTCCGCTGTTCGGCCGGCACAAAAATAACCAGGCCGCCATCGGGAAAGCAGACCATGATTCCTTTTCCTCGAAGGTACTTCGTGGCCAGTTTCACCCGATTCCGAACGGCCGCATCATCTGTTAAATTGAATTTTTCGATAATCCACTGATCCGCAAGGAATTTCTTATGGTCGATTTCAGTCCTCCAAGCCCTTGCCAAATACACCGCAATATCGCGGGTAATCTTTTTGGGTCGGCCTCCTTTTTTTGAAATCACATAGCCTTCCGGCAAGTCAATATCCGGCAACTCTGTGTTTATCGTCATCGCACGTCCCTTCGAACACGCCCTTCAAAAATTGCCAAGCCAACCGGCGAAGGTGTCCGGCTTTCGAGTGGCCGCTCTAGGCTTGGCAAACCGCATAATGCCCCGTATCGAGACATTTAACCTTTCAATACTTCCTTAAGTATCACCCGCACGCGCCCGCGAGCCAGTGTTCGGCGGAGGGAGCAGGTTAGAAACCGGTCGCCCCTCTGCCCATTCCTCGATCTCTCGCACCAACCAAGCTACGCGCCGTCCGGAAAGCTGCCGAGGCTTTGGTAATTCTCCTTCGCGCACCATGCGTTTGATGGTTGATTCGCCAAGTGCGATCGCATTTGCCAGATCAGGCAAGTCAAGATAGATAGGCTTCATTGCGCACCACCTGTTTCATCAAGGTCCTCTTCACAAGCCACCATCTCAGAGAGCAAATCAATCCTTTTTCCCACCGCAGAGACAAAGGCGCTGACTGTAAGTGCCGGCTGCATTTCGCCAGGCGATAGGCAAATGGTTGGAAAATGGCTTGCTGCACTACCCAGCGAGTGAACCTCATCGGATAACTTGCTCAGTTCCCGAGCGAACCTCCTTGCCCGCTCAGCATCCATCCGCACGATGTCGCCATGGCCTAGGCCGGCGTTTTCCACCTCGTTCGGGAAATTGCTCTTGGAGGCACTCATTGCCCCCCCTCCTTCCTTGCCTCTTTGCAGAGGTCGGCAATCCGCTCAACGTAGCGGTCTGCGCAGTCGATCAATGTAAAAAGGTTGCCTAGCTCTTTCTGGCGTCGATTGCTGTCAAGAGAGCCAGCGCCCTCAACAGCACTTGCCATCAGATCAAAAATCGATGCCAAGTATGTCGCCGGGCTGGTGATCTCGGCCGCCAGATCGGAGGCGGTTTTCTGCGTCTTGGAGGTCATGTCATTGCCCTCCATTCATTTTGATTCCGTGTGACTCGAACCACCCAATTTTTTTTTCCGCAAGCTCCCCCAGCATTTCCGTTGATGCCATTGAGAGCCGAAGAAGGAAAGATGCGTCCGCCCTGGTGAGGAGAGGAACAATCGGGCTCCCGTCATCATTCGTCTCGCCGCATTCCGCCGCATCACGCTCAAGATCACAGGAATTGACGATGTCCAGACATGTACGGACACCATTGCAGACATCCATCGTAAGCGCCACGAATTTCGCCATCGGGTTCGCCTGCGCTTTATCGGAAAGCCATGAGAACGGCACGTGCTGCGCTTGCCGCTGGGGGATAGAAGGAATTGGAGGTACAGACGGAGCAGGTGGTGTCGATTCCCCCACGGTTTGAGGGTCTACTCTAGTGTCTTTCTTGTTTTTTGGTGATTCAGTGTTAACATTCGCCTTGTGCATGTTTTCCCTTTCATGAGCGTGCACATACCATTGCGCCTCGGATCTTGCACATCCTGTGGCGCAGCCTCCCGGTTCCGCCGGGTCGGTGAAGCAAAAGCATTCCATCGGGGAGTCGGCCTGCCAGCCACTCCCCGATTTCATTTCCAGTACGCCTTTAAGATTTCTCCGCTGGCGACTGCCTACCGGAAGACTCCCCTTTCAGGGAAAGCGCTCCTTGTTGCATTAAATTGACGATTTGCCAGTTCAGGCTTCGATCCTGCTTCTGCGCCATTTCAACTGCCGCCTCGTGCAATTTCTTTGGAATCCGCACGGTTATTCGGACACAGTCTTTCGACATACCCCCTCCTTAATGTCACTATGTTGTCACTACTTAGACACTATACACTGACCTTGCGTAGTGTCAACATAGTGACATGGAAGATATGTATAGAAGCCAGTTCAGATTGCCACATTCACTGTACGAGCAGCTGAAAGCAGCGTCGGAACGATCAGGGCGGAGCCTCAATGCAGAGCTGGTCCATCGTCTTGCGCAATCGTTATCGAGCAATGGAACACAGCCGCCCCAGGAATCAACGTTGGGTGGGGCGGAAATTGATGCGCTAGCAGAAAAGCTTGCACAGCCCAATAACCGCGCCGAACTGAAAGCGATACTGGAAGTTATTGCACATGTATCGAGAAAAACCACGCGGGGCCGGTAGCTTAAATTAGCTCAGTGCTCGAATTTGCAGGCTTGACTATTGACGATCTAGGCACTCGTTGACTTTAGTTGGCAGCACCCTGAATCAGAGCCCGTACCCACGCTTCGATTTCTGCAGCAGGCCAAGCAACTGCACGAGCTCCAAGTTTCAATGGCTTGGGAAATGATCCGGCTTTGATGCGTCTATAAATTTCGGATTTTGATAACCCGGTTTGGGCGGCAACTGCAGGAAGGCGCCAGAGGGGGCCAGGCGCGTGAATCGATTCGGACATTTATGAACTCCATGAATCCGCCTGATACGGCGCGGGATGAATGGAGTATCTAGTTATGCAGCTCGGAGCAGGAGGGAAAACACATGCTGCTTTTTTTGGCGAGTTTTCCGCACTCTAGTTAATTCCAAGCACGATAAGCTTTCGTGCGGAAACAATTTGCTTCTTGTCGACGATATTTAGATTTAACGCGACTGCCGCTTGGATAGCTAGAATATCGGGAGGAAACTGAAAGTCATTGCCTCCAATTTCCCATGCATACAGGCCGATAGTTTTGTCAAAGCATCGAACGTACTCGGCAAGGGGTGAATGTTGACGGCTAGCGAGAGCAGCTTCTATGCCCTTGTAGGCACTACTTGGTCCTAGGCACTTCAAACCGTTTTCGTACTCGGATAGCCTATCTGCCAGGACGGCAACCATACGAGGAACAGAGGGCAAGTAGCGATCGACTTCGAGATTCCGAAATGCATCAAGTTTGGGCTTAATTCGATTGCCAAATAGGGTTGACAATTGACCTGATGGATCAATGGCTGCAGCCTCAAGCAAAATTAATGGATCGTAAAGTTCCAAAGGGGTACGCGCTTCGGCGACCCCTAGTTCGTCCATCTGAGCCATTATCGACGCGGCTTCCTCCAGCGCTTGTGCGAGCCGACCTACAAGTTCAACATACTCCTTCAGGCGATCGCGCTCCGCACGCAGCTCATCCGGCCTGATGTTATGGGCCACATCAAACCAGATGCGCCAGCCCTGCTTCGTAAAACGCCGATTCAGATAGGCACTCCCATACACTTCTCGCATTCGATCATCGGTAACTAATCTTACCGCGCTGGCTCGCCTATCCTCATCACCTGAATACTGCGCCGGGTACAGCTCCGTGTACAGATCTCGCACATCTTCTTGCACCCAAGACGGAAGCTTCAATGACATGGGATATCCTTCAGCGAATCCACCAATGACCCATTTCGGTCAGTCCGACATGACTCAAGCCTAGCCTCGTATTCTGGCTTCTATAGGACTGATGTTGGAGCCGCTCTTCAAGGTATCGATATAGTCAGCCCACCACTGCAACATCTCGCGCCTCTCGTGCGCATACTCAGCCTGGTTATAGACAGCCCTAACCCTGTTTGGCTCTTTGTGAGCCAGCTGCCGCTCAATTACATCATGTCGAAAATTAGCCTCATTGAGGATACTGCTCGCGGTAGCACGAAATCCGTGTGGAACAAATCGTGCTCCATCGATATCGAGCCGGTCGATCACGTTATTGAGCGTGGTATGCCCGATGGGCTTGGAGATGGTGGAATTGTTCGGAAAGACGAACTCCGATCCGCGAGAAAGCGGCTTGAGCTGCTCCAGTATTTCCAGCGCTTGCCGAGACAAATACACGCGGTGCGGGTTACGCATCTTCATGCGGTGTGCAGGTATTCCCCATACACCGCCGTCCAGATCGAACTCGCTCCACTTCGCCAGGCGCAGCTCATCCTTACGCGTCAGCGTCAGCATCAGGAGCCGGATCGCGAGCTTGTTGATCGTGAGCGCACCGACCGCGTCGAGCGCTTCCAAGAATGGACGGATCTCTTTCACGCTCAGTGCTCGATGACTCTCCGCCTCCGGCGTCTTAACCGGCTTCGTTTTCGCGGCCGGATTATCGGTAAGGGCGTCATTATCCATACCGAACTGGAACACCTTGACGCAAATGGTGCGGATCTTCGCCGCACTATTCATCGCCCCTCGTGCCACTACCTTGGTCAGGATCGCATCGATGTCCTTCGTCGTGATCGTCCGAGTGTCCTTGTCGCCGATGGCCGGATAGATGTCCAGGTCAAGCCAGTTCTTGACTGTGTATTGCCAGCTCTCCGAGCGGCCAGCGATCTCGGCGGCAATCCATCTATCAGCTAACATCCTGAAGGTCTCGGCTCGCGCTGCCTCAGCCAGTCGTTCCGCCTTCTTCGCTTGCTTGTCCTTCGCGGGGCTTTGGCCGATCGCCACCTGGGCAGCGGCATCGTCGCGCATCTTTCGCGCGTCAGCCAGTCCGATATCGGGATATCGCCCAAAGGTCACCTTCTCGCGCTTGCCGTGCAGGTAGTACTGAAAGCGCCACGTCATGACGCCGCTCGGCAGGACTTCGACGTAAAGCCCATCGCGGTCTGTCACCTTGTAGGGCTTGTCCTTCGGCTTGAGTGCCTTTAGTTGTGTGTGATTGAGAGCCATGGATTGCCACCATAGAGCCATGAATATAGCCAATTTTACTCCATGGCTCCATTCATGGCTCTATTTTTTCGGGAAGGCGTGGAACTCCACGGGACCGTTCGAAACACTAAGCCATTGATTCAAAAGGGATAGAAACGGTCTACGGGACTATCTGAAACTTCCTAAAACCAACTCAAACCTTCATCGGCAGGATGACCATCTGCAGGCTTTCGAAATGCAGACGCCGCTGAATGGCCAATGCCGCCTGGTTGTGCAGCAGTCGGGTAAACCAATTGTCGTGTTCAAAAATCAGCTTACTGGTAAAGAAGATCGAATTCGGATATTCCTTGCTGACGGTTTCGCACAACTTGGTTACCTCCACTACCACATCGGTGCCGAAACCGAGGTATGCAGCGGACGCCATGCCATGGCTATGGCAGAAGTCGACAAAAAACTTGAGTGTCGCGTTCGCCTCGGCGCGCATTTGCTCGACAGCGCCCTCACCACCGTAGGCGTGCGAATCGACGGTGCGCGCGTTGATGAAAATGAAGTTCTTGAAGTGACCTGGGAACATTCTTTGCACCCACAGCAAAGCGTGCAAGCCGCCACCTCGGGACGAGCCGACAATGAATACCGCCGTCTGGTTGTTCGGGTCCGGCTCTACCGGACCGACATGCGGGCCGAATGGCTGGTTCGCGAAGACCTGGTCTACCGCATGGATGGCATCCTTGGCATCACGGTAGTGGTTGCGGATGTAGATGCACAGGCATGCAATCGCTCCAATGATCATCGCTGCAGCCCAACCGCCATGCGCAAACTTCTTTACCAGCAGGACCGCAAGAATACCCGCGCAGGTAATAAACCCCAGCAGCGACAACGTGAAGCGACGCAACCAGCGCCCTTGCTTATGGCGATTACGCCACCAATACAGGCAAAGGCCAAACAGCGAAATGGCAAATGTCAGGAATACCGAAACGGAATACAACACGACCAGCAAGGTGACGCTGCCCTGAGTCCAGTACAGGATACCGAGCGCCGCAATGCCCATCACGAGAATGCCGTTCTGCGTGACCAGCCGGGTCGACAGGTAACGGAACTTGTGCGGAACCCACGAATCCGCAGCCATATTTGAAAGCACGGCCGGACCGCCAAGGAAACCCGTGTTCGCAGCAACGAAGAGGAGGCCCGCTTCGAACGACAGCACGAAGGTCAGCACAATCTTGTTGCCCAGGGCGCTACCGAAATCGAAGTTGTCAATGATGGCCTTGAATGTCGACGCATTGAGCGTCTGCCCTTCAACTGGACGTGCATCCCACAGCAGGTACAGCAGGATGATGCCGCTGGCGGTGAAAGCCAGCGACAGCGCCATCAACGCCATGGTCAGTTTGCCGGTGCGCACGCGCGGCTCGGCAAGGATGTTGACATTGTTGGAGACAGCCTCCAGACCGGTGTATGTACCACCGCCTTGCGAGTAGGCGAGCAACAGCATGCCGGCAACGCCGATCCAGCCGATGTCATTGGCCAGTGTACTGGTCGCATCCAGCGTATGCGGCACCAAATCAGGGAGATATGAAGCGTGCGCAAAAATACCGTAGACGATCAGCAGGAAGTGAGTGATCACAAAGCCGAGGAAAATCGGCAGCAGCACGCGGATCGCCTCTTTCATTCCGCGCAAGTTCAGGATGATGAGCAAGCCAATGAACACCGCTTCCGCAGCCAGCTTGTACGGGTGGAATCCAAGTGGCAAGAGTGAGGCAAGCGCTTCGACACCGGCTGCAACCGAGATGGCAATCGTCAGCACATAATCGAGCACCAGCGCACAGCCGGCGATCAGGCCCATATACGGACCCACCAGGCGTGATGCCACGCGATACCCGCCGCCGCCCGTCGGAAAAAGCTCAATGACCTGGTTATAGGCCATTGCGATAATGAAAACGGTCACTGCCGTGGCGAGTGCGAGATACAAACCAAGCTGCGTGTGCCCGCCCAGCGCGCGGAAGGTTTCTTCAGGACCGTAGGCGGAAGACGACAAGCCATCGGCACCCAATCCCACCCACGCGAAAAAGGTGATCAGCGCCAAAGAGTGGCGCGTCTCGGTTTTCAGCGGATCAAGCGCCTTGCCGATGACGATCTCGCGGATTTTGGCGTACTTCATTGTGTGCGCAGCTTTTAAATCAAAGTAGGCGATGATACGCCTTTCGATTCCCCTGTGACAATTTGCTTTGGGAAGAGTCTGTTGCTCGAACGCCCTAAATCGGCGATAATTCGCGCTTGTGTCGCCGAGATGGCGGAATAGGTAGACGCACGGGACTCAAAATCCCGCGCTGGAGACAGCGTGCCGGTTCGATTCCGGCTCTCGGCACCAGTAGATTCAAGGATTTCGGTATAGACGGGGATGCCCGATTATACCGATTTCACCCCTGTCATTTGACCAGATTTGACCAGCCTCCCTTTTCCCTGTACCTGAGATAGAAGCCCGCAAGCAATTTGGTATATTGCGGTATTTTCTGGTGCTTGTTTCCCGACCGAACACTTGCTACAGTGCATCATGGTCAAGAGAAAGCAAATCCAAGACGCCCACATGCTCCGCATCTTTTTTTGGTGTGTGGGTGTATGCGTTGGTTGCGCCCTCATCTACCTGCGGTTCGCTGATGCCGACGTATTTGCTCTCTCCAGCGTCTTCACGATTTGCCTCGCTGCCCACAGCCTTTCCTACTTCTGGCTTAAACGTGCGAAGAAGCTTGCTAATGAACTTTCAATAGAAGGTTCGATCGTTCCCTCTCCCGTACGCCAACCTGATTCTGTTTTCAATAGCGTTTCCTTGCCAACGCCCGAACGCCCTCCTCGTTCAAGTCCCTAAAAACTAACCAAGTGCACCGCACGGTGCTTTGACTGTTTTTTGCGGACCTCCTTGGGGTCCGCAAGGGGATACACGTGAATCAACTCTCAACGCTGGACCTTGTACTACAGATTTCGCAGGGCGCGCTTCTTGTGCCGCTGAAAAAGACGGCCACAATCCTAGGATTGGAAACTCAAACGATTCGAAATAGGCTGTGCGAAAAAAGGTTTGAGCTTTCTCCTGTAAAGATTGGCCGACTCAATTATTTTCGGGTGGCCGACATTGCAGCATTCATTGATTCATCATCACAAGTATCCGAAAAACCAGCCCGTGGACGGCCGAGGAAATCGGCCGTTGCACGAAAAGTAGGAAAGCCATCCGCAGGGGCGTGATAATGTCCCTTCAGCTGTGGCTACCTGATGAGGCAGCAAAGACGACGCGTCACGGTGAAGTCGGCGAAACCAAACCGGTCAAAAATACTCTTCAATTCTTCGCCCCCTTAAAGGGCGACCTGACGACCAGACAGCGGCGCATGATCGAGGATGCTCTGGCTATCGAGCAGGAAGATGCAAGAGCTGCCGGCGCAACCGGTTTCATGATACGTACGCTCGCCCAGGCAACGTTGCCGCATCTCGACCCAAAACTACCCATGGGAATGCTCTACAGCCGAAATACGGGATGTTTGACGCTTACCATAGCCCCTACCAGCCCAAAGCACGGAATACCTTATGGTTCCATTCCCCGGATCATCATGGCATGGCTTTGCACTGAGGTCGTTTTGAACAAGGATCGCATCCAACTTGATCGAACTATTTCGCTCGGCGATTCTCAAGCAGAGTTCCTAGAGAAACTGCAAATGCACAACAACGGTCACGACATACGGCGATTTAAGGACCACAGCCTGAGGTTATTCAAGTCCATTATATCTACCGAATACACCGACGACAGCCAAGGCGACCGTTCAAAACGCTTGCTGATTACCGACCAATCAAATGTCTTCTGGCATTCCAATAAGGGCAGTCAGGGCAGTCTATGGGAAAGCACCCTGCTCCTGTCGGAGAATTTTTGCAAAGAGGTGCTCGAAGCGGCTGTGCCGTTTGATATGCGCGTCTATCATTCACTCAGTAAATCCCCGCTGGCGATGGACATATACACATGGGTCACGTATCGCATGTTTGTCCTGCGCCGGTCGGGCAGACCGTTCGTACTCATCCCATGGTCAGGACTCATGAGACAGATGGGCTCGAATTATGGAAAAGGTTTGACGATAAGCGGCGAGCACAAGGCGATCGATGAACGCCAAGCGCTTTATAGCTTCAAGAGCAATTTCATAAAGCGTCTCCGAGATGTGCTGATTTTCTATCCAGAAGCCAGGGACCACATAGAGGACACCGGGGATATGCTCAAACTAACACCGTGTGATTTACATTTACCACACCGCAAAAAGTCCACTACCTACTTGTTTAAATAAATACTTGGAAAATCTATTTGAAAAGAACTACTTGCCAGAAGGCCAGTTGCACAAAAGGCCGCGCCGTTCCTCGTCTCCGCGCTAATACGCATCATTTTTTTCTGAGCGATTGCACGTTTCAATCTAAGCGATTGCACGTGAAATTCTAAGTGATTGCACGTGGGCAATTTTAGATTCTCATCCTAAGTTGTTGATCCGCATAAGCTATTCGTCATCTAAGAGCGTCTAACAAAATCGAATAATTGCGGTCCAATCGTCGTTCCAGCAAGTTCTGTGGAGAGGCAACATGGCACGCGAACTGGTTGATGATGAATTATGGGAAATCGTCCGTCCCTTGCTTCCGCCGCCGCCACCGCAC
>DASRXG010000011.1:0-2962 GCA_035654275.1 Noviherbaspirillum sp.
CCTGCGCAATGGCTTGTATATCCAGCGTCACGCACCGATGTTCCGCATCGCGGTCCCGTATGGCCTGCTTGCCTCAAGGCAACTGCGCAAGTTGGGCGATATCGCCAAGCGCTACGATCGCGGCTACGGGCACTTCACTACACGCCACAACATGCAAATGAACTGGCCCAAGCTGGAAGATACACCGGACATGCTGGCCGAGCTTGCGACGGTGCAAATGCACTGCATCCAGACCTCAGGTAATGACGTGCGCAACATCACCACCGACCAGTTTGCGGGGATTGCGCCGGATGAGGTCGTTGATCCACGGCCTGTTGCCGAAATCATCCGTCAGTGGAGTACGTTCCATCCAGAGTTCACTTACCTGCCGCGCAAGTTCAAGATTGCCGTTTCCGGCACCAATACCGACCGTGCCGTGGTACAAGCTCACGACATCGGCCTCGAGTTCTACAAGGATCAGAAAGGCATGACTGCCATTCGTGTCTGGGTAGGTGGCGGCCTGGGCCGTACGCCTATCTTGGGCCAGGTCATTCGCGAACATCTCGAATGGCAACACATCCTGACTTACTGCGAAGCTATTATTCGCGTGTACAACCTGCATGGACGTCGTGACAACATCTTTAAGGCGCGTATCAAGATTCTGGTGAAGGCACTGGGCATCGACGAATTCCGCCGTCAGGTCGAGGAAGAATGGGCGCATATCAAGGATAGCCCCAATACCATCACCGAAACCGAGTTCGAGCGCGTAGCCAAGCATTTCGAACCCATGCCTTACGAAAACCTGCCGGCGCACGATGCCTCCTTCGACATTGCTGTTGCCAGCAACCCGGCCTTTGCAGCCTGGGTCAAGCGTTGCGTGCATCCGCATAAGGTGCCGGGTTACCGCGCTATCACACTGTCACTCAAGCCGCATGGCAAGCCGACCGGCGACATCACGTCTGAACAGATGTACGCAGTTGCCGACATGGCCGACCAGTACAGCTTCGGCGAACTGCGCGTTTCGCATGAGCAGAACCTGATCCTCGCCGACGTCAAACTCAGTGACTTATTCGCCGTCTGGCAAAGGGCCCGTGAGCATGGCGTGGCGACGCCCAACATCGGTCTGCTGACCGATATCATCTGCTGCCCCGGTGGCGATTTCTGCTCACTGGCCAATGCCAAGAGCATCCCGATCGCTGAAGCCATCCAGATGCAGTTCGACAATTTCGACTATCTGCACGACATCGGCGAAATCGACCTCAACATCTCCGGTTGCATGAACGCCTGCGGGCATCACCACGTCGGCCACATTGGCATCCTCGGCGTCGACAAGGATGGCTCGGAGTGGTACCAAGTGAGCATCGGCGGTGATCAGGGCAATAACGCTACGCTAGGCACAGTCATCGGCCCCTCCTTTGCCGCTGAAGAAATGCCCGGCGTGGTGCAGCGGCTGATCGAGGTGTACCTCCGCGAACGTACGCCAGAGGAGCGTTTCATCGATACCGTACGCCGTATTGGCGTGGCACCCTTCAAGGAGCACGTCTATAGCAAGGCGGAAGAGCGGGAGACGGCAAATGTCTAATCTCATCCGCAACAATGTCATCGTGCCGGACGAATGGGCGGTCGTGAATTTGCCGGTCGTGGAAGAAGCGGTACGCAAGCAGGCCGGCAAGGTCGTGCTGTTCAAGCTGACCGGCGAAGTTGCCGTGACTCCACAGCAGATCGCAGACACGCAGATTCCGGCCACAGGCAAAATTCTGGTACCACTGACGGTCTGGCTTGCCCGAAAGAATGAATTCACTGAGCGCTTAGGGAAAGGTGAGGTCGGCGTTTGGCTGGCACCGCATGAAACCGTCGAAACACTGGCTGGCGCTGAGCCGGACCTGAACCAGTTTCCTGTCATCGGCGTTCACCACGAACGCCACGCAGACGGCCGACCCTATTCCATGGCCTTCCTGCTACGCACGCGTTACGGCTTCAAGAATGAGCTGCGCGTGTTTGGCGATGTGCTGCAAGATCATCTGTTTTTCTACAAGCGCTGCGGTTTCGACAGCTACTTGATTCGCGCTGGCCGATCCGCCGAGAAAGCGCTTGCCAGTCTGAACGTTTTCTCCACGCCCTACCAAGGGGCGGTGGATGAAAACCGGCCTGTTTGGCGACGCGTCAACCGTGGGTAAAGCAACAGATGAGCGGTGAAGTCACCATGCTGCGGCCTGTCAACGGCAATCCGGCCACCAAACCGGAGCTTACTTCCGCCCTGCGCGCTGCAGTAGAAATCAAGCGTGCAGCTGTGGTGCTGATGCTTCAAGATGCGGTATCCGAATTCGGACGCGACGGTGAAGTTACGTTTGCGAACAGCATGGGTGCTGAAGACATGGTGCTGACTGACATCATCCTGCGTGAGCAGCTGCCTGTAGAAATCTTCTCGCTGGATACCGGCCGCCTGCCTGCTGAGACCTATGACCTGATTTCGGAGGTCGAGCAGACTTACGGCACCAAGCTCAAGATTTTCTTTCCGCAGAACCAAACGGTTGAGGCCTATGTACAAAGCAACGGCATCAATGCTTTCTACGAATCCGTTGACCTGCGTAAAGCCTGCTGCCACATGCGCAAGGTAGAGCCGCTGCAAAGGGCGTTGAAGGGTAAAAAAGCCTGGGTCACGGGCATGCGGGCGCAACAATCTGCCACGCGGACCGCGTTGCCTTTCCGGCAGTTTGACGAAGCCAATGGTCTGGAGAAATTTAATCCGTTGAGCGACTGGACGGAACAGGAAGTATGGGCTTATATCCGTACGCACAACGTCCCGTACAACAAGCTGCATGACCAGTTCTACCCCAGCATCGGCTGCGCGCCTTGCACGCGGGCCATTGCGATGGGCGAAGATGTCCGTGCCGGGCGCTGGTGGTGGGAAGACCCAGCGAACAAGGAATGCGGCCTGCACGTCAAGAAATAATCAGCAGCATGAATTGAACATTCCCTCAGG
>DASRXG010000012.1:0-73302 GCA_035654275.1 Noviherbaspirillum sp.
GTGCGACGAGAACAGGAAATCGGCGGCAGGCGATGCCGGTCCGCTGATTTTCGGGCGTACGCCGGAATAGGCCGGCTGTAACGCGCCGTCGGCAAGGTCTGGCCAGTAGGCCCGGATCTCCCGGTAAAACTTGTTCGCCCGTTGTGGATCGACAGTGTAGTCGATATCACCGCCGGCGTAGTCCAGCCATTCGACGTCTGGACCGAAACGCGCCTGTCCACCAAGGTCAAGCGTGAGATGCACACCGAGGCCACCAGCTTCGGGTACCGGGTAAACAAGGTGGGAAAAGGGCGCCTTGCCTGCGAGGGCGTAATAGTTTCCCTTCGCGAACTGCGGCGTCGGGATGCTGGACTGATCCAGGCCTTGTATGGCCTTGGCAAACCGCGATGCCCATAAGCCACCGCAATTGATGACGGTACTTGCCAAAAGCGTCGACTCGCTCCCGTCGGACGAACATACCTGCAACGCGAGTCCTTCTGCCGTCACGCATCCGGAATGTGCTTCGCTGTTGAAGGCGAAGAGGGCGCCGGCATGCTCTGCATCGGCCTGTAAAGACAGCATGTACGCGTGGGTATCGAGAATGCCTGTCTTGGGGGAATGGAGCGCAGCAACACAATCGAGATTAGGCTCCAGCGTTTTGGCCTCCCGCGCGCTGATCCGTGTCACCTCGTGGCAGCCGTTTGCATGTGCTTGTACATGAATGGCGGAGAGCTTTTCCAATTGCGTATCGGATGTCGCGACGACGAGTTTGCCGCATCGACGATAAGCGATGCCCCGATGTTCGCAGTAATCGTAGAGAGCGTCGCGCCCCTTCACACAGAGCTTCGCCTTCAGACTTCCAGTTGGATAGTAGAGTCCAGCATGGATCACCTCGCTGTTGCGGGAACTTGTTTCCATACCGATGGTGGAATGCTTTTCAAGCACGAGGACTTCGCGCCCTGCGAGCGCGAGGGAGCGCGCGACGGCGAGGCCGACTACGCCGGCACCGATCACTACGCAATCGACTTTATCCATAGCGCGTCATGGTGAGTCCATCCATGTCGATTTCGGGGGTAACGCCGGATACGATGTCCGCTACGACTTTGCCGGAACCGGCTGCCATTGCCCAGCCGGTGGATCCATGACCTACGTTGACATAGACATTGCGCACCGGTGTTGCACCCAGCAATGGAGGGCCGTCCGGCAACATGGGGCGCGCGCCGCACCAGAAGTTGGCTTTTACGTAGTTTGCTGCGTCGGGAAACCAGTCGCTGCCAACTTTAATCAGTGTGCGTAATGCACGCTCATTCAGCTCCGTACCGGTGGAGCCGATCTCGGCGGTGCCGGCAATCCGGATCCGACTGCCTAGCCGCGTAATAGCGACCTTGTATGCTTCATCAAGCAGCGAAGCCTGGGGCGCATGTTCGAAGTTCTTGACTGACGCTGTCGCCGAGTAACCCTTGACAGGATAAAGCGGGATATTGATCCCCAATGGCTTGAGCAGTTGCGCGCTTTCTACACCGGCAGCCACAACCACTGCGTCTGCCGAAAAACTGTTGTCGTCAATGCGCAATCCGACTCCCCGCGTTTCGGGCTCGATGGCATGTACGGTAGTAGCGAGATGGAACTGCACACCGAGGGAGCTTGCGATAAGTTTCAGCCGCTTTGCGAACAGCGGACAATTGCCGGCTTCATCTTGCGGCAAATACAGCGCACCGGCCAAAGACGTATGCGAAGACAATGCGGGTTCAATGAGGCGTGCGCCATCCGCATCAAGGATCTGGTGCGGGACTTCATTCTCCTCGAGCAGGGCAATGCCAGGGGCTGCCATCCGCTTATCTTTTTCGGTGCGGAATAGCTGGAGTACGCCCTGAGTTTGCTCGTAATCGATCTGGTGATATTCCCGCAGTTCTTGGAGGACGTCGCGGCTGTAAAAAGCAATCCTTTGCATCCGGGCTTTATTGATTCGGTAGCGATCGAGTTCGCATTCCGATAACCATTTGCGTACCCAGCGCCACGTGGCACGGTCCAGCGTGGGCTTCACCACGACGGGTGTCTCCGACCGGAGGAGGTTGGACAGGATTTTTCTAGGCATGCCTGGAGAGGCCCACGGAGTCGCATATCCCGGGGCAACGATACCGGCATTGGCAAAGCTTGCTTCCTGAGCCACGTTCTGGTGCCGCTCGATAACGACTACTTCGTGTCCGGCGGCCGCGAGAAAATAGGCCGTGCAGACGCCGACAACGCCCCCACCGACTACCGCAATCTGCTTCTGTGTCACTTATTTAACCTGTCAATGCATTACTCAGGAAACGATACGTAGTTGTAGACCACTCGAAACATTTCCAGTTCGAGGGCATCATTTTAGTCGTTGCTGTTTCCCGTGTCCGCTTGAACTTCACCGCGAAAAAGCACTGATGCCTGATTGCGACGTTTATGCGCGTTGTATTACCTTTTCGATAGCGCGCGCAATCGCAAGGATGCGCCGATCCGTCATCGCGGCACCCGCGATCATGAAACCCGCAGGCAAACCGCCCGCGGCATGGCATGGAAGCGAGACAGCGCAGCCGTCGAGCAAATTGATTGTTGACGGATTTCTCAGGAGTTGGGCATTTATCTTGAAGAAGGTGTCTTCGGACGCTTCGAGTTCTGCAATCGGAGGAGCAACGATCGGCACTGTCGGCATGATCAGCGCATCGAACGGTTCCATCTCCTGTTCCATGCTGCTTATCCAGGCACGTCGGACACGATGCAGGTCGATGTAATCAGCTGCGCTCATGGATGCACCCAGCTTGATACGTTTGACAACACGCGCATCGTAAGATGCCTCGTGATCGGCGAGCAGCCCTCGATGCCAGGCAAATGCTTCCGCACCGGAGAACTTGTTGAGTGCGGCACTTTCACCTAGCAATGTGAAGGGGGCATCGATGATTCGTGCCCCGGCTTTGGAGAGTCGTGACAACGCTGCCGAAAAAGAAGTGGCTATATGCGACTCCAGCGCATCGAGCATCAATGTTTGCGGTACTGCGAAGCGCAGATCTCGGATGGGTAATTCCGGAACGTAGAGCGGATGATCCGCAATGATATTGTCAATCAAGATACAGTCTTCGACGGATCGGGTAATTGCACCAATAGAGTCGAGCGTGGTTGACAGCGGGATCGCACCGGTTGTCGGTACACGGCGTGCCGTCGGCTTGAAGCCTACCAGTCCACAGAGCGCCGCAGGGATCCTGATCGAGCCGCCGGTATCCGAGCCCAATCCGGCGACACACATTCCCGCAGCCACCGATACAGCGGCGCCCGACGAGGAACCGCCCGGGATGCGCGCAACGGCGTGGTCCGCCGGGTTGGCGGGGGTGCCAAAGTGCGGGTTGAGGCCGACGCCCGAGAATGCAAATTCCGTCATGTTGGTCTTGCCAATGATGGCCGCCCCGGCCTCGCGCAGCCTTTGAACTGCGGGAGCATCTGCGACTGCCGCAGGGGAGGACTTGAGTACCATGGAGCCAGCCGACGTCGGCTCGCCCGCAACGTCGAAGAGGTCCTTTACCGAGACCGGGAGGCCAGCCAGTGACAATGAAGGCGCGCCTGCCGAGTTCAGTGCGTCTGCATAATCGGCCGCAGCGCGGGCGGCCGCTGGATAAAGTCGGGTGAAGACTGATTGAGACCGCATCGCTTCGTCCAGACAGGCGTCGACCAATGCGCGGCGGGATTGACCGGCAAGATGGGGGATTGATTGGGAAATCGGCGGTGTCATCTGTAGGAGGACGTGAATTTTTGCAGGCAACAAAATAGCATGCCGAGCAGGTTTTCACGTGCATCACCGGTGGGCGATACATCAAGAGATTCACTGCTGGACCTTGCTCCCCGCTTTCCCCGTCGGCATCGAGGATGCCACCTGTGAGTGTGCGCACTTGGAGTGATTGACAAGCTGCCATGATGCGGCGTCGCGGTATAATCACGGTTTCCGATTTAACCTGCAGTCGAACTGCCTTGGACGGCAGTGATGCTGCTTCACACCTCTCGTCGCCATGTTG
Source organism: Noviherbaspirillum sp. (assembly GCA_035654275.1). Classification (GTDB taxonomy): domain Bacteria; phylum Pseudomonadota; class Gammaproteobacteria; order Burkholderiales; family Burkholderiaceae_D; genus Noviherbaspirillum. The sequence goes on from DASRXG010000012.1 coordinate 4,014, forward strand.
ATTTTGCCGGGCTCCAATGCCCTGTCTGCCTTCCGCACCCAACGTCTTTTGTCACAATTGCAAGCAGTCGAGCCCGCCATTGTCGGCGTAACAGGGCGCTTCCTGCATTTCATTGATGCGGCTGCCGTTCCCAGCGATGACGAGCGTGGACGGCTTAATGCACTTCTGACCTATGGTGAGCCGTTTACGGGCGCGGCTGACGGCGACGAATTTGTAGTGATACCGCGTTTCGGCACGATTTCGCCATGGGCCAGCAAGGCAACCGACATCGTCCACAATTGTGGAATGACCCACATCAAGCGCGTGGAACGCGGGGTCTCTTATCACGTGCAATTGAAGTCGGGCTTGCTCGGCGGGAGCAAGAAGTTGAGCGATGCCGCCGCACAGGAAGTCGCGGCGCTCCTGCATGACCGCATGACGGAAACCGTGCTGCGCAATGCGAATGATGCTTCCGGCCTGTTCCGCGAGCTCGATGCCAAGCCGCTGGAGTTCGTCGATATCCTGGCAGGCGGAAAAGAGGCGCTCGTCCGCGCAAACGGTGAGTTGGGCTTGGCGCTTTCCGACGATGAAATCGACTATCTCTTCAACGCCTTTACGCAAGCCAAGCGCAATCCCACCGACGTCGAGCTGATGATGTTTGCTCAGGCAAACAGTGAACACTGCCGGCACAAGATTTTCAATGCGGAGTGGACGATCGACGGCGTAAAGCAGGACAAGTCGCTGTTTGCGATGATCAAGAACACGCACCAGTTGCAGCCAAAGGGCACGGTGGTTGCCTACAGCGACAACTCGTCGATCATCGAAGGTGCGACCGTTTCGCGCTTCTATCCGCGCGGTGCGGCTGGCGGCAACGTGTATGAAGCATCGGATGAGCTGACGCACATCCTGATGAAGGTTGAAACGCACAACCATCCGACCGCAATCTCGCCTTTCCCCGGTGCATCCACAGGCGCTGGCGGGGAAATCCGCGACGAGGGTGCTACCGGCCGTGGTGCGAAGCCGAAGGCAGGTCTCACCGGCTTCACGGTTTCGAACCTGATGCTCACGCACTCCGTCCAGCCTTGGGAAAATGCGCGGGATGCAACCGAGCCGGTGGAGCAACGCGTTTCGCACGGCCAGTGCGGCATCTACGGCAAGCCGGATCGCATCGCATCGCCGCTGCAAATCATGATCGATGGCCCGATCGGCGGCGCTGCCTTCAACAATGAATTCGGCCGCCCTAATCTTGGCGGGTATTTCCGCACCTACGAGCAAAAGGTTGGCGACAAGGTCTGGGGCTATCACAAGCCGATCATGATCGCCGGCGGCATGGGCAACATCTCTGCCAAGCACACCAAGAAGAACGACCTGCCTGTTGGCAGCCTGTTGATCCAGCTGGGCGGTCCCGGCATGCGCATCGGTATGGGTGGCGGTGCCGCTTCCTCGATGGCGACCGGTACCAACACGGCTGACCTAGATTTTGATTCCGTTCAGCGCGGCAATCCGGAGATGGAGCGCCGTGCGCAGGAAGTCATCAATGCTTGCTGGGCAATGGGGGATGACAATCCCATCCTCTCCATCCACGACGTCGGTGCCGGTGGTTTGTCGAACGCATTCCCGGAACTGACCAACGATGCAAAGCGCGGTGCGATTTTCGACCTGCGCAAAGTCCCGCTGGAAGAGAGCGGCATGGCGCCGAAAGAAATCTGGAGTAATGAATCGCAGGAGCGCTACGTGCTGGCGATCGCACCGGAAAGCCTTCCGTTGTTCCAGTATCTGTGCGATCGCGAGCGCGCACCGTTTGCGGTGGTCGGTACCGCAACCGAAGAGCGCCAGCTGAAAGTCATCGACCCGACACACGAGAACAATCCGGTGGATATGCCGATGGATGTCTTGCTCGGCAAGCCGCCGAAGATGCATCGCGACGTCCAGCATGTGACAACTGAATACTCTGCGGTCGACCTGACCGGCATGGATCTCGTTGAAGTCGCCCAGCGTGTATTGCGCTTGCCGACGGTAGCCGATAAGTCCTTCCTGATCACCATCGGCGACCGGTCCGTCGGCGCGATGACGGTACGCGACCAGATGGTCGGTCCATGGCAGGTGCCGGTTGCAGACTGCGCCGTCACGGCAATGAGCCTCGAAGGCTATCGCGGTGAGGCGATGGCAATGGGCGAGCGTACACCGCTTGCCGTGATCAATGCCGCAGCCTCTGGCCGCATGGCGGTTGGTGAGGCGCTGACCAACATTGCAGCGGCACCGATTGCGGACATATCGGATATCAAACTTTCGGCGAACTGGATGGCGGCATGCGGGCAGCCAGGGCAGGATGCTGCGCTCTTCGACACGGTGAAGGCGGTTGGCATGGAACTTTGCCCGGCGCTGGGCATCAGCATCCCGGTCGGCAAGGATTCCCTGTCGATGCGTACCACCTGGAAGGATGCGGAAGGCAGCAAGGAAGTCACTTCGCCCGTCTCGCTCATCGTGTCGGCCTTCGCACCGGTACAAGACGTGCGCCTGTCCCTGACGCCGCAGCTGCGCACGGATTGTGGCGATACCGCACTGATCCTGATTGACCTCGGCCGGGGCAAGAACCGCATGGGTGCCTCTGCGTTGACACAAGTCATGCAGCAGATCGGCAACACTACGCCGGATGTCGACAATCCGGAAGACCTGAAGGCGTTCTTCTCTGCGATCCAGCAACTGAATATCGAACGCAAGCTGCTCGCCTACCATGACCGTTCCGACGGCGGTTTGTTTGCGACGCTGTGCGAAATGGCATTTGCCGGCCGCAGCGGCGTATCGGTCAATCTCGATATCCTGACGATGGAAGGCGAGCATGCCTCCGACTCCGGAGAGGCAAAATACTGGGCCCGCCAGATTGCCGAGCGCCGGAACGATATGACCCTGCGTGCCCTGTTCAATGAAGAACTGGGTGCAGTGATTCAGGTGCGTGCCGAGGAAAAGTCGGATGTGATGAACGTGCTGCGCTCGTATAACCTGGGTGCCTGCAGCCACATCATCGGCAAGCTGAACGACCGCGATGTGATCGAGTTTACACGTGATGCAAGGGTGATTTACAACCAGCCGCGCATCGAGCTGCAGCGCCTGTGGAGCGAGACGAGCTGGCGCATCGCGCGCTTGCGGGACAATCCTGCCTGCGCGGATGCCGAATATGACCGTATCCTCGACGCAGCCGATCCCGGCATTACACCCAAGCTGACCTTCGATCCGCAGATAGATGTTGCTGCACCGTTTATCGCGACAGGCGTTCGTCCGAAAGTGGCGATTTTACGTGAGCAGGGCGTCAACTCTCACGTCGAGACGGCATATGTGATGCACAAGTCCGGCTTTACCGCTGTCGACGTTCACATGAGCGACTTGATTGCAGGACGCGCCCGGCTTGACGACTTCAAGGGCTTTATCGCGGTCGGTGGCTTTTCCTATGGCGACGTACTCGGCGCAGGCGAGGGCTGGGCCAAGACGATTCTTTTCAACGCCAAACTGGCTGAGCAGTTTGCCGGATTCTTCAATCGTCCCGACACGTTCGCGCTCGGCATCTGCAACGGCTGCCAGATGATGAGCAATCTGAAGTCGATTATTCCAGGCGCGCATGCATGGCCGAAGTTCACGCGCAACAGGTCAGAGCAGTTCGAAGCGCGTTTTGCGATGGTTGAAGTTGCTGATTCACCGTCGATCTTCTTCAGCGACATGGCGGGGACACAGAGCCCAATCGCGGTGGCACATGGAGAGGGGCATGCCGACTTTTCGCAGACAGGCGACATCAAGGAGGCGATCGTAGCAATGCGCTGGATCGACAACAAGGGGCAGGTGACGGAAGCCTATCCGTACAACCCGAACGGCTCACCGCAAGGCATCACCTCAGTGACGACGCCGGACGGCCGCTTCACCGTGCTGATGCCCCATGCCGAACGGGTATTCCGTACAGTGCAGCATTCCTGGGCACCCGATTCATGGGGAGAGTATTCGCCATGGATGCGCATGTTCCGCAACGCACGCAAGTGGGTCGGTTGAATGCAGCAGGAGAGGGACGGTAACGTCCCTCTGCTCCGTCACCAAATTACGGGCATAAAAAAAGCGCTCCATTTGGAGCGCTTTTTCTTTGTCAGCTGAGATTCGGAATCACTGAATCTTCGCTTTCTTGCGCAATTCCTCTTGGAATGCCTGCAGTTTCTTTTGCTGCAGCGACTCAGCAATTTGCGGCTTTACTTCTTCCAGCGCGGGGATCTTGGACGCGCGCACGTCTTCCAGCTTGATCACGTGGTAACCGTACTGGGTCTTGACCGGGGTTTCCGTAATCTGGCCTTTTTGCAGGGCAACCATCGCATCCGAGAACGGCTTCACGAAGGAAGCGGGAGACGCCCAATCGAGGTCGCCGCCGTTAGCCGCGGAGCCCGGATCCTTGGACTGCTTGGCGAGCTCTTCAAACTTCGCGCCGCCTTTCAGCTTGGTGATGATTGCCTTGGCTTCATCTTCCTTGTCTACGAGGATGTGGCGTGCGTGGTATTCCTTGTCGCCGGCCTGGGCCTTGAACTTGTCGTACTCGGCCTGGATTTCCGCGTCCGAAACCGGATTCTTCTTCAGATAGTCCTGAACCAATGCGCGAATGGCGATCGACTGACGTGCGATCTCGACCTGGTTCTTGACTTCGGTCGTGTTGCTCAGGCCCCGCTTGTCCGCTTCCTGGATCAGGATTTCGCGGTTGATCAGCTCTTCCTTGACCATTGCACGCAGTTGCGGCGTGTCCGGCTGACCCTGCGCCGCCAATTGTTTGATCATGACATCAGCGCGCGATGAAGGAACGGGCTTACCATTCACGACAGCGAGGTTTTGCGCCATCGCGGGCAGCGCGGCAGCGGCGATAAGTGCCATCAACAAGCGAGCGGGTTTTAGAATCATTATGTATTCCTAGATTGCGAAGGGATGAAAGTTAAAAACAGGGTCCGTCTATTGCACAACTTCAGACGGAGCTAGCGCGACGATGTTGAGAGCGTGTATGTCGCTGTGCATCATGTCGCGAAGGCAATCATACACCAGCCGATGCCGAGCCAACCGATTTAGCCCATTGAATCGATCAGACACGAGCCGCACGCTGAAGTGTCCGGCACCCGAGGCGGCGCCTGCATGGCCTGCATGCAGATGGGAGTCATCGACCAGTTGACATTCGACCGGGGCGAAAGTTGCAGTCAGCCGGGCGCGGATCTGTTCGACACGAGTCATTGGGTATCCTTTACATATTTCGACAGGAACAGGCTTTGCCCGATCACGAAGGCAAGCATCAGCCCCATGAAGCCGAACAGCTTGAAGTTGACCCAGAAGGCGGTCGGGAAATTGTAGGCCACGTAAAGGTTGATCACGCCCATCGCACCGAAGAAACCAGCCCAGGACAGGCTCAGGCGCTGCCACACAGCATCGGGTAGCGCAATCTGTTTTTCCATCATCAGTCGAATCAGGTTTTTCCCCACAAGCACCTGGCTGACCAGCAGTGCGGCACCGAAGCACCAGTAAAGCACGGTCGGCTTCCACTTGATGAAGGTCTCGTTATGGAAATAGATGGTGGCGCCGCCGAACAGAGTGATGATTGCCAGCGAGAGCCACAGCATGGTGTCGACCTTGCGTCCCCTGATCTTCAGGTAGGCAATCTGCCCGAAGGTGGCGAGGATAGCGATCGCCGTGGCAAGCATGATCGGCGCTTGGGCGCCTGTGACGGCTCCCCCGGAGACGAGGCCTGACATGTATTGCTGGGCCAGGGCTTGCGCAGCTTCCGGGTTGCTCTCTCCCCATTTGAACATCGAGAAAAACAGAATGACCGGGAACAGGTCGAACAGAAACTTCATATTGGCGGTTGTCCTTGTCTACTTGGGCTCAAAGCGTAACGATGCGGAATTTATGCAATACCGTAGCCCTGTCGGCGGTGGTCCGTCCGGGAATACGTGGCCAAGGTGCGCATCGCACACATTGCACAGAATTTCGGTGCGTATCATGCCATGACTGCGGTCGATGCGCTCAACGACATTTTCCGGGTCGAGTGGCCTGAAGTAGCTGGGCCAGCCACAGCCGGATTCGAATTTGGCGTCGGATTCGAAGAGGTCCGTACCGCAGCACACGCATACATAGATGCCATGTTCATGGTGATCCCAATAGCGGCCCGTAAACGCGCGTTCGGTCGCGCCATGCCGAGTTACCTGGTACTCGACCGGATCAAGCTTGGCACGCCACTCGGCGTCACTTTTGACGACTTTGTTTGTCATGATGAACAACTCACTTCCAGTTCGCTCGCCCAGTCGGGCGGCAGTGCTGCATATTCTTCGTATTCCGGTTGCTCGTCGAACGGGTGCTCAAGAATGCTGAGCAATTTTGCAACTTCGGAAAAATCCTTATTTTGCGCTTTTTCGATCGCGATTTGTGCCAGGTAGTTGCGAAGTACATATTTAGGGTTGACGCCATGCATTGCCTGCTTGCGTGTGACATCCTCGCTACTCTCTCTCCGTAGCCGATCTCTGTATTGTCGAACCCATGCATCGAATGCCAGGCGATCAATGAACAGGTCGCGCAGAGGCACGTCTGCTGACGGATTGTCCAGTTGCAGGTTTCCGAGCAGACGGAAGAAGAGCGTGAAGTCCGCATGGTTTTTCTGGAGAAGCGCGAACATGTCGTCAATCAGTTTGGCGTCGTCCGGTTCCTTCGTCCGTAATCCGAGTTTTGCGTGAAGCAGCGTATCCAGCTTAGTCTCGTATGCGTTCTTATAGCCTTCCAGCGCAGCCTGTGCATCATCAACCTCGCCAATCAAGGGCAGCAGTGCCTGACCGAGGGCAAAGCAATTCCACTGGCCGATCTGCGGCTGCATGTGATAGGCGTAGCGTCCCTGCCGGTCAGTATGGTTGCAGATATGCGTGGCATTAAACGCTTCCATGAATCCGAACGGGCCGTAATCGATGGTAAGTCCAAGGATGGACATATTGTCCGTATTCATGACGCCATGCATGAAGCCGACCGCCTGCCAGTGCGCCATCAACTCGGCGGTGCGTCGGGTTACTTCGGCCAGCATCGCCTGATAGGGATTTGGCGCATTGCGAAGGTTTGGATAAAAACGATCGATGACGAAATCCGCAAGCGTCTTCAGTTCTTCTTTTTTGTCGTTGTAGAACCAGTGCTCGAAAGAGCCGAAACGAATAAAGCTTGGTGCCATGCGCGTCGCGATGGCGCTGGTTTCCGGCGTTTCGCGCATTACGAGCATGTCGGAACCGACGACGCATAGCGCCCGCGATGTAGGGATGCCCAGCGCGGCCATCGCCTCGGAGCACAGGAATTCCCGGATCGAAGATCGGAGCACTGCACGTCCGTCACCCATGCGGGAATAAGGCGTCAGGCCCGAGCCTTTCAACTGCAGTTCAAAGCGGTCACGTGAATCCGGCGCATTGGCGCCCGATGGGTCCTTGCCTGGAACATCGCCCAGCAGGATTGCACGGCCGTCGCCGAGCTGGCCCGCCCACACGCCGAACTGATGGCCGGAATAGACTGCGGCAAGTGGCACCGAACCGGGCAGCATTCGGTTGCCTGCAAAAGTCTGGGCGAATTCCTCTTTATTAAACTCGCGCGGATCCAGATTGATCAATTCCGCGGCAGACTCGCTGGCGCAAACAAGATAGGGCGCGGGAACAGGCGTGGGGTGCAGGCGCGTGTAGAACGCCGGGGGTAAGGAGGCAAACGTATTATCAAGCGGGAGCGTATCGAGGCGATGACGCCCGCCGATGGGTAAGCGTGCAGACATGTTGGTTCCTTGCTGGGCCATCATCGAACGATGATCTTGAGGGATGATGGAAACTGATGCGGCAAATGTGAAATAGCGGACAGTATTGCTAGGGGTTGTGTGTAACTATTGACAGGCTAGAACCAGAGCACTCACGAGCCATTCTGCATGCTGTTGGATATTCTGACAGAGAAAACGGAAGCGCATATCGGGGCGAATGAAACGTGCCTAGAAGGTTTGATGTTGCGCAACCAAAATTTACTTACTGCGAGCAAGTCAATTGCGGACTTCTTGCTTGAGTGTATATATTCGAGGCGGCGTTACCGGTCCTGCGTTATATGAGTTAAGTACGGACGGCACGGGTATCTTCAAGCTCCGCCTGCATCTGACTTGCATTATGTTGCGGTGCGTAATTTGTGCGAGAAGCTTTGTCGGAAGCAGCGGTTTTATCGAGATGGGAGTGAAGTAAAAGTCACCATCTTGACATTTGTGCAATGCGTCATCGAAAGTCATTGACGGTTTTAGTACGGTCGTTCAAAAATCATGCTGTAATTTAGAAGCAAGGCTCTAGAGCGTGTCGGGAACCATTAGCGGTTTCATCGCCGGTTCACGGCAACGCCTCTAATAACATGGAGGAGGCACGATGTCGCAGTACCCTAAGAGCCCATTGATGGGCCAGATGATGAGCCAGCCCTTGCTCATCTCCAGCATCATTCAGCACGCGGATCGCTATTTCGGAGAGAACGAAATCGTCTCGCGCCGCGTCGAGGGAGATATCCACCGTTACACCTACCGCGAATGCCACAAGCGTGCCCGTCAGATGGCCAATGCGCTTGGTGGACTGGGCGTGAAGATGGGGGATCGTATCGCCACGCTGGCCTGGAACGGCTATCGCCACATGGAGTTGTATTACGCAATCTCCGGTTCCGGCGCAGTCATGCATACCATCAATCCTCGCCTGCATCCTGAACAGATTGCCTATATCGTTAATCATGCCGAGGACCAGTATCTGTTCTTCGATATGACTTTCCTGCCGTTGGTCGAGGCATTCTCAGCGCACTGCAAGACGACCAAGGGCTTCGTGATGATGTGCGACCGCGATCGCATGCCGAAGGAAACCAAGATCGCGAACCTGATGTGCTATGAAGACCTGATCAGCAGCAATTCCGATCAGTACGAGTGGCCGGTATTTGACGAAAATTCCGCGTCGAGTCTCTGCTATACCTCAGGCACGACTGGCAATCCGAAGGGGGCGCTGTATTCCCATCGTTCGACGCTGCTGCACTCCTACGCATCCGCGATGCCCGATGCCTTGAATGTGTCTGCGCGTGATTCCGTGCTGCCGGTGGTGCCGATGTTCCACGTTAACGCGTGGGGTCTGCCGTATTCCGTGCCGCTGGTCGGGGCCAAGATGGTCTTCCCGGGCGCGGCGCTCGACGGCAAGTCGCTGTATGAACTGTTCGAGCAGGAAGGCGTGACCTTCTCCGCGGGCGTGCCGACAGTATGGCTGGGACTGTTGACCTACGTTGGCCAGAACAACCTCCAGTTCTCCACCTTCAAGCGCACCGTCATCGGTGGTTCGGCATGCCCGCCGGCCATGATGAAGACGTTCCGCCATCAATATGGTGTCGAAGTGGTACATGCATGGGGTATGACGGAGATGTCTCCGCTGGGTACCGCATGTACGCTGCAGACGCGCCATATGACGCTGCCGGAAGAACAAAAGCAGGCGGTACTCGAGAAACAGGGCCACGCGATCTTTGGCGTTGACATGAAGATTGTCGGCGACGACGGCAAGGAATTGCCGTGGGACGGCAAGACTTACGGTAACCTGCTTGTCAAGGGACCGTGGATCATCAGCAGCTACTTCAAGAGCGAAGGCGGCGATGTGCTGCAGGACGGTTGGTTCCCGACGGGCGACGTGGCGACCATCAGTCCGGATGGGTACATGCAGATTACCGACCGCAGCAAGGACGTGATCAAGTCCGGTGGCGAATGGATCGGTACCATCGATCTCGAGAATATCGCGATGGCACATCCGGCCGTACAGCAGGCTGCATGTATCGGCGTTTTCCATCCGAAGTGGGATGAGCGGCCGTTGCTGGTCGTGGTAAAGAAGCCGGGTGTGGAAGTGTCCAAGGAAGAGCTGATCAAGTTCTATGACGGCAAGATCGCCAAGTGGTGGACGCCGGATGACGTAACCTTCGTCGATGCACTGCCGATCGGTGCCACCGGCAAGGTGTTGAAAAACAGGATTCGTGATCAATTCAAGGAGTACAAACTGCCGACTGCATGAGTGAATTGAAATAACGGCGCCTGCATGCCTCAGGCGCCGGCAAGTGAGAAGCAAATCTGCATTTTTCCATCAGAAGCACACATATAAGGAAGAGACCAATGATGAAAAAGATTCGCCCCCTCGTGCTGGCATTTTCGGTTGCGGCTGCATTCTCCGCACCATCCGTCCACGCCGATACCATCAAGATCGCAATGATCGAAACCATGTCGGGCGCGTTTGCACCGATTGGGCAAAATCAGTTGAACACGTTCCGCATGTTCACCGAAATGGCCAATCAGCAGAAATGGGCAGGCAACCATACGATCGAGGTGACCGCATTCGACGGCAAGGGTAGTCCGCAGGAATCGCTGAACCAGCTCAAGACTGCGATCGACCAGGGTTATCGCTATATCGCGCAGGGTAACGGCTCCGGTGTGGCTCTTGCGCTCGTCGATGCGATCAACAAACATAACGAGCGTAACCCGGGCAACGAACTGGTGTTCCTGAACTATTCGGCAATTGACCCTGACCTTACCAATGGCAAGTGCAGCTTCTGGCATTTCCGCTTCGACGCCAACTCCGACATGAAGAGGGAGGCGCTGACCACTTACATGGCGAAAGACCCGAACATCAAGAAGGTCTATATCATCGGCCAGAACTACGCGCATGGACACCAGGTTACCCGTGCAGCGAAGGAATACTTGAAGCGTAAGCGTCCAGATATCCAGATCGTCGGTGACGACCTGCATCCGATTGCTACCGTGAAGGACTTCTCGCCGTATATCGCCAAGATCAAGGCATCGGGCGCCGATACCGTCATTACGGGCAACTGGGGCGCAGACCTCGCGCTGCTGGTAAAGGCGGGCAAGGATGCCGGCCTCGGGGCAAAGTTCTACACCTATTATGGCGGCACCTCCGGCGTGCCGACAGCGATGGGTGGCTCCGTTGCCGGCCAGGTGAAGCAGGTGGCCTATTGGATTCCGAACAACGAATCCTTCTCCGGCAAGGACATCGTCGAAGCCTTCAAGAAGAAGTACAACGACGACTTCTACGTGCAGGATATCTACACCGTCGTTCAGATGGTGACGAAGGCAGCCAAGGACACTAACTCGGTTGATCCAGTGAAAGTCGCCTTTGCACTCGAAGGCATGAAGACCAAGGCGATCAACGGCGAGGTGGAAATGCGTGCAGTCGACCATCAGCTGCAGCAGCCGCTGTATATCGCCACCTGGGCGAAAGTCGACGGCAAGAAGGTCAAGTATGACCAGGAAAATACCGGCTATGGCTGGAGCATGGATCAGAAGATCGAGAGCTATGTTGCCACTCAGCCGACTTCCTGCCAGATGAAGCGTCCGGCACGTCCGTCCTAAACAGAAGCACCGGCGGTATGGCGATATTCACGCCATACCGCTCGTTCAAAGCCGATCAAACCTTATATCGCATGCGGGCGACGACGAGTCGTCGCCGCAACAAAAATAGACAGCCGCTGGGCGAGTCGCAGGTGTCCGCTCGAAACGATTCAAGTCATTGCCATTCACTGAGTCCGACTCTTTACGTGAAAGGAAAAAGACATGTCAAATACCGGCTGAAATCCTTCAATTCCTGTGCTTTACACAGGGTATGAGCATCGATATGCTGTAAGGAAAAACTATACATATAAGGAAGAGACAAAATGGCTATCCAATTCAAGAAACTCATCATCCCACTTTCTGTTGCCGCCGCATTTGCCATGCCGCTGTCGGCAAATGCGGAGGTGGTCAAGATGGCGTTCATCGATCCGCTGTCCGGTCCGTTTGCACCAGTCGGGCAGGGCATCCTCAAAAGCTGGCAGTACATCGCCGAGATGGCGAATGCACAGAAATGGGCGGGCGAACATACCTTCGAAATCGTCGGCTTCGACAACAAGGCGAGTCCCCAGGAGTCGCTGTCGCAGCTCAAGAGTGCAATCGATCAAGGTTATCGTTACATCATCCAGGGCAACGGCTCCGGCGTCGCGCTGGCACTGATCGATGCAGTCAACAAACACAATGAGCGGAACCCGGGCAAGGAAGTCCTGTTTCTGAACTACGCCGCGGTTGATCCCGATCTCACCAACAGCAAGTGCAGCTTCTGGCATTTCCGCTTTGATGCAAACTCCGACCAGAAGATGGAAGCCATGACCACGTTCATGGCCAAGGATCCGAATATCAAGAAGGTCTACATCATTGGTCAGAACTACGCGCATGGACACCAGGTGACACGTGCAGCGAAGGAGTACCTGAAGCGCAAGCGACCTGATATCGAGATCGTCGGCGACGACCTGCACCCGATCGGACAGGTGAAGGATTTCTCGCCTTATGTAGCGAAGATCAAGGCATCCGGCGCCGACACTGTTATCACCGGCAACTGGGGCGCAGACCTCGCGCTGCTGATCAAGGCCGCCAAGGATGCGGACCTGCGCGCCAATTTCTATACCTACTATGGCAGCACGACGGGCGTGCCGACCGCGATGGGTGCTGCAGGTGCGGATCGCGTGAAGTATGCCGGCTACTGGAACGTGAACAACGATAAATTCGTCGGCAAGGAAATCGTCGAAGGCTTCAAGAAGAAGTACAACGATGACTACTATGCGATTGCGACCTATACCGGACTAGCCATGATGGGCAAGGCGATCAAGGAATCGAGGTCGACCGAACCCGTCAAGGTGGCCTTTGCGCTCGAAGGCATGAAGTCGCAAAGCCTCAATGGCGAAGTCGAAATGCGCAAGACAGATCACCAGCTGCAGCAGCCGCTGTATATCGCGACCTGGACCAAGGTCAACGGCAAGGATGTGAAATATGACCAGGAGAACACGGGATATGGCTGGAAGACGGACCAGAAATTTGATTCCTATGTCGCTACGCAGCCGACGTCGTGCCAGATGAAACGGCCGTCGCAATAGCAGTTCCCCGGCAGCGTGAAGTCCCTAGACGACACGCTGCTTTTTTATCCGCAAAAATAGTACGGTCGTACATGAATTCAAGATAGGGGTTGCCTCGTGGAGTTTACGTTAATTACCTTGCTGAACGGTTTGAGCTATGGACTGTTGCTGTTCATGCTGTCGTCCGGTCTGACACTCATCTTCAGCATGATGGGCGTGCTCAATTTTGCGCATGCGAGTTTTTACATGCTCGGCGCATATTTCGCCTACGCCATCAGCGGCAAACTCGGCTTCTGGCCGGCTTTGTTCATCGCTCCACTGCTTGTTGGCGTGATCGGGGCATTCGTGGAGCGCTATGGCCTGCGCTCAGTGCATAAATACGGCCATATTCCCGAACTGCTGTTTACCTTCGGCCTGTCCTATGTGATGGTCGAGTTGGTGCAATTGATCTGGGGCCGTGCGGCCGTGCCATATCCGATTCCGCCCGAACTCGATGGGCCGCTGTTTACCTTGTTCACGACAACCTTCCCGATGTATCGCGGTTTCATGATGCTCATCGCGGTGCTGATGCTGGTTTCGATCTTCCTCGTGCTGACCAAGACAAGGATCGGCCTCGTGATCCAGGCAGCGTTGACCCATCCCGAAATGGTTGAGGCGCTGGGACATAATGTGCCGCGTGTTTTCATGTTGGTCTTTGGCGGCGGGTGTGCATTGGCGGGCCTTGCCGGTGTCATCGGGGGCAATGCCTTCGTGACGGAGCCGGGGATGGCAGCGACGGTGGGCAGCATCATTTTCGTCGTGGTCGTCGTGGGCGGCATGGGCTCATTGGTGGGTGCATTGCTCGCATCCCTGCTGATCGGCGTGCTGCAAACGTTTGCGGTCGCGCTCGACTACTCGTTCGCTACCTTGTTCGCCGGGCTTGGCGGCAGCATTGGGCCGGAAACCTTCGGCTATCCGGTGCTGAAACTCACGATTTCCCAGGTTGCGCCAATCCTGCCCTATATGTTGTTGGTGCTGATTTTGATATTCAGGCCGCGTGGCCTGATGGGTACGCGGGAGGGTTGACCGGATGAATACCATAACTATGCAAACTACTCTGACTTACAAGCCGATCAACCTGGGCCGCTGGATTATTTGGGGCATGTTTGCCCTGATCCTGATCATTGCGCCAATGATATTTAATAAAGGCGCATCGCTGTCGATCCTGTCGCAAATCGGCACCGTGATGATTTTCGGCCTGTCGTACAACATGTTGCTGGGGCAGGGCGGCATGCTGTCTTTCGGTCACGCGGTGTATTCGGGCCTGGGTGCATTCTTTGCAATCCACGCGATGAATCTGGCGAGTGCAGGAAGCATGTGGATGCCGGTGACAATGATTCCGCTGGTCGGCGGCCTTGCAGGCATGTTCTTTGGCATTCTGTTCGGTTATGTGACCACCAAGAAGTCAGGCACAACGTTTGCAATGATTACGCTGGGTATCGTTGAACTGGTGTTTGCCTGCTCACTGATGTTCCCCGAATTCTTCGGTGGTGAAGGTGGTATTTCGACAAACCGTGTGTATGGCGAGCCGATCTTCGGCGTTACCTACGGCCCGCAGATCCAGGTCTATTACCTGATCGCTTTCTGGCTGTTCATCAGCACGATCGGCATGTATGCGTTCACCCAGACACCGCTGGGCAGGATCATCAATGCTGTGCGCGACAACCCGGAGCGCGTGGAGTTTGTCGGCTACGACACGCAATGGGCACGCTACCTCACGTTGATCCTGTCCGGATTCTTTGCCGGAATTTCGGGCGGACTGTCGGCGATCAACTTTGAAATTGTCACCGCAGAAAACGTCAGTGCACTTCGCTCCGGCGGCGTGCTGCTGTTCACGTTCATTGGCGGCGTCGGTTTCTTTTTCGGTCCGATGATCGGCGCAATTATCGGCGTCTTCCTGACGGTCATGCTGTCCGACTTTACCAAGGCTTGGCAGCTTTACCTTGGTGTTTTCTTCATCGTCATGGTCATGTATGCGCCGGGCGGGATTGCCAGCCTCATCATGCTGAACCTGCGTGTCGCCAAGTACGGCAAGTTCGGGCGCGTATGGCCGCATTTATGGAAGACGTGCTTGCTGGCCCTGATTGCGCTGGTTGGTATCGTAATGATGATCGAGATGCTTTACCACCTGACGCTCGAGTCCGTGAATGGCACGACGATGAAGCTGTTTGGCTCCATGGTGGATACCGCGGCACCGACTGGCTGGTTGATTGCCGCTGCGCTGCTGGCCGTCGGTGGCTTTGGCTTCTGGCAGACGAAAAAAGGATTCTCGCAAGTGTGGGGTGAAGTAAGTACCGAAATTGAAGAACAGATCAGGAGGGCTGGCGCATGAGCGAACTGTCACTGGAACTCAAGGACGTCCGCAAGAGCTTTGGCCGCGCGGAGATCATCCGTGGCGCAAGTCTCAAGGTGCCAAAGGGCGAGCGCTTTGCCATCATCGGGCCGAACGGCGCTGGGAAGTCGACGTTGTTCAATCTCGTGTCCGGACGCTTTCCGATCACCTCCGGCGACATTCTGCTCAATGGCGAAAGCATCGTCGGGCTCCGTCCGTTCGAGATCAACCGGCGCGGGCTGTCGCGCAGCTTTCAGATCACGAATATCTTCCACCGTTTGTCGGTGTACGAGAACCTGCGTTGTGCCGTGTTGTGGTCGCTCGGCTACAAGTACTCGTTCTGGCATCGCCTGAATGGCCTCAAGGATGCGCACGAGCGCGCCGAGCAAGTGCTGGAGCAGATCGGGCTCAAGCGCCGTCGCGATACGGTCGCTGGCCTGCTGACCTATGCAGAGCAGCGGGCACTTGAAATCGGCATCACGATTGCGGGTGGTGCGGACGTCATTCTCCTCGACGAGCCGACAGCCGGCATGAGCCGTTCGGAGTCCGATGCCGCCGTGGAGTTGATTCGCAAGGTGACAATCGGCAAGACCCTGCTGATGGTGGAGCATGACATGAGCGTCGTGTTCGGTCTCGCCGACAAGATTGCCGTAGTCGTGTATGGAGAGGTGATCGCGTGCGATACGCCAGCGAATATCCGTGGCAACCAGAAAGTTCAGGAAGCATATCTGGGCGGCCATGCGCCGGTGGCTGAGGCGGGGACTTAGCAACGCATGTGTTGCTTACGCCGAAACGGTTCGGCTTGTCAGCTGGATCGTGGAGAATCGATAAAAGATCAAGAGGACTGAAATGGCACTACTCGAAATCAAAGACCTCAATGCTTTCTACGGCAAGAGTCATGTGCTGCACGGCGTCGACCTGAACGTGAAGGAAGGCGAGATCGTCAGCCTACTGGGGCGTAACGGAGTGGGGCGCTCCACAACGGTGAAGGCGGCGATGGGACAGGTTGATGTATCCGGCTCCATCCGGTTCAAGGGGCAGGAAATCAGCGGACTGAAGGCCTTCGAAATCGCTCACAAGGGCTTGGGATACGTGCCGGAGAACCGGGACATCTTCCCGACGTTGACGGTCGAACAAAACCTGATCCTTGGCGAAAAGAAGGGCAAGAAATCGCGCTGGAGCATTGGCGACATGTACCGGATGTTCCCACGCCTGAAGGAGCGGCAACATACTGCAGCCGGCGTGCTGTCTGGCGGTGAGCAGCAGATGCTTACGCTGTGCCGGACGCTGATGGGCGATCCGGATCTGATCATGATCGACGAGCCGACCGAAGGGCTGGCACCAAAAATCGTCGAACTGGTTGGCGAGTACCTCAAGGAACTGAAGAACCGGGGTATCTCGGTACTGCTGGTGGAGCAGAAGCTTGCCATTGCACTGGAGATTTCGCAGCGCGTCTATGTGATGGGCCACGGCTCCATTGTCTTTGAAGGCACGCCGCAGGATCTGAAGTCGAACGCCAGCATCCGTAAAGAATGGCTGGAGGTCTGATGGCATTCATTGGTCCTGATGTCGTTCTCAACAAGCTTGCATATGTACACGACACGGCGCATCTGTACGGCAAGGTGATGGTCGGGGAGAGTGCATCGATCTGGGTGAATGTCGTTGCACGGGCCGAGCACAAGCAGATCGTGATCGGTCCGTATACCAACATCCAGGATTTTGTGATGCTGCACGTCGGTGATCGGACTGATACCATCATCGGCAGCCATTGCTCAATCACGCATCATTGCACGATGCATGGCTGCACCATCGGCGACAACTGCCTGATCGGTATCCATTCCACAATCGCCGACGGTTGTGTCGTTGGCGATAACTGCATCATCGGCGCACATACCTATCTGAAGGAAGGGACGATCGTTCCGGCGAACTCCGTTGTGGTTGGCGCGCCGGGAAAGGTCATTCGCACCCAGAACAACTTCGTGCGCAACCGCCTGAATGCTTATGCCTACTTTCGTAATGCCCTCGCTTACGCGACCGGCGACTTCCGTGCATGGGGTAACTCAGCCTTTCCTGCTGAAATGATGGCAGAGATGCAACGGCTTAGCGCTCTACTTCCTGATGGCAGCTCGAGTCAAGCCGTCTGAAAAAGATTCATGATGCAGGTCAATTTATTTCCCCGAAGAACCTTGATAGGCTATTACACTACCGCCGTCCGGCTATCGAAATAAAAAAGCGGACGGTCGCGGACGGATTTCCTTCATCAGAAGGGACTTGCCGCGGTAAGTAGACAGTCCTTCGTGGAGACAAATCATGTGGATTCGGCATGGCCGCTGCGCGCTACTGGTCGGTGCGCTTACCTTTGCCCAGTCATTCGCACTGGCACAAAGCACAAACGAAGCAACAATCAAGATCGGGGTGTCTGGACCCTTCACAGGCGGGTCCAGCCCAATGGGCCTGAGCATGCGCAATGGCATTCGCCTCGCGGTAGAAGAGATCAATAACATTGGTGGCATCAACGGCAGGAGAATCGAGCTTATTGAACGCGATGACGAGGCGAAGAACGATATCGGCGCCAAGATCGCCGAGGAGTTCACGCAAATGAAGCTGGTTGCCGCGATCGGCATCGTGAACACCGGTGTCGGCCTGGCATCGATTGATGCTTATCAAAAGGCAAAGATGCCTCTGCTCGTCGCCGTGTCGACCGGAACGTCGCTGACGAGAAAATACGCGCCTCCGGCTGCATCCGAAAACTACATTTTCCGCATCTCGCCGACGCTCGATCTGGAAGCGAAGGTCGTCGTTGCAGACCTAAAACGTAAAGGCCTCGCCAAGGTGGCGATCCTTGCCGACACTACCGCCTACGGCGATGCTGGCCTGAAGGCGTTTCAGGAGCAGAGCAAGCTCGCTGGACTCGAGGTGAGTTCGGAAGAGCGTTTCAAGATCGGCGACCAGGATATGTCCTCGCAGGTCGGCAAGGCGAAGGCAAGCGGTGCGCAGGCATTGGTTGTATGGGGGATTGGACCGGAGCTTGCGGCGATCGCAAAAAACAAGTCTGCACTCGGATGGAAGGTGCCAATGCTTGGCAGCTGGACGTTCTCCATGCGCAACTTCATTGAAGGCGCTGGCCGCGCCGGGGAGGGGGCGCTGATGCCGCAGACCTTCATCCAGGATATGGGCTCCACCAGCAAGAACAGCTTCCTGCTTGCCTACAAGCGCGCGTTCAAGACCGACCAGATTCCTTCGCCGATGAGTGCCGCGCAGGGCTATGACGGGATGCACCTGCTGCACCTGGCGCTACGTCAGGCGAACTCCGAAGAGGGGCCCAAAATCAGGGAGGCGCTCGAAAACCTGAAAAGCAGGTACCAAGGGGTAATTACCAGTTATAACCGCCCTTTTTCCCGGGAAGACCATGATGCAATTACGCAAAATATGCTGATGATGGGAGTCGTGTCCAACGGGCGGGTGGACTATGCCTATGCGGAGGACCAGAAACGGGGCGCCCTGCTGCGTATGAAAGCTCAGTAGACGGGATTGCGATGTGTGCGGCGGCAGGCGGGAAAAGGCCTGCCGCTTTTTTTGCTTAAAAATAATACGATCGTTCTATTTTGCGTTATAGTAGGCACTCGTTTCATAAATCCCCGCGTGGATGGGTGGTGATGGATGGCGCTGCCATATATCGGCTGCCAATTACCAGATGCACAGTCATTTCGTTCGCGCTTCCGGGCATTTATGAAACGAGAGAAGAGTCGCGGCTCCAGAATAAAAAAGTGGTTTCAAGCTCCCTAAGGACATCTAATTTAAAAGGAAGAGATATGACTGCCGAATACAAGGTCAACGGCGCGGTTGCCGTCATTACGCTCAATAATCCGCCGGTGAACGGGCTGGGACATTCCACCCGCGCGGCGATTGTCGAAGGGATGAAGAAGGCGCTGGACGACAATGCTGTCAAGGCAGTCGTGATTACCGGCGCAGGCAAGGCCTTTTCCGGCGGCGCCGACATTAAGGAATTCAACTCACCGAAGGCAATGCAGGAGCCGACGCTACATACTGTGATCAATGTCGTCGAGAATTCGACCAAGCCGGTCGTTGCGGCAATTCATACGGTGTGCATGGGCGGCGGCCTTGAGCTTGCACTCGGCTGTAACTACCGTATCGCAGCGAAGGGTGCGCAGATCGCGCTGCCCGAAGTCAAGCTCGGCATCCTGCCGGGTGCCGGCGGCACGCAGCGCTTGCCGCGCGTGCTCGGGCTGGAGATGGGCCTGAACATGATCGTTTCCGGCAATCCGGTGCCGTCCGAAAAGCTGGCTAAGACTGGACTGTTCAATGAAGTGATCGAAGGCGACCTGATGGAAGCGGCGATTGCATTCGCCAACAAGGTGGCCGATGCACGCCCGCTGCCGAAGGTACGCGACATCAAGATCGATTACCCGAACTATGAAGCCTTCCTGCAGTTCTCGCGCAATACCGTCAAGGCGATGGCCGGCCCGTTCCCGGCACCGTTGAAGTGCGTGGAAGCCGTTGCGGCCGCAGTGACCAAGAAGTTCGACGACGGCATCAAGTTCGAGCGTGACCTGTTCGTTGAACTGGTGCAGACCACCGAATCGAAGGCACTGCGCCATGCATTCTTCGGTGAGCGTGCAGCCAGCAAGATCCCGGATGTGCCGGAAGATACGCCGACCCGCGCTATCAAATCCGCTGCCGTCATTGGCGCAGGCACGATGGGTGGCGGCATTGCGATGAACTTCGCCAATGCCGGCATTCCGGTCACGATCCTGGAAATGAAGCAGGAAGCGCTGGACAAGGGATTGGCGACGATCCGCAAGAACTACGAAAACACAATGAAGAAGGGCAAGCTCACGCCCGAGAAGTTCGAGCAGCGCGTCGGCCTGATCAAGGGCACGCTGTCGTACGAAGAGATCGGCCAGGTTGATATCGTGATTGAAGCCGTGTTCGAGGATATCGGCGTGAAGGAGCAAGTGTTTAAGAAGCTCGACGAAGTGATGAAGCAGGGCGCAATCCTTGCATCGAATACGTCGACCCTGGACCTGAACAAGATCGCCAGCTTCACCAAGCGTCCGCAAGATGTGATCGGCCTTCACTTCTTCAGCCCGGCCAACGTGATGAAGCTGCTGGAAGTCGTGCGCGGCGAGAAGACGGCCAAGGATGTGCTGGCGACCGCGATGGCACTGTCGAAGAAGATCAAGAAGACCGGCGTCGTGTCCGGCGTGTGCGACGGCTTCATTGGCAACCGCATGATCGAGCAATACAGCCGTCAGGCCGGCTTCCTGCTGGAAGAGGGCTGCCTGCCGGAGCAGGTCGACAAGGCAATCGAGAAGTTCGGCTTTGCGATGGGGCCGTTCCGCATGGGCGACCTGGCAGGCAACGACATCGGCTGGTACATCCGCAAGCGCCGCTATGTCGAGAAACCGGAAGTAACCTATTCGAAGACGGCAGACCTGCTGTGCGAAATGGGCCGCTTCGGCCAGAAGACGTCCGCCGGCTGGTACGACTACAAACCGGGCGACCGCAAGCCGTATCCGTCGCAAGTCGTCAATGACATGATCATCAAGCACTCCGCCGACCTCGGCATCGAGCGCCGCAAGATCAGCGACCAGGAAATCGTCGAGCGCCTCGTCTATGCACTGGTGAACGAAGCCGCCTACATCCTGGAGGAAGGTATCGCGATGCGCGCTTCCGACATCGACATGGTGTACCTGACCGGCTACGGCTTCCCGCTATTCCGCGGCGGCCCGATGTTCTATGCCGATACCGTCGGCCTGCAGAATGTCGTGATGGCGATGGAGAAGTACGCCAAGGGCCGTCATGGAGATGCATGGAAGCCGGCTCCGCTGCTGGCGAAGCTGGCGGCCGAAGGCAAGTCCTTCAACTAAGCTGGTCTCCATTGAAAAAAGCCCGGGATTGCCCGGGCTTTTTATTTTGGTGGCCGCCAATTTGCTTGCTTCTTTTGCCAGCGATTACCAGTAATTCTCCGTAACGAACTGGCCAGGAGTCGCGCGCCGGTCCGGCCGCAAGCCACGCTGGTGCAGGAGTTTTCGCATATCTTCGATCATGTCGGGATTTCCGCACATCATGACTCGTGATGTGGCTTCATTCAGCGATAGTCCGGCGACTTTTTCGAGCTCACCGTTCTCCAGCAACGTTGTCATCCGTCCATGCAGGTGCGGCGCCTCACCCGCAGCGGCGGGTTCGCGTGTCGTCGACCTGATGATTTGTAGCCGCGTCGACGTTGGGACGGGGGGTTGGCGGATTAGCTGGTCCAGCTCCTCTTCGTAGGCAAACTCTTCTGCATGGCGCACGCAATGCACGAGCACCAGGTTGCGGAATTTCTGCCACACGTATGCGTCGCGCAGCATGGAGATGTACGGACCAATGCCAGTGCCCGTCGACAGCATCCACAAGTCTTCGCCTTCCTTGAAACGATCCGGCGTCATAAAGCCGAAGCTCTGCTTGTCCAGCAACAGACGGTCACCCTCCTTGAGCGACTTCAGACGCGTGGTGAACAAACCGCCGGGCACGATGATGCCGTAGAACTCGAGTTCTTCTTGCGATGGGGCCGACGTCATCGAGTAGGCGCGCCAAATCACGCTGTCGCCATCAGGCAGCCCAAGCCGTGCGTACTGTCCGGCAACGAAGGAATAGTTCGATGGGCGTGTGGTCGTAAACGTCAGCAGCTTGTCGCTCCACCAATGAATCCGCGTAACGGTTTCCACGGTCGCTTTTTCGGCAAGTTTTGGGTCTGTAAGCATCTGGCATCCATCTGCATGATGTCCCGCGCGGCTTTCGGCAGGGACTGGGAAATTAATATATATTGTAGATGAATCTTTAAAAAAGGATCGGCAATGGTAAAGATCGTTCTTCTCGAAAAAATACACCCAAGCGCTGCAGAGCTCCTGAAGGCCGAAGGCTTCAACGATATCGTCCAGCTTCCGACCGCATTGAAGCCGGATGAACTGAAGACCGCACTGGCCGATGCGGATGCGGTAGGCATTCGTTCGGCTACCCATATCTCCGCGGATGCCCTGAAAGCCTTGCCGCACTTGAAGGCTATCGGCGCTTTCTGCATTGGAACCAACCAGGTAGATTTGACTGCGGCGGCAGTCTCGGGTATCCCGGTCTTCAACGCACCGTTCTCGAATACACGCTCCGTGGCGGAACTGGTCATTGCTCAAGCCATCCTTTTGCTGCGGCGCATTCCCGAGAAAAATGCGCGCACGCACCGTGGGAAATGGGACAAGACGGCGCTGGGCGCGTATGAGGTGCGTAATAAAGTGCTAGGCATTATCGGCTACGGCAATATCGGGGCACAAGTCGGCATCCTCGCCGAGAGCGTCGGCATGCGTGTGTGCTATTTCGATGTGGAGAGCAAGCTTCCTCTTGGCAATGCAAAGCCCATGCCGTCATTGGAGACCCTGCTTGAGCAGTCGGATATCGTCACGCTGCATGTGCCTGGCGGCGCCGCAACAACCAACATGATCACCGCCGAACGCCTCGCGTTAATGAGACCAACTGCCGTGTTGATCAATGCATCGCGCGGTGGTGTGGTCGACATCGATGCGTTGAACGCCGCGTTGCGGGAGAAACGCCTGGCCGGCGCAGCATTGGATGTCTTTCCGGTTGAGCCGAAAAATGACAAGGAGGAATTCGTGTCGCCATTACGTGGGCTCGATAATGTGATCCTTACGCCGCATATCGGTGGCAGCACGGAAGAGGCGCAGGAGAATATCGGCCGTGAGGTGGCCGAGAAGCTGGCGCGTTTCCTCAATGCCGGGACGACACGCGGGGCCGTGAATTTCCCGGAAATTTCGCATGTGGAGAAAGAAGCGAAAAGCCGGATCCTGCATGTGCATCGGAACGAGCCTGGCGTCATTGCACGAATGAATGCGGATTTTGCCCAGGCTGGACTCAATATCGTGGCCCAGCACTTGCAAACACGCGGGCCGATCGGCTACGTGATTACTGACGTGGACGCAGCGATTTCAAAGGACTTGCTGGAGCGGTTGCGGAACGAACCAGCGACGATTCGCTGCGAACTGGTCTAATGCCGTTCCGCGACTGCTTGGCCAAACAAAAAAGCGGTCGCTGAAGACCGCTTCTTTGGTGTGATACGTGTTCGGTAATACGTTCGCCGTCGCTGCCACGCACTTGTGGAGTGCGACAGCGCTCAGGCTACCTTCGGTTTTTCCCTCGAAGGAAGGTTGATCTTGATGATCTTGTGCAGACTCTGGCTGTTTTGCAGGAGATCGGCCAGAGTCGCTTTGCTGAGCTCATTCAGGAAAGCCTGAGTCGCCTTGGCAAGCACGCCTTGCAATGCGCACGATGGAGCGAGGACACAGTCATTGACCTGGCGGTTGAAGCATTCAACCATCATGAAGTCGGGTTCAGTGCGTCGGACGACATCGCCGATGTTGATCTCTTCCGGTTTCTTGCCAAGACGCAGGCCGCCGCTGCGGCCGCGAGTCGTTTCCACTAGGCCGGCGAGACCAAGCTGGTGCACGACCTTCATCAAGTGACTCTTGGAGATGCCATAAGCATCCGCAATATCCTGGATCGTTACCAGGCGGTCACCTTGCATGCCCAGATACATGAGGGTTCGCAAGGAGTAGTCGGTGTAGTCGGTCAGGCGCATGGTGGTTCAATCCACGTCAACTTGAAGTGAGGCTTGATGTCCAAAGCCAATAAGATCGAACCATTATATATGTTATGGCTGGCGATGGACACTTTTATGCAGCAGTTAACAAAAAATGCAATAAGTCGTTGGATGGAGGGGAACAATGGCTTGCCACTTTACCTACGCCGAGTCGTCGCCTAATCTCTTTTTAAGAGACTGTTTGAAAGCTGTAGCGAGCGGTTCGGGTTGGGCGGAGAAGCGCAGTCGTACCTGAGGTGCGACGAGTATCGCACGGCCAAAGGCTGGCCTCGTAGCAGGTTTTCAAACCGTCTCTAACAGGGAGCAACGCCAATGTGATGAGGTGAGGCCTGCTTGTCATTCGTGCAAGCCGGCCGGGGCGATGAAGCATCCATTTTGGGCGGCAGCCTTACTGGTTCTGTATGCACTAATCTGCGTGTATTTGCTGCTGACGATATTCAGCGAAGTCGCCGTACCCGTCCTGCCTTGGTTATTCAGCTAGGCCCGACGGGTACGGCTTGGTGCGCGGGTGCAGGCGTGTGAGGCGTAGATCTCTTTACAGGCGCTTGCTGGTGACTACCCGAGCCTCGCCGCGGTCACCGACGGTGTGGAGGGTAACCGGACGGCGCCAGATCTTCCCGATGTATTCCAGCACACGCTCGGCGCGGCTCAGGTCGACGCCCCGTCCATCGCTCTGATGGTCGTGCACCAGTTGCAAGCTGCCGTCCACATGCAGGTTGTTTGCCGCGATGCGCGGCGCACCGTAGTTGAACTTCGGCGCAAGGATAGCTTCGTGCACTGCGTGTACATTGTTCTCCGCAATGCGGATATCGCCGTCGTCGCGCGCTTCGTACACAAAGAGTTCCAGCTTGTCGATCAGCTCGCGCGTCAGGTAATTGCGGATGAAACCGAAATCGTCCTCTTCCTTCACGATGCGGCGGGCCGCCTCCAGTCCATGTTTCTCGATGATGTCTTCCCACATGGAGAAGCCGAGGTGGTAAGGATTGACGGCAAGTGCCAGTTGCCGCTCCGCGGCGTAGGGGCGCACGACGTCGGAATGCGCCTTGATGGCAGAGAGGTACAGGTCCTGCGGCAGGAAGTCCGCCTCGCGCAGCAGGCGGGCGTGCCAGTACGATGCCCAGCCTTCATTCATGATCTGGCACGCGAATACCGGATAAAAATAATAGGACTCTTCGCGCACGGCGAGGAAGACGTCCCGCTCCCAGTCTTCCAGTTCGGGCGCGTAGTGCGCAATGAACCAGAGCAGGTCGTATTCCGGTTGGGGCGGAATGGGCGCGCGCTTTGCCGGGCCATGCGACACCTCGGCGGGCGGCTTTTCGCCGGGCAGGGCGCGGAAGCGCTGCAGGAACGGATCAGCGGGCGGCTGTTCTTCCGCCACCTTCGGTGCTTGTTCCGGATAGAGCGGGCGATGCAGTTCGCGATTGATGTCGATGTGCGGCTCCAGCGCGAGTGCCGCATCGAGCACTGCTTCGACGCGTTCCTGGCCGTGTTCCTGGATGGCGGTTTCGATCCGGTGCGCACGTGCGGCCGCCTGCTCCAGGATGTGGCCGCCGGCCATTTCCATGAAGTGCGCGAACAGGTGGTTGTTCTTCGCAAAATCGGCGTGGCCGAGCACGTGCGCAGTGACCAGTGTGTTTTCCGGTAGCGTGTTGCCGTTGACCAGATAGGCGCGGCAGGGATCGCCCGGGAACATCACTTCGAAGATGCGCGAGTGACCCATGCCTTGCCGGATCAGTTGATGGATATAGCGCACGCCGAACGACCAGTGATGCATGCGCACCGGCAGGCCGTAGACGGCAATCTCCATCATGAAGTTGTTCGGTACCAGCTCGAAGTCGACTGGATAGTAGTCGAGACCGAGGTCGCGCGCGAGCTTCTCAATCTGCGTCGAGTACTGCTTCAGGTTTTCGATGGCTTCCGCGGAGTTGGTGGTGGTGCACATTGATTGGCCTTCCCTTCATTCCGTCTGTTGCTGCACGAAGAACTTGCGGATCGCCTTCCACACATCTTCATGGCGCGTCAGGATGCTGCTGCCGATCGGTGCGCCAGTGCGCTCGATTTCGCCGCAAAGCATCTTCATTTCCGTTTCGCTGGTGCGCGGCGAGCCGGGTACAGTTTCCACATAGCCGATATAGTTCAGCAACTTGCCCAGACGGGCCAGATAGTCGGTCGCCGCGGCGCGGTCTTCCGTGAAGTTCTCGCCGTCCGACGCATAGAACAGGTAGCCGTTGTACTGCGACGGGTCGTACTCCGTCTCGACCAATTCCAGCGCAAGCTTGAATGCGGTCGATGCACCGGTGCCGCCGGATCCGCTGACATTGAAAAATTCGTGCTCCGAAAATTCCCATGCCTGCGTGGTGTGTGCGATAAAGCGTGTTTCCACCTTGCCGTAACGTCGACGTATGCCTTGCAGCACGAAGAAGAAGAAGCTCTTGGCCAGCTTGCGCTCGGCGTCGGTCATACTGGCCGACACGTCGAGGGCAAAGATGACGACCGCATTGGTGGCCGGTTTGCGCCGCTGCACCAGTTGTTTGAAGCGCAGGTCTTCGTTGGTGAACGGGATCGGGTTTTCGGTCGTCTTTTCCTGCGTTGCGCGCCGCTTCACCGCTTCCTTCACGGTGCGGCGGCGATCGAGGCGGGCGCGTGCGCCGTGCTTGTCCCAGCCCTCGCGCACATACTCATCATCGGTAACAGCGGTATTGCGCTTGGGCTGAAGGTCCGGCAGCTGCAGCTCTTCCCATAGCCAGTCGATGATGTCCTCGACTTTGAACTCCAGTAGCAACTTGACTTCGCCCTCATTGTTGCCGCCTTCGCCTTCATCGCCGCCCATGTCCGGTTGGGCCTGGCGCAGTACATCGCCCGGCTTGCCCTGGCCTTGGCCGGCGCTGGTGTAAGTCTGCGAGGGCGAATCGGCCAGGCGGAACCGGGCATGTTCGAGCAGGCGCACCGGCACCTGCACGGTGCGGTCCTGTGGGCCGGTGATGACATCCGGGCCGGCCACCAGGTTGGGCAGATTCTGCTGCACCGCCTCGCGCACCTTTTCATTATGGCGAAGCCAGTCCCGCGACCCTCGTGAAAACAAGTCGTACCAAGGTGTTTCAGCAGAAATCGTAATGTGCTCAGTCATATAGCTTGCCGCCTCATTCCTGTGCCATCAGCGTGGTCACGTAATTGAGTGCCTCGCGTGCGCTGTGGCTGTCATATCCGTATTCGTCGACCAGGCGTTTTTCGACCACCGAGATTTTTTGCCGTACTTCTTCGTCCGGGCGGGTGGTGGAGCTCACCATCCGCAGAACCTCGCGCCGCTGTTCGAACAAATACTGCTGCACCGCGTTATGCAGCTGTGCATGGCTATCCAGCGTAAACTTCTCGCCACGCTTGAATGCGCCCATCGCCTTGCGGACCACTTCCTGTCTGAAGGACTGCTTGCCGGAATCGGAGATATGAATCTTTTCTTCCACCGCGCGCAGGAAGCGCTCGTCCGGCTTGCGTTCCTCGTTGGTAATCGGATCCTTGATCTGGCGGTTGTCGAGCGTTGCTTCGACTTCGTCCAGATACTTGTCCAGCAGGTCCTGTGCTTCCTGTTCGAAAGAAACGAACAGCGCCTTGTGCACGTCTTCCTTGACCCAGCGGTTGTAGAAATCCTTGCGTGCGAGTACCAGGTAATCGATCCACTTACGTTTCCGCTTTGGATCGATGCGCGCATCGTTGTCGATCGCATCCTTGACTGCCAGCAGCACATCCATCGTGGTCAGGCTCTTCACGTTGGTCTGGATGATTGCGTTCGACAATGCATTGATGACGAAGCGGGGGGAAATACCGGCCAAGCCCTCATCGGGCATGCGTTGCTTCATCCGGTCCGCTTCCACATGGGAGTAGCCCTCTACCTCTTCATTGGCGTAGAGACGCACTTTCTTGCTTAGTTCCAGATCTTTGTCCTCGCCTTCATGCAGGCGGGTGAAGATTGCGAACACCGCGGCTGCATGCAAGACATGCGGGTCGAGGTGCACTTCGCGGAAGGCCGGCGCCGCCGAGGAAATCAGTTTCTTGTAAATTCGCGCTTCATCCTTGTAATTCAGCGTATAAGGCACCTGGATGATTACCATGCGGTCGAGCAGTGCCTCGTTCTCGCTCTCTTGCAGGAATTTGCGGAATTCAGCGAGGTTGGTGTGCGCCAGGATGGTCTCGTCAAGATAGATCAGCGGGAAGCGCGATACCTTCACGTTCTTTTCCTGCGTCAGTGTCAGCAGCAGGTAAAGGAATTCGCGCTTGACCTTCAGGATCTC
The DNA here is from genome assembly GCA_035654275.1 of Noviherbaspirillum sp. GTDB lineage: Bacteria > Pseudomonadota > Gammaproteobacteria > Burkholderiales > Burkholderiaceae_D > Noviherbaspirillum. The sequence goes on from DASRXG010000012.1 coordinate 32,263, forward strand.
GATCATTTCCAGCATGCCGCGGCTCGCGGCATACACGGCACCGGACCAGGACCATGCACGCGGATCGCCTTCGTCGCCGTACTCGGCGACCTTCGACAGGTCCACAGAGCCCACAAGGTCGGCAAGGTCTGCGGTGGTCGGGTCGTGCGGCGCGTAGGTGCCGATGCCGACGCGTCCCGCTTCCGAAATGAATACGCGCTCCACTGGCATGCGCAGGAAGTCGCCGTTATGCTCGTTCTCGAGGCGCACGCGGCAGTGCGGGCATACCTCGCCGGTGATTTCGACGCCATAGGTTTCACGGAAGCGCGGGCGCAGCGAATGCGGAACCAGATGCAGTGGCGATTCATGCACCGGGCAGCCTTGGATCGCATAAATTGCGCCGGCGTCAGTGTGGCTGTACTCTTCCAGACCGCGTTTCAACAGGATGACGAGCGTCGATTTGCCGCCGGACGGCGGGCCCAGCAGCAGGAGCAGGCGGCGTCCGACTTCTGATCCGGCCGCTGCTGCCTTGAAGTAATCCACGACACGATCGATTGCCTCATCGACGCCGAACAGTTCCTGGTCGAACAGCTTGCAGCGGAACTTGCCGTCATCATCTTCGCCGCCCATCCAGCGGATCATGTCCCACATGTATTGATGCGAAGTGCGCGCCGCGCCTTGAGGGTCAGCCGCCATCACTCTCTCAAGAAATTGCGACAGCGTTCCGGACCAGTAGACGGCACGGTGATCCTTGGTGAAGGCCTCCAGGCGTTTCAGAAGGTCTTCTTGCTGCTCGGTACGATTGATGTCGCTTTGAGTGCTCATTGCGTTTGCTCCCCCTCGGGTTATCGATGTACATGATGGACATTCGAATTGAGATTACGTTTCTCGCACTCTCAAGTTAAGTATAGGGCGCTCAAAAAAAAGCGAATGATGAGGCCCGTCAATGAATGAATGTCGTCTCGTCTGCGTACGCATGCAGGATCCATGCGCATGTACAGGGTGGTAGCAAGATGCATGCAAGCATATGTGAGCATGCTGCGCGATTCGCCGACATCGAAGAGACAGGCATCATTCGATGCTTTGATGACGCATTGGCGCGTTGAATGTGGTGCACGCTTGGTGCTGACATGCACTGGACCGTGCATTGCGAAAGAGATTGAGAAGGGGCGAGTAAGCGGGAGCATTTCGCTGTCGTATAGCAAGAATGCATTTGAAAAATTTACAGCAGATGCAAGACGAAGGAGGCGCGGCAAGAGCCCAAACTGGTGCTCTTCAACCTACGCCAATGTCTCTGAAAGAATTGCGGATCCGCGCTGTCTGAGCCGTCCGGAATGGTTGATCTGTATCAATAGCAGAGAGGTTGGTATTCGGGATAGTGTACAAATAATTTCCGTTGATCAATTTCCCCAGCGGGGGCTCATAATAGAGCTTTGGAACAAGGGAGGACGTCTGATATGCATCTGCAGTTTTTAGGAGCCACAGGGACTGTCACCGGGTCGAAGTATCTCGTCACGGCAGGACGCACCAGGATACTGGTGGACTGTGGCTTGTTTCAGGGATATAAGCAGCTGCGCCTGCGCAACTGGTCATCTTTGCCGCTCAATGCCTCTGCGATTGAAGCCGTAGTGCTGACGCACGCGCACCTGGACCATAGCGGCTATATCCCTCTGTTGGTAAAGAATGGATTCCGCGGAAAAATTTACTGCAGCGAAGCGACCTTTGACTTGTGCAAGATCCTGCTGCCGGACAGCGGGCACCTCTTGGAAGAGGAGGCGGGCTATGCAAACCGCCATAGCTTTTCCAAGCACAGTCCCGCGCTGCCCTTGTATACAGAAGAGGAGGCGATACAGTCGCTCAAGCAGTTTGTGCCGGTGAAGTTCGGCAAACGCTTTAATGTTGCCGGAACACTGCATGCACAGCTGGCGCATGCTGGCCATATCCTCGGTGCCGCAATTACCTCCATCGACGATGGCGAAACGACGCTGACGTTCTCCGGCGACCTCGGCCGCAGCGAGGACCCGGTCATGCTCCCGCCGGCGCAGATTGAACGGACAGATTATCTCGTCGTTGAATCGACCTACGGCAATCGTAGCCACGATCCGGCGGACCCGATGATCCTCCTCGGCAAGACCATCCAGGAGACGGTCAATCGAGGCGGCATCGTGGTGATCCCGTCATTCGCTGTCGGCCGCGCACAGAACCTTTTGTATTACATGCACCTGCTGAAAGAAAGCGGTGCAATATCGCCGGTGCTGCCGGTTTACCTCAACAGCCCGATGGCGGCCGATGCGACTGCTCTGTATCACAAACATCGCAAGGATCACAGGCTCAATGACGAGCAGTGCAGGGCGATGTGCCATGCGGCGAAGTTCGTCAATTCGGTCGAAGAGTCCAAGGCCCTCAATCTGCAGCGCATGCCGATGGTCATTATCGCGGCAAGCGGCATGGCGACCGGCGGACGCGTGCTGCACCATCTCAAGGCCTTCGCGTCCGATCCGCGCAACACGGTGCTGTTTGCCGGGTTCCAGGCTGGCGGTACGCGCGGCGCGGCTATGCTGGGCGGCGCCGACTCCATCAAGATCCATGGCGAGTATGTGCCGTTGCGCGCGCAAGTGGTGCAGATCGAAAATCTTTCTGCGCACGCGGACGGTGACGAGATCATGGGCTGGCTTTCGCATTTCAAATCGCCGCCACGCCAGACCTTCATTACCCATGGCGAACCCGATGCCGCGGATGCATTGCGCAGGCGCATCGAGGAAACCATGAAGTGGCACTGCACCGTGCCGGAGTATATGGAAAGCGTGGAGCTGAAATAGCCATGAGCAAGAATGCAGGCCACTCGGCAACGGCGCCGAACGGATCAGCCAACCTGTTGCGCATGCGGCGCATCGGCATCGACACCTATCTCGAGCCGGTCATCTACATGCGCAGCGATTGCCACATCTGTCGGTCGGAAGGTTTCGAAGCGTACTCTCGTGTCGAAGTGTGGCGTGGCAAGAAACGCATCATCGCTACGCTGAATGTCGTTGATACGCCCCTGATCACGCACGACGAAGCGGGTTTGTCGGAGGCCGCGTGGCATGCGCTTGGCGGACAGGACGGAGACAACATCAAGGTGTTTCATCCAGCCCCGGTGCAGTCGTTCTCGCACGTGCGCGCAAAAATCTACGGCAAGCCGATCACCTCGGAGGGGGCGAACGAGATCATGCGCGATATCGTCGATGGCCGCTATTCCGACATCGAGATGGCTGCATTCATCTCCACCTGCGCCGGAAATCGCATGGACATGGCGGAAACGACCGCGGTTACACGTGCGATGATCAATGTTGGCAAGCGTCTGCAGTGGGGCACGCATCCGGTGGTCGACAAGCACTGCGTGGGTGGCCTGCCGGGCAACCGTACCACGCTGATCGTGGTGCCTATCGTTGCCGCGGCCGGCCTCACGATTCCCAAGACCTCATCCCGCGCAATTACCTCCCCTGCGGGCAGTGCCGATACAATGGAAACGCTGGCACCGGTGTCGCTCGATATCCATCAAATCCGCAAAGTGGTTGAGCGCGAGCATGGCTGCATTGCGTGGGGCGGCGGCGTGAGCCTGAGCCCGGCGGACGACATCCTGATCCGCGTGGAGCGCCCGCTCGGACTCGATAGCGACGGACAGCTGGTCGCATCGGTGCTGTCAAAGAAAGTGGCAGCCGGTTCGACGCATGTGCTGATCGATATCCCGGTCGGCCCGACCGCCAAGGTACGCTCGCAGGAAGCGGCGCATGCCCTCAGCGAGCGCCTCATCACCGTCGGCCACGACTTGGGCATTACGCTGCAAACCGTGATTACAGACGGCAGCCAGCCGATCGGGCGTGGCGTTGGCCCCGCGCTGGAGGCGCTTGATGTGCTTGCAGTATTGCAAAATGCACCGGATGCCCCGATCGATTTGCGTGAGCGTGCATTGATGCTCGCTGGCCGTGTGCTCGAGATCGGCGGAAAAGCCGATCAGGGTGCGGGGCTGGCCATGGCGCGCGGGATCCTCGAAAGCGGGCTGGCGTGGAACAAGTTCCAGGCGATTTGCGACGCACAGGGTGGCATGCGCGTTCCGCCGCGGGCGAGCCACACTCATGTGATGACGTCGAAACACCGTGGGCACGTGAAGGGCATCGACAACAGGCGCATTGCAAGGATTGCAAAGCTCGCTGGCGCGCCAAAGGCGGCCGCCGCAGGCATTGTGTTCCATGCGCCGCTGGGGACCGCCGTCGATGTCGGGCAGCCGCTGCTCACCATCCATGCGGAATCACCCGGCGAGCTGGCTTATGCGCGCACCTATGCGGAAGCGCAGGAAGACATGATCCTCGTGCATGAGGACGGTCATACCAATGGCTGGCAGGACGGCGAGTGACGTAGAACAACTGACGCGGCAGAGGAGACTTGCCGCACAATGTGCGCCTGCGGGCGTGTCCGGGCGCGAACATGATTACTGCACGATACGACCTTTGAACCAATCTGGAAAAAATAAAACTGGAGCGCAACAATGATACCAATCCTATTCCCGATGCCCGGCAATGAAGCCTTCGCGCTGCACCTCGACCGCGCTATCTCGTGCGAGGTGGGGCAAATGGAAATGCGTCACTTCCCGGACGGTGAGTCCTATATCCGCTTGCTGTCTCCGGTGCGTGAGCGGGATGTGATTTTTGTCTGCACGCTGGACCGTCCGGACGAAAAGATGATGTCGCTGTATCTGGCCGCCAGTATTGCGCGCGAACTTGGCGCCCGTCGCGTCGGCCTGGTGGCGCCGTACCTTGCCTACATGCGGCAGGATGCGCGTTTCAAGGAAGGCGAGGGCGTGACCTCGGCGCATTTCGCACGTTTCGTGTCCGACTTTTGCGACTGGCTCGTGACGGTCGATCCGCACCTGCATCGCCACCACAAGCTCAACGAGATCTACAGCATTCCAACCAAGGTCGTGCGCGCGGCACCGGTAATCGGTGACTGGATTGCAGCCAATGTCGAGCGGCCAGTGATTGTCGGGCCGGATTCGGAAAGCGAACAGTGGGCAGCGAAGGTGGCGAAATCCGTAGGCTGTCCATACACGATACTCGACAAGACCCGCACCGGTGATCGCAGCGTATCGGTGTCGAAACCCGATACCAGTGCTTGGAATGGCGGCACGCCGGTGCTCGTGGACGATATTACCTCGACGGCGCAAACGATGATCGCCGCGGTGAAGCGACTGAAGGAAGCCGGTTTGCCGCCACCGGTGTGCGTTACCGTGCATCCAATTTTTGCGGGGAATGCCTACGAGGACTTAAAGGCGGCCGGCGTTGACCGTATCGTGAGCTGCAATACCATTGCGCATGCGAGCAACCAGATCGATCTCAGCGATGAAGTTGCTGTCGCTGCGGTGGAGCTGATGGCTATTTTGCCAATTAACAGCTGAGCATTTTTCGCAGCAGCATTTCTGCAACACAGCGTCATGAAGCGCTGGAAATCTCTAATGCGTGGAATAAACTTTGCATCAATACCGATGTCACAAAAAACGCATTGGAGGAGACCTAGTTATGACGCTTACGCTGGCCCGCTCTCATCCTATTTACAGCATGAAAGCAGTGGAAAGCGCGCAGGAAAGAGCGCGTGCACTGAAATCGCCCGAGCTCGAAGCCTTCTATGAGGACATGCTGGAATTCGGTGCAGAACGCTTTGTTACGACGCCGTCGAGCACCGATGCGCTCAAGCCTCTCTACGAAGATTGCCCCAATTTTGACGAGGTATTGGACGACCTGACACGTTACCTCGGCCTGTCGATTGCCGGCGGCGCCGGCTTCAACGTGATGCCGATCTTGTTGCTCGGCGATCCAGGCGTGGGCAAGACGCATTTCGGGAAACGCCTGGCAGCGGTGCTCGGTACCGAGTTCGAATTCATCAGTATGAACGCGCTGTCGGCAGGCTTTGTCATCACCGGCAGTTCTTCCACCTGGAAGGGGGCGAAGTGCGGCAAGGTGGCGGAGCGCCTGGTGCGCGGCAAGTTTGCCAATCCGATCGTATTGCTCGACGAGGTGGAGAAAGCGACCGGTTCCACGCAATCCGACCCGATGGCGGCGCTGTACCAGTTGCTGGAGCCCGAGACATCGCGCGCATTCCATGACGAGTTCATCGATATCGATCTTGATGCCAGCCATGTCTTCTGGGTGCTGACTGCGAACAGCCTGGAGGGAATTCCGCCGGCCCTGCTGTCGCGCATGGCGATTTACGAAGTGCCTGCACCGACACCAGACCAGGCCGCAGGCATCGCAAAGAATGTCTACCTCGGCCTGCTGCGTGAGCTCAAGCTGCAGAACATGGACGAAAACCTGTCCGACGGCGTGCTCGACAAGCTGACAGCCGTATCGCCGCGTGAGATGCGCAAGGCTTTGCTCGACGGACTCGGATTCGCGGTTGCTGCCGGGCGCAGCGAGCTCGTTCCGGAAGATCTGCGTGTGAAGCAGGACCCGTGCAAACGCAAGATAGGCTTTTAATCTGCGGCACCTCCTGATGACAACGTACAACCGCAACACTTAACGGCGACCGCGCTTCATTGAATCATTCCGCTTCGATTCCGCCCGTGCTTGCTGCCGGGCGGCGTAATCGTCATGTGGATTTTGTTTCCACATCTCCCGCCGAATGCTGCACCACTTTCGCCGATTGACCCTTGGCAAGTTGCCCCATTAGCGTTCTTTCGGTGCGGCGGCTCGACGCATGTTTCTTAATCAATGTTAAAGGCTTGGCGAAACTGAAACGGGACGGTGGAGTCCTAAGTAAAGTCGGTGCACAAGAGCTTTTGTGCCGCGCATGCATACAAGACCGTTGCCTCCCGGCGGCAGAAACGTAGCGGTCAGCCTTCACCTAAGGAGAACATAATGAGAAAACTATCACTCGCGCTATTTATTTCCCTGCTTTCATTGGCTGGTGCCAGCCAGGCACAGTCCGAATCGCCATCCACCGAAATCCGCGAGAGCACCGATCCGGCACGTGCCGCCGAGGTCGAGCAGCGTGCAATGGAAATCCAGCAGCGTCAGCAGTCGACCGGCAGTGATGCCACGTCGGGCAGCAGCGACGCGACATCCGAAAAGCGTTCGCAAACAAAGAAATCCAAGGCGCGCAAGGCCAAGCGTGCTAGCGGTGCGGAAGCTTCCTCGGGTTCCGGAAGCAGCGACAGTAGCGGACAGAGCTCTGGCGCGAGTGGCACAGGAACCAAGGGTGACGCCGGTACGAAGGACGGCACGAGCGACAAGGGCGGCAGCAAGTAGCGGAAAATCGCAGTATCGGCAGTGTTCTTTGCGTGGCACTGCATTCTCAGTGCCGCACCGCATTCAGCACGTGGAGCCACGCGAAGATCTGCGGCCATAAATGGCGGTGTGCGTTTTCTCCCATCAGGCCGCCGACATGCGCCAACGCCACGCCAGTATCGCCTTCGTAGCGCAGAAGCTGTTTGGTGCGACTGGCAGCAGCATCGTGGAAGGCAATCACGGACGCGGGCGGAATGACGACACTGTGCGGATCGTAGACCGATAGCAGCGGCGACGACAGGCTCCGCGGACCGATGTGCCGCCCCCTGATAAAAAGCTTCCCACACATCAGGCTGTCTTTGCGATAGAGCTCTTCCACCACCTGTTCGAACAAGGCGCCCGCCATGGGGGCTTCGTCCAGTGTCCAGCGCTCAACCTGAATATGGTTCTTCATATGCCTGCTCGATCCGAGGCTGGCAATGAAGTCCGCGTATCGCTCGGCATTGAATGTGGTAGGGGAGGCTGCACTGCTCACCATGCTGAGCACTGAGCCCGGCACGCGTTCGAACACCTGCGTGACCCTGTCTGCCGGCGGCCCGAAGGCGACTAGCGGCGCAAACGACCCGGAGTCCTTGCCGAAGTGCAGCGGAGTTTCGATCAATGCCATCCCGGCGACGCGTTCGCCACGCCGGGCGGCGTAAATGGTGGCGAGCACGCCGCCGAGCGAGTGGGCCAGCAGAAACACTTTCTTTTCCGGTTCTCCGGGATGAATCGCCTCCACGCATTGGTCGATTAACGTGTAACCGTATTCCTGAAGGCCGAACTGCGATGTCGGACCATCCGGGTCTTCCCATTCGATCAGGTAGACGCGCATTCCTTGTTTTAACGCATGCTGTACCACGCTGCATTCGGGGGACATATCCCAAATATAGTGGCGCTTGATCGGCGCCGGCACGATAAGCACAACCGGCCTATCGTCATCGGTATTGCCGTCGTTATAGCAACGCAGCCGCAGCCCGGGGACGGACAGGACTATCCAGGATGTGCTCTCCCGGGGGCCGTAGCCAAGGCGGTCCATTGCCACGCCCCGTTGGCGCCGTGCCTGGTCGAGGGATTCAAACCACCAGCGTATGCCGGTTGAAAGTGGCTGCATGTGGCCTCCGGGATGTCGATGATTGCTTGATCGTGCCAAGGCACGATTTGTTCAATCGGCTCTTAGTCAAAGGCGATGTTGTAGAACAATGAGAGTGCGCTGCGGGTGCCGGCTTCGGCTTCCAGCGAAAGCTTCGGCGAAAGGATGTAGCGCAGCTGGACCACGCTGGCTGCACTCTCCAGCCCTTGCTGATAGCTCACATACAGACGGGATGAAATTTGTTTGCCGAGCGTCACGATGCGCTCTTGCAAGGTGTCCTGGCTGGTGCCGACGCTGAATGCATCGAGTCCGAATGCGCTGGCGATGCGCGATTCCACACCGGCTTGCGCGCTTTTCGACAGCAATGCCGCCGCGGCAGCCTGCAGCGCGCCCATGTCGGATTCCCCGGCCGATGCCAAGCCGCGGCCGAGGACCAGCCATGACAATTTCTCGCTGTCGGGCACGGTCGGCTCCGATACCAGCGTAATGCGAGGTTGCAGCACCGTGCCTTGCACCGACACGCCGGCTTCGACTTCCTGTCCGCGTCGCATGGCGAGGATGTCGAGTGCGGGATTGTTGAGCGGCCCCCGGAATCGCAGTACGCCTTTCTCGATTGCAAGCTCACGTCCGTACGCTGCGTAAGTGCCCTTGGCGATGTTGAGAGTCCCTTGCGCGCGAAGCGCTTCACCGGGGGCGCTAAGGAGCCGTGCCTGCCCCACGAGTACGCCGTCTAGTCCGCGTCCCTTTACCGTGACGCCGTCTCCCAGCGAAATCGACACGTCGATCGACGCTGCCGTTTTCGCCGCCGGTTTTTCCTCCCGGCCCACCACCACGACATCATCCGACAGCTGCGGCTTGCTTGCACTGCCAATGTCGACGGAGCCGGAATTGACAGTGAATGCGCCATTGATGTCGGCACGGCGATCCTTCAGCACGATCCGGCTTTCGCCGCTCACCACGAGATGCCGGTCGGCGCGGTTCAGTACGGCAAAGCGCTCGGCGGCAAGGGCCAGTTGCGCCGCGATGCTGCCACCTCGGAAATCGATGGGGCCGGAAAGCCGCACCGATCCTTCGCTTCCCTGGAACTGGAGATTGCGGATCGCCAGCTGCTCGCCCTCAAAGTCGCTTTGCAAGACACCGTCCCGCAAGTCCAGCCCGAACTCGGCCCATGTCAGCCGCAAGGCCTCGCCCGCAATGCGGCCGGTAAGGCGGGGCTGTGAAAAACTGCCGGTAAGGGACACTTCGCTCTGCAGCCTGCCGTCGGCGAGGAGGGAAGGTGAAACCAGCGGGGCGATCCAGCGCAATGACGGCACATTGATTTGTGCGCGACCGGAAACCGGTGCGCCGGGAGCAATGGATAGGCGGGAGGCACCTGAACCGGTCATTGACGCCGCATTCACGTCAATACGACCGAGCTGGGCACCGTCGGCGTGGAGTTGCATTGCGATTCGTCCGTCGTCGGCAGCGATGCTTGCGTTGAGCGAGCGCAGGCCGAGTGTCAGCGGTGCGGCGCCAAGCATCGTCACATCCCCGCGCTCGCGTCGAAGAATGATTGTCCCTGAGACGGTGTCGGCGATGCGCAGGTCCCAGTTGCCGCCGACTTCGAGGTCAGTCTTCACCGGTGGAGCAGTGGTCAGCTGAGGCAGCACTTGGGCAAGCTGCAGGCGGTCGATCTGGCCGCGCGTGGTAATACTGCCGTTGTCCCGCACGAAGCGTTGCAGCGCAACGCGGCCTCCGGCAATATCCATCAGGAAATCGTCAAGCTGGATTCGTTGCGCGGACAGCAGAAGGTAAGCCTTCGATACGAGGCGGGCTTGGATCCGGCCCGTGGCATCGAAGCGCTCAATGCTTCCTTGCCAGCGGGGATTATCGGACAACCTGCTCATGCCGCCATTGGCTTGGAGCGTCCAGGCCTGGGGCGGCGCGCCGGGCTCCTGCAAGGACAAGTCGATGGTATGCCGCGACGTCACACCCTGTGCATGGGCTGCAAACCGGTCGGCATGCAGCCGGCTCGTAGCAATGCCTTCCGCCTGCATTGTCACTGTCAGTGGGGCCTCGGGCTGCGGGGCAAAACGGATTTGCGCTGTCAGAGACCTTACCTGGTTCGCGCCGAAGGCCAGGCCACGCGCAGACAGGTCGGCAACGGCATTGCGCACGATGAAGGCCTGTTTGCGGTCGATGCTGACGTCCGCCTTGCCTTGCATCGACTCGATTCGCAGGTCACCGGGGATGCGCGCCTTGCTCGCGGACCACTCGGCATTGATGCGTGGCTGTTCCATGGTGCCGCGCACGATGCCGTTAGCTTGCAGGGTTCCGCCGAATCGCTTTCCCAGTTGTGCGAGCTGTGGTGCATCCAGCGTGAAGCTCAATGTCGAATCGTCCTGCGCGAGCCGGCCTTGCAGGTCGAGCCGGTTCGCGCCGGAGGCAAGCTGGAAGCGCGGCACGCGCAACTGCTCGCCGCGCAGCTGCACTTTGCCATCGCCGACCAGGGGCTGGCCTTCAAGAGTGCTGTCGGTAATGTTGAAAGCAAGGTCCGCTTCCAGTCCAGGTTGCCGAGCACCATGCAGCATGAAGTTGCCATTTAACAGCAGTGATGGCGCATCCTTGAAGGTGCCCAAGTCTTGCAGGCGGAAGCGGCTTATCTTTCCTTGCGCACTGAAAGCCTGCTTACCGGATAACGCGACCTGCGCCGAGGCATCGATACGCCCGCTACCGGCCTGTAATTCGGCGCGATCGAGCTTCAGTTCTGCATCTGCCAGAACGCCATGCGCATTGAGTGCCACGCGCTGGTTCTTGTCCAGCGGTTCAGTGAGCGCGATCGTAAATTCCTGCTTCCCGTCTGCATGCCGCAGGTCGACTTCGCCAGCCAGGCGCGTCGCGCGCATCCGCTTGTCGATGCGTTGCAAGTTGAGCGCATCGGTATTGAGTGTCAGCGCCAACGCGCCGTCTGCATAGCGGCCGCTGCCTGCAATATCGCCGGCGGGAAGCTGTTGCGTGCCAGGGCGGGCGAGGATCTTGTCGAAATGGACCTGGCCGGACTCCTGTCGGAAACGCACCTGCAGCAATGCCAGCGGCAACCTGCGCTGCGCGTATTGTCCGGCAGCACGGTTGCGCACGCTGAGCTCGCCGGCGCCGTTTTCCACATTTGCGAAATCAATGTCGAGTGCCGTGACCGGCAGTTTCGGATCAAGACCGGCAAGATCGAGCTCCTGTGCCGTAAGCTTTGCCGGCCCCAGGAGGTTATCGGAGAACGGGCGCAGCACGGCGCTTCCCTGCACCGGAGCGCGGTTGACCATCAGATCGAGCTCGGCCATCAGTTCTGCAAGGGAACCGCCGAGTCTGACCTGGCCTGCCGCGCCGATCTGGCGCTCTTCCATCGTGGCGCTGCTGCGGCTGGAGAAGGTCGCGTCCAATGCATAGGGCTTTTGCGCCGAGAGCGTGGCCTCGCCGCTGAAGCGTGTGGCGACGTTGCCGTTCTCCAATGCAGAACCTGCGGCAAATTCATGCAGGCACAAGCGGTAGCGACTGCCGTCGTAATCGAGGCTGAGAGCGAACGTCCCCAGTTTCACGAGGTTGACCGGTCCTCGCCCGATATCCCCGCCAGTGACACGGACCTGGTCGGCGCGAAGTTTGAAGGGAAGGCCGATCTTCTCCGGCAGTTTCGCCGGCTCTTTCTTCTGGTTAATCTTGTTCGACACGCTGAAGTGGGCGAGTTGTACCGACGTCAGGTGCAGCGTCTCGTCTAGCAAGGCTTGCGGCCGCCAGTCAATGCGCAGGTCGGTCAGTGTGATCCGCCGGTCCGGCTGTTCAAGGATGAGGCTTTCGATGCGCAGCGGTCCGGCCAGCCTTCCGTGCACGCCGTCGGCGCGCAACGTGTTCCCGGATCGTTGCGCGACGGTAGATAACGCGAAGCGCGCTCCACCTTCCGTACCGAGCAGCCATGCGGCAAACCCAGCTAAAAGGACAAGGGCAATGCCGGTAACGCCGAGAGCGATCATCACGCCCCGGCGCAGGCGCGCACGGCGCGGAGAGGGTACTTGCTTTGCGGGCTCAGAAGCCATAGCCGACCGAGAAGTGAAGCCGCGGTTTATTCGTCGCGTGATTGCGCGCCACGTCGAGGTTGATGGGGCCGATGGGGCTGCGCCAGCGCACACCCACGCCGCTGCCACGCTCGAACTTGAAGTCGCGCCAGGTGTCGGCGGCGTTGCCGGCGTCGGTGAAGACGGCCGCACCCCACTGTGGCATGAACTGGTAGACGATTTCTGCGCTGAGGACAGCAGTGACCTTGCCGCCGACAGTGGCTCCGTCCTGCTGCACGCCCAGCGTATTGTAGGCAAAGCCGCGCACGCTCTGGTCGCCGCCGGCGCGGAAGAGCAGGTCACCCGGGATGTCGTGGCGGTTCGTGCCGAAGACTTCCCCCACGGTCCCGCGCAGCACGGCGCGCCAGCGCGGCATTAGCGGCACCAGCCAGAGGCCCCGGCCGACGACGCGGGCAATGTCCCGCTGATTAATGAAGCCGCGTGGCCCGGCGCCGAGGTCAATCGATGCGACATAGCCGCGGCGAGGCGTCAGCGGGTGGTCGAGCCTGCGTTTGGTGTAGATGAATGAAGCGATCAGGGCCTGACGGTTGTTGACGAAGGTGTCGCCGACGCGCTGGCGGTCGGCGAGAAAGGAAATTGCCCAGGTCTTTTCATCCATGCGGTTTGGACTGACGAGACGTGCACCGGTCCGTATCTTGTCGTCGGTTTCGCCGCCACTGGTCGTCTGCTCGTAGCGGGCGCCGACGCTTGGCATCCAGCCTTCCGGCAGCCAGTCGAGGTGGAGCGGGGGCAGGAAGACTTCGCCGGACAGGAGCTGCGTTTCACGATCAACACGCAGCTCCGACTCAAGCCGCCAGTCGCGGCCCAGAAAATGGCGATCCAGCCATTTCACCTGTCCGCGCGCACCGGTGTCGGTCGAAAACCCCCCGCCCAGCGACAGCCGCCTGCGCGGATTCTCCGCCAGGTCAACGCGTATCGGTGCGTTGCGCGGCTTTGCCGGGTCGATTTCGACGGTAGCGAATGCGGAGCGGAAATAGCCGGTGTCCTGTAATCGGGCTTGGAGTTCGCTCAGCTTTTCCTGACTGTACGGGTCACCGGGCCGGATCGGGTTGAGCGATTCGATCATTTCAATGGAGTAACGATCCAGCCCGTGGATATCCAGCTCGCCGAAGGTGAATGCCGGGCCGGAGTCGACTTCAACGGTCAGCGCTGCAGTATTGTCGCGCGGATCGACACGCGCTTCGCTATGGGCAAGCGCTGCTGCGGGAAAGTCGCGGACCAGCAAGCCTTTCAACAGGGCGTTCTTGGCTTCGCTCCAGTCGGCCTGGCGGAACACGGCGCCCGGTTCAAGTTGCCAGCGTCGACGCAGCCGTTGCATGCGGCGTTCATCGGAATCCGGCCCGCTGGCGATGCCGCCACGGAAGTTGATTTCCACGCTGCTGACAAGGGTCGGCGCCCCCAGCTCGACATCAAAATATGCTGTCCACGGGCTCGTGTTCTGGTCCAGGCGCGGACGGATTACTGGGGAAAAATAACCTTCGGTAGCCAGCAGCCCGCGCATCTGCTCGGGCGTGATCGCAACGAGGCGCTGGATTTCTTCGGGCGACAGGTTGGTGTCGCCCGCATGGCGCGAAATATCGAGGTGCTCGGTGAGCATCTTCGTCAAGGACTCCGCGCCGTTGATCCTGACGACATAGGAAGGAGCTTCCTGGGCCCGCACGCCGGGAGGATGTATCAGCAGGCAGGCCATGGCGACGGGCAGCAAATGCCGCATGCCGAGGATTGCGCTTGCCGCGCCCAATACGATCACTCGCAGGATCGTTCGCACTTTGCCCTTTATTTTTTGTCTGGAAAGGAAGACATGATATCCGCTTATCGTTTCAGCAATGGCGCCCGCAAGCTGTGACGCTGAACAAGGCGGAATGCTTCAGGTGCGCGCTACATTATTGAGAGAGAGCAAAATGATCGCCTTAGTCCAGATCAAATGTGACAACCGTGGAGCATCTGTTGAAGAATGAAGCCCAGCCCGCATTGGGACAATCTGAAGCGAAGACGATGTTCAGGCAACACGCAGGAATCCTGCTACTTCTCTTGTTCGCGGCACTGACGCAAAATGCGATCGCACAAGATGCGGCAGATGAACCGGTATGGTCTGCATTGAAGGCAGGCGGCCATGTCGTGCTGATCCGCCATGCGGTGACTGAACCGGGCATCGGTGACCCGCCGGGCTTTCGTCTTGGTGATTGCAGTACGCAACGTAACTTGTCGGCACAAGGACGTGCGGACGCGCAGAGCATAGGGAAAACGTTTCGCCGTCGCGGGATTCCGGTCTCGGATGTGCTGTCCAGCAGGTGGTGCCGGTGCCTCGACACTGCGCAGCTCGCTTTTGGGCGGGCGATGCCAGCGGCGATGCTGGACTCGATGTTCAATGACGACGACCCAAAGCGCAACGGAGAAAAGATACGCGCAGTAAAGGCCGCCATTGCTCGCCGGTCGACGTCGGGCAACCTTGTGCTGGTTACCCACAACCGGAACATCCAGGCGCTGACCGGCGTGTCTCCGTCATCCGGGGAAATGGTGGTTGTGCTGCCGGATGCGCGTGGGGAACTGAAAGTGGTCGGTCGCCTTGTGCCGCGGCCGTGACTTCCTATACAGCTACATCGACGCGCACCGGACCTTCATGCATTTCGCCAATCACTGTCGCATGCGCGAATCCTTCGCGACGGAACAGGGCAAGCACATTTTCAACGGCGTCCGGGGCGCAGGATACAAGCAGGCCGCCCGACGTCTGAGGATCAGTCAACAGCGCGCGCTGCACCGGCGTGATTGCATCCGCGAGCGCGACCTCATTGCCGTAGCCGGCCCAGTTGCGCCCGGAGGCGCCGGTCACATAACCTTGTTGCGCCAATGCGTGTACATGGGGCAGCAGGGGAACGCGGTTCATCTCTACCCGTGCGCCCAGCTTCGCGCCACGGGCCAGTTCGAGCAGATGCCCTAGGAGCCCGAAGCCGGTCACGTCGGTCATCGCATGTACGCCGGGGAGTTCCGACAGTGCCTTGCCCGGCTTGTTGAGCTTGGTCGTGTTCTTGATCATCGCGGCATAACCGGCGGCGTCCAGCGCGTTCTTCTTCAGTGCAGCGGAGAGGATGCCCACGCCAAGCGGCTTGCCGAGAATCAGTTTGTCGCCCGCCTTTGCATCGGCATTGCGCTTGACCTTCGATGGATGTACCAGCCCCATGACGACCAGCCCGTAAATCGGCTCGACGGAATCAATGGTGTGGCCGCCGGCGATCGGGATGCCGGCCTCGGCGCAGACGGATTCGCCGCCCTGAAGGATCTTGCCGATGATGTCCAGCGGCAGCTGGTTGATCGGCATGCCGACCAGCGCCAGTGCCATGATCGGTGTGCCGCCCATGGCGTAGACGTCGGAGATGGCGTTGGTCGCGGCAATGCGGCCGAAGTCATACGGATCATCGACGATCGGCATGAAGAAGTCGGTGGTCGCAATCAGTGCCTGCTCGTCGTTGAGCTTGTAGACGGCGGCATCATCGGCAGTTTCGATGCCGACCAGCAGTTCCTTCGGGACAGGGAAGCCGCCGGAGCGCTTCAGGATATCGGCGAGCACGCCGGGCGCAATCTTGCAGCCGCAGCCGCCGCCATGGGAAAAGGAGGTGAGTCGGATGTCGGTAGGAGCGTTCATGGTGTTCAACTTTTTGGCAAGACCGAGATTATCCCTCAACTGGCTCAAATCCGACCCAAACACGTACAATGTGGGGCATGCAAGATTTCAACTCCTACGACCTGATCATCGACGCGCGCAGCCCGCACGAATTCGATGAAGACCACATCCCCGGCGCGATCAACCTGCCGGTCGTCAACGACCAGGAATACGCTGAGGTAGGTACGCTGCACCGCACGAATCCGCACGGCGCCTATCAGCTCGGCGCGCGTTATTCGCTGATGAACATTGCGCGTTACATCGAGACGGACCTTTCGAAGTGCGAGGCGCGCAGCAAGGTCCTGGTGTACTGCTTCCGTGGCGGCAAGCGCAGCCAGGTCTGGTTTGATGTGCTGGCGACTATTGGCTATCGCGTGGAAAAGCTCAAGGGCGGCTGGAAGGCCTATCGCCGCTGGGTGAACGAGCAGCTGGCCGTCGTACCGGAAAGCTTCCGCTATATCGTCGTATCCGGCCCGACCGGCTGCGGCAAGACGCGCCTGCTGGCGGCGTTGCAGGAGCAGGGTGCGCAGGTGCTGGACCTGGAAGGGATTGCGATCCACCGCGGTTCAATTATCGGCGCGGTGCCAGGAAGGAAGCAGCCGACGCAGAAAATGTTCGACAGCTTGCTATTGCGGCAACTCTCGCAATTCGATCCTTCGCGCCCGGTTTGGGTGGAGTCCGAGAGCAAGAAGATCGGGCAGGTGCAGGTCCCCGAATCGCTGTTGACCGGCATGCGCAAGGGTCTGACGATCGCCGTCGATGCAGCCATGCCGCAGCGGGTGCAACTGCTGCGCGAGGATTACGCGCACTTCGAGCAGGATCCGCAGGCACTGATTGAACGCCTCGTGCATTTGCGCCCGCTGGTCGGTGGTGAGGAATTCGATGCCTGGCAGGAACTGGCAGCTCGGCACGCCGTGCCGGAGCTATTCGAGCGGCTGATGCGCAACCACTATGATCCGAGCTACCGCCGGTCCATCGTGCGCAATTATCCGGCGATCGATGCGTCGCCGAAGGTGATGCTGGAGGATCTGTCGCTGGCCGGGCTGATGCCGGTGGCGCGCGCCCTGCGTGAAGCGCATGAGTTGAGTGCGAGCGCCGAGGCAGCCTGATCGCGGAATACAAGCATCAACGACAAACGGGGGCGTCTGAACGCCCCCGTTTTTTTCTGTAACGCTTACTGCTTGCCGCCAGTGACAACGACACGGCTCACAAACATCACGGCGGGGAAGGTACGGTTCAGCAGCTTGCTGCGGAAATTCGTCATCACTGCGCCGTCTTCAAAGCGCACGATCGCACCCTTCTTCACCGAGACCAGAGGCGCAGCGATCCAGAGCTTTTCCTTGCCTTGTTCGACTTCGATGTAGGTGTATTCATTGGCATCGATGGCGCTCAGCACCTTGCCTTTCTGCGTCAGCTCCTCGTCGGGCGTGTTGGCTGGCAGTTTCATCATTTCTGCGGCATTCGCAGGGGAGGGATGACCGGGCGGCGGCGCGGCATGACCCGCGACGGAAAAAGCCAGGGCGGCCAATGCAACGAGGGTGGAGAGCGATTTCATGCAAATAGTCCTTTTTCTTCGTCAGGGAACGGGCGGCTCTTTCAGGGCCGTGTACTTAACGCGTTTCCGGCAAGCAGCTTTCGCGCCAGCAGATCCGATATGTGTGATTCCGGTGTGCATATTGTTTCTTAGGCATAGGACAAGGGGTCTTCTTCTCCCAGAAACGGGATGAGCGCTTTCTTGAATATGAGAAATTTGGCGGCATTGTTGCCGTAAGCAGCCCGGCAATTCCTGCGAAAAAAAGCCCCGGGGTTACCGGGGCATAAAATGTTGTTTGGGGAACAGCAGGTTTTCGGTCAGGCCGCTTTCTGCTGTGGCCCGGTCATTTCTTCCAGCAGTTCGAACACCTCGTCCTTGGACAGGACGAAACGCTCCAGCAGCACATCCTTCAGGTCCCACATCAGGTCCTTGTAGTCCTTCATGGCATCCAGCGTACGGGTATAGAGCTCGTCCGCCTTGGCTTCGACCTGGCGCATCGCTTCGTCGTTGGACGCTTCGCGCTTGAAGCGGGTGTAGTCCACCTTGGAGCGGGAGTACATCGACAGCTGGTTGACCATCAGGTCGAGCTTGGCGGTGATCTTCTGGATGTCGTTCTGGCTGCCGGTCGAGATGCCGCGCGCGCCGTAGAACAGCTCTTCTGCTGCGACGCCGCCGTACAGCTGGATCACGTCCTGCTCCATCTCCTCCAGCGTTTGCAGCGACACATCTTCGCCGGACGACAGCACATAACCGAGTGCGCCGACCTTGGAGACGGATTCCGTGCTGATCTTCAAGAGGCGCGACTGGGCTTTCACTTCTTCCCAGCCCTTGCCCTGGCGCAGCAGCGGGTCGATCTGCATGAAGAAGTGGCCGAGTTCGTGCAGCGCCACGCGCTCGCGCTTCTTGTCCTGTTCTGCCGTCGTCGCGCGGTCGGTCAGGCCGATGGAGGCGCGTTCGAACGCACGGAAGAGTACGTCGGTGGTGATCTGGGTCTTTTCCTGGATCGCGATCATGCTGGCGCGGTCGACCACGGTTTCGAGCAGGGCCGGGCTCATGTTCGCAGTGATGTCAGCCACGTAATCGAGGTTCAGGTCAGACCAGTTCACGCATTCCGAGTCTTTCTTGTTCAGGAACACTTTCAGCAATTCGCGGCGTTCCGACTTGTTCGGCAGGCGGAAGTTGATCTTCACCTGGAAACGGCGCAGCATCGCTTCGTCCATCTGCGAATTGGCATCGTCGAAGTTGGACGCTACGACCCAGATTACGCCGGAACCCTGGTCACTCTTGACGCCGTCGAGCAGGCTGAGCAGCGTGTTCGCGGTATCGTCGTCCCACTTCTTGTCGCTGCGGCCGCGCGGCATGAACAGGCTCTGTGCTTCATCGAGGAAGATGATGCAGCGGCCCTGCGCGCATGCTTTTTTGTAAATCGCGTTCAGCGCCTTGGAGCCGCCGCCGACGAAGCCGTTCTCAAGGCCGGAGCCCGACGCCTGGATCAGCGGGATGTCCAGCTTCTTGGCCAAATAGCCTGCGAGCTTGGTCTTGCCGGTGCCGGCAGGGCCGGTCAGCATCACGTTGAACGGCTTGTCGATGTTATGCGAGCGGTACAGGTCGCGGTTACGAATCATTTCTTCCAGGTGCGCGACCTCCTGCTTGATGTCTTCCATGCCGACGAGGTCATCCATGCTGCCTTTCAGGCTGTCCGGCTTGATGATGGTGGATGCGCCGGAGGACATGCCTGGCATGCCTTTTTTCAGGCCGACGAAGAGGAAGATCAGCAGCAGGATGCCGATGGCGTTGCGCGCGAGGAAGCCGCCGACATTGGAAACGAAGTCGTTCTGGCCGCTTTCATCCTTCAGCACATCTTCGTTCTTGGCGAGAAAATCATCCTTCGCGATCGCGTATGGAATCGAGTTCTTCAGCAAGACCTCGCGCTCCAGGTTGGAGTGCGAGGTGCTCGGGACTTTCACCACGTGGATCTGCGCTTCGTCCTTGTATTTGAAGACATAGCGCGGGAAGTCCGACAGCGGCTCGGCGACGAGCAAATATTCGAGGCGCGCCTTATTGGCTGCCAGTTTGGTTATTTCTGAGATGTCCTGTGTCTGGACGACAGGATTGGCGTCACGCAAAGTCAGCGGCTTGAAAACAACGGCCGCGACTGTCGCAAACGCCAGTAGCACGAGCAGCGTCGTGACGACATAGGCGTTTTTGAAGGAGTCATACACCTTCGAAAAGTTTGGCATTCCTTGTTCCTATAAAACAGTTAAAAAGGCACGCATTCGACTGTTTATACAAACTGTATAGCGCGCAACATTTCGGGTAAGCAGTTCTAGGACAAGGAGGCTCCACAATGGTTGCCTTCACCGGTGTCGAAATTCGGTGTTTTTTTCTATGAATGCGATAGAAAGCGTGAAGATAGCTGCGTTTATTGTAAATAATGTACGCATTGAGCGACATTGTTGCAGCGAGGGAATGAACTTATTGTTCTCTGGAAATATGGCGACACGCTCGTTGTGTCAGTAAGGCAGCAGAGGCCAGCCCGAAGCGGGGTTGATCAGGCGCAATCTTCACCTCATGTCCAAGTGCTGTAATAAATCACGACCTGGCATGACCGAGGAGAGGGCGATGGTTTCAGCGATCATTCTTTTGCTGGCTGTATTGACGGCCGGAGCGGTCATCGCCGTGTTCGTCGCTGCATTTGAAGAACTGAACAAGATCGACCGGATTTCCGAAGGCCGATCTCATTCCGGATAACAGGAATCACGGCCGGGAACCAACCTGGCGTGAGCTCGCAATCAGGAAGCCTTCTTCTGGCCGTCACATTTCGATTCCAGCAGACGGACGAAATTCATCAGTTCCTTGTCGGTTGCCATATCGTTGAGGTAAGAAACATTACCGTCGACGATCATCAGTTTTGCCTGGTGTGCCAGTGCGAGTATTTCTTCGCGCTTCAACTCTGTCTTCATCACATTCATCTTTACTCTTCCTGTTCAACACATTTGCACTTCCCGCGTAATCGGAACGCGGCGGAATTGCGTTTTCTTAAGTGATATTCATTACGGCGATGTCATCGCTCTTCGTGTGCCTGAACATGTGCAAATTCAGTGCCAAGCGCTGAAGTGTGTTACGAAGTGTTTCGATCATTGCAGGAGATGTAGGAAGCACTACAGAAGTGGGGAAGGGCACAAGGGAGCCGAGTCAGAACGCCGACCGAAACGGGGCTGAAACAGTTCATAACACTCTGGTGGTATCAAATGAATAAGATGCATGCCATAGTGGTAACATAGCCAGCCATGTATAACCGTCGATCAATAGCGCCTGGCAAGGGTTGAAACCAACATGAGTTCCTCTTCAGGCAGCAAACCGGATCCGCAGGGCGCAGCGCGCGCCTTGGCAGAGCATTCACCGATGATCGTATGGGAATGCGATATCGACGGCCGGTGTACATATCTCAACCCAGCCTGCATGCAGGGATTTTCCAGCCCCGGCCAAGTCAGCGTGTCGGACTGGCGGCAATTCATCCACGCTGACGATCTGGCGCGCGTCGAACAAGCGATTGCGGATGCGAAGAGAAACCGGCGCGAGTATCAGGTGGAGTACCGCATCGAGCGCCGCGACGGTTCGGTGCGATGGGTAATGGAAACCGCTGCGCCGAAGCTCACGACTGAGGGGGAATTGCAGGGTTACGCCGGCACACTGGTGGATGTGACGGAAAACCATGAAACGCGTGAACGGCAAGCCCGCAACGAACTCGTGCATAAGTTGCTGACCGAAAACGCACGCGACCTGATTTCCCACAGCGATGCCAACAATGTTTATGTGTACGTATCGCCATCGCATAAAGACACGCTCGGATACGAACCGAATGAGCTGGTCGGCACGCATCTGTACGATTACATCCATCCCGACGACTTGGAGCAGGACCGGCAGCTAAACCAGCGCGGCCGCCGCCGGACGTTGTCGAATATCCGTTTCCGGCACAAGAACGGAAGCTGGGTATGGCTAGGTGCGAGCACCCGCACGATCCGCGATCCGCATACCGGTGCCAAGCTCGGCGTGGTGTCGATTGCGCGTGACATTACCGCGCAGATCGAAGCCCAGCGCGAACTTGCGCGTCGGGAAGAGCGTTTCCGCAGCCTGACATCGCTGTCTTCCGACTGGTACTGGGAGACGGACGCGGAAATCCGTTTCACTTTCCTTTCGGAGGGCTTGTTCCAGCGCTTGCGGATTCGGCCGGAACAACTGCTCGGAACCACTTTCAGCTCGCATGTGAAGGATCCGACAGCACCGGGGCTGATTGCCTGTCAGGAAAGCGTCGCCGCGCGCAAACCCTTCCACGACATTATTTATCCGGCGGAATTGACGACGCATCCCGGCATGGTGCGTTACCTGCGTATTTCCGGGGAACCTTTCAGCGAGAACGGCGAATTCCGGGGATATCGGGGTGTCAGCCGCGACGTCACGCACGAAGTCCGCACCGCGCGCGCACTGGAGCGCCTCGCGACACGCGATGCATTGACGGAATTGCCCAACCGGACACTGCTGCAGTCGCGACTGAAACAGCGGCTGACGGAGCAGCGCTGCGACATCCCGCTGGCCGTGCTTTTCATCGACCTCGACAATTTCAAGGAAGTAAACGACTCCCTGGGCCATGCCGCCGGCGACACGATGCTCAAGGAGATCGCCGGCCGCTTCACACGCTGCCTTCGTCCCGACGATACGGTGTCGCGCCTGGGGGGCGACGAGTTCGTGGTGGTCTCTGCTTGCCGCAACGGGGACATCTCTGCCGTGCGGCTTGCGGAGAAAGTGCGCAAGGCGCTGGAAGCGCCGGTGTTGGTGGCGGGCCATGAAGTGAAGGTGGCCGCCTCGATCGGCATCAGCATGTACCCGCAGGATGGCGAAACCTCCGATGCACTGTTGCAGAACGCCGATACGGCGCTGTACCGGGCGAAAGCGGCCGGCGGCGGCACATTCCGCTTCTATACCGCCGAGATGGGCGCCGCGTCGCGCTCGCGCATGCTGTTGCAGGCGGCACTGCGGCACGCGCTTGCACGCAACGAATTCGAAGTGCATTTCCAGCCACGGGTGAGCCTGAGTACCTTCGAGATCACCGGCATGGAAGCGCTGCTGCGCTGGACGCATCCGGAACTTGGCACCATTTCTCCGGCGGATTTCATCCCATTGGCAGAGGAAACCTGCCTGATCGAGGAAATCACCGACTGGGTGTTACGCCAGGCGACATCACAGGTGCAGAAGTGGACCGCGCGCTATGGCCGCCCGCTGACTATTTCGGTCAACCTGTCGGCGCGGCAATTGCGGAACAAGAAGGTCCTGTTTTCCGTCGTGCATGCCTTGCGCAACAGCGGTCTGCGTCCGGGCCAACTGGAGCTGGAACTGACGGAGACGGCGCTGATGGAAGACACCGACATGGCGGCCGGCCTGCTGAAGGAGCTGAAGGCGCTCGGCCTGCGCTTGTCGGTGGACGATTTCGGGACCGGCTATTCCTCGCTTGCCTACCTGTGCCGCTTCCCGCTCGACAGTCTGAAGCTGGATCGTTCGTTCCTGATGCAGAAGCAGCCGGAAGACGTCAATCCATGGCGCCTCGCCGAGGCCATCATCAATCTTGCGCATACCCTGAACCTGTCGGTCGTTGCGGAAGGCGTCGAGAGCGAGGAGCACCTCGCATTCCTGCGCACCACATCCTGTGACGAGATCCAGGGATCATGCATCAGCGACCCGCTGCCGGCAGCCCAGCTGGAAAAACTACTCATCAAGGCGGCAGGCAAAGTCTCGTTGCGCGCTTAGAGCCTGCTTGAAAACCTACTGCGAGACGCGAGTTTGGGGCGCCGAGCCGGGGCGCCCCAAACCAAGCTCGAGCCGCTCGCTACGGTTTTCAAACAGACTCTTGGAGATGGTCTGAGAAGCTGCTTGGGACCGCTCGCTGCAGTCACAAACATCCTTTCGGATTATCCGAAGAACCAGTAGCAGACGGCAATTGACGCCAGCACGCCGGCAAGATCGGCGAGCAGCGCGCAGCCTACCGCATGCCGTGCGCGCTGTATGCCGACCGCGCCAAAGTACACGGCCAGCACATAGAAGGTCGTCTCGGTACTGCCTTGCACAGTTGCGGCCAGCAGTGCGGGGAAACTGTCCACCCCTTTGGTTTGCATCAGTTCGATCAGCATGGCGCGCGCGGCGCTGCCGGAGAAGGGCTTGACCAGTGCGGTCGGCAGCGCATCGACGAAGCGTGTATCCCAGCCCGCGGCTTCCACCAGATACCGTATGGCACCCAAAGCCATATCGAGTGCGCCGGAAGCGCGCAGCACGCCGACCGCGCACAGCATCGCGACCAGATAAGGCAGCAGGTTCTTTGCCACATCGAAGCCTTCCTTCGCGCCTTCGACAAAACTTTCGTACACCGGCACCCGTCGCATCGCGCCAAACAGCAGGAACAGCAGGATCAGGCTGAACAGCACGAGGTTGCCGAGGAGCGCAGACAATGAGGCAAGCGCAGCGGCGGACAAGCCGGCCAGCATCGCTATGAACCCACCCAGCAGCAGTGCAAAGCCGCCGAGCCAGGCGAGCACGACCGGATCGCCAAGTTTGAGCCGCTGCATGTAGGCGACGGCCAGGAAGCCGGCCAGCGTCGACGCGCTGGTTGCGATCAAGATGGGCAGGAACACCAGCGTCGGGTCCGCAGCGCCTTGCTGCAGGCGGTACATGAAGATCGATACCGGCAGCAAGGTCAGCGACGACGCGTTCAGCACCAGGAACAGGATTTGCGCGTTGCTGGCGGATGCGGGACTGGGATTGAGTTCCTGCAGCGCGCGCATGGCCTTCAGCCCGATCGGCGTTGCGGCATTGTCGAGGCCGAGGCCGTTGGCAGTGAAGTTCAGCGTAATCAGGCCGAGTGCAGGATGGCCGCTCGGCACTTCCGGCATCAGTCTTCGAAACAGCGGCGCAAGCCAGCGCGCCAGCGCTTCCACCAGCCCCGCCTTTTCCGCGATGCGCAGGAAGCCCAGCCAGAGGGTGAGGGTGCCGAACAACAGCACCATGACATCGACCGAGAGCTTGGCCATGCCGAACAGGCTCTCGACCATCGCAGCGAACACGCCGGCCTCATCGCCTACCAGCCAGCGCCCGAAGGCGCTCAATGCAGCAACCACAAAAAAGCCTAGCCACAGGCCGTTCAGCATGTCCTATCCTTCCTGATTCGTTTCCGGTGTTTGTGTCTTTGGCGTGATGACGCTCAGTCCGCTTCGCGCACAAGCCGGATGCCGACCAGCGTGTAGCGGGTCTGCGGAGCATTCCAGTTGCGGTACGACGATCGTGCATAAAAAGGCCAGGTGTGCCACGACCCGCCGCGGCGCACGCGCACGGAACCGGACGCCGGCCCCTGCGGGTCGTCCACCGGCGAGTTGGCGTAGTAATGGTCGTCGTGCCAGTCGGCAGTCCATTCCCAGACATTCCCGTGCATGTCGAACAAGCCGAATGCGTTGGGTGCAAAGCTGCCGACCGGTGAGGTAAATGCATAGCCGTCGCTGCCGGCAAGCGCGAAGGCTTTCCACTTCGGCCAGTTCTTCATCGCATCGGCATCAAACACGTTGGCCACTGCAAGCAGCGATTGCGGTTTGTCACCGCTGTGATAGCGGCTGCGCGTGCCGGCGCGGGCCGCGTACTCCCACTCCGCTTCCGTCGGCAGGCGGTACTTCTTGCCTTCCGTTTCGCTCAGCCATTTCGCTATGGCTACCGCATCGTTCCAGGTGACGTTGACGACCGGGTGGGAGTCGTCCTGCGGGAAGCCGGGGTTTTGCCACGAGTATTTCTGGTCACGTCCCTCGAAAGCATCGCCTCGGACCGATTTGGCCGGATCGTAGGATGGGTTGTAACCGTAACCACCCGTGCCGTCTGCTTCGGATTTGGGACGATAGCCGGAGGCCTTGAGGAAGCGACGGAACTGGCCGACGGTCACTTCATGACGGCCCATGAAGAAGGGGCGCGTGATGCGGACCTTGTGCACCGGTCGCTCGTCGGTGAGTTCCAGGAAGCGCTTGACTTCGTATTGCGGAAAGTCTTTTGCAAGTGCTTCCGGTAACTCATCGCTGCCCATCAGGAATTCGCCGGCGGGAACGAGCACAAACTCCATGTCGAGGGAATTGGTCGTCGTCGCTGTTGCGGGCGTCGTCGCCGTCACGGATGGCTGGGCCGCAGACGCTGCCGTGGACAGCAATGCCACGGAGATGGCGAGAAGGGGAATTGTTGCGCGCAGCCACATGAGATCGTTCCGATGAGGGGGGTGTTTTGTACGTGCGAAAGTATCAGCGGCTTTCGCCTGGTGGTCAATCCTGCGGAGGAATGTGCATGGACTTAGCCGTTGGTGGCCAAGCGCTTGGGGGCGCAGGAATCTTTCAGTCATGGCCCGTTCAAACCGGTCACCATTCATCCCAATTCACAGGAGGTAGCATGGCAACGAAAATCCACGTCGTGTTTTACAGCATGTACGGGCACATCTACAAAATGGCGGAAGCGATTGCAGCCGGCGCCGGGGAGGAGGCGAACGTCGATGTGACGCTATTTCAGGTGCCGGAACTGGTGCCGGACAACGTGCTGGAAAAGAGCGGCGCAAAGGCGGCACGCGCGGCGTTTGCACATATTCCTGTCATTAAACCCGAGCAACTTGCCGACGCGGATGCAATCATCTTCGGCACGCCCACACGCTTCGGCAACATGGCAGCGCAGATGCGCAATTTCCTCGACCAGACCGGCGGGCTCTGGGTGAAGGGCACGTTGATCGGCAAGGTGGGCAGCGTCTTCACGAGCACTGCCAGCCAGCACGGCGGCCAGGAAA
Source organism: Noviherbaspirillum sp. (assembly GCA_035654275.1). Lineage (GTDB taxonomy): Bacteria > Pseudomonadota > Gammaproteobacteria > Burkholderiales > Burkholderiaceae_D > Noviherbaspirillum. The sequence continues at coordinate 58,767 of DASRXG010000012.1, forward strand.
CGACGATCACGAGCTTCCATACGACCTTATTACATCAGGGCATGGTCATCGTCGGAGCGCCTTATTCGGAGCAGCGCCTGACAGGAATGGATGAAATCAGCGGCGGCACACCCTATGGCGCGACCACGATCGTCGGCTCAGATGGCTCAAGGCAGCCATCGGAGAACGAACTGGCAATCGCGCGTTTCCAGGGAAGGCATGTGGCAAAGATCACGAAGAAGCTTGCGGCATAACGTATGCGGCATAAGGTGCTTCCGTAACGTGCTTTCAATCACGGGAAGCCCGTCTCCGTCAGACGGGCTCCTTCGCTAGCACCGCGCTTTGCATGCATCGTCGCCCCCATCGTTCTCAAGTACTGAGACTTGCATCTTCCTGATTAATAAAAATGCAATTCGCATGTTTCAATGTTGTTCACTTTTAGTGCCGCCGCTCTACAAATATTTGGATACATGACGTCCTCTCCCCGTACACTAAATTGCCAAAAAGAAATGGCTTCTCACTACCGCTCCGCGGCAAGCGGGGACAGCACGAACAGCGCCCATGAGCGCTGTCTGCATCGTCCGGTTACCGAAGCCCAGAATGAACAAGGCAGGAGACATATGGCAGTTTCGTTCGTACGGCCGCTGTTGAGAAAGATCCTTCCCTTAAACCTTGGCGACGAGATGGGGCATGCCTGCTTTCGACTTACGCTCGTTAGCGCCTTTTCCCTTTATCTCGTCCTTGCCTACTTCACCGGGCACATCAGCGAATTCCGGAACGCCGCGTTCGGCGTCGCCGCGTTCTTCAGCTTCGCCTTCGTCTGGATAGGCGTGGTGCATTTATCGCTGCTGACGTTCAGGTCGCGGCGCGTATTGTCGATTATGCTGGACCAAGCGGTGTTCGCTTTTGCGGCCTACCATGCGGGAGAGGTGATGGCGCCGGTGATGTGGGGACCGGTCCTGATGGCCATCGGCAACGGGCTGCGCAATGGCCCGCGTTTCGCGAAACTGTCTTCATTGATGGGCGCGCTATGCACGGGAACCGCGCTCTGGTTTTCGCCCAACTGGAATCTCGTGCCGCTGGTGTGCGAGGGCATCATTGCCTCCATCCTCATTCTTCCCTGGTACACCGTGGTGCTCGCCGAGCAGGTGGAGCAGGCCAAGCGCGCAATGCAGGCGCGTGCTGCAATCTTCGAATCCGCCTCGCGCACCGATTCGCTGACGGAACTGCTGAACCGGTCCGGCTTCTTCCTCGCATTGCAGAATGCGCTCGACCAGGTAAGGGGCAAAGGCACGCGCAGCGCCGTCATGCTGATCGACCTTGATGGTTTCAAGGCCGTGAACGATGCCTGCGGACATGCGGCAGGTGATGAGGCGCTGCGTGAAGTGGCGCTGCGGCTGCGAAGCTGTTTTCGCAGCAGCGACAAGATCGCGCGCATCGGCGGCGACGAGTTCGGCATTGTGCTGAGCGATGTCTCCAACAATGACAGCGTCGAGCGCCTCGCACAGAAAGCCATCGAGTCAGTCGCGGAAGTATGCATTCCCGGGCGCCCCGATTTGCGGCTCGGCGCCAGCATCGGCATTTGCGCTCTCAGCAGGGAGGGCGGCTGCGGCGACTGTCGCAGCGTCATGGACGTCGCCGACCGCTTGATGTACCAGGCCAAGCGGGCGGGAAAGAACCAGTTCCGCATCGCGAGCGCGTATGCGGGGCAGCGCACGGCCGCCGTTGCCCACGCCTGATCTTCGTTTCCTCTGAGACTCCCATTGATGCACTTTTTGTTGGCACGGCTCCTGCACGGCTGCATGCTTCGGCAGGGGCACCAGACATGTGCACCAGGATAAGGTCGTGCCGTGCGCACACGGTAAATTTTTCCGGCAACCGGTAGATTTTTCCTCGAGCCTGTTAGGTACTCCGGAAGGGTAGCTGGGGAGCGCCAGAACGTGCCAGATGCAAGGCGCGACACGCGTCAGTAACGAGTTGCGACAAGGAGTCGCAACGCAGCAGGTGGTACGTTCTGGCGTATCCCAAGCCCCTTTTGAAGTGCAGAACAGGCTCTAGCGCCCCGGGCGCTGCGGCTGCGCTCCTGCGTTTTGAGGAGAAAAACATGGTCCAGCAAAGACTGCGCGGCGAACTCGCCGTCGTCACGGGATCTGACTCCGGCATCGGGCAGGCGACTGCGATAGCGTTTGCGCGCGAAGGGGCCGATGTCGTGATTACTTATTTTCATGACCGGCAAGGGGCAGACCATACCGCACGAGAAGTGGAGGCGGCCGGACGCAAGGCAGCGGTATTCCGGCTCGACCAGCGCGAATCCGCCAACGTCGCGGCGCTGTTTCGTGATGTGAAGGCGCAACTCGGCATCCCGACCATCCTCGTGAACAATTCCGGCATTGACGCCATAGGCAAAGCCGTCAGCGACATGAGTGACGAGGACTGGGATAACGGCATTCGCACCAACCTGTACGGGCCGTTCTACTGTTGCCGCGAATTCATTCGCGGGATCGCGGGCACCGGGCGGCATGGCAGCATCATCAACATCACCAGTGTGCACCAGGAGATTCCGCGTGCCGGCGCTTCCGCCTATGACGCCTCCAAAGGCGGGTTGCGCAACCTGACGACAACGCTGGCGCTGGAGTTGGCCGAGAAGAACATCAACGTCAACAACATCGCCCCAGGCATGGTGCTGACGCCGATGAACCAGCAGGCGATCGACGATCCAGAAGCGCTGCGACAACAAGTGCAGTCGATCCCGATGAAGCGCGCGGCGAAGCCGGAAGAAATCGCGCATGTGGCAGTCTTCCTCGTATCCGAGCTGGCACGTTATATCCACGGGACCACGATCGTGGTCGACGGCGCGCTGATGCTGTACCAGGGCCAGGGGGCGTAGGCCTTTCCAGTCTCATGCCGGCGAAGGATCTCCCGGTTCCGGGTATTCCGGCGGAGACGGGTCCGGGATGATTTCCGGGCTGCCCGGTCCCCACGGCGAGCCGGGATCGGGCGGCGGTTCCGGGATCTCGGGGCCTGGCTTGTAAGAGGGATCTATTTCGGGCTGCGGGCTCGGTGTGACGGGAACTTCCGGTGGCGAGCGTACCGGGTCCGGTCCGGGGCGATGGGCTTCCATGGGCTTACATCAGCAGTTGGCCTTGTTGTCCGGCTCCGGCGTGACTGGCACGCTCACCCACGTCACCGTACAACTGGCCGTTGGCCATCCGGCGGCAGCTCTGTTCGCATTCGCGACAGGCCCGCACGCATTCGTCCATCTCGCCAATCTGCTCGCAGCTGTCGGCACAGGCGCCACACACTTCCGCGCATGCAGCGCAGATGCGGCCATGCAAGTGGGAGCTGCTGAGCATGAAGTCGGCTGTAGTGCGGCACATCTGCGCGCAGTTGGTTATCAGCCGGAAGTGCGACGGCTCTACATGGCGCCCGCCGGTTTCCAGGCAGTGGTTCATCGCGGTTTGCAGGCAGGTGCGGTAGCAATGGAGGCAGGCGTCGATGCACGCGCTGGCAGCGTGCGGTATTCCGGTTGCTGTCATGGTCGGCTCCTTGGCAGGTTACGGGACGGTTTCATAGAAAGCATCATCCGCGCCATGGAGTCGTGCCTACGGCGGCAAGCTTCCGCCCGTGCACCGGGAGGCATGGAATATGCAAACGCTGTCGTTATCCTGATTCATTCGTTGCAAAGGAGGACGCCATGCCAGCCGGTGCCAGCCCGAAGCGCGAGGGCGAATTCAAGAAACTCGAACATCGCTTCAAGCAGGAAGGTCGCTACAAGGGGCGTGAAGAAGAAGTCGCAGCGCGCATTGTCAACAAACAACGTGCGCAATATGGCGAGACACGTACCGAGAAGCTAAAGGACAAGGAAGGCAAGTCGCCTGATCGCGGCCTGCCGATCAAGGATTACGAGAGATTGACCATCCCCGAGATCCGCGGTCATCTGGATGCATTGTCGAGGAAAGACATCGAGAAGATCCGATCCTATGAGTCGTCTCACCGAAACCGGAAGGGACTGCTCTCCGCACTCGATGCCCATCTCAAATGAAAGGCAGGCCGGTATGAACCATCCCCTGACAAAGGTCGTGCTTGCGGCAGCGTTGCTCGCCGTGCCGGTTCTCGCCAACGCCCAGGCATCCAGTGAGCCAAGGACCCCGGTGGATGGCGGCGCGATCATTATCCCGCCGGATACGGATCCCAAAGCGGTCAAGCCGGCACCGAAGAACATCGATCCCGGGGTGATAAAGCCGGCGCCCGGTAATGTGGAGCGTGGTATGGAGCCGGACGCGGGAGCGCAAGCTGAGAAGAAAGTGCGTCCGAAGCGCGCCGCACAACCACAACCGCCTGTGGGAAAGAAACGATCGAGGGAAGCTGACTGCAAGGGGCCGGCCGAGTTGTGCAAACAGGACAGCCCGAAATAACCGGCGGAAATGCCGAACTTCGGCCTGCACAATATCAGCGAGGCCAACGGCGATGCCTCTCTTGGCTGCGGTGACGCGGGTGCGGCTGTAGCCTCGCACTGTTTCGAGGAGGGGAAAAATGTTCCTGCACAGTGTAAAAGGTCTCGATAACTTCACCGTGGCGGCGAAGGATGGCGACGTTGGGACGGTCGATGATGTGTATTTCGACGAGGAAAAATGGGTCATCCGCTACCTTGTCGTGGACACGGGCGACTGGTTCATCCGGCGTGATGTGCTGATATCGCCGATCTCGATCCGGCGTAACGACTGGGCATTGCGCACCATGCATGCCGACCTGACCCGGCAGCAGATCCGCGACAGTCCGAGCATCGACACCGCACAACCGGTGTCGCGCCGGCATGAAGCAGAACTGCATCGCCACTACGGCTACTCGTATTACTGGACCGGTCCTTACATGTGGGGCGAGGGCGTGTATCCCGGCATACTCGAGGAAAGGCCGTTCGACGAGCCTGGCGCCGGGACGGACACAGTCGAACATGGTGAGAGCGCCAAGAGTGCGCAGAGCGCGGCAGGGCACAACGCGGACGAGCATGTGCCTGACAACCGGCATCTGTTCAGCTGCAAGGATGTGATGAGCTATGCGATCCGCACGCCAGACGAGAGCTTCGGCCATGTGGAAGACCTGCTGTTCGATGATGACGACTGGTCGGTCCAGTTTCTGGTCATCGACCCGCGCAACTGGTGGCCCGGCAAACCGGTACTCGTGTCGCCTTCGCTCATCGACCACATCAGCTCCGAGGATCGCAGCGTGGTGATGGGCATCACCCGCGACGAGCTCGAGCACTGCCCGGCGTACGACTCGCGCAATCCGCCGCCCAGCAAGCCGCACCGGCCCCGTATGCATCCGTAACGCTCGTCACCTGCAAGCAGGCACGAGCAGGATGGCCATCGCTTCCCATGCGATGGCAATGATGGACAGTACTCCCAGGGCAGCGCCGGTCCAGCGGGTGAAACTGGCATTGTCCTGGGGAGGTTGACCGGCCGCGCCACGTAAGGACAGCAGGAATACGGCCGCAACGGAAGCGACGGTCGTTGCGGCGACAACCCAGCTGGCGATGTCGAGACCGAGCAGCGTGAGGCCATGCATCCTGCGCGCGCAAATGATGCCGATCGCGCCATACACAGCAAGGAAATGCAGCGCCCACACCAGCGGCGCCGCAAACAGGCGCAGGAAGGCACGATCAAAGCGCAGGGATTCCATCGCCTTCATCCCGTGAGACGTGGAAAACCATGCACCAGCGCGAGGCCCACCAAGCCTTGCGCGACCGTGTAGTACCAGAGCAGCATCGTGTTGTCGAACGTGCTGCGCCGCCGCGCGTCCAGCATGCCGCAAAGGGAACGCGCGATGGTATAGCCGGCCATTGTCGCAACGGTGATGGCGAAAAATCCCTGCAAGCCGATCACCATGTAAACCGTTGCACCATAGGCGCTTGCCTGCGGCCTCAGCCCGGTGTGCGACTGTCCGAGCCAGTCGACATACACTGAAGCGGCGATCAGCACGATGGCCAGCACAAGCGCGAGTTGCAGCCGCGTCTGGCGCCGCTCAGCCACCTTCAGCTGGCGGCCCGCGTAGGCAATGCAACCGCCACTCGCAGCGAGCAGCAGGGCGGCAGCAAATGGCCAAGCCAGTGCCGGGAGCCGGTCCGCGGCCGGCCATACATCCGGGGATACGGTCCACAGGAACAGGTATGCAAACACGAGCGAGCCGAACAGCGAACCGGAAACCATGATCAGCACCACCATCGCCCACCACGAGTGCGACGACGGGCCGCTCATCGTCACTGGCAGGCGGATGCCGCCGCCAATATCGACCGGTTCCTTCGGCGGCGCCGGATCGGTGGCCCACAGCCATTTGAATACCGTCACGATGGCCAGGATGCCGCTCAATACCGCCGGCAGCACCAGCTTGACGGTGAGGAACAAAAAGAAGCCGGCGGTACCGAGCGCTGCCAGCACCGGCGGCCAGCTCGGCCCCGGCATCTGCAGCACATACTGTGGCCGCGCATCCATCGGCGCGGTAACGATGGTCTCGCGCCGGCCAGTGGCCGTATTGGGCAGGTAGTAGCGGCCAGCATCGACATCCTCGGCCAGACCGGGCTGGTCCCACAACGGCTCGCCGCTGGAGACGATAGGGATGCTGCGCACGCCATAGGTATCGCTGGGCAGCCATTCCAGCGTGCCCGCGCCCCAGACATTGCCGGCGTTCTTGCTGATCGACGGGCGGAAATGCAGTGCCATGTCGACCAGGAACACCAGCACGCCGAGCGCGATCACGAAGGCCCCGATTGTGGACACCATGTTCAACGGTCCCCAGCCGAGTTCTTCCGCATAGGTGTACACGCGGCGCGGCATGCCCGCGAGACCGGTGATATGCATCGGGAAGAAGGCAACGTTGAAGCCGACAAACATCAGGCCGCAGCTCCAGCGGCCCAGCCGTTCCGACAACGGCTTGCTGCTGACAAAGGGGGCCCAGTAGTAAAACGCTGCAAACAGCGGGAATACCATGCCGCCAAACAGCACGTAATGCAGATGGGCGACGACGAAGTAGGTATCGTGTGCCTGCCAGTCGAAGGGTACGACCGCGACCATCACGCCGGTGAGTCCGCCCAGCACGAAGATGAACAGGAAACCGAGCACGAACAGCATCGGCACCTTCATTTCCCGCCATTTCACGCGTTTTGCAGCGGCAAAGGTTGCGATCCATGCAAACACCTGTATGCCGCTCGGAACCGACACCGCCATGCTGGCGGCGGAAAAGAAGCTGAGCGACAGCTGCGGAATGCCGGTGGCAAACATGTGGTGCACCCACAGGCCGAAACTGAGGAAACCGGTCGCCAGCAATGCCAGCACGACGAGATGCTGGCCGACCAGCGGCTTCTTCAGCATTGCCGGCACGATCATCGACACCATGCCGACCGCCGGCAGGAAAATGATGTACACCTCCGGATGGCCGAAGAACCAGAACAGGTGTTGCCACAGCAAGGGATCGCCGCCCTTGTCCGCAAGGAAGAACGGCCAGTGGAAGCTGCGTTCCAGTTCCAGCAGCGCCGTGCACAGGATCACCGCGGGAAAGGCGAAGATGATCATGCCGGCGAACACCAGCATCGCCCACGCGAATACCGGCATCTTGTCCAGCGTCATGCCGGGCGCCCGCGTACGCAGCACGCCGATCACGATTTCGATCGCACCCGCAATGGCGGAAATCTCGATAAATCCGATGCCGAGCAGCCAGAAATCCGCATTGGCCTCGGGCGAATGGCGGTAACTGGACAGCGGCGGATACATGAACCATCCGCCTTCCGGTGCGAGGCCGAAGAACAGGCTGCAGAAGAAGGCCAGCCCGCCGATTGCATACGCCCAGTACGCGTATGCCGACAGGCGCGGGAAGGGCAGGTCGCGCGCGGCCAGCATGTTCGGCAGCAGCAGCACGCCCATCGCTTCCACCGCCGGCACGGCGAACAGGAACATCATGATCGTGCCGTGCATCGTGAACAGCTGGTTGTAGGTCTGCGGCCCGAGCAAGTCGTTTGCAGGCACGGCAAGCTGGGTGCGCATCATCAGCGCGAGGATCCCGGCCAGCAGGAAGAACAGGAATGCAGTGCCGATATAGAACAGGCCGATATAAGTGTTGTTGACCGCGCTGATCATGCGCCAGCCGGACGGCGGCTGCCACGCCTTTTGCAATTTCTCCAGCTCGCCATTCGGGCGCGGCAATGCATTGGGTAGCCGCTGCAGCAGCACGGCCCTGCGTTGCTGGTCCGTCATTGCAGGCTCTCCAGCCAGGCGGCCAGCGCACGCAGCTCTTCCGGCGAGAACTGCCGGAATGCCGGCATCTTGTTGTCCGGCTTGATGTGCTGGCTGCCGGTGATCCATGCAGCGAGTGAGCCGGCGCCGTTGGGCAGCGTGGCCGCTGCCAGCGCAAGGCGGCTGCCGACATGAGTGAGTTCCGGCCCCGGCTTACCGTGGGCGGGCGTGCCGCGGACCGTATGGCACAGCCCGCAACGGTTATCGAGGAACAGCTGGCGGCCCAGCTGCAGGTCGGGGCTGGCAGGTTCCGGCGCGGGCTTTTGCTGTTCGGCCAGCCAGGTACGGAATTGATCTGGCGTGAGCACTACTACCTGCAGTGCCATGTTGGCATGCTGTGCGCCGCAATACTCCGCGCACTGACCGCGATAGGTGCCCATCTCCTGTGCGGTGACACGCAGGCGGTTCACATGGCCCGGAATGATGTCGATCTTGCCAGCTAGTCCGGGTACCCAGAAGCTGTGGATGATGTCCGGCGACGTCAGCAGGAATTCCACTACCTGGCCGGCGGGGATGCGGATTTCATTGGCGGTTTCGACCAACGTGCTGCCGTCTTCCTGCAGGTAACGCACGCGCCACCACCACAGTTCGCCGGTGACTTCGATGCGGACTGACGGCGGTATGTCGTCGCGCACCATCGCGGAGGCGGCTGAAAAGGTATAAACCAGCAGCGCAGTCAGCACGACCACCGGGAAGACAATCCCGCCGCCGACGATCAGGGCCTGCCGGCCGAGCAAAGGTCGCTGAGAAGAAGAGCCAAACAGCGTGAACAGCGCCAGTAAGATGACAGCGATAAAGATCAGTCCGCCGCCGACGAACAAGACCCAGGCGATACTCTCAATCCGCGCTGCCTGGTCCCCGCCTGCATGAAATGTCGACTGCATCCCGGCATGCACCGGTGCGGAGGTTGCCGCAAGTAATAAAGGCAAGCGGAAGGATGCCATCGTCCTGTACGGTGGGTGGTTTCTGGCTGCTTAGCACATTGCATACCATTTATCGGCATTTGGATCGCGGAAAGGACAGCGGAAAAGCTTAAGGTCGAGGTGCAGCCAAATTTTCAAGCAAGGGCAGGATTTACATAGAGATAATTACAACGATGGTCCATGGACCTTGCCGGACGCTAACGCCTCGCTGCACCCGTAGCACTCAAACCCACGCTGGCAAAAAAATTGCAACGCCGCCGAGTCGGCAGGTACCGCCAATCTGCACTGCAGGCGGCACTGCAACCCGGCACGCGAACGAAACGCATCGTCCCATGACCGTCAACCGCCTGGCACCGCTGGTACCGACCATCGCACTCTGGATTGCCTGCGCTCCATTGGCGCGCGCGCATTCCGAGGCAGGAGGCGACGTGTGGAAGGAGGGCGCCGATCCTTGGGTGATTGGCGGGCTGTTCGTTGCCATGGCGCTGTACGCTATGGGTACAACCCGGCTCTGGCAGCAGGCGGGACTCGGTGCAGGCGTACCCGTCTGGCGCGCCGGTTGTTACATCGCCGGTCTCGGCATCCTTGCCGTCGCGCTGCTGCCACCCGTCGATACTCTGGGGTCAGAACTGTTCTCGATGCATATGCTGCAGCATGAGCTGCTGATGCTGGGAGCGGCGCCGCTGCTTGTGGCCGGCATGCCGCTTGGCGTTTTCCTCTGGGCTTTTTCGCCACCATGGCGCAAGAGAGTGTCCATGGCACTCAGGTGGAGGCCATTGCGTGTCGTGTGGCGCCGGCTGATGCAACCGCTGGTGGCATGGTCAATACACGCAGCGATGCTGTGGGCCTGGCATGCTCCGCGCTTTTTCGAGGCAGGCCTGCTTGATGACGATGTTCATGTGGCGCAACATCTCTGTTTTCTCATATCTGCCTTGTTGTTCTGGAGTGCGCTGATCGGCGCACGCAGCCCGATACGCGATGGTTCGGCCGTGGTGTACCTGCTGACGACACTGATTCATTCCGGCATGCTGGGTGCACTGCTGACCTTTTCTCCCCGCGCCTGGTATCCGTTTTATGCAGGACGCACGGAGGCATGGGGCATCAGCTTGCTCGCTGACCAGCAACTTGGCGGGCTCGTCATGTGGGTGCCGGCCGGCATGGTGCTGATACTGGCGGCACTGGTGTTTGCCTCGAGAGTATTGCGGCTGTCAACGTCGGGCAGGCGGGCATGATGCGCGTGTCCTGTCCCGTATCGCTCCTGCTGTCTGCCGCAGTGCTGTGCTGCAATGCGCTGGCGGAGCCGTTGCAGGACGCGGATGCCGAACGCGGGAAAGAGGCTGTGCGGCGCTATGGCTGCAGCGCCTGCCATACGATACCCGGCATCGCGAACCAGGGCAGCAACATCGGCCCGCCGTTGGCCAAGATGGCGAAACGCGCTTATATCGGTGGCGTGCTGCCGAATACACCCGGAGAAATGGTGCGCTGGCTGCGCAATCCGCCCCAGGCCGTCCCCCGCACGGCCATGCCCAACCTTGGTGTCACGGAGGGTGACGCAAGGGATATCGCGGCATTTCTTTACACGCTGGATTGAGGCCGCATGATGAGCACCCTCCTGCGAAAGTTGCGCCTGTCCGTGTTGCTCCTTCTGCTTCTGCTGATCATGCTGCTCGCTGCAGCAGCGGGCGGCGCGATCGTCATCTCCGGCATCTACAATGTGGCAGCGACAGAGCAGCATACGGCGCTGGTCAACCAGTTCCTCGAATTTGCGATGCGGCGCTCGGTCAAGTTACGCTCGCACTCAGTCGATGTGCCGGAGCTCGCGAACGAGGAACGCCAGCGCAACGGCCTGCGACTCTACCGCGCATCCTGCCTGCAGTGCCATGGTGCGCCGGGCGTGGCGCCGGAGCCCTTTGCAGCGGGCATGACGCCGGCACCGGCAAACCTTGTCGATACGGCGCGCCACTGGAAACCGCAGGAGATTTACTGGGTGGTGCGGCAGGGCACGAAGATGACCGGCATGCCCGCATGGGAATACCGGCTCACCGATGCAGAGATCTGGGATGTGGTCGCTTTCGTCATGTATCTTCCGCGGATGTCGACCAAAGACTACGCACAATGGAACGAGTCGATTCCGGTACGGCGAAAGGATGGCGCAGTGGTGGCAGTAGCGGACAAGCCGGGCGACCCCGAGGCGGGTCGGCGTGCAATGGGTCAGTACCTGTGTGCGACTTGCCACCAGATTCCCGGCGTGGTCGGCGCCAACAAGCATGTCGGGCCACCGCTGAACGGCATGGCAACACGGCGTTATATCGGCGGCGTCATTCCGAATACGCCGGACATGATGGTGCGCTGGCTGCAGGACCCGAAGCAGTTTGACCCGCTGTCGGCAATGCCGGCCCTCGGCATCACCGACAAGGATGCGCGCGACATGGCGGCATACCTCTATACGCTGGACGACGTAGAGTAGGGCGCTCTGCAGGCGGTTGAAAAAACTGCGCAGGCCGATCTTGCAGGCTGCGATGCTCTGCGTACCATTCGTACGCGTGCGATCCTCCCTCGCAATCGGCCGACTTGCTACGTTTTTTAACAGCGTGCTGCCTATTTCGCCGGCGTCACGCGCCACACCACGTTGCCCACGTCATCCGCCACCAGCAGTGCGCCCGTGCCGTCCACGACCACACCGACCGGGCGGCCGAGCGCATCGCCGTTGTCGTCCACGAAGCCGGTCAGCACATCTTCCGGCATGCCGTCCGGGCGGCCATTCCTGAAGGGGACGAAGATCACCTTGTAGCCGCTGTGCGGATTGCGGTTCCATGAACCATGCTGCCCGATGAAAGCACCGCCGGCATAGCGCTGCGGAAACAGCTTGCCTTCATAGAAGGCAAGGCCCATTGAAGACGTGTGCGCACCGAGTGCGTAATCCGGAACGATGGCTTTCTCGACGAGGTCGGGCCGTTGCGGATTCACGCGCGGGTCGAGATGCCTGCCGTAATAGCTGTACGGCCAGCCGTAGAATCCGCCGTCCTTCACCGAGGTCATGTAATCCGGCACCAGATCGCTGCCGAGTTCATCCCGCTCATTGACGGCGGTCCAGAGTGCGCCGCTCTGCGGCTGCCATGCCAGGCCGTTCGGATTGCGGATGCCGGAGGCAAAAACGCGATATGTCTTCGCTGCCGGATCGACCTCCAGAATGGCTGCGCGGTTTACCTCGTTGTCCAAGCCTTTCTCGGCAACGTCGCTGTTCGATCCCACCGTGACATAGAGGCGTTTGCCGTCGCGGCTGGCGATGACATTCTTGGTCCAGTGACGGTTGATCGGGCCGGCGGGCAGGTCGATGATCTTCTCGCCGGGGCCATCGATCTTCATCGCACCCGGCGTGTATTTGAATCGAACCAACGCATCGGTATTGGCGACATACAGGTCATTGCCGACCAGTTGCATGCCGAATGGAGAGCTCAGCCCGTCCACGAAAACGCTGCGCGTTTCCGCAACTCCATCGCCATTCGTGTCGCGCAGCAGGGTGATGCGGTTGGCGCTTTCGCCTGCCGCACCGGCACGCTTCATCACCATCTTCATGATGCGACCGCGGATACCCTTGAAGTCCTCCGGCTTCGGCGGAGCGTTGGTTTCCGCGACGAGCACGTCGCCGTTGGGAAGCACATGCAGCCAGCGCGGATGGTGGAAGCCGCTCGCATAGGCGTTCACGGCAAAGCCCGGTGCCGCAGTTGGCTTTGCACCAGTGGGCCAGCCTTTGGCGGGTGCGATCTTAACGGTGGGGATGGCAGAGCGGTTAGGCGGCGGCAAGGTCGGCTGCGCCCCATAGCCGGCCTGCGGCGGCAGTTTTGCCGTATCGCCGCAGGCCGCAAGACTCAATACAACCAGGCTGGGAAGCAGGAAGCGAGGAAATGCGGGGAAAAAAGCACAGGACATGGCATACCTCCGTAAATGCTAGCTGGAACAGGATGCTGGAGCATGCCGGATGCAATAAACGTGCAACTAGCATGTGGTCTTGTAGCGCTATATGCATGTGCACATTACGGTCGCATGTGAACTCTCGGTCCGGTCCTGCTCATATAGAACGGTAGTGCCTTATTCGGTCGCGCAGTGGCTGGACCAATGACAGTGGCAGCACCGTAATGCGGTCTTTTCCTCCCTTGCCAGCACGAACAAGCACTTCCCGCCGTTGCAGGTCAACATCCTTGATCCGCAACTGCGCGGACTCGGACAACCGCATCCCGGTGCCGTACAGCATCTGGACGATCAACCGATAGACCGCGCTCATCTGCTCAAGGAGAAGCATTACCTCGGTCTGGGTGGGGATTGATGGGCGCTTCGGCGGACGCTTTGGCCGGCTGATACCTCCAATCCAGGGCAGTTCAATCCGAAGGACTTCCTTGTACGGGAACAGCAATGCACAGAGTGCCTGGCTGTAGGTCGAGGCGGCAATGTTCCGGTCGTTATTGAGGTACGAAAGAAAGGTACGAATCTCGTTGGGTCCCATATTTGCGGGATGGCGCAGGCCGCGGAACCGTATGTACCATTTCGTCCAATAAACATAGGTGCGCTCGGTGCTGAGCGAATAGTGCTTGTCCCTGATGCAACGGCGCAACTGATCGAGTAGCCGGCGTTGCCTTTCTGGTATCGTCTTAGGCAAGCCTTGTTTCACGTTCATTTAATACTGTATACAGATACAGGTATCGTGCCAAAGCCAAGCCCAGCGCGGTCTGCGGGTCATCAAACGAATTTGCATAACGGCTCGCGGTCGTGCATAACGGCGTTAGCTGTCCTTTTAAATATTCAGTTAGGCATCATGGAAGAAGCGACCAGAGCTGTAGACATTGTCGCAACACATGACCACTTGCTTAAGGCCATTGGCGATGTCGTTGTCTCATTTCAGCAGATCGAGCTGTGGATTTCTGAGGCTCTGGCCAAGGATCTTGGGCTCAAAGTGCTCGAAGAACGTTACCTTGTCCTCTCCGCGATGAGCTTCCGTCAGAAGGTTGATCTTCTTATGGAACTCTTCCCTCGGAAGCGGATGCACATGCGCGGCGTGGACATGGCTCTTGTGCGAAAGGCGTTCCGCGCAGCCGAGGAGTACCGCAATACTATCGTGCACTCCGTCTGGGCGGTTGATGGCGACCGCGGGTGGACTCGCAATAAGGGATCACTGAGGAAGAAAAGCGGGTTCTCGGTTGTATCGGAAACTGCACAAGTCGAAGCGCTTGAAGCTGCCGCCGCCGCGCTACGCACGGTGCGAGATTGGGAGATCGCTGAGGCGCAACAGCTTGAAGATGCGATACGTGTTCTCTCATTCGGGGATGACTGGTCGGGGACATAGGTAACAGAATCGTCCTG
>DASRXG010000013.1:0-122963 GCA_035654275.1 Noviherbaspirillum sp.
CGGTGGCGGCGGCGGAAGCAAGGGACGGACGATTTCCCATAATTCATCATCAACCAGTTCGCGTGCCATGTTGCCTCTCCACAGAACTTGCTGGAACGACGATTGGACCGCAATTATTCGATTTTGTTAGACGCTCTAAGACATGTTCGGAGCCTGGCCACCATTCCGGCCAGCGTAGCGAATCAAATACAGCATCGAAGACAGGTTGCAGCGGTGCGGCTATGCGCCACAGCGTATTCAGGTGGTATTCGGCCATAGCGTGGAGTGCGGACGGATTCAGCCAAAAGTTCGTTCTATCGTACCCACTGATGTGAAACTGATGTTGACGAAACCTTGAAATCATGGAGTCGGCTCATGGCGCTTTCATTGCCAAGGAGCCGCCTTGTTGGTGCGTCGCGACAAAAAAGTGATTACGCAAGCAGGAAAGTTGACAGGTGTGGCAACAAGCTCTTACTACACAGAAATAAATCCGTTACGCTATACGCGGACCTACAAGTCCGGGGCAATCATTCGCCTACGCCAGCGATGCATTTTCATTGATGTTTGTAACCGGAGCTTGAATGCAGCGCAGTCGCTCGCCCTTACTTATATCCACTGCCGCTCTTCTTACATTGATCATCGGCCTGTCCGGCACCGTGGCCCTGTTCGTCGGCCTACGCCGTCTGGAGCATGACAAGGTGGAGCTCGAATTTCAGCAGCGGGCGAATATCCGTATCCTGGCGGTCCAGCAACAGCTCGACGAAACCGTGCAGGTGCTGCGCGTGCTGAATCAATTGTTCGCAACGTTCGAACCTGTGAGTCGTGAGCAATTTCGCACTTTTACGCAACCGTTATTGCAACGCCATCCCTACGTACAGGCATTCAATTTTCATCGCTATGTGGATGGAGATGCACGCCAAGCTTACGAACAGGGAATGCGCGCTCAGTTTCCCGGCTTCGAAATGAGGCAGCTGGAAAACGGAAAGCTATTCTTGGCTCAGCCGCGCGAGCGCCATCTGGTGGTCGACTATATCGAACCGATGCGGGGCAATGAGGCGGCATTCGGACTTGACGTATCGGCCAATGTGACACTCATCGACGCCGTCCAGTACGCTACAGACACGGGACACGCAGCGTCCAGCAACCTGCTGACACTTGCGCAGGGCGACGGGAAGCTACGCGGCTTTCTTGTGGTGATGCCGGTTTATCGGCATGGGGAGCCGCTGGATGACATCGAGTCGCGAAGAAGGGCTGTCATCGGCGATACGGCCGCAGTCTTTAATGCGCCCCGGTTGATCGAGGAGATCTTGAGCACTAACGGCTTGCTCGATGATGCATCGATCAACATCAGCGTTTATGCCAGCGGCGTGCAGGACGAGGGCTTTCTTGCGTATCGCAAAGGCAGTGCGCCGCCCGCGCAAACTGCAGCTTCCATTCTTCCCTCGTGGATGTTGTACGACATGCCAGAGAGCATTGCGTATGACTTCGATGTAGCCGGTAGGCCATGGCGCATGGTCGCGTCGGTCCAGCCAACCCTTTTCTGGCGGCAGCACAACGGATCCTTGGGCGGCCTGATTGCGGGCGTGATGCTTAGCCTGCTTGCTGCTGCGTATATGCAAACACTATCATCGCGCTCGCGAAAGGTGCAGAAGCTTGTCGAGCAGCGCACCGCCGAACTGCAACGAACAAACGATTTGCTGGTCGAGGATATTGCAGCACGCAGGCGAGCCGAGCAGGGGCTGGAGTTGCGCCAGCGTGCGATCGAAGCCAGTGCAAATGCGATCATCATTACCAGTGCGTTGCCTCCGAATTATCCAATCGAGTACGTCAACCCAGCGTTCGAACGAATTACCGGCTATTCCGCCGCAGATGTTATCGGGCGCAGCAGCAGCCTGCTTTGGGCTGACGATCTGGATCAGCCCGAAATACGGGAAATTCGCGCCGCCGCACGAGAGAAGCGGGAGGGGCATGCTGTCCTGCGTAACTACACCAAGGACGGATCGCTGATCTGGAGTGACATCTATCTTGCTCCGGTTCGTGACGAATCGGGAGAGGTCAATCATTTCGTCGTTGCCCTATACGATATTACCGATACCAAGCGTTACCAGGCTGAACTGGAATTCCGGGCGAATCGCGATACGCTGACCGGCCTGGCAAACCGCAGCCTTCTCCAGGACCGGTTGCACCAGGCAATCGTTTACGCAGAGCGCTATGGGCATACTGCATGGCTGCTGTTCCTGAATCTCGACCGCTTCAAATTTGTTAACGACACGCTTGGCCACCATGCCGGGGATGAGGTATTGAAATGCGTCGCCGACCGGTTGCGGCAGGCGGTACGCGAGACCGACACCGTCGCACGCCTCAGTGCCGACGAATTCGCCCTGATTTTGCCTGAACGCTCCGACGAAAAACTCGCCACACCCATCGTGCATCGCATCATGCAAACAATCGCGCGCCCGATCGTCATCGATGGATATGAGTTCGTCATGGGATGCAGCATCGGTATCGCGATCTGCCCAAGTGACGGCAACGAATCTGGCACCTTGATCAAACATGCGGCAATAGCGATGTACCGTGCCAAGGAGGCGGGGCGCAATAGCTTCCAGTTCTATACTTCGGCAATGAACGAGCGCGCGATGGAGCGTCTGCGCCTCGAGAGTGACTTGCGCAACGCAATCGAACGTGAAGAATTCGTGCTGCATTATCAGCCTCAGGTGAGCCTCGAAGGGGGACGTGTCCTGGGAATGGAAGCCTTAATCCGCTGGCAGCATCCGGTACTGGGCATGGTGCCGCCCGGACGCTTCATCCAACTCGCAGAGGAACTGGGCCTCATAGTCCCGCTCGGCAGCTGGGTATTGCGTACAGCTTGCCGGCAGAGCGTGGCATGGCGGCGTGATGGGCTTGGAGACGTGCGTGTGGCAGTCAACCTGTCTGCGCGCCAGTTTTACCAGCAGGATCTGGTCGCCACGATCGAATCTGTGCTCGAAGAGACCGGCATTGCCCCCCATCTGCTCGAATTGGAACTTACCGAAAGCATGATGATGACCGACGTCGAGCACGCCGTGAAAATCATGCACGAGCTCAAGGCGCTCGGCGTGCATTTGTCGATCGACGATTTTGGCACCGGGTACTCCAGCCTCGCCTACCTGAAGCGGTTTCCGATCGACTTGTTGAAGATCGACCAGTCATTTGTGCGAGATATCACGGTCGATCCTGATGATGCAGCGATTGTGCGGTCGATCATCTCGCTGGCGCACAGCCTGCGACTCAAAGTGATCGCCGAGGGCGTGGAAACGGAAGAGCAGCTCGCCTACCTGCATGAACATGGCTGCGATTACATGCAGGGGTATTACTTCAGCAAGCCCTTGCCGGCCGCGGAATGCTCCTGGATGTTGCGCGGGCCTCGCTAGCGGTTTTTCATCTTATGCCGGCGTTGTCGGATTTTAGCTCGACTTTCGCTGCGCACTTATACCAAACAACGTCCATCAGTGTTGGTAGTTTTTCCCGTGGCGCTGCCGCTTGTCGGGAATGCTCGGCCGTTAATCGCATTACCCACTGACAACAAAGCCACGTTGCACTACATTCCGCAAAACGAAGGGGGTTTTATGAAAAACTGGAAGAGCGAGTCGGGATTCACGCTTATTGAACTGATGATAACGGTCGCGATTGTCGCCATCCTGGCAGCGGTTGTGGTGCCGAGCTATTCCGATTACGTCAGGCGCAGTGCACTAAATGAGGCATTTGCCAACCTGTCAGATTTGCGAGTGAAGCTCGATCAGTTTTATCAGAATAATCGTAAATACGGCACGGATGGCCAAGTTATCCCATGTGGTCATGACGGTGCGGGAAATCGCGTCAACTTTGCGCTGGGAGGAAAGTTCTCATACACCTGTGTGCTCAACGGCGCTACGCCTAACCCGGGTCTGGACCAGGCTTATGTTCTCACCGCCACCGGCCTGTCTTCACCAGCAACGGGCCATGTATTCACGCTCAATAGCGACAATGTAAAGGGAACCGCGACGTTCAAAGGCAACACGGTGACGAAGTCCTGTTGGCTGGTAAAGGGTAGCGAGTGCTGAGGAGTTGTCCATGAAAGTAAGGCGCGGCTTCACTCTTATCGAGATGATGATTTCCATTGCGATTCTCGCGGTTCTGCTGGGACTGGCCGCGCCAGGATTCCAAACCTTCATCCGAAACACGCAGATTCGCACGACGGCGGATAGTTTGCAGGCCGGTATGCAATTGGCACGCTCGGAGGCACTCCGTCGTAACGCACGTGTGTCGTTCTGGTTGGTCAGCGGTATCGATGCCGGATGCGCTCGTACTTCGGCCGGTACATCTTGGGTTGTCAGCATCGACGATCCAACGGGTGCTTGCAATGCAAGCATTTCCAACACCGTCGCGCCGCGTCTCATTCAGACGCGCTTAGGCAGTGACGGCAGTTCCGGTATAACGATCAATGCCGTAACCGGGGCATTGGCACCGGCCGCCTCTAGCTGTATCACGTTCAATGGCTTTGGCACAGTGGAGCCAGTCTGTCCTGGAGGTGGTGCGCCGATCGGGCGTGTGAGCATTGTTTCAACTAACTCGCCAAACACGACACGTGACCTGCAGGTGCGTATTGCATCAGGTGGCTCGATACGTATGTGCGATCCGGATGTTCCCAGTTCAGATGCCTCCTACTGCGGAGAGGAAAATTAACAAGAGGTGCTTCATATGCATGCAAAGGTACGTGCAGCTTTGATTGAGGCTCAGCGTGGAGTGGTGCTAGTTGAGGCGCTGATCTCGATCCTGCTTTTCTCATTGGGAATCCTGGCGCTGGTCGGACTGCAGGCGAGTATGAGCAAAAACGTCACGCAGGCCAAGCTCCGTGCAGAAGCGTCTTTTCTGGCAAATCAGTTGATTGGCCAAATGTGGGTAGACCAAGCAAACCTTACTAACTATGCGGCGACAAGCGGCACGTGTACGAATGCGGCCTATACAAGTTGCGCCAAATGGCAGACTCAGGTCCGGCAAGTTTTGCCAGGCGGGAGCGCGAATGTCACGGTCAACGGTACCACCGTCAACATCGCACTGAGCTGGCGCATGCCAGGGGAAGAAAGCAGTCAGTTCCAGATTGCTGCAGACATCACTAACTAATCCAGCGGGGAATGCTGTGAACAACGATAAGCTCAGGCGCTCTTCCGGTTTTTCGCTCGTCGAAATCATGGTCGGGCTGACAGTCGGGCTGGTCACCGTCCTGGTGGTGATGCAGGTCATGGAAGTGGCGGAGTCAAGGAAGAGGGCGACGACGTCTGGTTCCGATGCTGTGGTCAATGCAGCCCTTGGCCTCTACACAATCGAACGCGACGGGAAGAATGCAGGGTACGGCATGACTACTGTGCGCAATTCGGTCGGGTGTCAAATTAAGTACAAGTATGGGAGTTCGGCTGAGGCGAATTTCTCCTTGACTCCGGTTGAAATCAGCGACGATGCTGCCGGTGGGCCAGACACAATCAAGTTCATGGCGAGCAACAAGAATGGGGTGACCTTGCCGGTCCGCATAGCGGTGGATCATCCTCGTACTGCCACTAACTTCTTCGTCGAATCTGACCTGGGCGTGCATATTGGCGACATGATGATTGCCGTACCTTCGGTCATGAATACCGCCACTCCGCCAACGACATGGTGTTCTGTGTTCCAGGTCACGGGCACTGGTGGTGGTGCTGGCGGGGGCGCTGGGGGCGGCTCCGGTGGAGGTTCCGGAGGAAATTCAGGTGATGGATCTGGCGGGGGATCTGGTGGTGGTAACGGTGCCGGCAATGGAAACGCTCAGGGGCAGAACCAAGTCTTGCACAATTCAGGACAGAGCGAGTGGAATCAACCTGGCGGATCGGTCATTTTCCCGGACGCAGGGTATTCGGCAGGCGACTACGTGATCAATCTT
This sequence comes from Noviherbaspirillum sp., assembly GCA_035654275.1. Lineage (GTDB taxonomy): Bacteria > Pseudomonadota > Gammaproteobacteria > Burkholderiales > Burkholderiaceae_D > Noviherbaspirillum. The sequence goes on from DASRXG010000013.1 coordinate 5,906, forward strand.
GGAAGCTTCCTCGATCACACCTATCTGATCAACAATAACTTCCTCGTTCTCAGGGATAAGAACTGGATCACGAACACGAGCACGGATCAGAACCTATATCCCAATATCGTTCAGCTACAGGCGGTGTACGGCAAGGACACCACGACACCGCCGGACAACGTTGTCGACCAATGGAACGCGACTGCACCAACGACAGCGGCGGGATGGCAGCAAGTCATTGCGCTGCGCGTCGCGCTGGTCGCACGAGGGCAATCTCCGGAACCCGGCATCGTCACGCTCGACGGCACAGCCGCCGCATCAACCTGCAACAGTGCGACTCCGCACCCGGCGGCGGTATGCTGGCGCCCCGACCCGAACGGTAACGGGGTGGCCATTAACGTCAACGTCAGTAACACGAACCCGAATTGGCAGCGCTATCGCTATCGTGTCGTTGAAACGACGATCCCGCTGCGCAACATCATCTGGCAACAATAGCAGGAGTGCCTTCCCGATGAAACTTATGCATTGCCTCAGATTGTCAGCAAGTACAGTGAACGACGTTTCCTCGCATGTACAGAAAGGTGTTTCCCTTGTCATCGTCCTGGTCGCGCTCGTGCTCTTGTCGCTCGCCGCCGTGGGATTGATCCGCATGGTGGATACCGGGACGCTCATTGCAGGCAACCTGGCTTTTAAACAGGGGACCACCTCATTTGCCGACAGGGGCGCCCAGGCGGGCATAGATTGGGTCCAACAACGGCTGACCGGCATTACGCTTTACGAAAACAATACAACTGCCGGGTATTACGCGAGCAGTCTCGAAGAACTGGATATCACTGGAAAGTCTTCAAGAACTTCGCGCGTGCTCGTGGACTGGAATGGCGACGGGTGTGCCTATGCAACATCGGGAACCTACGCCTCCTGCATTGCGCCGACTCCGCGCAACTCAAATAACGGCTATACGACCAGTTACATCATCACTCGCATGTGCAAGACCACGGGTGATCCTAACGCTACCGGCAATGGTTGCGCCAAACCCATTTCGAGCAGTGGCTCGTCGTCTCCCAAGCGCGGCGAGCTCAAGTACGGCGAAGACAAGCGATTCACTACGCTCGCAGGTCCTTATTTCCGGATCGTCGTTCGGTCAGAGGGCCCGCGCAATACAGTAAGTTTTACGGAGACTTATGTCCATTTCTAACATGGAGACAATGATGAAGTCGATCGTTGGTAGCTCAACCTATCGTGTTGCGGTGGCGGCTCTGCTTGCCTCCTTCAGCCTCTTGCCAACCGTTACTTCAGCGGCGGTGACGGATCTCGCCAATAGCCCGCTGGCAAGCGGCGTGACTAGCGCGACGACTGTCAAACCGAATATCGCCTTCATCGTCGACGATTCTGGTTCGATGAATGACCAGAACATGCCGAATGATAATGACTCCAACAGGGACAAGCGCTGCTGGGGTTGGTACAAGTACAATACACTGTTCTATAACCCGAACGAGACCTACAAACCACCGTTCAAGCTGGACGGTGCAAGGTATTCCGACGGAGTAACGCGCTTCCCGGATGCGAGCTTTACTGCGGCATTGCAAGACGGTTATTTTCCGAGCGGCGGCTATACCTATGGCGGCGACAGCGACTCCAATACGACGATGGATCTGTCCAGGCGATCCAACCTCACACCCTCAGCTGTGGTTTGCAGGTCCGGTGAGTCATGCTACGGCTCTTCAAGCAGATACTATTATTCGATCAATACGGTCAACCCGAATTCGACGGCGTGTGAGGCTGACAGCAATTACGCGATCGTGATCGACCCCGACGCGATCGGTGCGCCGGGTGTCCCGAACACAGGAAGAACAGCGGCGCAGATCGAAGCGGCCAAGACCAATTACGCCAACTGGTATACCTATTACCGGCGCAGGGCAATGCTGATGAAGGCCGCAACCGGCGAGGCATTCAAGGACCTTGACGAGAACATGTACCGGGTCGGGCTGTTTTTCCTCAACAGCGCGGAATCCGGTGCAGATAACTCTACGCATAACAATAATGACCTGAAAATTGCGGATTTCAGCGGCTCAGCTTCTGGAACGCAGCGTCACACTTGGTATAGCAAACTGTACGGCAATAGATCGGGCGGATGGACGCCGTTGCGGGGCGCGCTCTCGCGCATCGGCCGTATGTATGCCGGACAGATCGAAGGATGGGACCCTGTCCAGTATTCATGCCAGCAGAATTTCACAATCCTCTCGACCGATGGCTACTGGAACACGGAGGGAGAAACGTCAAGCTATGGGCCGAAGAAAATAAACGGCACCGACGACGTCGGAAACCAGGATGGGCAGGTGGTGAATGCAAGAAGCGCACGTGCAAGAATTGACATCAGTGGGAATGGTGGGTGCTATCGAGTCACAAGCATTTCAGTCAATACGGGGGCAGCGACAATCGAGTTGCTAAACACGGAAGTGCCAGGAACAACGGCAGCAAGCTGTTCATGGTCTATAGATCCGTTGGGAGAGGCGATTCGGGACTCGATTAACGCAAAGACTTCACAGACACAGTTCAGCGCGGATTACGATTCCCGGAATGACAGAATCATCATTACGGCACCTGCTTCATTGGGGGCTTTCACTGCAACGCCAGTGGTAACGCCAGATAAAGAAGATAACGGTAACAAGACCAGGACATTCACGGCCAGCGCATTCAGCGGAGGTGCAAACGCAACCGCCGGCGCGGTACTTCCCTACATGGATGCCCTGAATATCAGCAATACGTTGGCCGATGTTGCCTACTACTACTACACCACAGATCTTCGTAATCTGACAAAGTGCAGCAACGTCATTGGCGGCACCACCTATTCCAACCTGTGCACCGATAATGTAAGGGGTAGTGGAAAGGACAATAACAACCAGCAGCACATGACCACCTTCACGATCGGTCTGGGGGTGAATGGCACGATTAAATATGAGCCGAATTATGAGACGGCTAACAACATTGACGGGGTTCTTCAGTACTACGACATCGTCAACGGTGGTGCCAACTGGCCGGAACCAAATACGAGCCTGAAGAAGATCGACGATCTGTGGCATGCCGCTGTGAACGGACGTGGCATGTATTACAGCGCAACCGATGCGAGGACCCTCAAGCAAGGAATCCAGTCTGCTCTGGCCGGTATCCAAGCACGGAAGGGCTCTTCTGCCGCAGCCGCGACTTCCAACCTGGAGCCGGTTGCAGGTGACAACTTTGTTTATGTAGCCCTGTACCAGACCCTCAAGTGGGATGGCGACCTGATGGCGTTTTCGATCAACCCGTCGACGGGCGAGCTGTCGACATCCGAGTTCTGGTCGGCACAGCAACAGCTCGACAATCAGGTGGCTACGGCAGCATCTGGCGATGGCCGCACCATCAAGTTTTTCCGTTCCGGCGCGACTGACAAGCTGAACGACTTTACGCTTGCGAACCTGACTGCCGCTGGATTGAATACGCACTTCGAAAACATTTGCGGCAAGTCGCCCGCGATTGATCAGTGTGGAACGGACAGTGGGGACCTGACAGATTCGCAAAAGACCGTCGCCAATAGCACGGCGAACTTGATCAGCTATTTGCGGGGAAGCGCCCAACACGAGGACGAGGCAGGAAATGCGACTGCCGCAAACAAACTCTACCGTGGCCGCGACCACGTGTTGGGTGATATCGTCAATGCTGTGCCGGTCTATATGAAGAAACCGCCGTTCAACTACGACAAGTACGATGCAACGTACGCGTCATTCAAGTCCAGCAATGCTGTGGCGAGCCGCGGGCCGACGGTTTTCATTGCTGCGAATGATGGCATGCTGCACGCAATCAATGCCGAGAATGGTACCGAGCGGTGGGCGTATGTTCCGACATTTGTCATGAAAAATATGTGGCGCCTGGCAGATCGCAATTACGGGAATAATCATCGATATTTCGTTGACGGCTCCCCCACATTGGCCGATATCTGCGCGTCGCGTGATGCTGATAACCGGCAGCTCTGCGCATCATCGTCTGATTGGAAAACGATTCTTGTCGGTGGATTGAACAAAGGTGGGTGCGGCTATTACGCGCTTGATGTCACCAATCCGGCTGCTCCAAAGGGGTTGTGGGAATTCACGAACGAGAATCTCGGCTACAGCTACGGCAATCCTGTTGTCGTCAAGCGTAAGGACGGCCGTTGGGTGGTCATCCTTACGTCCGGCTACAACAACTATCCGGGAAATGGATGCGGAGAATCGGGCGACGGTAATGGCCATGTGTTCGTGCTCGATGCAGTGACTGGTGAGCTGCTTCAGGACATCGAGACGTATACAAGTGGATCGACTGCCGCGGGTACTACATCAACGCCTAGCGGGCTCGCGAAGCTCAACGCCTGGATTGATGACCCGGCACTGCCCATCGCAGATCGCCTGTATGGTGGCGACATGTTGGGCAATATCTGGCGCATTGACTTTGACAACAACTATGCCCCTGACGGGGCAGAAGCAGTACGCCTTGCAGAACTCAAGGATGGTAGCAACAATCCACAGCCGGTAACGACTAAGCCGGAGCTGGCCTTGGTATCGGCAGCAGGGGTGCAGAGGCCGGTCGTTTTGGTAGGCACCGGGAAGTATCTTGGCACCGGTGACCTGAGCGATACGAGTCAGCAATCCATCTATGCCTTGAAGGACTCTCTGCTCTCTACCGGCATCTCCAATGTACGAGGCGGATCCGTCAAATCGAGAACGCTGACAGAAACACGGGGCGATACAAACGGGACGCTTGCAGGGCGGATCATTCGTACGATCAGTGGTGCAGACGTAAACTGGGCAAGCGATGATGGCTGGCGTATTGATCTTAACCCAGGTAATGCGTCGCCTGGCGAGCGTGTGAACGTTGACATGCAATTGCAGTTCAACATCTTGACGGTTGCGGCAAACGTACCAGCAAGTAATGCGTGTGATGTAGGCGGATACGCCTTCCTCTACTTCCTTGATATTAATAGCGGCAAGAATCTGATTACCGCTACGGAGAACATGGCAGGCATCCGCCTCGGTGGCAACGCTCTAGTCGCCGGTATCAAGACGGTCCGTTTGACATCCGGGAAGACAGTCACGATCGTGACTGACACAGCAGGTAACGTGAGCACTGAAGAGAACCCGAGTCCTCCGGGAGCTGGGGGAACCGGTGCGCGGCGCACTACATGGCGCGAGATTCCAGACTAACGATGACCCGTGCGCATCCCCACACGGAGCCACGTGGGGATGCTGCTTCAAGGCTTCCCGCAATGGCGAGCTCTGTTCGGATCGGGATGCTGGCCTCGCTTGCGCTGCATATCCTTCTGGTGGGGACATGGTGGTTTCAGTCTCCCTATTCGTCAAGCGAGCCGCCGGCGCTGCGCGCAGAGAGCGTAATGGAGGTCTCCATCCTCTCGAACACTGCCAAGGAGATGGTGGGGCTCCGAGAGCCGACTCCAGCCATTCACCCTGAAGAAACCGCTCCAACTCCGGCAGATCATGTAGTCCCGGTGGGGCAAGAAGTGCCGGCACTGGCCATCGGACCGGTCTTGCCGCTCAAGGAAGCGCCCTATATACCGGCCAGTGAACTGGATGAACGCCCGTCCTCGGAGATTCCAGTCATCATTCCGTTCCCGGATGCTCCTCTAAACAGCCCCAAAGTGGCGGGGATTTTGGTGCTCTATATTGGTGCAAACGGCTATGTTGACCGCATCGAAGTCGACGAGTCCGACCTACCGCCAGAATTTGAGAGAGCGGCGATTGATACCTTCCTGCAGGCACGATTGCGTCCCGGGATGAAGGATGGACAGGCAACACGGGCGCGGATGAAGATCTTTGTCGAGTTCGCACAGCAATAGGAACCTGCGGTCCATTTGCCCTATTTGATTCAAGCGGCAGGAAAACCAATTGCCCTTGCAAGCGTTCTAATATCCATAGTCAGGAGGAAATCGTGACAACAAGGATAGAACGTGACACCTTCGGCCCCATTGAAGTCCCCGCCGACCGCCTGTGGGGCGCGCAAACCCAACGCTCGCTCGAGCATTTCCATATTTCCACCGAACGCATGCCGGAGGAGCTCATCGCGGCACTGGCAATGGTCAAGCGTGCCTGTGCGCGAGTGAACCGCGATCTCGGGCGACTGGGAGACCAAAAGGCTGACGCCATCATGCAGGCGAGTGATGAAGTCATTGCCGACTTGCATTGTGAGGAATTCCGCCTATCAGTTTGGCAGACAGGCTCCGGTACGCAGTCCAACATGAACATGAACGAGGTGCTTGCCAACCGTGCTTCCGAGTTGCTCGGTGGACCGATTGGGGAAGGTCGCCTGGTTCACCCCAATGACGATGTCAATCTCGGCCAGTCGTCCAATGATATTTTCCCTACGGCGATGCACGTTGCCGCGAGCATTGGGATCGTCAAGCGGCTGTTGCCGGCGGTGCGGGAACTGCGTGCCACGCTGGAAGCGAAGGCCGCTGCATTTGCGGATGTCATCAAGATCGGACGGACTCATTTGCAGGATGCAACGCCTCTCACTTTAGGCCAGGAGTTTTCGGGCTATGTAGAGCAGCTGCGCCTGGCCTTACTGGCAGTCGAGGCGACCTTGCACCCTTTATGCGAACTTGCAGTAGGAGGTACCGCAGTAGGGACAGGTCTGAATACCCATCGGGAATTTGGTGATCGCGTCGCAGCGGTGCTCTCCCATGACACCGGACTGCCATTCAAGAGTGCGTCGAACAAGTTTGCCGCCTTGGCAGGTCATGAACCGATGGTCGCCGCGCACGGCGCGCTGAAAACACTCGCCGCAGCGCTGATGAAGATCGCCAACGACGTGCGCTGGCTGGCGTCGGGGCCGCGCTCGGGACTTGGGGAGATCACGATTCCCGAGAATGAGCCGGGCAGTTCCATCATGCCGGGCAAGGTCAATCCGACGCAGTGCGAGGCAATGACGATGCTGTGCTGCCAGGTGTTCGGCAACGACGTCGCGATCAATATTGGCGGCGCGTCGGGCAACTTTGAGCTCAATGTATTCAAGCCGCTGATCGCACATAGCTTCCTGCAGAGCGTGCGCTTGCTGGCGGACGGCATGCGCAGCTTTGACGAGCATTGTGCGCGGGGCATCGAGGCTAACCGGGCGCGGATTGGTGAACTGATGGAACGCTCGCTGATGCTGGTGACGGCGCTTGCGCCGCATATCGGCTATGACCGCGCGGCGCAAATTGCGAAAAAGGCCCATCACGACGGCAGCACCTTGAAGGAGGCGGCGCTGGCACTCGGCTATGTGTCGGCGGAGGACTTTGAGCGCTGGGTCAGGCCGGAAGAAATGACGCGGCCGAAGTAAGGGGTGAACTAAGGCGGCTAACTAAGGCGGCTAGCTAAGGGCCGAGGTAATGTCGGGGCTGAAGACCCCTTTCAGCAGAAGCGGCTAATTGTGATTTATCGTGCAAGCGATCAATCCAGGATCGACTGCATCACCTGTTCCCGAAACCAGCGGTTGGCCGGGTCGTTATCGACGTTCGCATGCCAGTACAGGAAGACGTCGAAGGCCGGTACTTCGAGCGGGAAGGGCAGGATCTGGTTGCCGAACTGCTTGTTGGCGATATGCGCGTAGCGGCCGGGCATGGTGAGCAGCATGTCCGTCTGGCTCACGACGCGGCAGGCGGCGAAGTAATGCTGGCAGCGCAGGCGGATATGGCGTTCCATGCCAAAGCGGCTGAGCTCGAAGTCTTCCAGCCCCGGGCCGCGCCGCCGTGAACTGGCAAGGATGTGGTCCTGCTTCAGATAGGTATTGATGTCCAGCGCACCATTGATCGCGGGATGCCCCTGCCGTACCACAACGACGGTGGAATCCTGGTAAATCCGGGTGCGCATGATGTCGGACCCGAGCGGCAGTAGTACGTCGATGGCGCCGTCCAGGGTGCCGGCCGCCAGTTCGCTTTCCAGTTCCCTGCGCTCTACATGACTTGCCGCGATGTCGACTTGCGGTGCGCTTTGCCGTACGCGCAGCATCAGCGGCGGCAGGAAGGTCGCTTCCAGCACGTCGCGCAGCGCAATATTGAAGCGCTTGGTTGTGGTCGCAGGGTCGAATACATGCAGGCCGTTCAGCGTCACCTCCAGCCCGCGCAGCGAGCGGCGTATCGGCTCGATCAGGGTGCGCGCGAGCGGCGTGGAAACCATCGTGTGTCCTTGGCGGACGAACAGCGGATCGTCGAACAACTGGCGCAGGCGACCCAAGGCATGGCTGATCGCCGGCTGCGTCAGGTTCAGCTTCTGGCTCGCACGCGTAACGCTGCCTTCCGTATAGATGGCGTCAAAGACAGTGAAAAGGTTGAGGTCGACTCGCGATATATGCATCAGATTTATGTGAGCCAATAATAACTATTCATTTGATCGATTTTATACCCGGCGATATGCTTTCCACAATCCTCAAAAGCGCAAGCGGAAAGCAGAACCACAATGGGACAGATTTACCTCGTCCGGCATGGACAGGCTTCCTTCGGCAGCGTGAATTACGACCAGTTGTCCGCTCTCGGCGCGGAACAGGCACGCCTGCTGGGGCAGTGGTTTGCACAGTCGCGCCAGCAGTTCCATCGCGTGGTGACCGGCGACCTTGCACGGCACAAGCAGACCGCGGATGCGTGCATCAGCCAATTACCGGAAGGCCGGCTTGCGCAGGCTGACTGGCACACCGATCCCGGTTTCAACGAATATGACCATCACGAGGTGATGGTGCGCCATCGGCCGGATTTTGAAGACCGCGAGGCCGTAAAACGCTTTCTGGCATCCAGCCCGAATGCAAAGCGCGCTTTCCAGGAAATCTTCGAAGCTGCGATGGCGCGCTGGATGAGCGGCCGGCATGACGACGATTATTGCGAGCCTTGGCCGGTGTTCCGAGCGCGCTGCGTCGAAGCGCTGCAGCGTTTGCTCGAAAGCGCAGACAAGTCGCAGTCCATCGTTGTCTTCACCTCCGGTGGCACGATTGCGACGCTTTGCCAGCATGTGCTTGGACTGACCGACAAGCAGGTGGCTGATCTCAATTGGACACTGGTCAATTCAGCCGTCACCAAGTTTTTGTATCGTTCGGGCGGCGGGCCGTCGGGGCGCGTCACGCTCAGTTATTTGAACAACTATGCCCATCTCGAGCTGTTTGGGCAGCCCCATACCATTACCTACCGTTAGGAACCTGCATGAAAAACCTGTTCGACCTCACTGGAAAAATCGCGCTGGTCACCGGCGCCAGCCGCGGCATCGGCGAATCGATTGCAAAGACGCTAGCTGCCTATGGCGCGCATGTGATCGTGTCCAGCCGCAAGGCGGAATCCTGCGACGCGGTGGTTGCCGCGATCCGTGAGGCAGGCGGATCTGCCGAGACGATGGCATGCCACATCGGTGAAATGGCGCAGATCGAAGCGCTGTTTGCCGGCATCGAAAGCAAGCATGGCCGTCTCGACATCCTCGTCAACAATGCCGCGACCAATCCTTATTTCGGCCGCATCGTCGATACCGATATCGGTTCATTCCAGAAGACGGTCGACGTCAATATCCGCGGTTATTTCTATAGCTCGGTGCATGGCACCAAGCTGATGACGAAGAACGGCGGCGGCAGCATTGTCAATGTGGCGTCCGTCAACGGCGTGATCCCGGGGGACATGCAAGGGATCTATTCGATCACCAAGGCAGCCGTCATTTCGATGACGCAAGCATTCGCCAAGGAATGCGCGCCGTCGGGTGTACGCGTCAATGCATTGCTGCCGGGTGCCACCGATACCAAGTTCGCAGCCGCCCTGGTGCACAACCCGACCGTGCTCAACATGTTGATGCCACACGTACCGATGCGCCGCGTCGCGCAACCGGACGAGATGGCAGGCGCCGTGCTCTATCTCGTGTCGGATGCCGCGAGCTATACCACCGGCACCTGCCTGAACGTCGACGGCGGCTACCTGCTTGCATGATCCGTTCGGGAACCAATGGCAGGAGACAGGGGAAACAGGCGGCCGGGCGGTCGATCACTGCCCGGCGGAGCCGGTAAGCCGCACTGCGCGTCCATGGCTTCTGTGCCCGACGGCAAACAACGCGTGAACAAAGCAGCACGCAAGCCCTAACGATTTCTTACACCTAACCTCAACGCAACCCACATCGCGCATCGCGCACAACCTGATGGAGTGACAAATGGACTTCCAATACAGTGACAAGGTAAAAGACCTGCAGAAACGCCTGAATGCGTTCATGGACGAGTACATCTATCCGAACGAAGGAAAGTTCTTTGCCGAAATCGAAGAGAACCGCGCCAAGGGCAACGCTTGGGTGCCGACGAAGATCGTTGAAGAGCTGAAGGAAAAGGCGAAGGCGCAAGGCTTGTGGAACCTGTTTTTGCCGGAGTCTCACCGCGGGGCCGGCTTGACCAACCTCGAATACGCGCCGCTGTGCGAAATCATGGGACGTTCGCTGTGGTCGGCGGAAGTGTTCAACTGCAATGCGCCGGACACTGGCAATATGGAAACGCTGGAGCGCTATGCGAGTGAAGAGCTGAAAAAGCAATGGCTGGAGCCGCTGCTCGAAGGGAAGATCCGCTCCTGCTTTGCAATGACCGAGCCGGCAGTGGCATCGTCGGACGCGACCAACATCGAAGCCTCCATCGTGCGCGACGGCGACGAGTATGTGATCAATGGCCGCAAGTGGTGGTCGTCGGGCGCGAATGATCCGCGCTGCAAGGTCTTCATCTTCATGGGCAAGACCGACCCGACCGCCGAGAAGCACAAGCAGCAGTCAATGATCGTGGTGCCGCGCGACACCCCCGGCGTCACCATCGTGCGTCACCTGCCAGTGTTCGGCTATGACGACGCGCCGCACGGCCATGGCGAGGTGCACTTCAAGGATGTGCGCGTGCCGGTATCCAACATCCTGCTCGGTGAAGGCCGCGGTTTCGAGATCGCGCAAGGCCGCCTTGGGCCGGGCCGCATCCATCATTGCATGCGCTTGATCGGCCTGGCAGAGCGCGCGCTGGAAGACATGTGCCGCCGCTCCCTCAAGCGTGTTGCGTTCGGCCGCGCGATCGCGGAACAGACTGTCACGCTGGAGCGTATTGCCAATGCGCGCATCATGATTGACCAGGCACGTTTCCTCGTGCTCAACGCTGCTTACATGATGGATACCGTCGGCAACAAGGTCGCCGCGAAGGAAATCGCGATGATCAAGGTTGCTGCGCCCAACATGGCTTGCCAGGTGATCGATTGGGCGATCCAGGCGCATGGCGGCGCCGGTGTGTCGAACGACTTCAACCTTGCCTATTCGTATGCGCAGGCACGCACGTTGCGCCTGGCTGACGGTCCGGATGAGGTGCACCGCAACCAGATCGGCAAGATGGAACTGAGGAAGTACAAGCAATAAAAAAAAGCAATAAGAACAGCGCAGGGGGCTTGCACCCCTGTGCCTTCGAGGCAAACAGTAAATCGAACGGGAATCTATGAGCAGTTCTTCATTCAATGGCAAGTCGGTGCTGGTCACCGGCGGTGCAAGTGGTATCGGGCGTGCGGCGGCACTCAGCTTCGCGCGTGAAGGGGCGCGCGTCACGGTGTCAGACGTCGACGTGGCCGGTGGCGAACAGACGGTCGCGGATATCCGGCAGGCCGGCGGCGACGCGCAATTCGTCAAAGCGGATATTTCGAAATCGGCAGAAGTGGAGGCACTGATCGGCAAGGTCGTCGCCACATATGGTCGCCTTGACTGTGCATTCAACAATGCAGGCATTGAAATCGAGCACCTTCCGCTGGCCGGGTCGGATGAAGCGACTTTCGACCGCATCATGAACGTCAACGTCAAGGGCGTCTGGTTGTGCATGCAGCACGAGATCCGCCAGATGCTGCAGCAGGGCGGCGGCGCCATCGTCAATACTGCATCGGTCGCTGGTCTGGTCGGCGCGCCGTTGCAGCCGATCTATGCAGCGAGCAAGCATGCTGTCGTTGGCCTGACCAAGACGGCCGCAGCCGAGTACAGCCGCTTCGGCATCCGTATCAACACGGTGTGCCCGGGCATCATCCGCACGCCGATGCTCGACCGTGCACTGGAACGCGAGCCCAAGCGCGAGAAGACCATCGTGAAGGTGCATCCGATCGGCCGCCTTGGCGAGGCGCAGGAAATCGCGAATGCGGCGCTGTGGTTGTGCTCGGACAGCGCATCTTTCGTGACTGGCCACCAGCTCGCGGTGGACGGTGGGCTAACAGCAATCTGATCTGAGGAAATCCTGTCGCCGGACAGGTGCTGCGCACGCAGGCAATCACGTTACGCGCGCCTGTCGATGTGCAGCTGATGCAGCGCTACCAGCTGACGCTCAAGAAGAACAATCGGAAGAGAGTGGTGCGGTGGTGCCTGACTGGTGTCGAAGTGCAGGACCCGGCACGTGGTCCTGCACACTTTCTTCGACACCGTTGATGAGGGCCGGATAGTATTAGTGCGTTGTCGCGCTGATGGTTAACGTGGCGTGCCGCGACGCAGCAGGTTCACGATTGCCAGTAGCACGACAGCTCCGAGGAACGACACAAGCAGCGAAGAGATACTGAAGTCGTTCTGGTTGATGGTGCCTGTGCCGAATAGCGGTGCGAGCAGCCAGCCGCCCAACAGGGCACCGATGATGCCGACGACGATGTTCAGCAACAAGCCCTGCTGCGCATCGGTCCGCATGACGAGGCTGGCAAGCCAGCCGAGAATACCGCCGACAACAATCCAGATAATAAAATTCATTTTTACCTCCTAAGTATGTTGATAAACCGGCTTGACCCGTAGACTTGGTGCATCTGAAATGGTTCATCGCCTGTCTGCTCTTGCGATCGCGAGAATCGTGGGTACAGCATGAACGGAGCAAGCCCGGCTTATTGCGGATGCCTGCGCTGTTCGCCGGTACCGTCTTGCCGCTGCTGTTGCACGCGCTGTTCGTCCGGCAGAGGGAGCGGTGTGAAGCCTTCCTCATCCTCGACCAGTACGGTTGCGCCTTCTCTCGACTTGGTTAACTCAATGGCATACGCATAGGCATCCTCCTTATCGTCAAACGATGCGAGTGGTTCTTCGGATCCTTTCTCCGAGACGTCCCATCTGTGGTTGAGGCCTGGGGAGACGCATATCACCAAGCTGCCTTGCTGATCGCTGCTTCCCATATCGCTAGCTCCTTGTCACGCTGGTTCGACGCTGGTTCGCTTGCCGGGCGGCGGTGTTTCGCACATGCAGTGGCCGTGGACATGCGAGAGCAGTTGTGCGAACAGGCCGGGGGAGCGCATCGACTCAATGCAGACGGCGTTCAAAATCGCGGATCTGCTCGTCGGCTTCGTCCTTGCCGATGCCGTAGGCTTCCTGGATCTTTCCTGAGAGCTGTTCGCGCTCTCCGGCGATTGTGTCCAAGTGGTCATCGGTGAGCTTGCCCCACTGTTCCCTGACCTTGCCTTTGTACTGCTTCCAGTTACCCGAAATCATGTCCCAGTTCATCACAACCTCCTTGCATCAAAAAGGAATGCATCAGTGCACGGGATGGCGATGAAAAGGCGGTGCAAATCCTGTGCCCGTGATCCCGGGCACTTCTGGCGGGGGAGGAACGGTGCTTATGCGTTTATTTCTTGTAAATGTTCCATGCAATTGAAAACAATACAGCGGGTCCCATTTCTATAGAGGCAGGGTAAGTAAAGGAGCCCGGGCCGCTTTCCTGACAAGTGTCCGATGGAAGGGGCGCGATATTTTCTGAACAATTTCTGGTGTGTTTGGAAACTTAATCGCGGTCAAGGTGTCCTTTGTTACACCTAAGTACGATGTTTTATCCACCTTCAGGAGGCAATCATGACTGACCCCATGAACGAACACGCACTTGCCGGCCAGGAAACGTATGACCCGAATCGCCTTCTCGACACGCTGCTGGAAAAGATGAACCTGAAGAACGACGCCGCACTTTCACGCATGCTGGAAGTAGCGCCGCCGGTCATCAGCAAGATCCGGCATCGCCGCCTGCCGATCGGCGCCTCGCTGCTGATCCGCATGCACGAGACGACTGGCATGAGTATTCGGGAGCTACGCGACCTGATGGGCGACCGGCGCACCAAGTACCGCTTGAGTGACGCCCAGGGCAAACCGAAGGCACCGCCGGCGGAAGTTGCCCAGACAAGCCAGCCCAGTCACTTCCACTAACAGCGAACGGCTGGTCGCTGGCATTTGTTACCTGGCGCCGGCTAAACCGATTAGTGCATCCATAGTGGGCGGGCCGCGTGCGGCCCGGCTGCTTCCCGTTGGTAGCGCAGTGTCTTCCAACCGGCCCTAGGTTGGAGATTGGGCGTGGTTTGGCCTTCAGAGTTTGTCATGAGAGTGGACCCGGAATCTTTTGAGTGTCGGGCAGTCTTGTCCCCTGCCAACGTGCTTCCTGATGTTTCCTGCGTCGGTACGGCGGCGGTATCTCCCTTCTAATTAGTTGATGGAAATTAAGGTGGCGCCGCCTTTTTGCCACCTATGCTTCCCCTAGACTTTTTGTTGACAGTAGGCAACCTTTTTCGGGTAAAGTCACGTGCGCAGGTCGCATGTCGGTGTTGCTCTGTACTGGCCTGTCAAAAATAACAGTTAGGGGAGTACCGGATGTTCAGGAATTTATCCATCAAATCGCGACTGATTTTTGTTGTCGGCTTGCTTTCGGTGATGTGCATTACCGGCGGCGTGATCGGCCTTACCAGCCTCAACGTGGCCAACCAGTCCTTGCAGGTCAACTACGAGCAGCGTCTCGTCCCGATGGGCAAGCTGGACCACATCGTTCGCCTGATCAACCGGAACCAGCTAGCCGTTGCGCAAGCACTTACCGACGATGCCGCCGGCATCGGCAAGGAGATGGACGGCGTCGACAAGAGAATCGAAGAAATCAACAAGGTGTGGAATGCCTATATGGACGACATGGCCGGCCACATGTCTCCGGAAGAGAAGGCGCTTGCCGACAAGTTCATCGAGAGCCGCCGCAAGTTCGTCGCGGAAGGACTGAAGCCGGCCGTGGCTGCATTGCGTGCTAATGACATTGCGCAGGCGACCTCCATCATGCGCGGCCAGATGAACACCCTGTTTGCTCCGGTTTCCGACGGTGTCAATACGCTGATGGCCTATCAGCTCGAGACCGCCAAGAAAGAATACGAAAAGAACCAGACCATCTACCGCTGGGTGCGCAACAGCTGTATCAGCGGCATCCTGTTTGGCGTGCTGATCGGCGCCGTGATGTGCGTCTGGCTGGTGCGCGCGATTGCGCATCCGCTGGCTGATGCCGTCAAGGTGGCCAAGAGCGTCGCCGCAGGTGACCTGACCAACCGCATCGAAGTGACCACCTGCGATGAAACCGGCCAGCTGCTGCAGGCGCTGAAGGACATGAACGGCAGCCTGGTACGCATCGTGAGCGAAGTGCGTAATGGCACCGAGACCATCACCACCGCGTCGAGCCAGATTGCCAGCGGCAACCAGGATCTCTCCGCCCGTACCGAGACCCAGGCCAGCTCGCTGGAAGAGACGGCATCTTCGATGGAGCAGCTGACTTCCACCGTCAAGCAGAACGCCGATAGTGCCTACCAGGCGAACCAGCTGGCGATGTCGGCATCGGAAGTTGCCGTCAAGGGTGGCGCGGTGGTGTCGCAGGTGGTCGATACGATGGCCTCGATCAATGCGTCGTCGAAGAAGATCGTCGACATCATCGGTGTCATTGACAGCATCGCCTTTCAGACCAACATCCTTGCATTGAATGCGGCAGTTGAAGCCGCGCGTGCCGGCGAACAGGGCCGCGGCTTTGCCGTGGTCGCTACCGAGGTGCGCCAGCTCGCGCAACGTTCCGCTGCAGCCGCCAAGGAAATCAAGGCGCTGATCGACGACTCGGTGGAAAAGGTCGACGATGGCGCCAAGCTGGTCGACCAGGCCGGTGCGACGATGCAGGAAATCGTCGACAGCGTGAAACGCGTGACGGACATCATGAGCGAGATCTCGACTGCCAGCAAAGAGCAGACCGACGGCATCCAGCAAGTCAACCAGGCCATCAACCAGATGGATGAGACCACCCAGCAGAACGCCGCATTGGTGGAAGAGGCTGCCGCTGCGGCGGCCTCGCTGCAGGAGCAGGCAGTCCACCTGTCGCATGTAGTCAGCGTGTTCAAGCTGGGCGATGCAGCATCGGTATCCGCACCGGTATCCGCGCCGCAAGCGATGCTTGCACCCGCAGTTCGCGCGCCGGTACCGGTCGCGAACGTGGTGGCAGTGCCCAGGAAGGCGGCAAATACGGCAGTCGCTCCCGTGAGCGCCCGGCGCGTTGCCAACCTCCGGCCCGGAGAACAGAGCGACTGGGAAGAGTTCTGATGTCCTGACCGGTTTCCCCGGGCGCAGCCCATGGATCAAACGGCCGCCGCATGCGGCCGTTTCCTTTTCCGGCTGTTTCATTTGTAGCGACTTCATTTGTAGCGACTTCATTTGTGGCTTTTTTCCGGCCGTTTTCATGCTGACCGGCCTTCTTCCTTGTCAGGCCGTGCATGTCACCGACAATCAACTGCGCCGGCGCCAGCACCGCCACCATGCCCAGTCCCATGCGGATCATCGTGTGCGCCTCGCGCTCGAAGCGGCCACGCAATACATAGCGCGCGCCGGTGGCCAGCACCACCAGTGACGTGGTCAGGTAAGTGGCCAGCATCATGAGCGTGAAGCGGTAGGGGAAGCTCGGATTGAATATGATCTCCGACCAATCCAGCGGATAAGTGATGCCGTCCCGCAGCTCGAAACCAGCCGGCGTCTGCATCCAGCTGTTGGCCGACAAAATCCAGAAGCCCGATAATGCCGTGCCGAGTGCGACGATGATCGATGCAGTTGTATGCAGCCATGGCGGCACGCGGTTCCAGCCGAACAACATCACGCCGAGGAAACTCGCCTCGAGGAAAAAGGCGGTCAGTACTTCATGGCCGAGCACCGGGCCGATGGTGTTGCCGACGATTTCGGAGAAGCGGCTCCAATTGGTACCGAACTGGTACGACAGCACGATGCCCGACACCACACTCATTGCAAACGATACCGCGAAAGATCTTGGTCCAGAAGCGCGCCAGTGTATGGTAGTGCACTTCGCCGCTGCGCAGCCACAGCACTTCCAGCGTGGCGATGAACGCCGACAGGCCGATGGAAAAGGCTGGAAAGATGATGTGGAAACTGACGGTAAAGGCAGACTGAATGCGCGCAAGCAGCGTGGCATCGAAGCCGGCGATTGTTTCCATCTTGTTCTCCCCAGAAGGGCGTTAGTAGGGCGTTAATACGAGTGAGTGTTAGTGGGACATCAGCACCGGCACCTTCATCGACTCTATGACAGTGCGGGTGACACCGCCCAGCAGGATTTCACGAAACCGGTTGTGGCCATAACCGCCCATGATGATGAGGTCGGCACTGCGGTCGCCCGCGAGCGATAACAACGCTTCGCCTACGCGGTCGGCATCCTGGAGCAATACTTCCGTCTTGATGTCGTGCCGAGCGAGGAACTCCGCCATGTCCTGCCCCGGTCGCGGTCCGTATGCCTGCGTCTGCGCGCGCGGATTGAACACGACGACTTCCACCATTTGCGCGCGCTCGAGCAAGGGCATCGCACTGGCAATCGCGCGTGTCGCTTCCATGCTCGCGTTCCATGCAATCAGCACGCGGCCGCCGATGTTGTCGAAGCGGCCGGCATACGGCACGATCAATACCGGACGGCCGGAATTGAGCACGACATACTGCGGAAAGTCCGGCATCGTGACCGGTGAAATTTCATTCGGATCGTTCTGCCCGATCACGACGAGGTCGGCATAGCGTGCCTGTAAGCAAATGCCGCCGCCTGCTTCATCGTCCACCAGTCGCTTTTCGAAGGACTTCAGCCCCAGCATTTGCACTGCGGCCTCGAAATCGGTGAGTCCGCGGCGTGCGCGCTGCCGCATGAAGTCGAGATGCGTACGCAAGTTGGGATCGAGCTCCGCCAGCATGCGCGCCTGCACCAGGTAGCGCGAGGCGCCGGTCACCGCAGTACCGATCAGGTGCGCTTTCTGCGTCATCGCGATGGCGGCGGCGATCTTGATGCGTTCTCCGGCGTGCGAGGATTCATCCACGTGCACCAGGATGGTCTTATAGGCCATGAGGATTCCTTTTCGCCCCACAGAAGCGCGGCGACGCAAGAAGGACTCTAGCCCTCTAGACAAGTTGCACGAAAAAATGATGCACCGCCCCCGGTTTGATATATCTCAAGCCGAGGCAGGAAGAGGGAAAGCGCAATACACGCACGACGCGCGGTTACGTGCACCATTACAGGATGCCGGCTGTCTTGATTTCACTTGCCGGTTACCTAGAATTAAGCAATTGTTGCTAACGGAGCTTGCATGTTTTCTCTCCATGAGCAGGTTTCCCGGGCTACCGAGGCCCAGCTGGAAAAGCAGATCGATACCAATGCAGCGCTCGCTGCCGGTGCGATGCATGGCGTGCAAGAAGTTGCTGGCCTGAACATCAACATGGCCCGCGCCACGCTCGAGCAATCGAACTTTGCGACGCGGCAACTGCTATCCGCACAGGACCTGAAACAGCTGATTGCGCTTGCGGGCGCGCAGCTCGAACCAAACGCGCGGCGCGCCTTCGACTATGGCTACTACCTCGTAACGATTGCAGCGGGACTGCAGTCGGAACTGATCCGGTTCGTCGGCGAGCGGATGGACGAAACCAGCAGCCGGCTGGCGCTACTGGCAAGCACTGCTGCGCAGGCTCAAACGCCTGTGCCACCGTTTCCCCGGCCCCGGGCGAAACCGGCAGGACGCGCGGGGCAGCCGCCGCGCGTTGCAACACGTTAGGGTGACGCCATCGTGGTCACCGCCCAATTCCGTTTCTATGCCGAGCTGAACAATTTCCTTTCGCCACCGCTGCGCCAGCGCAGCTTCAGCCGGCCCTGCTCACGCGATGCCAGCGTCAAGCACATGGTCGAGGCGCTTGGCGTGCCGCACACCGAAGTGGAACTGCTGGTCGTCAATGGCGAGTCGGTGGATTTCTCTTACCGGCTGTGCGACGGCGACCGGGTCAGCGTCTATCCGGCGTTTGGCATGATCGACATCAGCCACGCCGTGCGACTGCGGCCGCCGCTGCAGGGGAGTAAAAGGTTCATCGCCGATGCGCACCTGGGGCAGCTGGCGAAGCACCTGCGCATGCTGGGCTTCGACGCACTGTACCGGAACGACTTTAGCGATGCGGAAGTCGCACACATCGCCGCGACCGAGGACCGCATCGTGCTCACGCGCGATCGCGACCTGCTGATCAGGAAGGAGATCGTGCGGGGATGTTACCTGCATGCGGTGGCGGGCGATGCGCAACTGGTGGAAGTGGTCAGCCGCTTCAAGCTGGCGCAGTCGGCGCGCGCCTTCAGCCGCTGCCTGACCTGCAACGGCACGTTGCGGGTGGTGGCCAAGTCCGACATCGCGCACCGCGTGCCGCATCACAGCCGCAACTCGTATGAGAGGTTTTACGAATGCCAGGGCTGTGCCCAAGTGTACTGGGAAGGTTCGCATGTAACGCGCATGCGTGCTCGTATGGCGCAGGTGCTCGAGGCGGCGGGCGGCAATGCGTAGCCGTCTAGCCGGCGACAATAGCGCGTTCTTTCACCGGATGCTGCATTCATCATGACCAGACAATTCTCTGCCGCCTGCGAGCGTAATCGCGAACCCATTCTCGCCGTATTGCGTGAAGTGCTTCCTGCGCCAGCCAAGGTGCTGGAAATCGGCAGCGGCACCGGACAGCATGCCGTTTACTTCGGTGCACACTTGCCGCAGCTGACGTGGCAGCCAAGCGATGTACCGGGAAGCCATAGCCATGCGAGTATCAATGCCTGGCTGGACGAGGCGGGTTTACCGAATGTATTGCGTCCGGTGCGGCTCGACGTGAAATCTGCGGACTGGCCTGCAAGTCCGTTCGATGCGGTGTTTTCCGCCAATACCTGCCACATCATGGCGTGGGATGAGGTGAGGGCGATGTTTTCCGGTGCCTCGCGTGTATTGCGGCAGGGCGGGGTGATGTGCGTGTATGGGCCGTTTAACTATGGCGGGAAGTTTACGAGCGAGAGCAATGCGCTGTTCGATATGTCATTGAAGGCGCAGGGGGAGCATATGGGGATACGGGGATTTGAGGACGTGAATGGGGTGGCGGGGGAGAATGGGTTGGTGTTGGAGAGGGATGTTGAGATGCCGGCGAATAATCGGTTGTTGGTTTGGAGGAAGCGTTAGGCTGGGCGCTGACCTTCCACTTTTCTTCGGTGATTCAACGCCGTTGTCACTTCGTGGAGGTGTGCCGGGGGCGGCCCGGCGGCCGGTCACTTTCTTTGCTTCGCCAAAGAAAGTAACCCAAGAAAGGCGACCGCGCAGCCGCTGCCCCTGCGGGGTTCCCGAAAGAGTGAAGGACAAAGCGGGAAGCGAAACAAACTCGCCTACGGCTCAGACAAGTTTCGCTTCTTTATCCGCTTTGCCTTTCACTCTTTCGGCAGCGTCAGAAGCGGAAGTGCAAAGCCGAGGCGCTACTTGGCACTATCTGAATGCCTTCCGTTGATCGACGCTCGGTACATTCTCAATGCAAATGCAGGTTCGCCTGCACCCTGATCAAATCTCCAAAGTTCTCCGCAGGCATTGCTTCGCTGAAGTAATGTCCCTGCACGCTGTCGCAGTCATGCTCGCGCAGGAAGTCGTATTGCTGCTGGGTTTCCGCGCCTTCGGCGATGACGCTGCATTCCAGGCTGTGGGCGAGGCCGATGATGGCTTTGGTGATGGCGGAGTCGCCTTGGCTGAAGGGAAGGCCTTGCACGAAGGAGCGGTCGATCTTGACGGCGCGGATCGGGAAGCGCTTCAGGTGCGACAGGGACGAATAACCGATGCCGAAGTCGTCGAGGGCGATGGTGATGCCCATGTCGCGCAGGGCGTTAAGTATCCGCACCGATTTTTCGGGATCGTCCATGATCGCGCGTTCGGTGATTTCGAGCTCCAGGTAAGCGGGGTCGAGTTCCGTGTCGGAGAGGATGGCTTCGATGTTCGAGAGCAAGCCCTCGTCGTTGAGTTGGCGCGGGCAGAGGTTGACAGCGACCTTCAATCGCGCCGGGCTGTCCAATTGCCATTGTTTGTTTTGCTGGCATGCGGTGCGTAGCGCCCAGTAGCCAATGGGAGTGATCAGGCCGCTTTCTTCCGCGACGGGAATGAACTTGTCAGGCGAGACGGCTCCGAGGTTCGGGTGCTGCCAGCGCAACAGGGCCTCCATGCCGGTGATGCGGTTGGTGAGGATGTCGATCTTCGGCTGGTAATGCAGTGACAATTGATCGCGTTCGATCGCGTGGCTGAGCGCATTTTCCAGCGCCAGCCGTTCCGCCGCATGCTGGTTCATTTCGGCAGAATAGTAGCGGTAGCTGTTGCGCCCCGATTCCTTGGCGCGGTACATCGCAATGTCGGCTTTCTTCAGCAGCGTATCGGCGTCTGTGCCGTCGGTGGGAAAGCTGCTGATGCCGATGCTGGTGCTGATGGACAGCGGATTCTTGTCGCGCAGGAAGGGCGGGCCGAAGGCGGCGAGAATTTTCTCCGCGATGATGCCGCCGCGGTGCGGCTCATCCACGTTTTCCACCAGCACGACGAACTCGTCGCCGCCGAGGCGGGCGACGGTGTCCGACTCGCGCAGGATGCCTTGCAGGCGAAAAGCGGTCTCCTGCAGCACCATGTCGCCGACCGCGTGACCGAGCGTGTCGTTGATGTTCTTGAAGCGGTCAAGATCGAGGAACATGATTTCCAGCGAACGCTCCGGCCGCTCCGCGATGCTCAGCGCATGCTCCAGGCGCTGGCGGAACAGCATCCGGTTCGGCAGCCCCGTCAGCGAGTCGTAATGCGCGAGATAAGCCATCTGCTCGAGGGTCTTCTTGCGTTCGGTGATGTCGCGCATGATGAACAGCGTGGCGAAGCGCCCCTTGTGCAGGAATGGCGACGAATTGACTTCCACGTCTACGACGCTGCCGTCGAATCGCAGGAACTTTTCCTCGATTGCCGGAAGCGCTTCGCCTTTCTGCAGGAAGGCAATGCGCTCGCGCGCAATTTCGTGGAAGTGCGGGTGCAGGAGCTCGAATAGCGACCTGCCGATGATCCTTTCCGTACCGCCGGCATGCAGCAGGTCCACGGCAGCGCGGTTGGCGAATACAAACACGTCATCCTGCTGCACAAGGATCGCGTCGGGAGAAAGTTCAACCAGCGTCCGGTAGCGCTCCTCCGCCTCGCGCAGCGATGCCTCCGCCAGCCGGGTTTCTGTTACGTCCTGCATGGTGCCGAAGAGTCGGGTAATGGCGCCATTTGCATCTTTCGTGCCTTGGCCACGGGCGGAGACGATGCGCGGCTGGCGGCCGGGCGGCACGATGCGGTACTCCATATGGAAAGGTTTTCCGGTGGCGCGTACATCGTCGATGGCACGGTTGACCGCCTCGACGTCATCCTTGTGGATCAGCGAACGGAAACTGGCCGGCGTCACCTCGAAGTGCTCCTTGTCCACGCCGAAGATGCGGTACAGCTCGTCCGACCAGGTAAGTTCCTGCCCCTCGCTCTCCCAATTCCAGCTGCCGAGCTGCGCCAGATGCTGCGCTTCGGCGAGCTGGCGTTCGCGCGCGGCGAGCTGTTCCTCGACCTGCATGCGCATTTCGATGTTGGCGCTCAGCGCATCGGTCCTGTGCCGCACACGCTGCTCCAGTCCGTCGCGCTCTGCTTCGAGTTGATGTTCCGCTTCACGGTGCCGGTGCACCAGGCTGGCAAGCACCAGTCCCATGCTGCCGACGACGCTGATGTAAATCATCAGCAGCAACAGGGATTCGTTCAGGTTGTCGCTGGCAAAGGGGCCGTTGCCTTCTGCCGTATTCCAGACGGCGATGGCGCAGATGATGGCGGTCGTCCATGCGACTGCGGCGAGGTTGAAGCGAAACGCCGCCCACAGGAAAAGCGGAATTGACAGGTACGCAACCGGCCAGTTGCCGAACAGCCCGCCGAATGCGAGCTGCGGGATCGCCACCAGCAGCACGGCGAACACCACCGCTTCGACAATCTTGGAAGGATGCCATTCGACACCCGCCGCGACGTTCCAGGCCAGGATGAGGGGTGCGATCACGATCATGCCGGTGGCATTGCCTATCCACCACGTCAGCCACGTGAGTGCGAGGTTTGCCGTTCCATTTTCGGCCGCCATCACCATGCCTGCCGTACTTGCGGTTGCGCCGATGACGGAGGTGGCAAGCGCAATGCCGATGAAACGGAATGCCATGCCGCGATAGATGAAGTCGGTGCGCGCGCGATACAGCCGCTGCACCAGATATGCGGCAGCACATGCTTCGAGGCTGGCACCGAGGCCGGCCGTGACGGCGGTGGTCATGGGATTGTCCATCACCAACAGCACCATCATTTCGCCAAGCCAGACTGCAGGGGCGACTCGCAATCCCCACGCAAGGCACGCGCACAATGCGACGGCGGCCGGAGGCCACAACGGGCTCACCAGCGCAGAACCGACGGCAAAATTCAGTGAAAGCCGCGCGACGACGAAATAGATGCCGAAGAGGAGAGAGAACTGGACGAGATAGGAAGTGCCGGAACTCATCCGGTCCGCCCACGAACCACCGCTCGCTTGACGTAAAAGGTTGCTGATGCGCCCCATCCCTTGGCCTTCCGTTGAACGAGCGATGATGTGTCGAGTGACGCGAACCAATATGCCACCGGCCGTTTGCGCTCTATTTGAAGACGCTCAAACGGCTGTATGTGGATGAGGACGTTTTGATATGACTGGGGCGCGCGGGTTCCGGCTGCGGCCAATACATCGGCCCATGCCGGTTGTGAGATTTGCGCTGACAGGCGAGACGGATTGACGGCAACTGGGAAAGTCACTGACTGCCTCATGCAGAAAATCTGCATATAAAAACGGCAATTAATGCCGGTTTTCTCGGACCGCTACGCTATAGTTTCTAGCTAGTAAGTGCTGTGCTTGACCCAAATCAATTCGCCTTTCTGGGAGGGGTGTAAGGGCCATGCAAGCAGCGCCCGCAAAAATGGTATTCCTCCAAGAAATACAAAGCCATGAGACATCATCTATCGCGGCTCGTCGTCGGCGCGGCACTCATCCTTTCCGTTTTCCCCGCCTCGGCAGCCGACGAACAGGACACCATCGGGCGCTTTGAAATCGCAGGCTTTTCCGTGCAGGGCAATACGCTGTTGTCCGACCAGGCCATTCAGGCGCTGCTCGCACCCTACACCGGCAAGAATCGCAACTTCGGCCATGTGCAAATGGCGCTGGAAGCGCTGGAACGCGCCTACCAGCGGCGCGGCTACAACGTCGTGCAAGTGGTATTGCCTGAGCAGGAGCTGAACCACGGCATGGTGCATCTGCGGGTAGTCGAGGCGAAGCTCAGCAAGGTTCGGGTGCAGGGCAACCGCACATTCGATGAAGCCAACATTCGGAATAGCCTGCCCGGGCTGCAGGAAGGCAGCACGCCCAATATTGCCGATGTGTCGTCGAGCCTGAAGCTGGTCAATGAAAACCCGGCCAAGAAAGTCACGCTGCAGTTGCAAAGCGGGGCGAAGGAAGACGAAGTCGACGCCACGCTGAAGGTCGTGGACGACAAGCCTTGGAAGATCGGCGCGAGCGTCGACAACAACGGCACCGAAGTCACCGGCGACACCTACCTGACGGTCCAGTACCAGCATGCAAACACCGCCGGGCGCGACCATGTGCTCGGCCTGCAGTACACCACCACGGTGGAAGAACCGAGCAGGGTGAATGTCTACGGTGTCGGCTACCACATCCCGTTATACAGCCTCGGCGATTCGGTCGATTTGTATGCCAGCTATTCCGACGTCGATTCGGGCGCAGTGTTGGCAGGCATTGTCGACCTGCAGGTCAGCGGCAAGGGTGCGGTATACGGGGCGCGCTACAACCATAATCTGCGCCGCGCCGGCGATTACGAGTCCAGGCTGATGTATGGACTGGATTACAAGGCTTACCGCAATAATGTGACGCTGCAAGGCATCCAGCTTGGCAATGATGTGACGGTGCATCCGTTGAGCGTGACTTATGTCGGCGCCTGGACGCTGCCGCGCAGCGAGATCAACTTCAGCTTGATGGCGTCACACAACATACCGGGTGGCGATAAAGGCGACAGCGCGGCGTTCAACCGCGTGCGTGCCGGGGCGGATTCCTCTTACGACATCCTGCGTTATAGCGCCGCGTATGCGCATGCCTTGGCGGACGACTGGCAGGTGCGGATCGGTTTCTCCGGACAGTACTCGCCCGACAGGCTCATCCCGGGCGAGCAGTTTGGTGCTGGCGGCGCGAGCACGGTGCGCGGATTCCAGGAACGCGACATTTCCAACGATTCCGGCCATCTGCTGAGCGCGGAGCTGTACACGCCCAACCTGTGCACCGGCATTGACCGCGTGACGGCACATTGCCGCGCGCTTGCGTTCTACGACACCGCCCGCGTTCGACGCAACGATCCGCTGCCGGGCGAATCGGCCCGTGCATCGATCGGCAGCGTCGGCCTGGGTTGGCGCATGACGATCGAAAAGAACATGTCACTGCAGATGGATTACGCGCAAGTGGTCGATGCCGGCGGCAGCGAAGGCAAGGCCGACAAGCGCCTGCACGTCAAGCTCGGCGTGACGTACTAGTACTGCAAAGAAGTAGGGGAGAAGAAATGACATCCAACGCCGCCATGCGTGAACGGCTTGCCGCGCGCTACACCCCGCGTAACACGCTTGTACTGCGCCGGCGTCTGCTGCCGGTATTGATCGCCGGCTGTTTTGCTTCGGGATTCGTCGCACCGGGTGCGGTTGCCAACCCGATGGGAGCTCAGGTGGTGAACGGGCAGGCCACGTTCAGTAATCAGGGCAATGTGCTGTCGGTGACCAATACGCCGGGCGCGATCATCAACTGGCAGAGCTTTTCCATCAACGCCGGCGAGGTCACGCGCTTCATCCAGCAAAGTGCGGACAGTGCGGTACTCAATCGCATCGTCGGGCAGGACCCTTCACAGATTCTTGGTGCATTGCAGTCGAACGGCCGTGTGTTCCTGATCAACCCCAACGGCATCCTGTTCGGGCAGGGCGCACAGGTCGACGTGAACGGTCTCGTGGCATCGACGCTCAACATCAGCAATGAAGACTTCCTGAACGGCAGGATGAACTTTGCCGCCGGCGACAAGGCTGGCAACCTTCAGAACCAAGGCGTGATCACAACGCCAACCGGCGGACGGGTGTACCTAATCGCGCCGAATGTGGAAAACAGCGGCATCATTACCTCGCCGAAGGGCGAAGTGTTGCTGGCGGCGGGGCATACAGTGCAACTGGTCGATTCCGCCAATCCTGACCTGCATGTCGTGATCAGCGCTCCCGAAAGCCAGGCGGTCAACCTGGGCCAGATCGTGGCGCAAGGCGGCAAGGCAGGGGTCTACGGCGCACTGATCCACCAGCGCGGCCTGGTAAGCGCGGACAGCGCAGTGGTCGGCGAGAACGGCAAGATCGTGTTCAAGGCCAGCAAGGACACCATCCTCGACGCCGGTAGCCGCACCAGTGCGACCGGCGCGGGCACTGGCGGCGAAATACAACTTCTTGGCGAGCGCGTCGGCTTGGTCGGTGACGCCAAAGTCGATGCCAGCGGCCAGCAGGGCGGGGGCACGGTGCTGGTCGGCGGCGATTTCCAGGGCAAGAATACGGACATCCAGAACGCGCAGTATGCGTATGTCGGCAAGGACACGGAAATCAAGGCTGATGCGATCGAGAGCGGCGACGGCGGCAAGGTGATCGTCTGGTCGGACAACACGACGCGCGCGTTCGGCAAAATTTCTGCGCGCGGCGGTGCGCAATCGGGCAACGGCGGCTTTGTTGAAGTCTCCGGCAAGCAGGACCTGGAATACCGGGCGCTTGCCGACCTCACCGCAGCGAACGGCAAGACGGGCACGCTGTTGCTGGACCCGGCGAGCCTGACCATCGTGGGCGGCACGGGTGATGGTGACGGCTATATGGGCTCGACCGGCTTTAACGGCATCGGCGGGACAACCAGCGCACTGGGCAAGATTTTTTACGACAACACGGCGCCCTCAGTCGTCTATCAATCCGAAATCGAAGCGCAAAGCAGCACGGCGCATATCGTGCTGGAAGCGACCAACAACATTTCCGTGTCCGGCACGTTCGCGAACGGTGCGGTGAGGCTGGCCAATGGCGCCAACCTGACGATGCGCACCCGCAACGGACCGGGCGACAGTTCCACCGGCGGCGGTATCGACCTGACCGGCAGTACGCATGGCGCGAACCTGGCATTCGAGACGTATAACGGCGGCTCGATCTGGATCGAGGCAGGTGCCGATCCGACGCCGTGGTTTGCCACGCTGAACCTGGGCCGGCTCAACGCCGGCAACGGTGCGGTAACGCTCAGGTCAAGCGGAACGATTGGCATCAACAACACGGTCAGTGCCGGCAATGCCAATGTCAATGTCACGGCGGGCGGCAATATCACGTTCACGGCGGCTGGGCGCTTATACGGCGGCGCAGTCAACGTGCTGACGAAGGGCCTGGAGGCTTCCATCAGCATGCCGGTCGGTTCGGAGATCAACAGCTGGGGCAGTCCGGTTTCGCTGACGGCGGACAACATGTCGCTGCTGGGGACGATCAATGCCGGCACCAATACCGTCACGCTTGCGCCGTTTACCGCCTCGCCGTCCATCGTGCTCGGCAGCAATGACGATGCCTTTACCAACATGCTGGCCTTGTCGACTGCGGACCTGAACAGTATCCGTGCCGGTGTCCTGCGCATCGGTAATACGGCGAATTCTGGTGGCATCAATATCGCCGCACCACTCTTGTCGGGGCCGGGTGGCGCGCTGGAGCATGTGTTCAGCGGGCTCAGCATGACCACCAGTGGTGCGATCACGCAGCAAACCGGGGCAATCATTGCGGGCGCCTCGGCGGTGCAGGCGACCGGTTCCTCAGTGAACCTGTCGGAGGCAAACTCGACTGGCGTCGTCGCCGGTACAGCGACGACGGGCGGCTTCTGGTACCGATCGAGCAACTTGCTAACACCGAGTACGGTGGATGGCGTGAGCGGTATCAGCCTAAGTGGCTCGCCAGACGCGACGCGGCGCATCCGGCTCTATTCCGACTCGACATACGGGATCAATCAAAACAGTCCAATCAATACGAATGGAGGCGAGCTGGTGTTGCGGACACCGGGCGCCGTTAATCTTCTGCACAGCGGCAACGCCATCAGCAAGGTGGGGGCGGACCTTAGCCTGGGTGCTCTGGGATCGGGCTATTTCGAGCTGTATAGCGCGACCAACCTCGAAGTGGGCGTCGCAGCGACAGGCTTCTCGGGCATTACAACCAACAGCCAGGGCATCGACCTCGCCGTCGCGGGCGGCAGGACGTTGACCATCAACCAGGCGCTCAATGCGGGCACCGCCGAAGTGGCAATGGAGGCGGACAGTCTCGTGTTGAATAGCACGGTTACCGGCGCATTGGTCGACATCGCGCCGGTGACGGCCGGTCGCGCCATTACCGTGGGCTCGACCACCTGCGCGGTGTCGCCTTGCCTGAACGTGGTGAACCTGCACCGCGTTGCGGCACACACGATCGGCATCGGGCGTGAAGACGCGTTCACCGCCGGGCCGATCCACGTCGCTGGCATCACGAATACCGGCACTGCCGCCCTCACCGACCGCAACAGCGCCACCATGCGCATCGGATTGCTGTCTGCATCCAGCATCAGCCAAAGTGGCGCGATCAATGTACCGGAACTGGGCGCGGTCGGACATGGCACCGTCAACCTGTCCCATTCAGGCAATTCCGTGAATAGCCTGGCGGGCGAAAGCTGGGGCGGCGCCTTCGCGTTCACCAACTCCAAGCCACTCGTCGTCGGCGATATCGTCGGCACCGAACTCGATGGCGGCGACTATGGCCTGTACGGCATCTGGAGCAATGGCGGCAACATCTCGCTGACCACGGCGTCGGGCGACATCGTGCTCAAGTCGGGTGTTGACGCCGGCGCGGGTAGCGTGACGCTGCGTTCTGCGGGTGCGATCCTCGGCGCCACACCGGAGATGAGCGGTTACGGCTACGTGTCTGCGAACAGCCTGAATGCCGAGGCAGTGTCCGGCATCTCGCTCAGTACCGAGGTCGCGTCGCTACGCGCGATTAACACCGGCAGCGGCGATATCGCGATCGAGAACTATGTTCCGCTGGCGCTGCAGGATGTCCGCCAGAATGCACTGATGGGCAACATCTTCGTGAACAACTATGGCGAGATGAAGACGACCGCCGGCATGCAGGTGGTCAGCGTGGGCGGCAATATCGAGCTGACCGCGCACAGTCCGCTAACGATCGACGGCGCGGTGAGTTCCACCAGCGGCAACATCATGCTGGAGGCAGGGGCAAGCGGCAGCGCCAGTGACAACCTCACTATCAATGCACCGGTATCCACAAGCGGAAGCGTGCTGCTGAAAGCGGGCACGTCGATCTTCATGAATGCCGCGGTCACTGGATCCCCAGTGACCTTGCAGCCGAACGGCAATTCGACCTATTGGCCGAGCGTGGAGGAATGCGTCGCCGACCCGACACTCGCTGGCTGCGCCACACTTCCGCCGGCCGAGGTGGCAGCCGTGGACCAAAGTCTGGCAATAATCGCCACGGCCGCGAACGCCGTCACCACGACGACGCAATCCGTCACGTCGTTGCTGCCGACATCGGCCAGCGCTAGTACGACCGGCACCACCGGAACTGCAAGCACAGCTAGCACGACGACCACCAACGACAGCAGCCAGAACGGCGAGAGCACGAACGAAGAACAGCAAACTGCGACCGCAACGCAGGACAACGGAGCGAACACAAATGAAGCTGCCAAGAAAATGTATTGCAACTAATGCGCCACGCTTCCTCCTGTTGTTGCTGGCGTCGCTGCTGACGGCAGTCTCCGCATGGGCAGGCGAAGCGGCGGGCACCGTCACGCACCTGAGCGGTCCTTTGCTGGCGAAGAAATCCGACGGCACGGTGATGGTCCTGGCGCAAAAATCTACTGTGGAGCAGGGCGACACGCTGATCAGCGAAAAGGAAACCTATGCGCGGATCAAATTCCTCGACAACAGCGAAATCACGCTGCGGCCGAATTCGCAGCTGAAGATCGACAGCTTTGCCTACGATGAGGCGGAACCGGAAAAGGACAGCGCCGCCTTCAGCCTGATCAAGGGCGGCCTGCGCGCCGTCACCGGCCTGCTCGGCAAGCGCAACAAGGAGCGCGTCGGCGTCAATACGCCGACGGCGACGATCGGTATCCGCGGCACCATCTTCATTGCCGATTACGTGCCTGTGGCGCAGGCATCGGATGGTCGGGCGCCCGGCCTGTACGTGCAGGTCGTGGACGGTGCAATCGTGCTGCGCAACAAGGGCGGGTCGCATGATTTCTCGGCCGGACAGTTCGGCTTCTCGCCGAGCATCACGCAGGCGCCGATCCTGCTGCCGGCGGATCCGGGCATCCAGTTCGCACCGCCGCCGGGCTTGTCTTCCACGACCGGCCCGCAAGGTTCTGCGGGAAGCACGAGAGCCGCGCCGGATGTCGATTGCGAGGTGCGGTGATGGCGGACCAATCCATGGAGGGCTTCCAGCTGATGGGCGCGGGAGCCGCCTTCCGCGACGAGATCTGCGACATGATTGCCGAAACGCAGCTGTTCTCGGATTTCGACTGGAAAGACATTCAGGCGCTTGCCGCGTATGTGCAGTGTTACCAGGTTGCCGCCGGCACCGTCGTCTTCAATGAAGGCGATGCCGGCAGCTACATGTGCCTGCTGGTCAAGGGCGAAGTCGATATCCTGAAGAACGACCATGAAGGTGTTGCGCGGCGCATCGTGAACGTCACGCGTGGCAAGACCATCGGTGAAATGTCGATCATCGACGGCGAGCCGCGCTCGGCGACTTGCATCGCATCGCAGGACAGCGTGCTTCTGTTACTGACGAAGGAGAATTACCAGCGGATCATCAAGGAGAAGCCGGTGCTCGCAGTGCACATCCTCGCCAAGCTGGCCAAGCTGATGAGCCAGCGACTGCGCGGCGCGAGCGGGCAACTGGTGGAGTTTCTGGGACACCAGCAACAGTGAGCAGGCAGTGAGCCGGGGAAGGGGGCGATCTGCATTGCCCCCTTCAGGCCTTACTTGATGCAGACCGCGCGCACTTGCTTGATGTCGGTGATGCCGGACAGGATCTTCTCGATGCCGTCCATCTTCAGCGTCAGCATGCCGTCTTCCAGCGCTGCCGCCAGCATCACCGCGACACGACTGTGCTCCTGGATCAGCTTCTTCAGCCGGTCGGTGCCAATCATCAGTTCATGCAAGCCGACGCGGCCCTTGTAGCCGCTGCCATTGCACTGGTCGCAACCGGTCGCACGGTAGAGCTTGAAGCTGCCCTGGCTGTCAGCGTACTTGGTGGTCCAGTCGGTCAGCACCTCCTGCTGCCCGGTCTTCACATCCTTGAATGCCGACGTGTTCTTCAGCTCCTCGCAATACTCGGCGAGCAGCGACTGCAGTTCTTCGTCGGTCGGTTCGTAGGCTGTCTTGCAATTCGAGCACAGGCGCTTGGCAAGACGTTGCGCCAGCACGCCGAGCAGCGCATCGGCAAAGTTGAACGGATCCATGCCCATGTCCAGCAGGCGCACGATCGACTCCGGCGCGCTGTTGGTATGCAGCGTGGCAAACACCAGGTGGCCGGTCAGCGACGCTTCGATGCCCATCGACACGGTTTCCTTGTCGCGCATTTCGCCGACCATGATGACATCGGGATCGGCACGCAGGAAGGCGCGCATCGCGGTCGCAAAATCGAGCCCGCTCTTGCGGTTGACCTGCACCTGCCGCAGACCTTTCTGCGTGATTTCGACCGGGTCCTCCGCGGTCCAGATCTTGGTGTCCGGCGTGTTCAGGTGATGCAGCACGGAGTGCAGCGTCGTGGTCTTGCCCGAGCCGGTTGGGCCGCAGACGAAGAACAAACCATACGGCTTGCTGATCGCCGTCTTCAGGCGTTCGAGGTTATGCGGCAGGATGCCCAGCTTGTCGAGCGGGATCGGTTCGCCTGCGGCAAGGATACGCATGACGATGTCTTCCACGCCGCCCGCTGACGGGATCGTGGCGACGCGCAGCTCGATATCGAGCGGGCCGAACTTCTTGAACTTGATCTTGCCGTCCTGAGGCTTGCGACGCTCGGAAATATCCAGGTCGCACATGATCTTGATGCGCGCGGACAGGGCATTGCGGTAGGTCGCCGGAATCTCGATGTACGGTTCCAGCGAGCCATCCTTGCGGAACCGGATCATTGTCTTTTCCTTGCCGGGACGCGGCTCGATATGGATGTCCGATGCACCCTGGCGATAAGCATCGACGATGATCTTGTTGACCAGCTTGACCAGCTCGTTCTCGGCGGCTGCGGACAGATCCTCATCGGACAGCTCGCTGCCATCCTCTTCGTCGTCCTCCAGGCCGGACAGCAGTTCGCCGACGGAACCCATGTCGCTCTCGGCGCCGAAGAACTGGTCGACGGTCTTCCGGAATTCCTCGTGGGTGGTGACACGGTAAACGAGCTTGGACTTCGGGAAGATGGTGTTGATCAGGCGCGCGCTCTTTACCCGCTCCGGATCGGTCGCCAGGATCACCAAGCCCTGCGGTCCGTCTTCGATGGGCAGCCATAAATTCTGCTCGACGAATTCGCGCTTGAGGTTGCGCAGCAGGTCCACCGGTTTGACGCGGTCGGCCTTGAATGGCTCGTATGGCACATTGAAGAACTTGCCGATGGCTTGCCCGATGGCCTGCTGCTTGACCTGGAAGTCCTTGACCAGCACGGCTTCGATGTCGTCGCCCTTGCGGCGCGCGGAGCGGGCGGCGAGTTCCAGTTCCGCCGCCGACAGCACGGCATCGGCAACCAGCTGGTCGTACTTGGAGCGCACCACCGGTGGCGGGCGCAGGCGTTGCGCATACGCGATCGCCAGTGTCTTCGACAGCTCCTTGATGCCTTCTTCGGCAAGGGGCGGGAAGGTTATGCCGTCCCGGTTATTGATGAGCTGGACCACGCCCTGCAATTCATTGGTGCGTTCGTCGACGAAGGGCGCGACCAGCATCTGCTTGGTGCGGTAGCCTGTGCGCTTGTCCACTTCTTGCAGGAAGTGCAGTTCGGGCGAATGCGACTTCAGTTCCTCGTCGTCATATACATCGCGGATGTTGACGGTCCTGCGTGTCAGCGCCACATAGCCGGCGATGCTCTGGTCGGAGATTGGCAGTTTCAGCCGGTTGATGGAGTTGAGGCCCGTCTTGACCTTGGAGACGATGGTCAGCTTGTCGTCGCCGACGGCATAGATGGTCAGGCGGTCGGCATTGAACAGGTCGCAGATATCCTGCGACAGGTCGAGCATGATCTCGTCGATATTGCTGGTAGCGTGGATCTTGTTGGTGACGGCCTGCAGCTTCTGGAAGAAGTTCAGGCGGACGTTCACATCATCCGTCTTTCCGCCGGTTGTTGGCGTACCGAGCACAGCACTCATAGCGTGTTATCCATTTATCATCATTAGCCGCAAGCTATTGTGGAAAGACGCCTGCGCGATGGGCAAATCATAATTGATAGCGTTGTGGAAATGTATCAGGCACGCTCACAAAATTTTGATCCAGCCACGTGCGGTAAAAGAAAAGCCGCGATGCCCGTCATTCAGCTCGCAATATGGACTGCAATTCAGACTACAATCGTTCAAAAAATCAAAGGGAAGCACTGCATGGATTACATGCTGGACTGGGGAGGATCTACATGAAGTTGCATGTGCTCGGATGCGCCGGCGGTATCGGCGGCCGCGAGCGATTTACGACCAGCCTCCTGGTCGACAGCGACATTCTGCTGGACGCCGGCACCGGACTGACCAACCTCGACATCGACCGGCTCGTGCTGATCGACCATGTGTTCATCACCCATTGTCATCTTGATCATGTCGCCGGACTGGCGCTCCTGGTTGATGCCGTGCAGGGCAGACGGAACGGACCGATCACCGTGCATGCGACGGAGCCGGTGATCGACACGCTGAAGAAGCACCTGTTCAACTGGGCACTGTGGCCCGACTTCGCGGCGATCCCCAACACCGAATCTCCGGCCCTGCGCTGGGCGCCACTGCAGCCCGGTGTTCCTTTCGACCTTGGCGGCCGCCGGATCATCGCGCATGCCGTGAACCATACCGCAGGCTCGGTCGCCTATCATGTGCAGAACAACCGCGACGGTTTCCTGTTCACCGGCGACATGGCATCGACTCCCGCGTTGTGGGCGGCATTAGAGCAGGAGCTGAAAGTCAGCAAGGTGATCGTCGACTGCTCCTTCCGTAATGCGGACATGGCACTCGCCGATCTCTCGTTGCACTTCTGTCCGCGCACGCTGCTCGCCGACATCGCGTCGGTGCCGCAGTCCGTCGAGTTCCTGATCTATCACCTGAAGGCCGGACATGAGGACCTGATCATGCAGGAGTTGCGCGAGGGAGGCGGCACGCGCGCATTCAGGGCACTCAAGTGCGGCGACGTTTTCGATTTCTAATGACCTACGGGCGGCTCGCGCGACCATCATGACCGGACTCCGGCCTGCCAACATCGCACAACGTCTCGAGCAACTGACGGAACTGAGCGTAGAACTCAGTGCCAATCGCGACACCGCGCAGTTGCTGGAGAAGATATTGCGCGCAGCAAAAGCGATGACGCACGCCGACGGCGGCACCTTGTACCGCACCAGCGACGACAAACGCGGCCTGCACTTCCATATCTCCATCAACGACTCGCTCGGCATGTACCAGGGCGGCGCCAGCGGCAACGAGGTGAAGATTCCCGACATCCCGCTGGTCAATGCGGCAGGCGAACCCAATCTCGACGCCGTTGCCGCCTATGCCGCCAATACCGGTACTTCGGTGAACCTGAAGGACGTCTACAAGGCGGACACGTTCAATTTCTCCGGCATGCGCCGGTTCGATGAACAGTACCACTATCACTCACAATCGCTGCTGACGGTACCAATGCGCAACCATGAGGGCGAGGTGATCGGTGTCCTGCAATTGATCAACGCGCAGAATCCTGACACCGGCGCAACAGTCGCATTTACCGAGACCGACCAGCGCTTCATCGAAGCGCTTGCGTCGCAGGCAGCAATCGCGCTGACCAACCAGCACCTGATTCAGCTGCTGGAAGACCTGTTCGAGTCTTTCGTCAAATTGATCAACATCGGCATCGACGAAAAATCGCCGCATACCGGCCGGCATTGCCAGCATGTGCCGGAGCTGACGATGATGCTGGCGGAGGCCGCGCATGGCACCGAGAGCGGCCCTCTGGCCGACTTCCGCATGAGCGAGCGCGACCGCAAGCAGCTGTGGATCGCGGGCTTGCTGCACGACTGCGGAAAGATCACGACGCCCGTGCATGTGGTGGAGAAATCCACCAAGCTCGAAACTCTCTTTGACCGCATCCATCTGATCGACACGCGCTTCGAGGTCCTCAAGCGCGATGCGGAAATACGTGCGTGGAAGGAGAAGGCTAGCGTGGGCGACGATCCGCAGCGTACTGCACGCTATGCGCTCATCGACGAGCGCCTGCGTAACGAGCTGGCACGCCTCGACAGCGACCGTGATTTCCTGCGCCGCGCGAACATCGGCAGCGAAAGCATGTCCGAGGATGACCAGGAGCGCGTGGCCACCATTGCACGTTATCGCTGGACTGGTCCGGATGGCATGGAGCGTGACCTGCTCGACGCGGATGAACTGGAAAACCTGACCGTCCGTGCCGGCACACTCAACGCGCGCGAGCGGGCGATCATCAATAACCATATTTCGGTAACGATCCGCATGCTGGAATCGCTGCCATGGCCGAAGCATTTGCGCAGCGTGCCGGAATATGCCGGCGGCCATCATGAGCGCATGGACGGCAAGGGCTACCCACGCGGGCTGCGCGGCGACCAGATGCCGGTGCAGGCGCGCATCATGGCGATTGCCGATATCTTCGAGGCACTGACTGCGAAGGACCGGCCGTACAAGAAGGGCAAGACGCTTTCCGAATCGCTGCACCTGCTCGGCGGTTTTTGCCAGCGCAACCATATCGATCCCGATCTGTTCGACATATTCATCCGCAAGAAGGTGTACCTGGAGTATGCGAGGCGGTTCATGGATCCGGCACAGATCGACGAGGTCGACGAAACCAGGATCCCGGGTTACGTGCCCTGATCCAGTCTGAACGAATCCCAGGGAGAGATCGTGCTCAACGTGCGGCGTCACTTTTCGAAATACGGAGCCCGCTGGCTGATTGCGCTGCTGCTGACCGTGGTCGCGGCAGCGCAGTCGCTGGAGTTCCTGCCGACCACGCTCGTCAACAGGATAGACCTGTTCTTCTATGACATGCGCCTGCAGGTGGAACAGCCGCAGCTCGACACGCGCATTGTCATCGTCGATATCGACCAGAAGAGCCTTGCCGAAGTCGGCCGCTGGCCGTGGAGCCGGGATGTCGTGGCGGAGCTGGTGAACAAGCTGGCAGGGCACTACGAGGCACGCACGATTGCCTTCGACGTCATGTTCAACGAGCCCGACACCAGCTCGGGATACGCGACGCTGGTCGGGCTGGCCAACAAGGAGCTGAAGAACATTCCCGGCATCGCGACGCAGCTGGAGGCGCTCAAGCCGGTGCTGGACTATGACGGAAGATTTGCGCAGGCGCTTGAGGGCCGGCCTGTGGTGCTGTCCTACTTCATGTCGAACCAGGCGCCGAAGGGATTGCTGCCGCCGCCGGCATTCACCGTGGACGACCTCGGCGGGCGTCATCTGGATGCATTGTCATGGAAAGCCTACGATGCCAACCTGCCGCAGCTGCAGCGCGTTGCGCGTGCCGGTGGTTACATGAATACGGAAGTCGATGCCGATGGCTTGCTGCGCTCGGTGCCCTTGCTGGGGCAGGTCGGCACGGGCTACTACGAGTCGTTGTCGCTTGCCACGGCGCGTGTTGCGCTGGGAGCAACGGCGGTCCGGCCGGTATTCTTCGATGCAGACGAGGCGCTGATGTCGGAAGAGCAATTGCGCCAGTATGGCGCACTCAAGGCCATCGAACTGAACAGCAAACCACGCGTGCACATCCCGGTTGAGCCGAACATCAAGGCGCTGGTGCAGTTCCGCGGCAAGGGCGGACCGGATGGCGGCGCATTCCGTTATGTTCCGGCGTCCGACGTGCTGAAAGGCGCATTGCCGAAACATGAACTGGTTGACCGCATCATCCTGGTCGGCACGACGGCGCCCGGCCTGAACGATCTGCGCGCCACGCCGGTGAACAAGGAATATCCCGGTGTGGAGCAGCATGCGAACATCATCGCCTCCATCCTCGACGGCGAGTTCAAGCAGCGGCCGGATTTTTCGCCGGCATTCGACTTGCTGCAGATCATTGTGGTCGGCATCGTGCTCGGGCTCGTGCTGCCGGTGCTGACACCGGTGTATTCGATCCTGTTCGCACTGGCTTCTGCTGCGGCCATCGGCGCGTTCAACCTGTGGATGTACCAGTCCCTGCACTGGGTCATGCCGATGGCAACCGCCTTGCTGCTGGTGGCCGGCCTGTTCGTGTTCAACATCGCATGGGGCTACCTGTTCGAGTACCGCAAGGGCCGCGCAATCGTGAACCTGTTCGGCGAATATGTCGCGCCGGAACTCGTCGCCGAGATGGCGGCCAATCCGCAGAGCTACAGCATGGAAGGCGAAAGCCGCGAGCTGACGGTGCTGTTCGCGGATGTGCGCGGCTTCACGACCATCTCCGAAGGGCTGGATCCGAATGCATTGCGCGAATACATCAACCGCTACCTGACTGCGATGTCGGAGGACATTCGCGGCAATCGCGGCACGCTGGACAAGTACATCGGCGATGCGGTGATGGCATTCTGGGGTGCGCCGGTGGCGTTGCCTGATCATGCGTCACGTGCGGTGGCAACCGCGTTGCAGATGCAGGCCACCGCCGGCAAGCTGAACAAGGACTTCATCGCGCGCGGCTGGCCGCCGCTGAAAATCGGCATCGGCCTGAACACCGGTGAGATGCGCGTCGGCGACATGGGTTCGAAAATCCGCCGTGCCTATACGGTGATGGGCGATGCAGTGAACCTGTCTTCGCGCCTGGAAGGCATCACCAAGGTGTATGGCGTCGGCATCGCCGTCGGGGAAGGGACGAAGCTGGCAGCTCCTGCCTATGCCTATCGCGAACTGGATCGCGTCCGCGTCAAGGGCAAGAACGAACCGGTGCCGATTTACGAGCCGCTCGGCCTGGCGGCTGAACTGGGTGCAGAGGCGCGCACAGAGCTTGACCAATGGCATACGGCGCTCGGCATGGTCCGTTCCCAGCAATGGGATAGCGCAGAACAGGAGTTGCGCCAATTGCAGCAGGCGCACCCGGATGAGCACCTCTACGCGTTGTACCTGCAGCGCATTGCGCATTATCGTGAACAACCGCCCGGTGCCGACTGGGATGGCGTAACGACATTCGATTCCAAATAACGACTGGCCGGGGGCATGCATCGGCGAAGACCGGCGTTTCGCCTTTGTCATCACAGGGACATCGGGTTCATGTTATCTTCCCGGCACTTTCGGAGGAGCCATGAACCTCACCACCCCAGCCCTGTTGTTCCCAGCCATTTCCCTGCTGCTGCTTGCCTACACCAACCGCTTCCTCGTGCTGGCGCAACTGATCCGGAACCTGAAGGCGCAAACCCAGGAAAAACTCACCGACGCCACCATCCGCCAGATCGCCAACCTGCGCTTGCGTATTGTCCTGATCCGCCGCATGCAGGCGCTTGGCGTAACCAGTTTCATACTCTGCGCCTTGTCGATGTTCCTGGTGTTTATCGAGATGCTGGTTGTCGCCCAGTACATCTTCGGCGTCAGCCTGTTCCTGCTGGTGTTGTCCCTCGTCTTTTCCCTGGTTGAAGTCCTGATCAGCACCAAGGCGATCGAGATCGAGCTCGAGGATTTTGAACATAGTTTGAAGTAGCGTTAGTCCTGCGCGGTTGCCGTGGGCCCGCTGGTGCGCGCAATGCTCGAGCATCTGCGCGACCACCCTCCCGGAGAGCCAAGGTCCGAAGAGGATGAAAGGCTCCTGCGCGTGGTGGTAGACCAACTGGCCGGAGCGAGCCCCATGGGAAGCTACCTTCCCACCTCGGATGATCCAATCCTGGTGCCGGTATTGCGCTCGCTTGAAGCGCAACCCGGTGACACCCGCTCTCTTCCCGAACTCGCACGCGAGTCGAATACAACCGAACGGACCTTGTGCGGCGCTGCCAGCGCGATCTTGGAATGCCCTTTGCCGAGCGGAGGCAAAGGCTCCGGGTGGTAAAAACGATGCCTCTGCTTGAAGCCGGCCACACGGTGGAAAGTGTTGCACTCGACCTCGGCTATGGAGGTGCTTCTGCCTTCGTCGTGATGTTCCGCTGCATGCCCGGGATGACATCCGATGAGTTTCGTCGAGAAGGAGGCCGGGCCAGCCTAAGCCCACATGGCAGGAAGCAGCAAGCACGCTGATCGTTCGCTCAAGTGAGGTCGCGGCGCCGCTGTCGGAAGAAGAAGGACTGCGACTGCGCGGTAAGCTGCTGTGCATCTTCCGCCGGCAAAGAACAGGATTATTTTGTTTGCTTGACTCAGAATAGCTTTATCGAAAGTGACTATCAGCAAATAAAGACACTCTCCGTAAAATGGTTTTACTCGATTTCTAGTCGACCTTTGGAGATTGTCATGCAGACTTTCCGTGTACTTCCATTAGCTGCCGCTGCAGTTTCGCTCTTCATCGGCAGTATTGCTGCAAACGCCCAGGAACGTGAACCAATCAAGATCATCAAGGCAGTGAAGCCTCAAAATTCTGCCCTTGTCGAGCTCGGCAAGAAGTTGTACTTCGATCCGCGGCTTTCCAAATCGGGCTTCATTTCCTGTAATTCGTGCCACAACCTGTCCATGGGCGGCACGGACAACCTGAAGACCTCGATCGGTCACAACTGGCAGCAGGGGCCGATCAATTCCCCGACAGTACTCAACGCCAGCATGAACCTGGCGCAATTCTGGGACGGCCGTGCGTCTGACCTGAAGGCACAGGCAGGTGGCCCCATTGCCAACCCCGGTGAAATGGCATCGACCCATGTGCTCGCGGTCGAAGTGCTGCAGTCGATTCCGGGCTACGTTGCTGAGTTCAAGAAAGTGTTCGGTAACGAGAAGATCGACATCGACAAGGTGACGAAAGCCATTGCATCTTTCGAAGAGACCCTGGTCACGCCGAACTCGCGTTTCGACAAATGGCTCAGCGGGGACAAGAAGGCAATAACGGCATTCGAGCTGGAAGGCTACAAATTGTTCAAGGATAGCGGTTGCGTGGACTGCCATAACGGTCCCGCAGTCGGCGGCAATTCCTACCAGACCATGGGCGTAGTCGAGCCGTATAAGACAGTCAATTCTGCGACCGGACGCATCGCTGTGACTGGCAGGGAATCCGATCACTTCAAGTTCAAGGTGCCGACCTTGCGAAATGTGGAAATGACCTATCCATACTTCCATGACGGCGGTGCGGCCACGCTGAAGGAAGCGGTTGATGTGATGGGACGGTTGCAACTCGACAGGAAGTTCAGTGAGGACGAAAACGCGAAGATCGTTGCCTTCCTGAAGACACTCACCGGCGACATGCCGTCATTCAGGATGCCGCTGCTTCCGCCGTCTTCGGACACAACGCCGAAGCCCCAGCCATTCGCAAACTAGTCGTTAGTAGTGAGATCGTCGGGGCCCGCAGTCGGGCCCCGGCATTCTAAACACAGTGAGGCTAGCGGTCTGATTTTCGATCGCACAGCGGAAGAACGTTGCGCATGACACCGCGCATTGAAGTCATGCGGCGCGGCGATGGAGCCAACGCTCAAAATCGTTTGCAGGTAAAGGGCGGGAAAAATGATAGCCCTGACCGCGCTGGCATTGCCGCGTTCTCAGGAATTCCAAGGCCTCCTCCGTCTCGACGCCTTCCGCAATCATTTCAAGACCCAGTGAGCGGCCGAGCCTGATGATGCCTTCCGTAATGGCAGAGTTGGCGCTGTCATTGCCAATACCCCGGATAAACGACTGGTCCAGTTTCAATATGTCGATTGGCAATTGGGCGAGATAGCTGAGGCTGGAGTAGCCGGTTCCAAAGTCATCGAGTGCCACTTTGATACCCATATTGCGTAGCGCATGCAGGATTTCCACTACATCGCCCACGTTGCGCATGACGGTGCTCTCGGTCACTTCCAGATACACATCCGATGCACTGACGCCTTCCCGCAGCAAGGAATCCGAAACGCATTGCACGAAGTTCTTTTGCCGGAACTGGGTCGCTGAGACATTGACTGCGACGGGAAAGAGGCGAAGCCCCTTTTCGCGCCATGTGCGCTGCTGCCGGCAGACCTCCTGCAGCGTCCACATGCCTAGCGTATGCATGAACCCTGCAATTTCTGCCACCGGAATGAACTGCGACGGTGACCAGTTCATGCTCGGCCAGCGCAGCAACGCCTCGGCGCTGACAACCGACTGTGTTTCGGTATCGACCACAGGTTGGTAGAACACCTGGAATTCGTTCCGCTCCAGGCCCTGTCGCAAGCAACTTTCTATTTTCAGCGATTCGCTTAGGCGCTTGTTGAACTCCTGCTTGAAGAACTGGAGTCTGTTACGTCCGCTTTCCTTTGCCTGGACCATCGCCGTGTCCGCGTTCTTGATCAGGTCATCTATGTTGTCGCCGTCCTGCGGAAACACACTGATGCCGATGCTGGGCGAAATGGTGAGTGCAAGGCCATTGGCGAGATAGGGTTGGTTCAACGTCGTCAGCGCGTTCCGCGCCACCATTGCCACGTCGTCTTCATTCCTGATATTTACCAGCATCATCAGAAATTCGTCGCCGCCAAAGCGGCCAACGACATCCGCGCTACGTACGGACGCAGTGAGCCGCTTGGCCACTTCCTTGAGCACGACATCGCCTACGTCGTGCCCATACGTATCGTTGATCGGCTTGAACCGGTCCAGATCGATAAACAGGAAAGCGCATCGTCCACCGCTGCGTCGGGCACCGGATAGCAGGTGTTCGGCAAATTCATACAGGAGGGCCCGGTTTGGCAAGCCGGTGAGTGCATCATGCTGCGAGGCGTGCCGGATTCTTTCCTCGACTTGCTTGCGTTCGTGAATATCCTCAGCCACGCCGATCACACGCAGGGGTCTTGAGTCCGGCCGGCGTTCCGTCACCTCGCCCTGGAACAGTATCCACCGCCAGTCATCCGACTTTGAACGCAAACGCAATTCCGCCCGAAACCTGGGAGTTTTTCCTTTCAGGTGGTCGTCAAAGTGACTGCGCAGGTAGGCCTCGTCTTCAGGGTGGACCAGTGCCCACCAAGCGGCACGATCCGGCCGAATGTCGTCCCTGGCATAACCCAGGTACTCATACATCCTGTCGCTGCATGCCATGCTGTCCGTCACAACGTCAATGTCCCAGAAGCCCAACTTGGCGGCGTCGAGGGCGAGCGTCAGCCGCTTTTCGTTCTCCCTGAGGATGCGTGCGGAGCGGATGCGTTCGGTGAGGTCGCGCAATACCGCAATACAAGCTTGCTTGCCGTGCCATTCGGTATCCACCACGCGCATTTCGGCGACGATTTCTTCACCATGCGGACCGACGATGTCGAGGTCCATGGTTTCACCCGCGGTAAGCGGCTGCCCGAAACGCTCCCCAACCAGAAGTCGAGCGTCCTCAGCCCTGAACAGCATGGCGGCTGCCATATTTGCAAACTGGATCACGCCTTCCGAATCGACGATGACAAATGCGTCCGGGCTGCGCTCGATAATGTTGTGCAGGCGCGCCTCGCTTGCCTGCAGCTTCGCGGTCAGGTCATCAAGGCGCACATCATTTTCCTGGGACTTGTCATTCATATCGGCACGCAGCCTTTCCCGCCAAGTCAGGCGCTCCCAGACTCAGCGACCACGGCGTTACCGTCGAAATGATTGCCCAGCGCTTGCTGGAAAGTCTCTCCGATATGCATGCCCTTATCGTTGATGGTGAATTCGCGAATATGCGTGTCATGGCTCGATCCGCGCATTTTCCGTATTGCAACTCCGCGGCGCATCTGGCAACCGATCTCGACGAGGCGCAAATCAATGATCGAATCGGTCAGGGTCGAAACGTGCTTTTCTGTCATCGCGACCGTTCCTCGGAAAACGCCCGAGTCCGCAGTCAGCGCTGTCGTGATCTGTGCCTGCTTGACGTATGACGTGAGACCAATGATGAAGTCGCGGAATGTCTTGTCCGAAGCGAGACGGCCAAGCGCTGTCAGGCTGTCGATCACCAGGCGCGTAGGCTGGAATTCGGCAATCAAATCCTTGAGGCGAACCAGTCTGTCTTCGATGTTCGCTGATTCCGGATACTCGCAAATGATCCGCAGCAGCCCCAGTGATTCTCTCCGTGCCAAATCATGTCCTCAGGTAGCGGCATTTCTGAACACCTGCGTCCGGCTTTCCTCGAAATCCAGAAACAGGCAACGTTCCTCCGGTGATCCGCCGGCTGCCGCAAACTCGGTCGCCATCATGGTTTTTCCCGACCCGCTCGGACCGGAAATCAGCGTGACTGCATCACGATATGGCCCGCCATGCAGCATCCTGTCCAGCCCTTCGTTGCCGAACTTGACGCGCTGCGTGGACGATTCATGTTCCAGGGGAATTGCCGACAGCGGCACAATCTCCATACCCCTGCCATTGACAAGCACAAACGGAAACTCGCCGCGACGATGCGGCACCCCCCGGAATTTCAAGACTTCCAGGGTGCGTCGCCGCAGTTCGGAATCCAATACGTTGCGCATGATGATGACGTTGTCGGCAACGAACTCTTCAAATCCGTAACGACCGATTTCGCCGTAGTCCTCGGTTCGTTCACCGGTCATGACGGCGGTCACTCCCATCTGCTTGATCGCGTTATTGATACGCAGGAGTTCGGAGCGAATTCTCGCCTGATTGCCGAAGCGGGGAAAAATCGTGCTGATCGCATCCATCGTTATGCGCTTGGCCCCGACCTTTGTCACTGCTGCTTGAATGCGTGCAAGCAATCCGCCGAGGTCAAAGTCGCCGATCATGATGCCTTCTTCCTGGTCAAAGGAGTCCGATCCATCGACAAACGCCCACTTTCCCTCCGCTTCCCACTTCGCTATATCCCAGCCAAACGAGAGCATGTTGCTGCGAATATCCGCCGGGGATTCTTCGAGTGTCACGAAGACGCCTGCTTGATTCTCTTTCCGGATGCCCTCGACCAGAAATTGGGTTGCAAAGACCGTCTTCGCACTCCCTGCAGTGCCGGATACAAGGGTACTGCGGTTGCGGGGGAGACCTCCCAACGTGATCAAATCAAAACCTGGGATGCCCGTCGGCAGCATCGTCACGGGTCCCGGGGAGGGCGAAGCAATACTCACAATTGTTCCTTTCTCGCACTGGTGGCATCGGCGGCCATGTCTAGGCCGAGTGCCATGATCACCTTGCTTGTATCGGACAAAT
Organism: Noviherbaspirillum sp.; assembly: GCA_035654275.1. GTDB lineage: Bacteria > Pseudomonadota > Gammaproteobacteria > Burkholderiales > Burkholderiaceae_D > Noviherbaspirillum. The sequence continues at coordinate 50,467 of DASRXG010000013.1, forward strand.
CGCCGATCACGCGATACGCAGGTAATGGTGCTGCGCGGATGGTAGTAGGAGTGGCGAGAATGCGCGCAGCTTCAGCAACGTCGGGTTGCGCAAGGACATCAATCATGACGAGTTCGTAGCTGCCGCCCAGATGGCGTTCACAGATACGACGAAGGTTCGCTACAGCATGCAGGGAACGCGTTGTCTGGCCCGTCACATACAGATGAATAATGTATTTCGGCATGTGTTATGCGCTTTCAACGGTCCCGGGTATAGGCAAGCAGGACGGTTGCATTTCAAGGAAAATCCATGACTCCTGCATATGAGAGCAACCGTCCTGCCGCCCCATATGCGCTCGGCAATGCACCATCAAATACTCGTGTCGATCCGAAGATATGCATGCTGCGCAGCATCTTCTTGTACCTGAGACCGGAGTTGATCAGTTGACTATTGCCTTCAGGACGAAGTTCCGTCGCCAATATCACTACAGGTAAAGCCCATGGGGCCCATGATTTCACCAAATGACAACGGGATTCAGGCTGAGCGTTTGCCGTACGGGCAGCATGCAAGGAATGATGCAAGAGAAGGGGAAACGGGATGCAGCAGACATTGGTGTCATCTTCCAGAAAGGCCCACTGGCAGCCTTGGGTTGGTTGCTCCGTTTAAAGTGATCCTGGCGACTGTCTGAAAGGCGACTTGCAGAAGCCAAGCGTAACAGCCACGAATTCGGCTCAGTGCGGTTAGAAGCGCACAATCGATTCCGGACTCAAGTGCCTAATACCAGACATTGAGCAACATCGGCAGAAAGGCTGCAACATACGTCTCCGATGTTTCGTGGATGCTGCCGGGCATGTCTATGAACCATCGAATCCAGTACTGGCCGTTCTGGTCGGTACGGTCTGTAATGCATGCAGTGCAACTACTTTCGGACTTGGTCCAGCAGCCGGGTCGATCTCAACACCGGTTTGCGTGGTTTGTCGTTTGTGTTAATGCTGTACGTGCATACAGCATAAGTCGCGAAACCGAGACTGCAAGCGGTTTTGCGGCACATGGATATGGGATGTTATACGACAGGGTGCCATGTTAAATTGGCATTTTGCGATCTATAACAAGTTAGGCCAACGATGGCAACTGCTGAGCAAGTATTAGAGCGCGTGCGAGAGGCGGCCGTGGAGTTCTGGAGTCTCCCTGTGCCGCTGCAGGTGAATTCGAGAGGTGCATTCGGCAATTCCCCATTGTTCACAACTATAACGTGGGGAGATTTAGAAGCCGTGGAAGTCCTCCTTGGCGCCGGGGCCGATGTGAATTTTGTCGGCGAACACGGAGAAACCCCGCTGCATCACGCAATTTCAATGGGTGAATTCAAGATTGCCCGCCGACTTGTCGAAAGCGGCGCGAATTGCGATGCAGAAGATCAACTTGGGAAGAAACCCCGAGACTACTGCTGGGAGGGCGAATGGCCTGGTATCTTTGGGTCTTGCAAGTAATCCGGAATTGGCCTAACCACCACTTTGAGGCCGACGGCTCACCCTTCCGCTGCGCTCTAGGGCAAGCGGCAGCTCAAGCGGAACGTTAGACCGCACGAGAACACGCACCTGAATCCTCAATCACTTGAAGTCTTCCAATGAGCCCCACTATCACAGCCTTTGAGAGCTCACCCGACGAGGGTCAAGGACTCGCGCGTGATATGCGCGTTCGCTGGGCACTTGAAGAGGTGGGCCAGCCCTACGAGGTTCGCCTCGTCTCATTCAAGGCGATGAAGGAACCCGCGCACCGGAAACTTCATCCTTTCGGCCAGATTCCGACCTATGAAGAAGGTGACCTCGTCTTGTTCGAGTCGGGGGCGATCGTGTTTCATATCGCCGAAAGCCACGCGGGCCTGCTCCCGGACGAAGCCAGTTCGCGCGCGCGGGCAATCACATGGATGTTTGCCGCGCTCAACACGGTGGAGCCGCCGATTGTCGAGCTTGAGCAGGCTCTTTATCAAGAGCGCGATAAGCCTTGGTATAAGGAGCGTTTGCCAATGATCGAGGCCCGCGTCCGCACGCGGTTGGACGATCTTTCCGCCTGCCTTGGCGACGCTGACTGGCTCGATGGTGCGTTCAGCGCCGGTGATCTCTTGATGGTGATGGTTCTGCGCAGGTTGGAAGGCACGGGCATCTTGGAGGAGTATCCGAACCTTTCTACCTATGTGGCCCGTGGCGAAGCGCGACCAGCCTATAAGCGTGCGTTTGATGCTCAATTGGCGGTTTTCACTAACAGGCCGCCCCATTGATTGGAACGCGCAGCTTAACTTAGTCGTTGTGGAAGTATGGATGACTGTTTGGCTCGGTCTTTGGCCGTAGAAGGGAAGGTCATGCCTGCTTACCGTTGGTGATCACCCACACAAATATTTCGGCCGACAATGGGATTCCCTTCATTTGTACTGGAAGAATTCCTCGGAATCGCAACCTATGGCACCCAGCTATCACGAAAGCTGGAACGAGGGAAAATTGATCAGCCAGAAATCGCCGAAGGGGGCGAGGTCTGATTCCCTGACGGTAGGCGCTCAGGGTAATGGGCGCGTACCGGCAATTTCATTTCAATAGCGTCTGGCCTGCCACGGCGAGTTTGATCGTGACCGCCGTGTTCTCACCTCCGAGGCACATTCCGGAACGATGTGCGAACGCAAGGCCAACGCCTTCCGCTGTCTTACCCGGACTCGTAATTGCTCTTGTTCCGCTCTACTCAACACTGACTTTGCTTTCGGTCTTCTTGCCATGCCGTCCTCGGTATGTGAGCAAACATGCATCACGAACATCGTTTCATTTCGTAACTTGAAATTGAAAACCCTTGATCTGCATCTATCGCAAATCTTGTCTGCAACTGGAAAAGTCGGATGCTAATGACGACTCAATCAGGGGATGAGGATCTCATCAATACAAGGGATGTTCCTTCCCGCCAGCACTTCATGCATTGCACATCCGGCATTGATCGATCCACGACCGGCATGTGAAAAAGACCCGTTGATGTTGCGTCAATTTCTAACAAGGCATGCATATGAAACTCTCATTTAGACAGAAATTGTTCCTGCCCTTGGTGGTGAGTTGGCTCTGTCTTCTGGCCGTCAGTACGATCAATATCTGGCAGGCTAAGGAGCGGCGGCTGGAAGAGCGGACGCTGGCATTGAAGTTCGCGACTGAAACAGGAATGTCGACGGTCAAGGAATTCGCGGATCTCGCGTCCAAGGGTGCACTGCCGGTTGATGAAGCCAAGAAGCAGGCACTCGAGCGCGTGCGCGCGATGCGCTACGGCGCCGACGGATACTTCACCGTGGTCAACTCGCAGCCGATGGTGCTTATGCACCCGATCAAGCCGGAACTCGAAGGCAAAGACATGTCCGGCTTTACCGACACGTCGGGCTTCCCGGTGTACAAGGCGGTTGCCGAGATCGCCAAGGGCAAGGGGGAAGGCTGGATCGATTACGTCTGGCCTAAGCCAGGCGCTGCAGACCAGAAGAAATCGTATCCGAAAGGCGCCTACGTGCTGGCGTATAAACCATGGGACATGATATTTGTCGCCGGCGTCTACATAGACGACCTGACCGATGCCTTCGTTGCAGATCTGGTGGAGGCACTCATTGAGCTCGGTTTGATGCTGGCTTTGCTGACGGCTATCGTGCTTGCGACGATTCGCAGTATCGAACGCGCGATCGGCGGCGATCCGGACAAAGCCGCCGAAGTGGCGCGGCGTATCGCAGAGGGCGACCTGACCGAGAGCGTGACGACCCGGCCGGGTGACACGACCAGCCTCATGGTGGCGATCAAGACGATGCGCGACAACCTTTTCGATATCGTCGCCCGTGTGCGTGCCGGAACGGACGCAATTGCAAACGCGTCACGTGAAATTGCGACAGGAAATCAGGACCTGTCGGCGCGCACCGAGAGCCAGGCAAGCTCGCTCGAAGAAACCGCGGCGTCTACCGAAGAGCTTTCTACAACGGTGAAGCAGAACGCCGAGAACGCCATGCAAGCGAATTCGCTCTCGGGCGCGGCGTCGGACGTGGCGACCAAGGGGGGCGAGGTGATTGGCCGGGTGGTCACGACCATGGGCGAGATCAACGACTCCGCCCAGAAGATCGTGCAGATCATCAGCGTGATCGATGGCATCGCTTTCCAGACCAACATCCTGGCACTCAATGCTGCGGTAGAAGCGGCGCGCGCCGGCGAACAAGGCAGGGGATTTGCCGTGGTCGCCCAGGAAGTGCGTACACTGGCACAGCGTTCCGCGTCGGCGGCCAAAGAGATCAAGGCGCTGATTGATACATCGGTTGAGCGTGTGGAAGCGGGCGCTGCCCTGGTCAATGACGCCGGCGAGACGATGACGGATATCGTCGAGAGTGTGCAGAAGGTCACGAACATCATTGGTGAAATATCGACTGCCTCGCAGGAACAGACTTCCGGGATCGAACAAATCCATCAGGCCATCTCGCAGATGGATGAGGTGACGCAGCAGAATGCCGCCCTGGTGGAGGAGGCCGCTGCCGCCGCACAGGCGCTGCAAGACCAGGCGGCAAAACTGGAAGAGGTCGTCAGCATCTTCAAACTGGGCACTGCGCAAGCGACGGGTCATCGACCAGACCCATATATGACGAATACGCTGACGGCAGCGCCGCGTTCCACTGCACGTGTTGTCCCGCTCGAAAAACCGCAGGCCAGATCGAGAGTGCCAACCGCTGCGCCAGCCAGCAAACCGACCAGCAAACCGACCAGCAAGCCAGCCACTACAGCTGCAAACGACTGGGAAGAGTTCTGACTCCAGCAGACACCAGCAAGAAAGGCGGCTCGTTGAGTCGCCTTTTTCAATTGCGCGGCTGCGTAGATCGAGCGGTTGCCTTTCACTCGTAGTCTGATGCACCTACAAGCGCGAGAGCAGGGAATTCAGGACGTCCACATCGACCGGCTTGACGAGATGATGGTCAAAGCCGCTATCACGCGCGAGCCGGCGGTCTTCTTCCTCGCCCCAGCCGGTCAGCGCGATCAGTTTCACTGCATCGGAACCGGGCATCGCGCGGATGCGGCGTGCGACTTCATAGCCGTTCATGCCCGGCATGCCGATGTCCAGCAGTATTGCATCCGGATGGAATGATGCCGTTTCCGCCAGTGCTGCCGGACCGTCGCGCGCGACATGAACTTCCGCGCCAAGCAATCCGACGAGTACGGCGAGCGTGTCGGCGGAATCGAGGTTGTCGTCGACGACGAGAACGCGGCGGTGCTGGAGCCCGGTTCTGCCCGGGCCTGCTTGTGATGTCGTTGTATTCATGCAGAGCATCTTTGAAGGCTGCAGGTCACCCCCTGTGCCTTTTCTTCCTCTTCGTCGGTCCTGGTCTGTCTTGGTCTGTTTGACGTTCCTGCCGTCTGCCCACTGTACTGAGGCGCAATGCTGACGTAAGCATCGAGATTGTGATGGACGGGAATGGTTCGATGCTCTGCGTTCGCTCAACATTGCTGCCGATGAGCGAACTGGCCGAATGGAAAGCAGCGATACAAGTTGTTTCAATCCTTACCGATAGACACTGACGGCGCAAGACGGCGTGCCTTCTAATGGATTCCTCATTTACGAGGATCACCATGAGCATCTTTAAACTTACTATTTCCGCATTGCTTGCCGCCGCTGCATTGAGCGGATGTGCCAGCCCCGACTATCATGGCCCATCGGGCAGTGCGCCGTCCTATCCGGTTCCCGTGCATAGTTATCCGGTGCAATCGCAGCCGCCGACTTATATGATCGGGACGGTGGATTCGATCCAGGTGCGTCCGCAAGCAGCTCCGAACGGTATCGGCGTTGGAACAGTCGTCGGTGGTGTGGTCGGCGGGATGATCGGCAACCAGGTCGGCGGAGGCAGGGGGCGCAAGCTGGCCACGGTGGCCGGCGTCGTCGGCGGTGCCATGGTCGGCAACCAGATGGAACGCAATGCCGCACGGGACACTTACCAGGTGGGCGTGCGGATGGATAACGGCGATTACCGTACCCTCGTGCAGGACAGCGTGGCCGGCCTGCAGGTCGGCAGCCGGGTACGTATCGACAACGACCGTGCCTATCGGTACTGATGCTGGAGCCGTTCCGGCCGGGTTGTTTCGGCTGCAAGGCCATGAAAACATTTCAGCCGTGCAAAATTCATACAGACTGAATTGCCCCGTGGATGCTAGAATCGAGGCCTTTTTCTGAGGAGATTGATTATGAACAAAACGGAACTGGTTGACGCAATTGCAGCAGAATGCGACCTGTCGAAAGTCGCTGCTCAGCGCGCGCTGGACTCGGTCATCAACAACATCGTCAAGTCGGTCGCCGAAGGCAAGACCGTACAACTGGTTGGTTTCGGCAGCTTCGCCTGTGGCAAGCGTGCAGAGCGCACCGGCCGTAATCCCCGTACCGGCGAAGAAATCAAGATCGCCGCTGCCAAGACCGTGAAGTTTTCCGCCGGCAAGGCATTCAAGGACGCAGTGAACGGCTAAGCCTGCTGCAGACCTACCCCGTTTCTTTGCAAAGCCCCGCCTTGGTGCGGGGCTTTGTATTTTCTGGATCCAAATACCCGTCTTTCCCGCACGGATAGTTGATATCAACGCGTCATCACCCGGCGCAGTGCGAAACTGATCGCATCGACCGCCGCCACCAGTGCCAGCATCGCCAGGATCACCGTTGCCGCCTGCTGCATCTGGAACAGGGACAGGTGATACTTCAGCATCTGCCCCAATCCGCCCGCGCCCACCACACCGAGGATGGCGGCAGCACGGATGTTGTTTTCCCACCTATACAGCGTGTACGACATGATCTGCGGCGTCGCCTGTGGCAATGTTGCATAAAGGAAAGCTTGTGTGGCATGCACACCATTGGTGCGCAAGCTGGCCTCGGGCAAGGGCGAGCAGTTTTCCAGTGTGTCCGCAAACAGGCGGCCAAGCACGCCGGTCGTATGGGCTGCCAGTGCCAGCGTGCCGGCAAAAGGCCCCAGGCCGGCTGCAATCAGCAGGATGGCCGCCCAGACCAGTTCGGGAATGGAACGTGCCGCATTTAACAGTAGGCGGGTCGCGCCGCGCGCTGCGGTTCCAAGCCGTCCCGCCGCAGGCAGCGCGAGCAGGATGCCAAGCAGGGCGGCAATCGCAGTGCCGAGCGCGGACATGGCCAGCGTCTCGGCGCAAGCGATCGCGGTTTTCTGCAGGAAGGCCGGCGACATCTCCGGTGGCGTAAATCCTTGCAGGAACTCGATGCTGGTGCGCGTCGCATCGAGCGTGAATAGTGCGCGCCACTGTAGCGGGAGCGTTGCAAAACTCGCGACCACGAGCGCAAGCAAGCCGACCAGCAGCACGAGCGTCGGCAGGCGAATAATCGGCGTCGACGGCGGCATGGTTTTATCGTTCACGCGAGCCTCCTGCGGCAGAACTTGCTGACGCCATCCGCACACGCAACCAACAGGACGAACACGAGCAACATGGTCGCCACCTCATCGCCGGCCAGCATCTTCATCGATTCATCCATGCGCTGGCCCAGCCCGCCGGCACCGACGAATCCCATCACCACCGAGCCGCGGATCGCGCACTCCCAGCGGTACACGGTATAGGACACCAGTTCGGAGGCGGATTCCGGCAATGCCCCATATAACAATGCGGCGAGCCGGCCGCTGCCATTATTAAGCAGCGCATCGGTGGCCTGCGCGTCGGACGACTCCAGGATTTCTGCATAGACCTTGCCCAGCATGCCGCAGTAGGTGAGTGCAATCGCAAGCACACCGGCAGTCGGGCCAAGGCCGACGATGCGCACGAACAGCAGCGCCCACACCAGTTCGGGCACGCTGCGCAGCAGGATCAGCAGCCAGCGCACCAGCTGCCGCACGCTGCGGCCGGCAAACCGGATGCGGCCGGTGCCGATCCGTGACAGCGACAGCCGCTCTGTTACGAGCAACGTCATCGGGACTGCGCCCAGCAGGGCAAGCGTCATGCCCGCCGTGGCAATCGCGATTGTCTGCCATGCTGCCTCGGCAACGAGTTGCAGGAATTCGGACGAGTGTGCCGGTGGAATAAAAGCTGCGAGAAAGCGCCCGGTTGCCGCAAGGCTTTGTTCGTCGAACAGCACCCACGGCTTGAATTCGCTCCAAACCAGCAGCGGCCAGAGGACGACGAGCGTCACGACGACGGCGGCGATTCGACCATGCCATGCAGGGTCGCGGTGCGCTGTATTCGAGGAGAGAAACGCCATGCTAGAAACAGCGCGTGATCGTGGTCGGGGCAAGCGACGCTTCGGTGCCGGCGTCGTGCGCTGGAGCATTGCGCTGCTCATTGCCGTACAGGCTTTCGATCATGGCATCGGTCACGTTCTCGCGTGGCGCATCAAAGACGATGCGGCCTGCGCGCACACCGACGATGCGCGCAAAATTCGCGCGTGCCAGTTCCACCTGATGCAGGCTGCAGACAAGGGTTGCGTTTCGTGCAGAGGCTTCCTGCTGCAATACGGACAGCGTTTGTTGCGCGAGCGTCGGATCGAGCGCGGACAGCGGTTCATCGACAAGAAAAGCCTCGGCCTTGGACACCAGCAGGCGCGCCATTGCGCAACGCTGCCGTTCGCCGCCGGACAGCCGGTCGACCCGCATGTAGAGCTTGTCCTGCAAGTTAAAGCGCGCAAGTGCATCGAAGGCTGCCTGCGGATCGGCTGGGCGGAGCAGTGAAGCAAGCGATTGCCACAGGCTCCATTGCGGCAGGCGTCCCGCCAGCACGGCGGTGACGACACGCTGACGCGGCGGCAGCGGCGGCGTTTGCGGAGCAAGGAACAGGCGTCCTCGCAAGGCATGGCGCTGCGCATCGGACAGCGCCCACGGATCGACGCCAAGAACATGCAGACTACCTGCCTCCGGCCGCTGCGCGATTGCCAGCGTATGCAGCAATGTCGTCTTGCCCGCACCTGACGGGCCGACCAGCGCGACCTGTTCGCCCCGGGCAATCGACAGCGTCAGGCCGGCCAACGCGACATGATGTGCAGGCGAGGACGGATGGCGTACTGTCACGCCATGTAATGCAAAGCTCATTATTACTTCAGCAGTCCGGCATTGCGGGCGGCCTTTTCAATCTGTTCGTAATTTTCCGTCTTGGAGGGAATGAAACGCGTCGCGCGCTGCAGGGCGAGGATTTCCTTTCCTTGCGGATCATTCGCATTGAGTGCAAGGAAGGCGTCGGTCAATTTCTTGCGCAGCGCCGGATCCATGTCGGCACGAACCGTCCAGTTGTAGTCGTAGTAGCCGGGCGTGGTGTAGAACACGCGCACTGCATTTGTATCAACCTTGCCTTGTGCTACCAGTTTTTCCCAGACCGAGATGTTGAGTGCGCCGGCATCCACCTTGCCGCCGGATACTGCTGCAACGGTTGCGTCATGCGCGCCGGAGAACGCAATGCGTTTCATGTCGACATCCGGATTGATTTTCGCGTTGATCAGGTAATAGCGCGGCATCAGGTGGCCGGAGGTGGACGATTCGGAGCCGAAGGTGAAGGTCTTGCCCTTCAAGTCTTCCAGCGTATTGATGGACTTGTTGGTGGTGATGAATACCGACTTGAACTTTTCATCCTCTTCGCGCTGCACGATCGGGACTACCTTGCCGTTGCTGCGGATTTTCGCCTGCACGAATGTGAAACCGCCGAACCAAACCATGTCTAACTTGTTGTTCACCAGTCCCTCGACAGAGGCGGCGTAATCGGTCACCGGAACGAAATCCACCTTCATGCCCAGTTTCTGCTCCAGGTAACTGCCGAGTGGCTTGAACTTGCGCTGCAGTTCGGTCGGCGCTTCGTCGGGGATGGCGGACACGCGCAATACCTGTTGCGCATTGGCGAGGCTGGACAGCGCCAGCGCGGCGAAGACGAAACTCAGTTTTTTCAGGAACGTCACTGCGAGGGATCGTTGCATATGTGCCTTTTCGGATGCAGTTAGTGGAGGGCGCATGCTGCGCCGCGCAAAGGCGGTATTTTAATGAAATGGAAAGCCGGAGTCACACAAAGACTGTCAGTGCTGCAGGAAAAACACTGTGGTCAAGGGTAAAGTCCGGCGACAGTTGGCGGGATTTACGGCCAGTGCGTCATATCAAAACGATGTATGGAAGTGAGGGTAGCCTGTTGCTATTGCATAAATATTATGATCGTCACATGGCCTCTCACGTCCCACGCATTAGAGCGCTTCACGTTGCAATTGCCATGCTCTGGATGGCGCAGCACCCAGTGCATGCGCAGGAGGCACCCGCAAAACGGCTCGATGAAGTGGTCGTCACGGCAAACCGTGGCGAGCAGCGCCGCTTTGACGCACCGGCATCCATCGATGCGGTGCAGGTCGATGCATTGCGTACGCCTTCTGCATTGGTCAATCTCTCCGAACTCACGGCCGCCGTGCCCGGCATTCAGGTGCGGGAGCGGCAGAACTATGCGCAGGACCTGCAGGTTTCCATTCGCGGTTTCGGCACGCGTTCCACCTTTGGCGTACGAGGTGTACGCATCCTGGTCGACGGCATCCCGGCCACGATGCCGGACGGGCAAGGTCAGCCCTCCGCTGCCAGCCTGACCTCGGCAAAGCGCATCGAAGTGTTGCGCGGACCGGTCGCACAACTGTATGGCAATGCCGCCGGGGGTGTGGTCCAGGTCTTTACCGTCGATCCGCCGCTTGCGCCGGACAGGCCGTTCGCGAGCGTGTCTGCCGGTGCCGGGTCCTATGACCAGCAACACCTGAACGTATCCTTTGGCGGCGGAACGGAAACCATCGGCGCAATGGTCGACGTTTCGCGCTATTCCACCGACGGCTACCGCGACCACAGTGCAGCAGAGCGCACCCAGGTCAATGCCAAGGTATTGGCGCGGCCTTCGCGCGATACCACCATTACCGGCATCTTCAATCGTTTCGACCAGCCGGACGCGCAGGATCCGCTCGGACTCACACGTGCACAGTTTGAAGAGGATCCGCGCCAGGTCGTACCCGGCGCACTGACCTTCGATACACGAAAAAGCGCCGAGCAGGAGCAGGTCGGTGTGGTCGTCGATCATGCGCTGTCCGCAGCAGATACGCTGCATGCCCGGGCCTACGGCGGCACACGGCAGGTGCTGCAGATGCTTGCCTTCAGCGGCAGCGCGCCGACCTCATCCGGTGGCGTGGTCGATCTCGACAATAGTTTTCGAGGCATCGGCCTCAGCTGGGCGCACAGGACAAGAGTCAATGGATTGCCGCTGAACTGGACGGTTGGTGTCGAAGCGGACGAACTGGACCAGAAGCGGCGCGGCTATGTGAACAATAATGGTGCCGCCGGCGACCTGCGGCGCGACGAAGTCGACACTGCGGAAAACCGGGACGTATTCGGCCAGGTCGAATGGACCTTCCTCCCGCAGTGGAATGCAATCGCCGGCATACGTACCAGCCGGGTGCGCTTGTCCATTGATGATCGCTATGTCACGGCGTTTAGCCCCGACGACAGCGGCAGCGTCAAATACCGCAACACCAGCCCGGTTGCAGGATTGGTATGGCATGCCAGCGAAGACCTGAATGTGTACGGCAATATCGGGCGCGGGTTCGAAACACCGACCTTGACCGAGATCGCCTATCGGCCCGATGCATCGGGCCCGAACTTCTCGCTGGAGCCTTCCCGCAGCAGGCAGGGTGAAATCGGCATGAAACTGCGTGGCGGCCGCCATACTCTTGATGTCGCATTGTTTAATGCCGTCAGCAGCAACGAGATCGTACCGCTGACGACGCAAAATGGCCGTGCCATCTTCCAGAATGTCGATAAGGTACGCCGCCGTGGACTGGAAGTGTCATGGGGGGCGAAATGGGCGAAGTTCAGCACGCAGCTCGGCTATACCTTCCTCGACGCACGTTTCCGCCAGCAATTCACCAATGCGCAGGGCGCGCTCATCGCCGCAGGCAATCACTTGCCGGGTGCGCCTAGGCACAGCCTGTTTACGCAGATTGAATTCCGGCCGCAGCAACCCTTGGCGCTAGGTCTTGAAATGCGCGCAGAGAGCAAGGCATATGTCGATGACGCAAATACCGATGCCGCGCCGGGCTATGCAGTATTTAACCTGCGTGCAAGTTACGAGTTCGCGCTGGGGCAGGCGAAAGTGGTCGCCTTCGGTCGTGTCGATAATGTGTTCGACAAGCATTACGCCGGCTCGGTCATCGTGAATGAAGGCAACCAACGGTACTTCGAGCCTGCTGCGGGAAGACGGCTTTTTGTGGGGTTGCGCGCCCGGTTTTGAGCATTGTTTTTCGGGCTGATGGCGCTTTCAATGAAACAGAACGGGGGTAGCGTGTCGCGTATTTGATTAAGTAGATTTTTCCGTTTGGGCTTGCCTGTGCACCGGACGCTGGGATTCACTGATTCGCAACTCCAAGCTTAAGCTTTCCATAAGCGCAAACATGCGGCAAGGAGAGGGCAGATCATTGTATCTGCATGAGTGAAGTGGGTAGAATAGCCGCTTCAAATCTTCTCTCTTGGCAAGAAAAATTAAGACTTTTCATATTATCGGCAGCAAGGAACTGGGTGGCGCAGAGAGTTTCTTCGTCAGGTTGGTTGAAGCGTTAACAAAAGCCGGTCACGAGACCATCGCGATAACCCGCCCTGACGCACCAGTTTCCAAACTCCTTTCTCCCGGTGTTACGCAGCTGCATCTGCCTTTCGCATCGAAGTGGGATCTCTGGTCACGCTGGCAACTCAGCCGTCTCATCGCAAAGCATCAACCGGATATTGTCCAGACCTATATGAGCCGTGCCAGCCGGCTCACGCGCCTGCCGGCAGGAAGCAATGCGGTCCACGTGGCGCGCCTCGGTGGTTACTATTCGATTCCCGGCAATTACGACCATGCGGAAGCCTGGGTGGGCAACACGCGCGACATCTGTGATTACCTTGTCAAACAGGGGCTGCCTGAAGAGCGGATTTTCTACATCGGCAATTTCGTGCCGAAACCGCGTGAGGTGTCTGCGGACGAATTAGCCAAGGTGCGTCAGTCCCTGCAACTTCCGGACAATGCATTCGTCATTTTTGCGCTTGGCCGCATGATCGAGAAAAAGGGCTTTCATGATCTGATCGAGGCTTTTTCCAAGCTGCCCGATACACATCGTGGCCGGCCCCTAATGCTGGTGCTTGCTGGAGATGGTGCCGAGCGTGCCAAGTACGAAGCACTGGCACAGCAACTGAACGTGTCGGTGCGGGTCCGCTTTGCAGGCTGGCAGGCCGACCCCGCTCCGTATTTCAGACTGGCCGACCTGTTTGTATGTCCGTCGCGACATGAGCCATTGGGCAACGTGATTCTCGAAGCTTGGACAAACGGTTTGCCGGTGCTAAGTACGCGCAATGAGGGCGCACAGCAACTGATCGATCCGGGCAAGAACGCGCTGTTGGTTCCTATTGCTGATCCCGACGCAATGGCCGATGGTCTGCGCAAGATGCTGGCGCTTTCTGACAGTGAGCTTCAAACCCTGGTCGACGAAGGACACAAGGCTGCCAATGCCCATAGTGAAGAAGCCGTAGTCAAGGCTTATGTCGAACTCTATGCCGAACTGAAGCGGTTGAAAACGGATGACAGGCAACTGGGGGCGGCTGCAGCATGAAATTGCCGCGCCGCTCTGAATAGCTCGCGGACTGCCGCACAGGCGACCTACATGGTCATTGCAGGGAACTAAGATGGAAACAACGATTCTGGTCACCGGCGCGGCCGGCTTTATTGGCAGTTTTGTCGCTGCGCGTTTGGCGGACATGGGCCACCGTGTTTTGGGCTGCGACAATTTCAACGACTATTACACGCCGCAGCTAAAGTATGACCGCGTAGCTTCGCTGCTGGCGCCGCGTTCCATCGACTGCGTGCATGCGGAATTGTCGGATGCACAGCAAGTCGCGCAGCTGTTCGAGAAGCACCGGCCAACGCATGTGGTGCACCTCGCCGCGCAGGCCGGCGTACGCTATTCGCTGCAGAATCCCGCTGCCTACATTCAATCCAACCTTGTCGCCTTCTCCCACATGCTGGAAGCCTGTCGCCGGCATGGCATTCAGCATATGGTGTATGCGAGCAGCAGCAGCGTGTATGGAGCCAATACCAAGGTACCGTTCGAGGAAAGCGACAAGACCGACAGCCCGGTCTCTCTCTACGCCGCAACAAAGAAGTCGAATGAGTTGATGGCCTACTCGTACAGCCATCTCTACCAGTTGCCGATGACCGGGCTGCGCTTCTTTACCGTCTATGGCCCGTGGGGAAGGCCGGACATGGCCTACTTCAGCTTTACGCAAAAAATCATGAAGGGTGAGGCGATTCCTGTATTCGCAAACGGCGAGTTGAAGCGCGACTTTACCTATATCGACGACATCGTCGAAGGCGTGGTCCGCTTGCTGTTCAAGCCGACTCCGGCCACTGCAGAATCACCGGCACACTCAGTGTTCAATATCGGAAACCATCAACCCGTCAAGGTGATGGACTTCATTGCCACGCTGGAGCAAGTCCTGGGGCGGAAGGCCAATATCGAATTTCTTCCGATGCAGCCGGGCGATGTGACAGCGACATATGCGGAGACGTCACGCCTGCACGACTGGGTTGGTTTTGCGCCTGCCACACCGCTCGACAAGGGACTTGCTGTGTTTGGCGATTGGTACCGCACTTGGGCAAAGCTGGGGCAGTGAGAGTGCGCAACCGTTTCCTGGATATTGTGTGAGCTGGAGTGGGGCGCAATCCGGCGAGGCCCATGGCCGTTCCACGCATATGACAATGTGATCAGGCAGTAACCGGACCGAGCGCGCCCACAGCCAGCGTAACCAGTCCCAGGATCAAATTGGTTCCAATCAGTTTGCGTATTTGTCCCAGCGCAGTACCTCCGCTCTTCCAGTCCTGCGCCGCGACGGCCTGCTGGAGCCGTGCATACGGCGCGAAGAAAATGATCGCGAATATGACTGTCATCACGGTGCCGAGCAAAAACATCGCGATCACGTAGAGCGGCGGCATGCCCATCTGCGCCATCCGGAAGAGGCCGCCGGTGAAGATCAGTGCTATCGCCAGCCATACCCATGGGAAGAATTTCCCGAACACGCCTTCCCAGAGTGCGAGTCGCTGTGGCGGCTCAAGCTGCGTTGCAGCTATCGGGCGTAGCGCCATGTACGCGAAGAACATGCCGCCAATCCAGACGGTGAACCCCAGGATGTGAAGAAACTTTGCGTAGATCATGTTTTTCCAGGTAGTTGAAATCTGCTGCTGCCGCATGCCGCCGTTCAGACATAGTAACGTCAGCTGATTCTCCCCAAGGGCGAAGCATGGAAGACGCATATCGCCTGCAAAGTTTTCTCGATGCACAGGCGCCGATGTGCACGGTATGTTCGGAGCTGCATTCGGGCAAGAAGCGAAGCCACCGATGTGGTTCATTCTCCCGCAGATCGCCGGCCTCGGCCACAGTGCGGTCGCTCGCTTGTATGCAATCTCTTCTCTGGACGAGGCAAAGGCCTATCTCGCCCATCCCGTGCCTGGATCCCGATTGAGGGAGTGCGGCCAGCTAGTCGCTGCGATAGAAGAACCTCCATCGAGGAAATCTTCGGCTATCCCGACGACCTGCCTTCAAAAAATACTTTGACGGCCAGTTCGACTCGGCGATGCTTGCCTTGTTGAAGTGGCCGAGTGAGCACCTACAGGTATTTGCTGCGCCGTGATGCGAGCGCATAAAAAAGGCCTGCATCTGCAGGCCTTTCTCCAGTGTTGCGAGACTTAATCCGCCAGTTCGATCAGCAGGTCCTTCGCTGCAACAACGGCCCCCGGTTTTACATGGGTGTGCTTGACCACCGCGTCGCGCTCGGCACGGATCATGGTTTCCATCTTCATCGCCTCGATCGACACCAACGGGTCGCCCTTCGCGACTTTCTGCCCGGCTTTCACCGCCAGAGTCACTACCATGCCCGGCATCGGTGCGCCGACGTGGTTCGCATTGCCATCCTGCGCGCGCGGATGCGTGACTTGCTTGATCGCGCCGGCTTTGTCGACACGCACCATGCGCGCCTGGCCGTTGAGTTCGAAGAACAGCTTGCTCTGGCCTTCTTCTTCGAGTTCGGTGCGGCCCTGCAGGCGCATCACCAGTGTCTTGCCCTGGTCGATGTCGACCGAGATTTCCTGGCCTTCCTTCAGGCCGTAGAAAAATACCTGCGTCGGCAACACGGAGACGTCGCCATACTGGCGGCGGTGCTCAGCGTAATCGCGGAATACCTTCGGATACATCAGGTAGGACGCAAGCTCCTGCTCGGTAATGCTGCGGCCGACGGCCTTTTCAGCATCGGCCTTTGCCTGTGCGAGGTCGACCGGCGGCAGGTTCTGGCCGGGGCGGCCTTCCATCGGCTTGCCACCTTTGAGGATCTTTTGCTCGAGGTCTTTCGGGAAGCCATCCGGCGGGAAGCCGAGTTCTCCCTTGAACAGCGAGATCACCGATTCCGGGAATGCGATTTCCTTGTCCGGATGCTTCACCTCGTTCGGCGTGAGGTCGTTGGCGACCATGAACAGCGCCATGTCGCCGACCACTTTCGACGTTGGGGTCACCTTCACGATGTCGCCGAACAGCTGGTTGACGTCGGCATACGCCTGCGCGACCTCGGTCCAGCGGTGCTCAATGCCCATCGCGCGTGCCTGCTCGCGCAGGTTGGTGTATTGCCCGCCCGGCATTTCATGACGGTACACATCCGACGTGCCGGAACGCATGTCTGCCTCGAACGGCGCATACTGCCGGCGCACGCCTTCCCAGTATTGGGAGATGGCAAACAGGGCCTGCTTGTCCAGCTTCGCATCACGTTCGGTGTGGTCGAGCGCGGCAGCGATCGAGCCGAGGTTCGGCTGCGAGGTCAGCCCGCTCATCGCATCCATCGCGCCGTCGACCGCGTCGCAACCGGCGTCCACTGCTGCCAGCACGCTGGCTGCTGCAATGCCGCTGGTGTCGTGCGTATGGTAGTGGATCGGCAGGCCGACCTCTTCCTTCAGTGCCTTAATCAGTGCTTTGGCTGCGTGTGGCTTGCACACACCGGCCATGTCCTTGATTGCCAGGATATTGACGCCAGCCTTTTCCAGTTCCTTCGCCATCTTGACGTAGTACTGCAGGCTGTACTTCGGCCGGGAAGGATCGAACGGGTCGCCGGTATAGCAGATCGCGCCTTCGCACAGCGCGCCGGTTTCCCGCACCGCGTCGATCGCCACGCGCATGTTTTCCACCCAGTTCAGCGAGTCGAACACACGGAACAGGTCAACGCCGCCAGCCGCTGCCTGCTGCACGAAGTGCTTGACCACGTTGTCGGCATAGTTGGTGTAGCCAACCGCGTTCGATGCACGCAGCAGCATCTGGAACAGGATGTTCGGCACTGTTTCGCGCAGCTGCGCCAGCCGCTCCCACGGGTCTTCCTTCAGGAAGCGCATCGATACGTCAAAGGTCGCGCCACCCCAGCACTCCATCGAGAACAGGTTCGGCAATAGGCGAGCGTAATACGGTGCAATCGCCAGCATGTCCGCGGTGCGCATGCGGGTTGCAAACAGCGACTGGTGCGCATCGCGCATCGTGGTGTCGGTAATCAGGACCTGTTTCTGGTCCTTCATCCATTGCGAGAATTTCTCTGCGCCGAGTTCCTTGAGCTTGTCCCGGCTGCCGGACACGATCGGGCCGGACTTGCCGGTCGAAGGAAGAATCGGGGACGGAAGCACGCCGTCGATGCCCTGGCGGCCCTTCATCTCCGGATTGCCGTTGACGACGACGTCGCCGATAAAGCGCAGCAGCCTCGTTGCACGGTCGCGTCGCTTGGCGAACTGGAACAGTTCCGGCGTCGTGTCGATGAAGCGCGTCGTGCATTCGCCGGACTTGAACAGCGCGTGGTTGATCACGTTCTCGAGGAACGGCAGGTTGGTGGACACGCCGCGGATGCGGAATTCGCGCAGCGCACGGTCCATGCGTGCAATCGCTTCATCCGATGTCGGCGCCCACGCGGTCACCTTCACCAGCAGCGAGTCGTAGTACGGTGTGATCACCGCGCCGGAGTAGGCGGTGCCGCCGTCGAGGCGCACGCCGAAACCCGCCGCGCTGCGGTAGGCAACCAGCCGGCCGTAGTCCGGCGTGAAGTTGTTCTCGGGATCTTCTGTGGTGACACGGCACTGCAGCGCATGACCGTTCAGGCGGATATCCTGTTGCAGCGGAATGCCGGCCTCGTGCGCATCATGCTCGCCGATCTTCATCCCTTCGGACACGCGAATCTGTGCCTTCACGATGTCGATGCCGGTGACCTGTTCCGTCACCGTGTGTTCCACCTGGATGCGCGGGTTCACTTCGATGAAGTAGAACTGGTTGGTGTCCGCATCCATCAGGAATTCGACGGTGCCGGCATGGGTGTAATTGACCGCGCGGCCCAGACGCAGGGCAGCACCGCACAGTTCCTTGCGTGTTTCCTCATCGAGATAGGGAGCCGGCGCGCGCTCGACCACTTTCTGGTTGCGCCGCTGCACCGAGCAGTCGCGCTCGAACAGGTGCACGAGGTTGCCGTGCGTATCGCCCAGCAGCTGAACTTCGACATGGCGTGCGCGGCGCACCAGCTTCTCGAGATACATCTCATCGTTGCCGAAGGCGGCCGCCGCTTCCCGGCGCGCGACTTCAAGCTGGCCGGGCAGGTCGGCTTCGGACTCGATCACGCGCATGCCGCGGCCACCGCCACCCCAGCTTGCTTTCAGCATCAGCGGATAGCCGACCTGTGCCGCCAGCTTCTTCGCCTCCTCGATATCGTGCGGCAAAGCGGATGTGGCCGGCATCACGGGCACGTTGGCCGCAATCGCTGCGTTGCGCGCGGCAACCTTGTTGCCCAGCGTGCGCATGACGTCTGGCTTGGGGCCGATGAACACGATGCCGTTTTTCGCGCAAGCTTCGGCGAAGTCCGGGTTCTCCGAAAGGAAGCCGTAGCCGGGATGGATTGCGTCCACTTCGGCTTCCTTCGCGATGCGGATGATGTCATCGATGTCGAGGTAGGCGGCAATCGGCTTCTTGCCTTCGCCGACCAGGTAGCTCTCGTCGGCCTTGAAGCGGTGCAGCGCAAAACGGTCTTCGGCCGCATACACGGCTACCGTGCGGATGCCCAGCTCGGCTGCGGCGCGCATCACACGGATCGCGATTTCGGAACGGTTCGCAACAAGCAGCTTGCGGATCGGACGGGCAGGGTTATGCGAATGCGGCTTCATCATCGGGACATCGAATTTGAGGTGAATGGAATGGGTCGCGCCAGAATACGGTTATCTTTCCGAACGCGGAGTGAAACTTTTTCACCTGCAGCTGACATATTGCTTACATCTTAGTGAATTTTCCGGTTTGTCGCGCAAATGCCGGCCTGTCGTATCAGTTCGTTACTCCGCTCGCTGCTGGCGTGACTCATGCAACGACAGTAAAGGAATAACAAAATTCGCCCGTACTGAAAACTATGGCTGCGGAAGGGGAATGCCTGCGCTCCAAGGGTTGCAAATCAATTTGGGCAAAACTTATTGCTCCAAATATATATTTGGGGCAATATATCTCCGGAGCTTAAAAATGACGACCAAGACTAAGAAGGGTAGTGCGGCCGCGCCAGGCACTGAAATCGCCGAGATGGTGCACGTCGATGCCCTTAAAAAGCTGCGGATTGTCATTCGCGCGGCGCAGCGGCATTCGGCGTGGGTTGAAAAGCAATGCGGCATCAGCGGTGCGCAGCTCTGGATATTGCAGGAATTGCATGAGGCGCCAGGACTGCGCGTCGGCGAGGTTGCCGACAAGCTTGCAATTCACCAGACAACCACGAGCAACCTGCTGGACGCATTGGTAAAGCGCGGATATGTGATCAAGTCCCGTGATGAGGGCGATCAGCGGGTTGTAAAACTTACCTTGTCGGAAGAAGGAGCCAGTCTCCTGCACCGCGCACCGACACCGGCGCGCGGCTTGCTGCCGGAGGCATTGCGCAAGCTGGACCAGGACAGCTTGACGGACTTGAACAAGGGCTTGCAAGCCCTCCTGGATGTCATCGAAGCGGTTGATGAAGGATACGGGCTGCAGCCGCTGCCCTTTACGATGTAGTTGATAACACCGGCCATGTTTTAGCAACGAGGCTGCCGGCCTCTCCATGCCTCCAGCGAGGAGGCGTCTTTTCCTTTGCTCCGTCCCTGACGGGACGCGACTTGTCTATTCAGCAACGCCGTAGTCGTACGGTTTTACAGGAGTTGCCATGACATCTGCGTTTGACTTCGTGTCTTACGACACCATGTTCGCAGCAACGGTATTCACGCTTGTGCTGACTGCCTTGCTGCTGTTGAAGGCCTTCATTGCACGCCAGCTGCGCCGGCTTTCCGCCGCAGGACGACTGCAGTTCCTCAGCTATCCGGAACAGCTTCTCAATGCGACACGCCTACCATTCCTGATGGGAGTGTCGCTGCTTGCCGGCGTCAGCCAGCTGGAGCTGTCACCGAACCACGATAGGTGGCTGCATTACGCGTGGATCGTGATCCTCGTTTCGCAGATCGCGCTGTGGGCCAACCGGCTGGTAACCGTATCGGCCGAACGTGCCTTCGCGCGCCATCGCGAAATCAATCCAGCCGGCGCCACGCACCTGATGCTAGGAGGACTGGTTGCGCGCATCTTCGTGTGGGTACTGGCCGCGCTGGTGATGCTGGATAACCTGGGCTTCAACATTACGACGCTGATGGCCAGCCTTGGTATCGGCGGCATTGCTGTTGCGCTCGCAGTGCAGAACATCCTCGGCGACATCTTCTCGTCGGTATCGATCGCGCTCGACAAGCCTTTTGTCATTGGAGATTTCATCATTGTCGATTCCTACATGGGGACGGTGGAATACGTCGGCATGAAGACGACACGGCTGCGCAGCCTTGGTGGCGAACAGATCATTTTTTCCAATACCGAACTGCTGAAGCAGCGCATCCGCAACTACAAACGCATGCAGGAGCGGCGTGTCCTTTTCGAATTCGGCATCGCCTACGAGACACCATTGGAAGACGTCGAACGCATTCCGGAAATGGTGCGGGAAATCGTCGCGGGCAGTGCGCCGGACACACGCTTTGACCGCGCTCATTTCAAGTCCTATGGCGAAAGCTCGCTTCAGTTTGAAGTCGTCTATTACGTACTGGATCCCGATTACAACAAGCACATGGATATCCAGCAGCGCATCAACCTGGCATTGCTGCGCCGCTTCCGCGAAGCCGGCATCGGCTTTGCCTATCCGACGCGTACGCTGCATCTCGTCCCGTCCGCCCCGCAGCATGCTGAGGGGCAGGCCGGCGTACTGAAACCCCGTGTCATGAACACGGCGGCAACGTAAGAAAGGGGGAGCGCATGCCGTTTCGATCACTGCGCCTGTCATTGCGCTTTATCGTCCCGCTCGCCGTGGTGCTGGCCGCATTTGCCTACATCGTCGTGCCCCTCATGGACAGCCTGACCCTGCGCTGGTTTATTCGGGATCTCGACATTCGTTCACAGCTGCTCGCGAGCACCTTGCAGGAGCCGTTGCGCGATTATGTTCCCGAGAAATCGAAAAAGCGCATCCTGCAATTGTTCGAGCGCGCGGTGCAGGACGAACGCCTGTATGCGATCGGGTTTTGCGATGCCGATGGCGCGCTCCTGTACAAGACGACCACCTATCCGGAATCGCTGGGTTGTGGTGCCCTGCTGCAGCAGGAAGGCGCAAACCAGTCCCTCGTGCAATTACCGCGCGGTCCGGTGCACGTCGCCGCAAGCGCGCTGCAGCAGGATGGGCAAGAGCTCGGCAAGCTGATCCTGTTGCATGACATGAGCTTTATCGAGCGACGTAGTGCCGACACGAAGAAATACGTGATCTATTTCTTTGCGGTCCTGGCCATTGTCATTTCACTGATGACCGTGTTCATCGCCCATATCAGTTGGCGCGGCTGGGTCAACGGCGTGAAGGGCATCCTGCGCGGCGAGTTGCTGCCGCGCTCGTTCAAACGCACGCCGCCGGAGATGCAGCCCCTGGTGGGCGACCTGCGCGCGTTGCTGCATGAATACCATCTCGAGCGGCAGCACCAGAACAGTTCGTCGCAGTCGTGGACGCCAGACAAGCTCAAGTCCCTGCTGCAGGGAGACCTCGCGGGCGACCAGGTGCTTGTGGTGTCGAACCGTGAGCCGTACATCCATGTCTCGACGCCGAATGGGGTTGAGGTGCAGCGCCCTGCCAGCGGCCTGGTGACGGCCGTCGAAGCGGTCATGCGCGCCTGTTCCGGCACATGGATCGCCCACGGAAGCGGCTCGGCGGACAGGCAGGTCGTCGACCGGCACGACCATGTCGCTGTGCCGCCGGGGCATCCCAGCTATACGCTGCGCCGCGTCTGGTTGTCGAAGGAAGAAGAGCAGGGCTATTACTACGGCTTCGCCAATGAGGGACTGTGGCCGTTGTGCCATATCGCGCACGTGCGGCCGGTATTCCGCTCGACGGACTGGGAGCAGTACGTGAAAGTTAACCAACGCTTCGCCGATGCAGTGATTGCCGAGGCCCGCACTGACGATCCGGTGGTGCTGGTGCAGGATTACCACTTTGCGCTGCTGCCACGGATGGTGCGCGATGTACTGCCCAAGGCAACCATCATCACGTTCTGGCATATTCCGTGGCCGAATTCGGAATCCTTTGGCATCTGCCCGTGGCGCGAGGAGATCCTCGAGGGTCTGCTGGGCAGCACTATCCTCGGTTTCCATACGCCGTTCCATCGCAAGAATTTCCTTGAAACGGTGGACCGCTATCTGGAAACGCGCATCGAATATGAAGCATCGACCATTACCTTCGGCGGCAAGCTGACACAGGTTGAGCACTATCCAATTTCGATTGCATGGCCCGAGGACGAGGAGATGGGAGGCGAGAGTGTTGCGGACTGCCGCACCGGCATCCGCAAGCTGCTCGGCCTGCCGCAGGATCACTTGCTTGGTATCGGCGTTGATCGCCTCGACTACACGAAAGGTATCGTCGAGCGCTTCCAGGCGGTGGAGCGGATGCTGGAGCTCAATCCGGACATGGTTGGACGATTCAGCCTGGTGCAAATTGCGGCACCGAGCCGCTCGTCGCTGGACGAATATCAGAATTTCGAGGCACGGGTACGCAACCTCGCACAACGCATCAACCAGCGCTTCTCGAACGGTAGCTACCAGCCGATTGTTCTCAAGACCGAGCATCATGGGCAGGACGCGCTGCAGCGCTACTATCGCGCTGCGGATGTCTGCATGGTGACGAGTCTGCACGACGGCATGAACCTGGTTGCAAAAGAATTCATCGCCGCGCGAGATGATGAGCAGGGCGTGCTGGTTCTCAGTCAGTTTACTGGCGCGGCCCGAGAGCTGCATGAAGCGCTGATCATCAACCCGTATCACATCGAGCAGGGCGCGGAGGCATTGCACCGCGCTCTGACGATGCCGGAGATAGAGCAGCGCGAGCGCATGCGCAGCATGCGTACGCTGGTCCGGGATTTCAACGTTTACCGCTGGGCCGGTCATATGCTCGTGGACGCGGCCCGTCTTCGCCAGCGCGAGCGCGTCATGTCGAAGATCCATTCACACAGTCACAGGCATTTACGCCGGGTAGTCTGAACATGTCCTTACCATTATTCGAATGCGGCGCGCAGCGCCTTGATCAAATCGTCCGACCCGGCATGCTGTGTGCCTTCGACTTCGACGGCACGTTGGCTCCGATCGTGAAAGAGCCGGAGCGGGCATCCATACCGGCGGCCGTGTCGCGCCGGCTCGCCACGCTTTCCGAGTGCGCACAGGTGGCGATTGTTACCGGCCGCTCTGTGGAAGATATCGGACTGAGGCTGGATTTTTTACCGGATTTCGTCATCGGCAATCACGGGATTGAAGGAATTCCGGGTTGGGAGCATCATGCCGAGACATATCGGAAGGTGTGCATCGAATGGGAGCGACACCTGTCCGGGGCGTTGAAGGATCGTGGAATTTTCGAGGCGGGAATCTGGATCGAAAACAAAACCTATTCGCTTTCGGTCCACTATCGGTTGGCGCGCGACCGCGAGAAGGCTGAAATGCATCTTGGGAAGTTGTTCTCGAGCCTGTTGCCCGAAGCGCATGTCATCGGCGGCAAGTGCGTGTTCAACCTGTTGCCATCGGATGGCATCACCAAGGGTACCGCGCTGGAGCGACTCATTGAGGCGACCGGGACATCTGCCGTCCTGTATGTTGGAGACGATGCAACGGATGAGGATATATTCAGGCTCCAGCGTGAAGACGTGCTGTCGGTGCGTGTCGAGCAGTCGGCCGATAGTGCGGCGGAGTTCCACCTGCATCACCGGCTGGAAATGGTGCAATTACTTGACGAATTGATTGGCCGGCTGGCGAAGCCATGTCTTGCGGCACGTATCGCATGACCACATCTACGATTGAATCCCGGGCACATGCCCGATTAAAGAAGGAAGAACATGCCTGATTTTTTGCTAGCCGTATCCCAGCTTGCATGGCCTTTCGCGCTCGCTATCGCGTGGGTGGCGGGGGAGTTCGTGTATCGCTGGACAGGGCTGCCGCGTATCAGCTTATACGGGCTGGTCGGCTTCATATTTGCCAATGTCGGTGGCGGCTTGCTACCGGACATCGAGGGCGGCACATTTATGCTGCTGTCAAATGTGGCATTCGGCCTAATCCTGTTTGAGCTGGGTTATCGCATCAACTTGCACTGGATGCGGGTCAATCCATGGATTGCCGTCACCGGTGTGGTCGAGGCGGCCGCAACATTCGCAGTGGTGTATCTGGTCGCCGACTCGTTCGGTGCGCCGCCAATGACCGGGCTGATGCTCGCCTCCCTGGCGATGGCAACCTCTCCGGCCGGCATCTTGCGGGTGGTGAATGAGCAAGGCGGTTCCGGGCAGGTGACTGAACGGGTGGTCCACCTGTCGGCGTTGAACTGCGTCATGGCTGTCTTCGCCTTCAAGGTCATTATCGGCATCGGGGTTTTCCAGACGTCCGGCAGTCTCCTGCATGCGACATGGAACAGCCTCGTTGTGCTGGCGGTGTCGGCATCACTGGGGGGCGTGTTTGGCGTGGCCGTGCCAGCGATCCTGAGGAGACTGGGCAGCTTGGCGCGTGATGCCACGCTGGCCTTTGCCATTGCCGTCATCCTGCTGGTTGCCGTCACCTATGCCTTTGGTTTTTCTCCCGTACTTGCTACCCTGACATTCGGGATCGTCGCACGGCACCGCCGCGTCGCACTCAGTCAGGCCCAGCGCAATTTTGGTGTGATGGGAGATTTGCTGACCGTTGTCTTGTTCTTCTTCGTTGCAACTACCCTATCGTGGGACAAGGTTGTGGACGGCATGGTACTCGGTCTGGCGCTCCTAGTAGCGCGCTTTCTGGCAAAGATCATTAGCGTCGCCGCTTTTGCGCGTGTCAGCGGCATTTCGTGGCGCAAGGGTGCATTGGCCGGCATGGCGCTCGCGCCCATGTCTGTATTCGTGATCCTGCTTCTTGAACAGACGCGTAACGTTGGCGCGGAGTTTATCGATACGCTGCTGCCGCTGTCGGCGATGGTGTTGCTGCTCGAAGTGATCGGTCCGGTCATCACGCAGCGGGCGCTGATCTGGGCAAAAGAAACACCGGACAAGACGGAGGTCTGAGCATGCCATTGGAACCATTCAAGCAATCCGCGCCGCTGACGCTCGGCGTCGAGCTGGAACTGCAACTTGTCAGCCTGAGCGATTTCGATCTGACGGATTCCAGTCCGGACATGCTCGATCTTCTGGGACGCAAGCCGTTCCCCGGCAATGTCACGCCGGAAATCACGGAAAGCATGATCGAGATAAATACCGACATCCATACCAACCACACGGAGCTGCTCGCGCAATTACGCAAGATTCGCGACACACTGGTACATGCGGGCGACATGCTCAATGTCGGCGTGTGCGGTGGTGGCACGCATCCCTTCCAAAAGTGGTCGGAACGGAAGATTTTCTCCAAGCCGCGCTTCAAGCAAGTGTCGGCGCTGTACGGCTACCTCGCCAAGCAGTTCACGGTGTTTGGCCAGCATGTGCATGTGGGCTGCGGCTCTGGCGATGATGCGTTGTTCCTGCTGCATTCGCTGAATCGTTATGTGCCGCATTTCATCGCCCTATCGGCATCGTCGCCGTATTTCCAGGGCAGGGATACATTGTTCAATTCGGCGCGTCTCAATTCGGTATTTGCATTTCCGCTCAGCGGTCGCGCGCCGTTCCTGCTGAGCTGGGAACAGTTCGGGCGGGATTATTTCGCCCGCATGGAAGACACCGGCATCGTCAAGAGCATGAAGGACTTCTATTGGGACATCCGTCCCAAGCCGGAATACGGCACCATCGAACTGCGCGTGTGCGATACGCCACTGAATGTGGAGCGGGCCGCTGCGCTGGCGTGCTACCTGCAGGCCTTGTGCAGCTACCTGCTTGACCGCACCGAAGCCCCGCCGGTCGAGGATGATTATCTTGTCTACAACTTCAACCGTTTCCAGGCTTGCCGCTTCGGCATGGATGGCACTCTGGTGCATCCCAAGACCCATGAATCGCTTTCCATCCGCGAAGACATCCTGACGACATTGCGGAAAATGGAACCTTACGCGGAGAAGGCCGGCAGCCTGCAGGCGATCGAGCATCTATACAGAGCCACGCACACCGGCAGCGATGCCACCTACCTGAGGGAACAATACACGGTCGGCGGTAGTACGGAGGGCATGGTCGACGCCGCAATCCGGCGCTTCCGTACTGACGACGGGATGATGTAGTCGGACTGAGCACTCCAAAAAAGAAGCCAGCGTGTTGCATACGCTGGCTTTCTTCATGCACCGCCTGAAGGTTGGTGCTGCGCTCGTAAGTCGGAGCGGGGGGGGGCGGCACAGCTGCCGCAAGCCTTTAAGCGAAGTTCTTCGCGACGAAATCCCAGTTGACCAGGTTCCAGAATGCCTCGACAAACTTCGGACGGGCATTGCGGTAATCGATGTAGTAGGCGTGCTCCCACACGTCGCAGGTCAGCAGTGCCTTGTCGGCCGTGGTCAGCGGCGTGGCGGCGTTGGAGGTGTTGACGATGTCGACGGAGCCGTCGGCCTTCTTGACCAGCCAGGTCCAGCCGGAGCCGAAGTTGCTCACTGCAGACTTGGTGAATTCTTCCTTGAACTTGTCGAAGGAGCCCCACTTCTTGTTGATTGCATCGGCGACTGCACCGGTCGGCGCACCGCCGCCGTTGGGCTTCATGCAGTTCCAGAAGAAGGTGTGGTTCCAGACCTGCGCAGAGTTGTTGAACAGGCCGCCAGAGGACTTCTTGATGATGTCTTCCAGCGAAGCGTTTTCGAAATCGGTACCCTTGATCAGGTTGTTCAGGTTGGTGACATACGCCTGATGATGCTTGCCGTAGTGGTACTCCAGCGTCTCCTTCGAGATGTGCGGTTGCAGGGCGTCCATCGCGTAGGGCAGGGGTGGCAGGGTGTGTTCCATGGTGCTTCCTTTCTATTTCTGCAGTTAATGTCGTTTTTGAAAGGCTTCAATTGTATGTCGGTTGCCGCAAACCTGCAGGAGGCCGTCCATTGATGCAACGCCAAGGCGATGGCGGAACTCCCGGCGGCAATCCGGCCGCGGAAAGCTGACGGGAAACACCAGGTTTATCTCTCCTCGTCAGCCTCTCAGTCGAGCGTCGGCTGCACACTTGCAATACCGACTTCCGCCGATCCTTCCGCAAGACGCATGGTTACCGTATCCCTTGGCCGCAGGTCTTTCGGCGCCCGGATGATCCGGCCTTTGCTGTCGAGAACCATCGCATAGCCGCGTTCCAGCGTGCGCTGCGGATTCAGCAGTTCCAGCTGCGCGGCAAGTGCGGCCAAGGCCTGGCGACGTTGCGCGTTCTGGACCGCCATGCGGGTCGTCATGCGTCGTGCTTCCTCGGTAAGGCGGGCACGGTGGGGCGCGGTTTTGGGAAATTGGGCCGCAAGGCGAGTCTGCAAATGGGATATGGCAAAGCGAGCCTGGTTCAGCGGTGTGCGCGTTGCATGCGCCAGGCGTGTCTGCAAACCGCGCAGCTTCAGCCGCTCATGTGCAATGTAAGCCGCCGGGCTGACCAGTCGGCGTGACAGCCAGTCCAGTGTCTGGGATGCATCCGCCAGCTGCCGCCGCAACGCGCGCGTGAGGTCCTCCGCGTGCGCCTCCAGTGTAGCGAGCCAGTCCGCGCGCGGCGCGGCAGCCATTTCCGCCGCAGCGGTGGGTGTCGGTGCCCGCAGGTCGGCAGCGAAGTCCGCAATGGTGAAATCCGTCTCATGGCCAACGCCCGAGATGACCGGCATCGAACACGCGACGATCGCGCGCGCCACCACTTCTTCGTTGAATGACCACAGATCCTCGATGCTGCCGCCCCCCCTGCATACCAGGAGTACGTCGCATTCGGCCCGTGCCGAGGCAGTTGCGATGGCCTGTGCGATTTTCTGACCCGCGCCTTCGCCCTGCACCGGTGCCGGATAAAGGATCACCCGCACATGCGGAGCGCGGCGCCGCAAGGTAGTCAGGATGTCGCGCAACGCCGCTGCCTGCGGGCTTGTCACGATGCCGACGGTCCGCGCAAATAGGGCGAGCGGCCGCTTGCGCTTCGGGTCGAACAATCCTTCCGCATTGAGCTTTTCCTTCAGTTGCAGGAAGGCCTCGTACAGGTTGCCCACGCCCGCGCGCCGGATCGCCTCGACATTGAGCTGGTAATCCCCGCGTGGCGCATACAGGGTCACGAGGGCGCGCACTTCCACCTTGTCGCCTTCGCGCGGATTGAAGCCGGCATACTGCGCCCGCCCGCGGAACATCACCGCCCGCACTTGGGCTGCGTCGTCCTTAAGGGTGAAATACCAATGCCCGGACGCGGCGCGGGTGAAATTGGAGATCTCTCCGGAAACCCACGCCAGCGGGAAGTTTCGCTCCAGCATCCGCGCCACTGCTTGGTTCAGGGCTGAAACCGTCAGCACCGGCGGCGCCGATTCGATGTTTTCTGTTGTACTTCTAGTATTCATGCGGTCTTCCGGGGCAAAACCTGTCCACAGGCGCGCCAACTCGTCATCTGCGTGTCACAATTGCTTACATTCAACTCCGCAATCTGCTAAGTCTTTGATTTTAAAGAGATGTGTAAATCTGCATGATTTCTGTGCAGCAAGCAAAAACCCTTTTGAATCAGATACTTTGGGATCTACTTCAGTAATTGCCCACAGTGTTATCCACAGCCTCTGTGAAGAACTTTTTCGTGGGCATTGTTGCTTCGCGGCGCTTGCCCAGCAGGGCTCAACACGTTACATTCTGCATCCGAATGAATTAACCCAAGGAGCCACTTTTGCTCGCCATTATTCAAGCCGCTGGCTGGCCGATCTGGCCGCTGCTGATTGCTTCCGTTATCGGACTGGCCTTAATCATCGAACGGATATTGTACCTGCGACGCTCCCGCATCCTGCCGCCAAACCTGCTCAGTGAAGTCATCCGTGTCTATCACAATGGCAAGATTGGCCCTGACGTCATTTCCAATCTGGAACAAAATTCCCCGCTCGGCCGCGTGCTTGCCGCCGGCCTGCGCAACATCAATGCGCCGCGCGACGTAATGAAGGAATCCATCGAAGAGGCAGGGCGCGGCACAGCGCACGAACTCGAGCGTTTTCTCACCACGCTCGGTACCATTGCGACGCTCGCTCCGCTGATGGGCCTGTTCGGCACGGTGGTCGGCATGATCGAGATTTTCGGTGCACAGAACGCTGTCGGCACCAATCCGGCACAACTCGCACACGGTATCTCCATTGCCCTCTATAACACCGGCTTCGGCCTGGCGATTGCGATGCCCGCACTGGTCTTCTACCGCCACTTCCGCGCCCTGGTCGACAGCTTCATCGTCGATATGGAGCAGCAGGCTGTGAAGTTCGTCGATACCGTGCACGGCAACCGCAAGTAAGGCATCCCATGGCAATGGACTTTCGTAAAGGCAAGGGCCGCGACGATCCGGAAATCAACCTGATTCCCTTCATCGACGTCTTGCTGGTGATCCTGATCTTCCTGATGGTGACCACCACATACAGCAAGTTCACGGCGCTCCAGATCACGCTGCCGACGGCCGATGCCGAGAAGGCGGTCGAACAACCGATGGAAATCAACGTTGCCGTCGATGCTCAAGGCAGCTATGCGATCGACAACACGCGAATCGCCGCCCGCGACGCAGCCGGCCTGGCGGATGAGCTGAAGAATGTCGCCAACGCCCGCGGCCAATCGAAACAAGACCCGGTCATTATCATCAATGCCGATGCCACCGCAGCCCACCAGACCGTGATCAACGTGCTGGAGGCGGCCCGCCTGGCCGGATTCGAGAAGGTCACCTTCGCCGCACAGACCAGCGGCAAAAAATGACGGGCAGGCTGGAAGACGTCCTGACGCGTGCGTGGCTGCGGCGCGGCCTGCTTGCCTGGACCTTGTGGCCTCTTTCCCTGCTCTTTCGCCTGCTCGCCTCATCGCGGCGTGCGCTGTACAAGGCTGGCGTACTCCAAAGCACCCGCCTGCCCGTGCCTGTCGTCGTTGTCGGCAACATCTTCATCGGCGGCACTGGCAAGACACCGCTCACTATCTGGCTGGTTGCGGAGCTGCGTCGTGCCGGATTCGTTCCCGGCGTGATTTCACGCGGCTACGGTTCCAGTAATGACACTCCCGTCGAAGTTACATCAACGTCGGCGCCTGCCAGTGTCGGCGATGAACCGGCACTGATTGCCCGGTGTGCCGGCTGCCCGGTCATGGTCGGGCGCAACCGCGTGGCGACGGCGCAGGCTCTGTTGGCGGCGCATCCCGAGCTCAACCTCATTATTTCCGATGATGGTCTGCAGCACTATGCGCTGCAGCGGGATGTGGAAATTGTGCTGTGTGACGAGCGGGGAAACGGCAATGGCTGGACCCTGCCGGCCGGGCCATTGCGCGAGCCTGCTTCGCGCCGGCGCGACTTCACGGTGGTAAACAGTGAACGAGTGCCTGAAGGAATCCCGGACCCAATCATCCGCATGCAACTGGCGGGCAATGTTGCCGAACGCCTTGCTGATCCATCGCAAACCATGGAGTTATCTGCCTTATCTGCCTTGCCCCCGTGCCGTATCGTCGCGGCGGCGGGCATTGGTAATCCTGCGCGCTTCTTTGCCATGCTGCGCAAGGCCGGGCTCACGATTGAAGAGATGCCGCTACCCGACCACTATGACTATACCGGCAACCCATTTACAGATATTCAGGCAGATATCATCCTGATCACCGAGAAGGATGCAGTAAAATGCATGCATCTTGATACGATGAAAAACGATCCGCGCCTGTGGGTCGTACCTGTGACGGCGCGCATCGATCGCGCGCTGGCTGAACGAATAGTGGAGAAATGTCGTGGACGCCCGACTGCTTGATATCCTGGTCTGCCCCCTTTGCAAGGGCCCGCTCGAATATGACAAGAACGCGCAGGAGCTGATCTGCAAGCCGGACAAACTCGCTTATCCTATCCGCGACGGCATTCCGATCATGTGGGCTGACGAAGCGCGCGACCTGAGTGCAGCGCCCTCCAATAGCTGATAAGAACAACAGCGCTAGCGGCGCATCCAAGCATGTCTTTTACCGTCATTATTCCTGCTCGCCTGGCATCTACCCGCCTGCCGAACAAGCCGCTGGCTGACCTCGGCGGCAAACCGATGGTTGTCCGGGTCGCCGAACGCGCAGCGCAGTCCGGCGCTGCGCAGATCATTGTCGCCACCGACCACGCCGATATTGTTGCCGCATGCAATGCGCATGGCGTGACAGTTCACATGACAAGGGCCGACCACCCATCAGGGACGGACCGCATAGCGGAAGTCGCCGCAGCGATGAAGCTGCCATCGGACGCGGTAATCGTGAACGTGCAGGGCGATGAGCCCCTGATTTCGCCGGACCTGATTTCTGCTACTGCCGCACTGGTATCCGCCAATGTCCCAATGGCCACGGCTGCGCATCCGATCGGCGAGGTCGCCGAAATCTTCAACCCGAACGTGGTCAAGGTCGTGCTGGATAAGACTGGCAAGGCGCTGTACTTTTCGCGCGCCACCATTCCCTGGCACAGGGATGCGTTTGCCCAGTCCAGGGAAAACGTACCCGCTGGCTACCGTCCGCTGCGCCATATCGGGCTTTACGCCTACAGCAACGCTTTCTTGCAGGCCTACCCGACGCTGGAAATGTCTCCGCTGGAGCAAATCGAAGCACTGGAACAACTGCGTGTCCTTTGGCACGGCTATCCGATCGCCGTCCATATCACGCAGGACGCCCCGGCCGCTGGTGTGGATACTCCCGAGGACCTGGCTCGCGTCCGCCAGCATTACAAAACAGGAAATTAGCGGAAATCGGTCCCCCGGGGATCGAATCGGCGGAATTCTGTGGTAAGTTTCATGCAATGTTCGTGTGATAAAAAGCATGACTTTGGGAGAAGTCTGCCCGTCACCGCAAAAAGAATTTAAAACCAGTCTTAGGAAAAACTCATGCGCCTCATCCTGTTAGGAGCACCTGGTGCCGGCAAGGGCACGCAAGCCAATTACATCAAGGAAAAGTTCAACATTCCCCAGATCTCCACCGGGGATATGCTGCGCGCTGCGGTCAAAGCTGGCACGCCGCTTGGACTGGAAGCCAAGAAGGTGATGGATGCCGGAGGCCTGGTGTCGGACGACATCATCATTGGCCTGGTCAAGGATCGCCTGAAGCAGCCTGACTGCGCCAACGGCTACCTGTTCGACGGTTTCCCCCGCACCATTCCGCAGGCTGATGCGATGAAAGAAGCCGGTGTGGCAATCGACTATGTGCTGGAGATCGACGTTCCTGACGAAGCGATCATCGAACGCATGAGCGGCCGCCGTGTTCACCAGCCGTCGGGCCGCACCTATCACGTCAAGTTCAACCCGCCCAAGGTTGCAGGAAAAGACGACGTCACCGGTGAGGACCTGATTCAGCGCGACGACGACAAAGAAGAGACCGTGCAAAAGCGCCTGAAGGTATATCACGAACAAACCGAGGTGCTGGTCGACTATTACAACAAATGGGCTCAGTCCGGCCAGCCGGGCGCGCCAAAATATCGCAAGATTGCGGGCGTCGGCCCGGTCGAAACGATCAGGGATAAAGCCTTCGCTGCGTTGGCAGAATAAGAAAAGCGGACCTCGGGTCCGCTTTTTTTTCGTCATGCCCTATGCAGCATCTAATCCATATCAAAGATTCCGAACAGATTACCAGTAGAAATCGCTAAAACAAAAACCGGTATGCAAGAATAGCAACGGATGCATTTCTTCACAGTCGAAGCACTTGCTGGTGCAACGCAGCGAAATTCGAAGCTTGCACGAAAGTTTTGCAGTAAGCAGTAATCGCAGGACGACGACGGTAGATACCCATATCTGTCCACGGGCGTATGCCGTCGCCGTCCTCCGAACGTCGTGGTTGTTTTAACTTTGTCGTGAACATCATGGAGGAATCGATATGGCAACAGGTCTGTGGTTTGCCGTGGCGTGCGGCGTGATAGCCGTACTCTATGGACTGATGTCCCGTAGTTGGATTCTGAAACAGGAGCCGGGCAACGCGCGCATGCAGGAGATTGCTGCAGCGGTGCAGCAGGGGGCGGCGGCTTATCTGGCACGTCAGTACCGCACGATCGGCATCGTCGGCGTTGTGCTGTTTGTCGTACTCGCCGTCCTTCCCGGGATCGGCCTGAACACTGCACTCGGATTCCTGATTGGTGCCGTCTTGTCCGGTGCATGCGGATTCATCGGAATGAACGTATCGGTGCGGGCGAACGTTCGCACTGCGCAGGCCGCAACCAAGGGGATGAATGAGGCTCTCAATGTTGCCTTCAAGGGTGGCGCAATCACCGGTATGCTCGTTGTTGGCCTTGGCCTGCTGGGCGTTGCCCTTTTCTACTGGATCCTGAATGTCCGTGGCGCGGGTGACGGTGCATCGGCACACGACGTGATCAAGCCGCTGATTGGATTGGGCTTTGGAGCTTCGCTGATTTCGATCTTTGCCCGTCTGGGCGGTGGCATTTTTACCAAGGGCGCTGACGTCGGTGCCGACCTGGTTGGCAAGGTGGAGGCAGGCATTCCGGAAGATGACCCGCGTAACCCCGCCGTTATTGCCGACAACGTGGGCGATAACGTCGGTGACTGTGCTGGTATGGCAGCCGACCTGTTTGAGACTTACGTCGTAACGTTGATCGCAACGATGTTGCTCGGTGCGCTGATGGTCAAGGGGGCAGAAACAGAAGCGATCCTGTATCCGCTTCTGCTTGGCGGCGTGTCGATCCTCGCATCCATCGTAGGCTGCTCGATGGTAAAGGCCAAACCCGGCAAGAAAATCATGTCGGCGCTGTACACGGGACTCTGGTGGGCAGCCGGCCTGTCCTTGATCGGTTTTGCTGTCGTTACCTGGCTCGTCATGCCGGAACCGATGCGCATGCCCATGATCGGTTCCGCAGTCGTCGGTATCGTTCTGACCGGTCTGATGGTTTACATCACCGAATACTATACCGGCACGGAGTTCAAGCCGGTGCGTCACATCGCCGAGGCCTCCACGACCGGCCATGGCACGAACATCATTGCCGGCCTTGGCGTGTCGATGAAAGCAACCGCCTACCCGGTGCTCGCTGTCTGCGTTGCGATCCTTGTTGCCTACTGGCTGGCTGGCCTGTACGGCGTCGCGATTGCCGCAACTTCCATGTTGTCCATGGC
The DNA here is from genome assembly GCA_035654275.1 of Noviherbaspirillum sp. Classification (GTDB taxonomy): domain Bacteria; phylum Pseudomonadota; class Gammaproteobacteria; order Burkholderiales; family Burkholderiaceae_D; genus Noviherbaspirillum. Next base: position 85,172 of record DASRXG010000013.1, read on the forward strand.
CGGCATCATCGTCGCGCTGGATGCCTATGGTCCGATTACCGACAACGCAGGTGGTATCGCTGAAATGGCGGATATGCCGGACTCGGTGCGCGCTATTACCGACCCGCTCGATGCGGTGGGCAATACCACCAAGGCGGTTACCAAAGGCTATGCGATCGGTTCCGCCGGCCTCGCTGCACTGGTGCTGTTTGCCGACTACACCCACGCGCTGGATTCGGTCGGCAAGAGCACATCGTTCGACCTCTCCAATCCGATGGTGATCGTCGGCCTGTTCATCGGTGGCCTGATCCCCTACCTGTTCGGCGCGATGGCAATGGAAGCGGTGGGACGTGCCGCTGGCGCTGTCGTGATCGAAGTGCGTCGCCAGTTCCGTGACATCAAGGGCATCATGGAAGGCAAGGCCAAACCGGAATACGATAAGGCGGTCGACATGCTGACCGCGTCGGCAATCAAAGAGATGATCATCCCGTCGCTGCTTCCGGTGGTGGTGCCGATCTTGGTTGGCCTGATCCTCGGTCCGGCGGCATTGGGCGGCTTGCTGATGGGAACCATCATTACCGGTCTGTTTGTCGCGATCTCGATGACGACCGGCGGTGGCGCCTGGGACAACGCGAAGAAGTACATCGAAGACGGCAATTATGGAGGCAAGGGCTCGGATGCGCACAAGGCAGCCGTGACCGGAGACACCGTCGGCGATCCATACAAGGATACGGCAGGTCCCGCCGTCAATCCGCTGATCAAGATCATCAACATCGTTGCGCTTCTTCTGGTGCCATTGCTGCCTGCAGTGGGAATGCAGGAGACACGCGAACATGCGTCCGCTGCGCCAGCGGTCACCGTCGCCCCGGTTGCGTCGACGGCAACTGCGCCTGTCGTTCCCCCGGCTAAACCATAAGAGGTAAGTCCGGCACTCAAAAGGCAGCTTCGGCTGCCTTTTGCTTTTCCACTTCAAAATTGGCTACAATTGGCCGTGTTTTACGTTTACGTAAACGTAAGAATATTTCCGTTTTTCAAGTCGAGGGGCAAATGCAGATTCAGGACAACGTATTTATCATCACTGGCGGTGCGTCCGGCCTTGGTGCCGCGACGGCACGCATGATCGTTGACAACGGCGGCAAGGTGGTGCTGGCCGACGTGCAGGTGGAACCGGGCGAAAAACTCGCGACGGAACTGAAGGGCCGCTTCATCAAATGCGACGTCACCTCGGAAGCAGATGCAAAGGCGGTCGTGGATACGGCCGTGGCAATGGGAACGTTGCGCGGACTGGTGAATTGCGCCGGTGTTGCACCGGCCGTGAAGACGGTCGGCAAGGACGGCCCGCACCCGCTGGATGTATTCCAGCGGACGATCAACATCAATCTTGTCGGCACTTTCAACATGGCTCGTCTGGCTGCAGATGCCATGTCCAAGACAGAAGCCAGTGCCGATGGTGAGCGTGGCGTCATCATTAACACCGCGTCGGTCGCTGCATATGATGGACAGATCGGTCAGGTCGCTTACGGTGCCTCGAAGGCCGCAGTCGTTGGAATGACGTTGCCGATGGCACGTGACTTGTCGCGCAACGGCATCCGTGTAATGACAATTGCGCCCGGTATTTTTGAAACGCCGATGCTGCTCGGCATGCCACAAGAAGTGCAGGATGCGCTTGGCCGCATGGTGCCGTTCCCTCCGCGCCTCGGCAAGCCGGCAGAATATGCGATTCTCGCCAAGACCATCATCGAGAATGTGATGCTCAATGGTGAATCCATCCGTCTGGACGGTGCCATCCGCATGCAACCCAAGTAAAACGGAGACTGCCTGCATCCCTGAGGTGCGGGCAATTTTGCTGCCACAGGTGAGCAAACGCAAAACGCCATGAATTTGGCGACTTGTGGCCATGACAGCCGGGAGCGGGCAAACTAGACTAAGGCAAGCGTAATGCTTGCCTTTTTCTTTTCGGACTCATACATGCGCACAACAAAAATAACGCCAGTCGTCCTTGCATCTCTTCTGCTCGTCGCCTGTGCCGGCCCTCAAACATCGGTACATCAACAGAGCGCTCAGCAATCCATGCAGCAGCCGGGAATGCAAGCGCCTGAACGTGCTACCGGATACACGGAAAAACCGGGGTGGGTGGCAAAGAAGTTCATGGTCGCTGCAGCCAACCCGCTTGCGACCGAAGCCGGTTATCAGGTATTGCGCGCCGGTGGTTCTGCAATTGATGCGGCAATCGCAGTGCAAATGGTACTCACTCTTGTGGAGCCGCAGTCCTCGGGCATCGGCGGTGGCGCGTTCCTGCTCCACTTCGACGGCAATCTTGTAAAGGCATTCGATGGAAGGGAAACCGCACCGGCCGCGGCGACAGAGAGCTTGTTCCTGCAGCCTGACGGCAAGCCGGTCAGTTTTTACGATGGCGTGGTCGGCGGCCGCTCAGTCGGTGCGCCGGGCGTGCTGCGCATGCTGGAAATGGCGCATCAGCAGTACGGTCGGCTGCCGTGGGCATCTCTCTTTGCTCAGGCCATCAAGCTTGCGGAAGAGGGCTTCGCGGTCAGCCCGCGACTTGCGGCCATGTTGAAGAGCGAGCAGCACTTGAAGAAGGATCCGGTCGCTGCCGCCTATTTCTACGACAAGGATGGAAATTCACGCCCCGCTGGATACGTATTGAAAAACCCCGAGCTTGCCTCTGTGCTCCGCGAAATTGCTGCCGGCGGCGCCGACAGTTTCTATCACGGACAGATCGCGCGCGATATTGAAGCGAAGGTCGCGAGCCATCCGACCAATCCTGGCAAGTTGACTGCCGCCGATATCGCCACCTATCGCGCAAAGCTTCGCGAGCCGGTCTGTTCCGACTACAAGATCTGGACGGTGTGCGGCATGCCACCACCGTCCTCCGGCGGCATCGCCATTGCTCAACTGCTCGGCATCCTGGAACACAAGAACCTCAGCGTGCATGCACCGAAGGACGGCGTCCTTAATGCCGAGGCAGTACACCTGTTTTCCGAAGCAGGGCGGCTTGCCTATGCGGATCGTGGCCGCTACGTGGCAGATACCGACTTCGTCCCGCTTCCCGGCAGCAGCCCGAAGGCGCTTTTGGACAAGACCTATCTCGGCTCGCGGGCTGCACTGATTAGCGACAAATCAATGGGACAGGCAAAACCCGGTACGCCGCCGGCGACCGCACTGGCGCAGGGTATCGATAATTCTCCCGAATGGCCGTCGACATCACATATCTCTGTGGTCGACAGCTATGGCAATGCGATTTCGATGACAACGACGATCGAGGATGCATTCGGCTCGCGCCAGATGGTTCGCGGCTTCCTGCTAAATAATCAGCTGACGGATTTTTCCTTCGATGCTGTAGATGCCAATGGACTCATCGCCAACCGGGTGCAACCCAGGAAGCGGCCGCGCAGTTCAATGGCGCCCACGCTGGTATTCGAAAAGGCAACGAAGAAGCTGGTGCTCTCGGCTGGTTCGCCGGGTGGTTCGGCCATCATCAACTATGTCGGCAAGGTGCTCGTCGGAACGCTTGACTGGGGATTGAACGTGCAGCAGGCGATCAGCCTGCCCAATTTCGGCAGCCGCAACGGTCCAACCGAACTGGAGCAGGGACGCGTTCCCGATTCTCTAGTCGAACAGCTCAAAGCGAAGGGGCACAATGTGCGTTTGATGGAGCAGACCTCCGGCTTGCAAGGCATCATGCGCGCCAATATCCATGGTGAGGAAATGTGGTTTGGCGGAGCAGATCCGCGACGAGAGGGGATTGTCCGCGGAGACTGAGGCGCCGCCATTCGTTTTCGCCCGAGGCCCTGCGAAGTGAACTGAATTCGGCGTTGTATTTCTCGTTGATCCCGTTTTTCTTTCCTCCCAAACGGAGGCGAGCCTGCTAATCTTTCGCTATGGAAAGCAGAAAGAAAACGGGCCTTGTCCTTACCGGCGGTGGTGCGCGAGCAGCGTATCAGGTGGGCGTTCTGCAAGGCGTATCCGCAATATTGCAGGAAGCCGGCTGGCAACCTGAGCGTAATCCTTACGACATCATTTGCGGCACTTCAGCCGGCGCGATCAATGCAACCGCGCTGGCATGCCATGCCGACAACTTTGGCGAGGGCCTGCAGAAAACGCTGAAGGTTTGGAAGCATTTCACTGCGGACCAGGTATATCGCGCCGACTCGCTGGGCGTCATACGGTCCGGGGCGAAGTGGCTGTCCTTGCTGTCGTTCGGCTGGCTACTGCGAAAATGGAAAACCAGCCCGCCAAACGCCTTGCTTGACAATACGCCTCTGATCACCCTGCTTAACAGGGTCTTGAATTTCCCGAGGCTGGATGCTGCGCTCATCGACGGCAAATTGCATGCACTCGCAGTGACAGCATCGTCGTACAGCGCCGGACGTCATCTCACGTTCTTTCAGTCGGAAGCCGAAATTCAGCCTTGGGTCCGGTCACAGCGCTTGGCACTGCGTGGCCAGATCGGCATCGAACATCTTTTGGCTTCGTCGGCTATTCCACTCATTTTTCCCGCTACGCCAATTTATTGCCATGGCAGGCGTGAATATTTCGGCGACGGATCAATGCGCCAGCTCGCGCCGATTTCGCCGGCGATTCACCTCGGTGCCGACAAGGTACTGGTGATTGGTGCTGGGCGTCTCACAGAACCGGTGCGTGAAACAACCGAGCCGGCACGGTATCCGACGCTGGCACAAATTGGCGGCCATGCGCTGTCGAGCATTTTCCTCGACAGCCTTGCCGTGGATATCGAGCGGATGACAAGAATTAACCTGACGTTGTCGGTCTTGACGGAGGAGCAGCGGGCGAAAACGCCCTTGCGTCCCATCGACACGCTCATCATCGCTCCTTCGGAGCGGCTGGACGAAATCGCAAGCCGCCATGTGCACAGTCTGCCGGTTCCCGTACGCATGCTCTTGGGTGCCATTGGTGCAACTGAAGTCAGCGGTGCAGCGCTGGCATCCTATCTGCTCTTTGAAGCAAGTTATACCTGCGAACTGATTCAGCTGGGTCTCAAGGATGCAATGGCACGCCGCGCCGATGTGCTTGCATTTTTCGGGGAGAAGAGCACATCCGCCGTGACACATGGTGAGGAGGATGTGCTTGTAAGAAGTGCTTGATCGTAGGTGTGTAGTTGTTGCTTATCGGCACAGACCTTCACGGGATCTGTTTTGCTGCTCTTAATACCGGTTAATCGTCATGGTGGTGGCGATGCTTCCAGTGACGGTGCTTGGACTTGCGGTATGGACCTTCCTCGACATAGTAGGTCGGAGCATAGTGCACGATTGGCGCAGGACGTACATAGACAGGTTGCGGACGGATGTAGACCGGTTGCGGTTCCACATACACGACAGGGGCGGGGATATACACGCGCGGCAGTGGTGACCCGATGGTGACGGACCAGCTTACATCCGGGCTTCCTCCTGCCAATGCGAACGGGGCAAGCAATGAAAGGCCAAGGCCTGCAAACAGCCGTGATGGGGAAATGGATAAGAATCTGCTCATGACGTTCTCCTTGGATTCTGCTTCTATTTAACGTCAGGCAGCGGCGGGTGGACTACCGACAAGTGTTGCGTCCAAAGTAATTATTGCAACAATTTGTAATCAGGGCCGGCGTTGTGTAGCGTTCTGGCGGCAAGAAATTTCCGCACTTAAATCGGTTCACTTAGCTTTATTAAAGTCAAAAAAACTGTCGAAGATGTGACTAGAAAACATCGTCGAATTTGCTTTTCGCCGCTTGCTTCACGATTGACAACCAGTTACCCTACGGTATCACAACGCCGGCATTGTTAATTTTTTAATTAAGTCAGCGGGCTATCCACGTGAATGTTAAGTTCCTGAGACACTGGCTGTTTTTCCTGGCAGCCATTCTGCTTTCTGCGACGGTTTTTGCCAAAGAGATAAATTCTCTAGGCGTCATTACCGTTGACCATCTGCCAAAAGAAGCTCGGCATACGCTGGCGCTGATTAAGAAGGGCGGTCCCTTTCCTTATGCAAAGGACGGGACGGTCTTTCGAAACTATGAAGGGGTTTTACCTAAGCAAAAGCGCGGGTATTATCACGAATTCACGGTAAAGACGCCGGGCGCGCGCAACCGAGGGGCACGACGAATCGTCTCCGGCGGGGAGCCGGCCACCTCGGGTGAGTATTACTACACCGACGATCATTATGCGACCTTCAGGCGCATTAAAGAGTAACGAAATGCGAATCGAGCCATTGCATAGAGAACCCGCAACGCTAATTGCACGAGCGGAGGAAAACATGAGCCTGTTCAAGACCGTACCCTCGAATGTGGTGCAGTCGATCCGCGCATTCCGGGTGACCGACCTTCAGGAAGAAGCAGCGCGTTTGGGGCAGCACTTCCTTTACGCATATTGCGCAGAAGCAACAACAAAGCAGCAGGTTTTGGCGTGTATTGCGCAGGCTTTTCATTTTCCTAAGCACTTCGGCAAGAATTTCGATGCCTTAGGCGATTGCCTGACTGATCTCGCGTACAAGGCCGGTCCGCAACCTGGCTTTCTGATTGTCATCGAACAGCTTCCGAACACACCGAAATTCGACAAGGAGGCGCGCGAAACCCTGCTCGATGTTTTCCGCGATGCCGCCGAATTCTGGGCAGAAAAGAAAGTCGCTTTCCGCGTTTTCTACTCGTTCCAGTAATCGTTTAGCAATCGTTCTGCGTCCCGCGTCCAGAAAGCCGACCGCCGTGTCGGCTTTTTGTTTCGGGCGCTCAAGGCCGGTACGGTAAAATGCGCGCCATGAAAAATATCGTCATCCTGATCTCCGGGCGCGGAAGCAACATGCAGGCAATCGTTCGCGCAGCTCGTAACGAACAGTGGCCATGCCGGATCGCAGCCGTCATCAGCAACCGGGCAGACGCTGAAGGGCTGGCCTTCGCTGCCGAACATGGCATTCCCACCGACGTGGTAGTCAGCAAAGAGTTTCCGACGCGCGACGCATTCGATGTGGCCTTGCGTATTGCCATAGACCGGTTCTCGCCTGACCTCGTCGTGCTGGCTGGATTCATGCGCATTCTCACCCCGGCTTTTGTTGAACACTATGCCGGCCGCATGCTCAATATTCATCCGTCCCTGCTGCCTAGTTTTCCCGGGTTGGCAACGCATCGCCAGGCATTGGCGGCGGGCGTCAAGGTGCATGGTGCCACGGTACACTTCGTCACGGCGGAGCTGGATCATGGTCCGATAGTTGCCCAAGCAGCCGTGCCAGTGCTTCCGGACGACACGGAGGATACGTTGGCACATCGCGTTCTGGTACAGGAACACATCATTTACCCGCGCGCCGTACGCTGGTTTGTCGAGGGGAAGCTGTCTATCGACAATGGTCTTGTCCGCGTCGCGGACTCGCAGTAACCCGCCTAAAATCTGAAAGAATCACATGAGATTGCATCCTGCAGTCGTCACTCATGCCGAAGAAGTATTGCGCGAAGTGCTGCGCTTTACCGGTCCCGCTGACGTCATCGTTTCCCGTTATTTTCGTGAGCACCCCAAGTTGGGATCGCGCGAGCGTAACGCCATTGCCGAAGGTGTCTATGCCGTTTTGCGAAACAAGCTGATGTATGGCAGTTTCGCGGAATCCGGCTCAGGTTCGGCCATGCGCCGCCTGACGCTGCTGGGTCTGGCAGATGCCGTGGGTGTCGATGCGCTCGGCGGTTTGTCGCCGGAAGAAATCGACTGGCTGCAACACATCGCGCAGATCGATCGCGCCTCGTTGCCACTGACACTACGCGCGAATTTCCCCGATTGGCTGCTCGAGAAACTGATCGCCCGCGACGGCGAAGCAGCGACATTGCAGCTGGCCGGGGCATTGAATCAACCTGCGCCCCTTGATTTGCGCGTCAATGCGCTGAAGGCCAAGCGTGACGATGTGATTACCGAACTGGCCAAGGCACCGATACTGTGCGAGCCGACACCGTATGCGCCGCTCGGTATCCGGGTAAAGAAGAAGCCGGCGCTGCAGAATCTTCCCTTGTTCAAGGAAGGCGCCATCGAGGTGCAGGACGAAGGCAGCCAATTGCTTGCACAGATTGTTGGCGCCAAACGCGGGGAAATGGTCGTGGACTTCTGCGCCGGCGCCGGAGGAAAGACCCTCGCGCTCGGTGCAGCGATGCGCAATACCGGACGGCTCTATGCATTTGACGTTTCAGAGAAGCGTCTCGCCAAGCTCAAGCCGCGTATTGCACGTAGCGGCCTGTCGAATGTGCATCCTGTGGTTATTGCGCATGAAAACGATGCCAAGGTCAAACGACTGGTTGCAAAGATCGATCGCGTGCTGGTCGATGCGCCATGCAGCGGCCTCGGCACCTTGCGCCGCAATCCCGACATGAAATGGCGCCAGACACCTGCGTCGGTGGCCGAGCTGAATGAGAAACAGACATCCATTCTTACCAGTGCGGCGCGCCTGGTGAAGCCGGGTGGACGACTGGTATATGCGACCTGCAGCCTGCTCGATGAGGAGAATGAGGCAATTGCGACACAATTCCTCGCAAAGCATCCCGATTTCGGCCTGGTCCCGATGAAAGATGTTCTGGCCGAGCAGAAGGTTGCGCTCGACATGCAGGACTACCTGAAGCTGGTCCCGCACATCCATCAAACCGACGGCTTCTTCGCCGCAGTATTTGAGCGGAAGAAATGATCCGTCGGGCGTCTTTCGCCGTCGGCTTCGTTTTCATTATTCTGCTGGCTGGATCGTCCGCTATCGCGGCCGATCTGCAGCAGCCTCTTCAGCCGCTTCGTTTGCCGGCGCTAGGATCAGTGCAGGCCGTGTTTGCACCATGGGATGACATCGAAACCGAGGTGATCGATGTTATCGGCAGTGCCAAGAAGCAGGTGCTGGTGCAGGCCTATTTGTTGACCAATAAAAAAATCGCTACTACGCTTATCGCTGCCCACCGCCGAGGCATCGAGGTCAATGTGTTGCTTGATGCGGGCCAGGTAGAGGAGGTCGATTCTTCCGTGGTGCAGCAGCTTGCTGCAGCCGGCCTGCCGGTGTGGCTGGAAACGCGGTATCAGAATGCGCACAACAAGGTCATGGTGGTCGATGCCGGCACAGCCGATGCTGCAGTTATCACCGGCAGCTTCAATTTCACCTGGACCGCGCAGCATAAGAACGCCGAGAACGTGCTGATCGCACGGGGTAATCCTGCGCTTGCAGCGCGCTATGCACAGAATTGGGAGCGGCATCGCCAGGATGCGGTGCCATATAAAAAATGAAACAAAACCTGCTTTCCAGTCTTCTTTCCGATTTTTGGTCCGACCTTCAGGATCCCGGCTTGCTATGGCAGCTTGGAGCACTTCTTTCGAGCCTCGCCCTTGGCTGGGTAGTGGCACGTATGCTGCGTCCGAAATTGGCGAGCCGTGATGTCCAGCTAAGGGTGATGCGCCTGGGTGTCGAGAGTTTCGTGCGTGTGCTTTGGCCGTTGCTGGCGTTGGGATTCATCGCACTCTCGAAGGTCGTGATCGAGCAATGGCATCACGTGAATTTGCTCAGGCTCGCCATTCCACTGGTGGGTTCTTTCGCATTGATACGCCTGTGCTTCCACATGCTGCGACGCATATTTGCCAAGGGCGGCCCAGCGGGCGGCTTTTTGCTGATGTTCGAGAAGGGGTTCGCGACCCTGGTATGGGGCGGGGTGGCGCTCTATATCACGGGTTTGTGGCCGGAACTGGTGCAATATCTCGATGAGACTGTGGTACCGATCGGGCGGCACAAGGCATCCTTGCTGGTGATCGTACAAGCGGCGGCCTCAGTTGTTATCACCCTGGTGATTGCGCTCTGGGTCGGTGCTTTGCTGGAAGAACGGCTGATGCGCATGGAGACGATGCATTCGTCACTGCGTGCCGTGATGGCGCGCATGGGACGGGCAGTGCTCATCCTGCTGGCCGTATTGATCAGCCTGTCATTGGTCGGCATCGACTTGACTGTGCTGTCGGTATTCGGCGGCGCACTTGGTGTTGGTATCGGGTTGGGCTTGCAGAAAATCGTCAGCAGTTATGTGTCCGGGTTCGTGATCCTGCTGGAGCGTAGCCTCGCCATAGGCGATGTCGTAGTGGTCGACAAATATGCCGGGCAGGTTACACAGATCAATACCCGCTACACGGTTGTCCGGGGAGCGGATGGGATCGAGACAGTCGTGCCCAACGAAATGCTCGTCTCCGGCCCCGTGCAGAACTACTCGCTGACCGACCGGACGCTGCGGCTCATCACAAAGATTGTGGTTTCTTACCAAGCGGACATTGATTTCGTTCTCGATCTGATTCAGAAAACCGTCGCGCAAGTGGAGCGAGTCTCGGTTGAACCGGCGCCTCAGGCGATGCTGACGCGTTTTGACGCGGATGGTTTTGAGCTGGAGGTGGGCTTCTGGATCGCCGATCCCGAGAACGGACGCTCAAACGTCTTGTCAGACGTGAATCGTGCAATCTGGAAGGCCTTGCAGCAACACCGCATCGAGGTTCCTTACCCTCAGCGCGAAGTCAGATTCCTGAACTTTCCACTTCAGCAAGAAATTGTTGCAACAGAAAAGACGCCGTCAGCCGAGGTCGCGTAAAACGCGTACAATCTGCGCAAAAATGCAGGCCGGCTGTCCATGCCTGTTGACCGAAAGAGTCTGACGCACGGCATCAGGCCGTACATCCATTTCTGGAGCATCAATGATTGAGAACACCTTGCTTGACACAATACTGAACTTTTTATCGAACGGACTTACTGGCGCCAGCGGTTGGGAGATTTTCGCATTTACGCTGATCGCCACGCATATCACCATCGTCAGCGTCACCATTTTCCTCCACCGCTGCCAAGCGCACCGAGCGCTCGACCTGCATGCGATTCCGAGCCACTTCTTCCGTTTCTGGCTCTGGCTGACGACCGGCATGGTGACCAAGGAGTGGGCTGCCATCCACCGCAAGCACCACGCCAAGTGCGAAACCGAGGAAGACCCGCACAGCCCGGTTACGCGCGGCATACGTAAGGTTCTGCTCGAAGGGGCGGAGCTGTATCGCGCCGAATCGAAGAATCGCGAGACGATGCAGAAGTACGGGCACGGCACGCCGGACGACTGGATCGAACGGAATCTCTACACCAAGTATAGTTGGCAGGGCGTCGCCTTAATGTTGATTATCAACGTGCTGCTGTTTGGCGTGATCGGCCTGACTGTGTGGGCCGTGCAGATGCTATGGATCCCGATTCATGCGGCCGGCGTCATCAATGGCATTGGTCACTATTGGGGATATCGCAACTATGATTGCGCCGATGCTTCCACTAATGTTTTCCCGATCGGTATCTGGATCGGCGGCGAAGAGTTGCATAATAATCACCATACCTTTGGCACCTCCGCCAAATTCTCGACCAAGTGGTATGAGTTCGATATCGGCTGGCTGTACATCCGCATTCTCGAAACGCTGGGCTTGGCCAAGGTGAAAAAGGTTGTGCCGGAGCCGAAATTTGCCCGAGGCAAGATGGTGGCGGACTTCGAAACGCTGCAATCGGTGATCGCAAACCGCTATGACGTGATGGCCAAGTATGCCAAGTCCGTCAAGCGCGCCTGGCGCGACGAAATCGAGCATCTGGCAGGGAAGGCCAAGCTTGAGGCCAAGTTCCTGAAATCGTCGCGCAAGCTGCTGCAGCGCGAGCCGACCAAGCTCGCGGAGCCGCAACAGCAGCAACTGACGGAATTGTTCGCGCATAGCAAGGCGCTGAAGACCATGCATGAGATGCGCGTGGAGCTTGGTGCAATCTGGGAGCGCTCGACTGCGAGCCGTGAACAGCTGCTGCAGCAATTGCAGGACTGGTGTGCTCGCGCAGAAGCATCGGGCATCAAGGCGCTGCAGGAGTTTTCGTTGCGTCTGCGTAGCTACGCTTGATTTGCGCTGAACTATTCGTGCGCAGTACGCGGATCTAAAACGCACGTCTGCAAAACGCAAGGACGAAAGAAAACGCGGTACCGGACTTCCGGGCCGCGTTTTTCTTTTGCCTTTGCTTGGTATGGGGAGTCATCGACAGAACAAGACAAAACCAGGCGAGACAAAATAAAAAGCCCCGCAGTGCGGGGCTTTTTTTGACCAGATCGATTTGCGTCGATTACTTGATCTTCGTTTCCTTGTATTCCACGTGCTTGCGTGCCTTCGGGTCGAACTTCATGATCGACATTTTTTCCGGCATGGTGCGCTTGTTCTTCGTGGTGGTGTAGAAGTGACCGGTACCGGCGGTCGATTCCAGCTTGATTTTGTCGCGGTTAGATTTCGCCATGATATTTTCCTAAAAGATTCCGCTTAGATTTTCTCGCCACGTGCACGCATGTCAGCGAGCACTGCGTCGATGCCGATCTTGTCGATTACGCGCAGGCCGGCGTTGGAGACGCGCAGGGAAACCCAGCGGTTTTCGGACTCAACGAAGATGCGGCGGTTCTGCAGGTTCGGCAAAAAGCGACGCTTGGTCTTGTTGTTAGCATGGGAAACGTTGTTGCCGACCATCGGCCCCTTCCCGGTGACTTGGCAAACACGTGCCATGGTTAACTCCTTAAAAAGATTCGGAATTTGGAAAAACCGAGAGTATATCTAAAAATACTAAGCATTTCAATGACTTGCGAAAAATAAGTGTGTCTTAAAAATCCTCATTGATTTAACAATTTGCGCGAGGCTTTGGTTACAGTTCCCCATGCTCTGCAAATGAGTAAACTTCGCGTCCCGCGACGACAAAGTGATCAAGGACGCGAATGTCAACCAGCGCCAGTGCATGCTGCAAGGCGCTGGTAAGCGTTCGGTCGGCGTTGCTTGGTTCCGCCGCCCCGGACGGGTGATTGTGCGCAAGGATGATGCTGGCCGCATTATGGGCCAGCGCCGCTTTGACGACTTCCCTAGGGTAGACGCTGGCGTGGGTCAGCGTCCCGCGAAAGAGCTCTTCAGTGGTAATCAGCCGGTTCTTTACGTCGAGGAAAAGTACGGCGAAAGATTCATATGCTTTTTTTGCCAGCAGCAGCTGCAGATACTGCTTTACCGCGAGAGGCGAACTCAAGGCTTCCCGGGCTTTAAGCTCTTCCGACAGGGAGCGCCGCGCAAGTTCGATCACCGCCTGCAGTTGGGCGTACTTCGCTGGTCCCAAACCATTGATTTTGGCGAACTCCGAAAGGGATGCGGAAAACAGTCCATTGAGCGATCCGAAGTGGCCGATCATGTCCCGTCCGAGGTCGACTGCACTTTTCCCGCTCACTCCGACGCGCAGGAAGACGGCAAGCAGCTCGGCATCGGACAGGGCCGGCGCACCGTGTTTAATAAGACGCTCACGCGGTCGTTGGTCTTCCGGCCAATCAGTAATTGCCATATGGTCGATGTCGCCCGTCAAAGCGAATATATAGAAGCAAAGAGGGCAATTATAAAATACCTATATTGCATTAAATGCAATATCTCTGCAGGTGCTTTGATATTGGGCTTCGCTCACATCATGTGCGCGTTCCGGCCTTCAACGTGACTTACAATATCGCCTTATTTCATTTCGTGGCATTACGCTGAAATCTCATGTCGACTTCCACCGCACCCGTAGTTACTCCCTCCGCTTACCTGACTTTGCATTACCGCCTTGCTGCGATGGACGGCACTGACATTGTCAGCACGTTTCAGGATGGGCCTGCGACACTTCAACTAGGTACGGGCCAGCTTTCTCCGTCATTGGAAGCCTGCTTGATGGGGCTGGCTGAAGGAACACATACGACCTTCGACCTCCCGCCCGAGCAGGCCTTCGGTCCGCGTAATCCGGACCTGGTGCAATGGGTTTCGCGTGCCACGCTGGATCAGAATTCGAAGAAGGGACAGGAGTATGTCATCGGTGACCTGGTCGAATTTGCGGCACCAAGCGGCGGTCGCTTTGCAGGCATACTGCGCGCAATTGACACTGAAAGCGCATTGTTCGACTTTAATCATCCACTGGCAGGGCAGTCGGTAAAGTTTGAAGTAAAGATTATCGGTATTCTGTAAGGCGCTTGAAGCACCGATTAAGGATCAAGGATGGAAAAGGCAATTCTGCTCGCGCAACCGCGCGGTTTTTGCGCTGGTGTAGACCGGGCAATTGAAATCGTTGAGCGCGCGCTGGAGGAATTCGGCGCGCCAATTTATGTTCGGCATGAGATCGTGCATAACGCCTATGTCGTGAACGACTTGCGTAGCAAGGGCGCCGTTTTCATTGAAGAACTCGACGATGTTCCCGCCGGGAATACCGTTATCTTCTCTGCGCATGGCGTCTCCAAGGCGGTGCAGGCGGAGGCGGCGGCACGAGGTTTACAGGTTTTCGACGCTACATGCCCATTGGTAACCAAGGTGCACGTTGAGGTAGCCAAGATGCGCCGCGAGGGACGCGAGATCATCATGATCGGACATCAGGGACATCCGGAGGTGGAAGGAACGATGGGGCAGTCCGACGAGGGCATGTACCTTGTCGAGACTGTTGCAGATGTCGAGGCACTGCAAGTCCGCAATCCCGATATGCTGGCTTATGTTTCGCAGACCACACTGTCGGTGGATGACACCGCTGATATCATCGCCGCACTGAAGCGCAGGTTTCCCCGTATCGCAGAACCCAAGAAAGGCGACATCTGCTACGCGACCACCAACCGGCAGGAAGCCGTCAAGTTCATGGCTCCGCAGGTCGACCTCGTCGTGGTCGTCGGCAGTCCGAACAGTTCCAATTCCAATCGCCTGCGTGAAGTCGCAGAGAAGAAAGGCACCACTGCTTATATGGTGGATAACGCATCCTTGATCGATCCCGCGTGGCTCGAAGGCAAGGATCGTATCGGCGTGACAGCCGGCGCCTCGGCGCCTGAAGTGCTGGTTCAAGCCGTCATCGACCGCCTGAAGGAACTCGGTGCAAAAAGCGTTCGGCCCTTGCCGGGCGTCGAAGAGAACGTCACATTCCCCATGCCCAAGGGCTTATCCCCTCGTACAGCCTGAACATCAAAGCAAAACTGCAATATCCGGAATTAAATTCTGGGCATCCTGCTATTTTCCATCAATTGTTTTTCGCTTAAATCGTTATGATTGCACCCTGCAAAGATTGTATGTAGAACGGCAATCGGCGCAGCGGTGCGAAGCGAAAAGGCGGAAAAATATTCAAGTAATCTTTTCTTTTTTGAATATAAAGTAAGTAGTTGTGTTCCATTCGCGAAGGCGATTGTTTTACCGCCAGCATTTAAGTAGTTTCCACAGGTCCAGAAGTGGGCAAAGTACAGCGCAGCAAACCAAGTATCTGATGTCATGCACGCGCATGAAAATTTGCATACACGTAGCTGTAATAAGGTTTCATCGGGGAACAGGTCCGGTATAATGCCGCGCGGTTCCGGGGGCCAAAAGGCAATACCAAACGACATAAAAAGTTTTTTACGAAAAACGGCAACAGGAGACACGATCATGTGCATCAATTTCGCCCCCGCAGTTCGCATAGCAGCACCCAGTTTTTTCAGATAACTATCGTTTACGTCAGACGGCACCCCGCGGCAATGCACCCGGGTGCCGTTTTTGTTATCTGAACTAATTTTGCTGCAATCGCACATGAGAGATCGCAGTGAAGTGGTAGAACGATTTGAACGATCTTTATAGAGAGTAAGCAAACTATGGATACATTTATCCAACAAATCATCAATGGGCTGGTGCTAGGCAGCATGTACGCACTGGTCGCGCTTGGCTACACGATGGTGTACGGCGTTCTGAACCTCATCAACTTCGCTCATGGCGACGTGCTGATGATCGGAGCCATGGTTGGCGTCACCATCCTCAAGATCGTGCAAAACGTGGCACCCGACCTGCCCGGTATCGTCAAGCTGGCGATTGCCATCCTCGGTGCGATACCGGTATGCGTGCTCGTCAATATCATCATCGAGCGTGTTGCGTACCGCCGCCTGCGCAATGCGCCGCGCCTTGCACCATTGATCACTGCAATCGGCGTGTCCATCTTGCTGCAAACCTTTGCCATGATGATCTGGGGTCGCAGCCCGATCCCGTTCCCGCAAGTGATGCCGACCGAGCCGATCGAGATCATGGGCGCCCTGATTTCGCAGACCCAGGTCATGTTGCTGGTGCTCGCTACGGCGGCGATGGTTGGCCTGGTACTCCTGGTTGAAAAAACCAAGATGGGCCGCGCAATGCGCGCAACTGCAGAGAATCCGCGCGTGGCCGGCCTGATGGGTGTCGACTCAAACAAAGTGATCGTGATGACCTTTGCGATCGGTGCTGCACTTGCCGCAGTCGCCGGCGTGATGTGGGGCGCGAACTATTCGTCGGCACAATTCGCAATGGGTTTCGTACCCGGCTTGAAGGCGTTTTCGGCCGCAGTGTTGGGCGGTATCGGCAATATCTATGGCGCGATGGTCGGCGGCATCCTGCTTGGCCTCATCGAAAGCCTTGGCGCCGGCTACATCGGCGACCTGACGGGCGGCTTCCTCGGCAGCCATTACCAAGACATTTTTGCATTTATCGTGCTTATCATCGTACTCACACTGCGTCCATCCGGCATCATGGGTGAGCGTGTTGCCGATCGTGCCTAAGCGGAAGAGGAGAGCCTCATGTCTACACTATTCGACGTCAAACACAATCCGCGCAAGGCATATATCAGCTTTGCAATTCTTGGCATCATCCTGATCGCCTTCCCGTTCTTTGCATCCAATTACGGCAACTCCTGGGTGCGCATCATGGACCTGGCGCTGCTGTACATCATGCTGGCGCTGGGCCTGAACATCGTGGTCGGCATGGCCGGCCTGCTGGACTTGGGCTATATCGCGTTCTATGCGGTGGGCGCCTATATGGCAGGTCTGTTGGCGTCGCCGCAGTTTGCAACGGTCCTCGAGTCGTTCGTCAACACGTATCCGGCGGTCGGCGAGGCCCTCATCTGGATGGTTGGCGAAGAGGCTGCGAAGAACGGTATCCACCTGTCCGTCTGGCTCATCGTGCCTCTGGGCGCTGCGTTAGCCGGCTTTTTCGGTGCCTTGCTGGGTGCTCCGACGCTCAAATTGCGTGGTGATTACCTTGCGATCGTGACGCTCGGCTTCGGCGAGATCATCCGCATCTTCATGAACAACCTGAATGCGCCGGTCAATATCACCAACGGCCCGCAGGGCATCAACATGATCGATCCGATCCGCATCTTCGGCGTGTCGCTGGCCGGCGAGCCGGGCTCGAACGCAACGGTGCAGTTCCTCGGTTTCTCGATGCCATCGGTGAACGCCTACTACTTCCTGTTCCTTTCGCTGTGTGCTGCGATCATCATCATTTCGGTGCGTCTCCAGCATTCCCGTCTCGGTCGCGCGTGGGTCGCGATCCGTGAAGACGAAATTGCGGCAAAGGCGATGGGCATCAACACGCGCAATATCAAGTTGCTCGCGTTCGCCATGGGTGCATCCTTCGGTGGTGTGGCCGGTGCGATGTTCGCATCGTTCCAGGGATTCGTATCACCGGAGTCGTTCTCGCTGATGGAGTCGATCGCCGTCCTCGCAATGGTAGTGCTCGGCGGTATCGGCCACATCCCGGGCGTGATACTTGGTGGCGTCATTCTTGCCGCATTGCCGGAAGTCCTGCGCCATGTGGTTGAACCGGTACAGCGCAACCTGTTCGGCACCGTCCTGATCGATGCGGAAGTCCTGCGCCAATTGCTGTACGGCCTGGCAATGGTGGTGATCATGCTGTACCGTCCTGCCGGACTGTGGCCGTCGCCCAAGCATGAAGACCGGATGGACGCGAACGCCAAGAAGCGTCTCGATGAAAAAGAGCCCACCGCGCTGGCTGCATAAGGAAAATCCATGAGCGAACAAGTCATTCTCAATATCTCAGGGGTCAACAAGCGCTTCGGCGGCCTGCAGGCTTTGTCGGATGTCAGCATCAAGATCCTGCGCGGCCAGATCTATGGCCTGATCGGTCCGAACGGCGCCGGCAAGACGACGTTCTTCAACGTCATCACGGGCCTTTACCAGCCGGACACCGGCTCTTTCGAACTGGCGGGCAAACCATATTCGCCGTCGGCACCACATGAAGTGGCGAAGGCAGGTATCGCGCGCACCTTCCAGAACATCCGCCTGTTTGGCGAAATGTCTGCATTGGAGAACGTGATGGTTGGCCGCCATGTGCGGACCAAGCAAGGCGTGTTCGGTGCCGTCTTTCATCACAAGGCAGCACGCGAGGAAGAGGCGTCAATCCGCCGTCGTGCGATGGAATTGCTCGACTTCGTCGGCATTGCGCAGTTCGCACACCGCACATCGCGTCATTTGTCCTACGGCGATCAACGCCGCCTCGAAATCGCGCGCGCGCTTGCAACCGAGCCGCAGCTGCTGGCGCTCGACGAGCCGGCAGCCGGCATGAACGCAACCGAAAAACTCGCCCTGCGCGAACTGCTGGTCAAGATCAAGGCGGAAGGCAAGACGATCCTGCTGATCGAACACGACGTGAAACTGATGATGGGCCTGTGCGACCGCCTGACCGTTCTGGACTACGGCAAACCGATTGCGGAAGGCGTGCCGGCCGAAGTGCAAAGTAACCCGGCTGTGATTGAGGCGTACTTGGGAGGTGGCCACTAATGAGCGAAAACATTCTGAAGATTAGCGGCCTGAAAATCGCATACGGCGGCATCCAGGCTGTCAAGGGTATCGACCTCGAAGTAAACAAAGGTGAACTGGTTACGCTGATCGGTGCCAACGGTGCTGGCAAGACCACGACGCTCAAGGCGATTACCAGCACACTGCCTGGCTGCAAGGTTGAGGGTGACATCCAGTACGTCGGTCAATCCATCAGGAGTATCAACTCGTTCGAACTGGTGAAGCGCAACCTGGCGATGGTGCCGGAAGGCCGTGGCGTATTCACCCGCATGACGATCCTGGAAAACCTGTTGATGGGTGCGTACATTCGCAACGACAAGGGCGGCATCGACGCGGACATCGACAAGTGGTTCGGCGTATTTCCGCGCCTGAAGGAGCGCTCTGCGCAGCTCGCCGGCACCTTGTCCGGCGGCGAACAGCAAATGTTGGCAATGGCACGCGCTCTGATGAGCCATCCGAAGCTGTTGCTGCTGGATGAGCCGTCGATGGGTCTGTCGCCGATCATGGTGGAAAAGATCTTCGAAGTGGTGCGCAACGTGTCAGCGCAAGGTGTGACAATTCTTCTCGTCGAGCAGAACGCCAAGCTTGCACTGCAGGCAGCACATCGTGGCTATGTGATGGATTCCGGCCTGATCACGATGAGCGGCAACGCCAAAGACATGCTGGACGATCCGAAGGTGAAAGCGGCGTATCTGGGCGAAGGCTGATCATCAACTGCAGCCTCGTATGCAGAACCGCCTTGTTCGCTGATCCGACAAGGCGGTTTTTGTTTTTCAGGCCAACTTGAATCGACTTCATCCACAAGGACGCGATGGCATAATTTGTTGAACAAAGGAGCTTCGTCATGCAATTTGTTTTCCCCCCACAGGCAGTTGCCACCGTGCCCGTCGCCGGGAGCGACGCCTTGTTTCCCGTGCATCGTATTTATTGCGTCGGCCGCAACTATGTCGAGCATGCAAAGGAAATGGGTGGCACCGGCAGGGAAGCACCATTCTTTTTCATGAAGCCGGCCGATGCGGTCTTGCCCGTTCCGCACGGAACCACGGGGGAGATGCCTTACCCCACCTTGACCAATGACCTACATCATGAAATCGAGTTGGTGGTTGCGATAGGCAAGGGCGGTAAGGACATTCCGGCAACTGAAGCGATGCAGCACGTCTGGGGTTACGCCGTCGGACTTGATATGACCCGTCGCGACCTGCAGGGCGAGGCCAAAAAACTGGGCCGCCCCTGGTGCACTGGCAAAGGTTTCGATCATTCCGCTCCTATTGGCCCAATCCATGCACTTGCAGAGACAGGCATCATCAGCCAAGGCGAGATCCATCTGAACGTCAATGGTGCGCCCCGGCAGAAAAGCAATATCGACAAATTGATCTGGAACGTGGCGGAGACCATCGAGTGTCTATCGAAGTACTACGCGCTCCAGGCTGGCGACCTCATCTTCACCGGAACCCCGGAAGGCGTGGGGGCGGTCAAGCAAGGCGACCTGCTTGAAGGCGCCATTGATGGACTGGGCGAACTGCGCGTCAAGATCGTTTAGCCATCAAAGTTGACCAGCAGGTCCAGGCCTGACTACGGCAAGGTGACCAGAACGGAAGCTCATTTGTGAGGGATATGGCATGAAGCTCTACAGCTATTTCCGGAGTTCAGCGTCTTATCGGGTGCGAATTGCACTCAATCTGAAAGGTTTGCCCTATGAGACTGTGCCTGTCCACCTGTTGAAGGATGGGGGGCAACAGTTTGGCCCCGAATACAGGGCGCTCAATCCGGATACATTGGTGCCTGCATTCATCGACGATGTCAACGGCGGGGCCGCTGCATTGACCCAGTCCCTCGCGATCATCGAGTATCTTGACGAGACCCATCCCACCCCGCCGTTGTTGCCCCAAAACGCCTTGGACAGGGCATATGTACGCAGCATTGCCCTGTCTATCGCTTGCGACATACATCCCTTGAACAACTTGCGCGTCCTTCGCTACCTTGTGCATGAACTGCACGTCGATGAAGACACCAAGACAGCCTGGTACAGGCACTGGTGTGCACAAGGGCTCGCAGCACTTGAAACGATGCTGGCGAAAGACCGGCGGGTTGGCGCCTTCTGTCATGGCGATAGTCCGACCCTGGCGGATTGCTGCCTCATTCCTCAGATTGCCAATGCTCAGCGCTTTAACTGCGACTTGTCGGCGATGCCAACACTAATGCGGATCAATGACGCATGTCTCGCACTTGATGCTTTTGCCAGCGCGGCGCCAGCAAATCAGCCGGACGCTGAGTAGATCGACTCTTTATCCAGCGGATGCTGCGTTCACAATCCATTTAGGCATCACAAGATGCGCGACGCGCGCCGGTCTCGATCCCCCACGGATCTCCTTCACTAGTCATTCCTTCATAAGCCTTCCGTACGCATTCTTAGGCGCTACTTGCCGCAAGAGCCGATTTTTAATAGTCGGAAGCACCCGCCGAAATGCACTTCACGCTTTGATTTTGGTCATTGGAAAAAATTCCTTACGAATCATGCGTCTAGGCATCGTAATGGCTGGTTATCCACAGACTTGGCCACAGTTTATGTGGGTAATTGGAGAACCTGCGAGGTAAAGAATAACTCGCTTCCCGAGACTTGATGATCAGCGTACAGAGCGAGGGATGATGAGCTTACCCAGAAGATCGATTCTCTGTTTTACTTCGGAAGGTGGTGGAATATCCGGACTATCCTCCGCAGGATCGCGGTCCAGATCGATCGTCGATTCATCGATCGGCAACGATGCGGAGATATCCTGAGCATCCGGCTTGGCAGACTCATTACCCAATGTCGACATCTGTCACTCTTTCGGTAATAGTAAGACCCCATCCTACTATGACGGTACCTGCGGCCATTGAGATTGCTCATCTGCGGCTGAAGCTGGGGGGAGTAGATTTCGGAAAGAATGAAAGACGGAAACTTGTGGGAGGTGGATTGAGAACCGCCAGCTTCTACGCGAGAAAGATGGGGAATTGGTCCCGCCGACAGGAATCGAACCTGTATCTAGCGCTTAGGAGGCACTCGTTCTATCCATTGAACTACGGCGAGACGCTGAAGTGAGCGCAGCAATACCGCGTCACGCCCGAGATTATAGCCGAGACAATGGCGGGAATTCACTGTCTTGAGATCACTGTCGGTACAATGCGTGCTTCGTCTTCATATTCCTGCACATGCTGCCAGCAAGAAACGGGCAGATTATCCAGCTATGGCAATTATTTCCCTTACTAACGCACAGCTCGCATTCGGGCATGTCGCGCTGCTCGATCATGCCGAATTCTCGCTGGAACCGGGCGAACGCGTTGGCCTGATCGGCCGTAATGGTACCGGGAAGTCTTCCTTGCTTAAGATCATTGCCGGCATTGCCAAGCTCGACGATGGTTTGCTCGTGATGCAGCAGGGTATCAAAATCGCTTATGTCGAGCAGGAGCCGCAATTTGGCGGTGATATGACGGTTTTCGACGCGGTCGCCTCTGGCGTCGGCGAGACGAAAGAATTGCTGGCGGAGTACGAGTCGCTCACAGCCCAGTTGGGGGGGGGCGATGACGAGGCAATCATGGAGCGCATGCACGCAATCCAGACCAAGCTGGATGCGGCGGATGCGTGGAACCTGACGAATCGCGTGGAAACGACTCTCGCCCGCCTGAACCTGGATAAGGACGCGTTGATCGGCACATTATCCGGCGGTACGCAAAAACGGGTCGCACTGGCGCGCGCGTTGGTCGGGGCGCCGGATGTCCTGCTTCTGGACGAGCCGACCAACCATCTCGATTTCACCTCGATCCTCTGGTTGGAAGCGTTGCTGCGGGATTTCAAGGGAAGCATCCTGTTCATTACGCATGATCGCTCGTTTCTCGATAACGTGGCGACGCGTATCGTCGAACTCGACAGAGGCCGCTTGCTGTCCTTTCCGGGCAACTTCAGCGCCTACCAGACGCGCAAGGCGGAACAATTGGAAATCGAGGCAGTCGAGAACGCAAAGTTCGACAAGTTCCTCGCACAGGAAGAAGTGTGGATCCGCAAGGGCGTGGAGGCACGACGTACTCGCAATGAAGGCCGCGTCCGGCGCCTGGAGGAGTTGAGGAGGGCGCGCAGCGCGCGGCGCGAGCAACAGGGGCAGGTCAAGCTTGAGGTGTCGGCCGGTGAGCGGTCCGGCAAGATCGTTGCCGAGTTGCTCCATGTCGAAAAGTGCTTTGGCGACAAGGTGATTGTGCGCGACTTCAGTGCGACGATCATGCGTGGCGACAAGGTCGGCCTGATCGGGCCGAACGGCGCAGGCAAGACCACGCTGCTGAAACTGATCCTTGGCGAGGAAACGCCGGACTCTGGTGTGGTGAAGCAGGGCGCCCGGTTGCAAGTTGCTTACTTTGACCAGATGCGCGCCCAGTTAAACGAGGAGGCGAGCCTGGCTGATACCATTTCCCCCGGCAGCGACTGGGTCGAAATCAACGGGCAGCGCAAACATGTCATGACATATCTTGGCGACTTCCTGTTTGCGCCTGAACGTGCGCGTTCCCCCGTCAAATCGCTCTCCGGCGGGGAACGTAACCGTTTGTTGCTTGCCCGCCTGTTTGCCAAACCTGCGAATGTGCTGGTGCTGGACGAGCCGACCAATGACCTGGATATCGACACGCTTGAGTTGCTGGAAGAACTGCTGGAGGATTACAGCGGTACCGTATTCCTTGTCAGCCACGACCGCATGTTTCTCGATAACGTCGTCACCCAAGTAATTGTTGCTGAAGGCAATGGGATATGGCGCGAATATATTGGCGGCTATTCCGATTGGGAGCGCGTGCGCGACGCCACTGCCCAGCCGTCAGCGAAGCCTGCGCCGAAAAGTGAAAGCAAGTCTGCGCCAAAGGACACGTCTGCAGCACCAGTCAAGGCCAAGAAACTCAGTTACAAGGAACAGCGTGAGCTGGAAAGTCTGCCAGGTCTGATTGCGCAGCTTGAGGCTGAACAGAAAGCGATTTCCGAGCGCCTCGCTGATGCGGACTTGTATCGGCAGCAGCCGGAAGAAGTGCAGCGCCTGAACCAACGCTTCGCGGAAATCGATGAACTTCTGATGGAAAGCCTGGAAAAGTGGGAGGCCATCGAGGCCAAGATCAAGGGCTGAGCTGCAGGATGAACTGAACTCAGTTCAATCGCCGCGTCGCTGCGCGCAGTTCGGGTAACTTGCTGCGCAATAGC
The DNA here is from genome assembly GCA_035654275.1 of Noviherbaspirillum sp. Lineage (GTDB taxonomy): Bacteria > Pseudomonadota > Gammaproteobacteria > Burkholderiales > Burkholderiaceae_D > Noviherbaspirillum. The sequence goes on from DASRXG010000013.1 coordinate 108,937, forward strand.
TCTGCATCCGGCGCGTATGGTCGTTCAGCAAGATAGGCCTCGAGATCCTCCAGTGCAGCCTGCGGGCATTCGAGGTTTGCATAGACCAGTCCGCGGTCACGCCGCTCAGTGATTTCATCCGGTAGCAGGATGAGAAGGCGTTGTTGTACTCCAAGTACACGTTGCCACCGCGTATGCTCCAGAAACAGGGTCTTCAGGTTTCGTAGCATACGTACCAGGATTTCACGTGGATGTGCAGCGTGAAGATAATAGGAAAGTGGAATCGCACCGGGATAGCTGTGCTGCTCGAAATACGGCTCAAGACGTTCTTCCAGCTCTTCACGTGAAAGGCTTGCTCCGTTGAATGGGTCCAGCACGATATCTCCGGACTGGATCGACAGCTTCATCAGGAAATGGCCGGGAAAGGAAATCCCTTTCACATTCAGGCCGATTTGCTGCGCCAGTTCCATGTACAGCACAGCGAGGGAAATCGGAATGCCGCGCCGCGTGCTGATAACTCGATGCAGATAGCTATTGTCGGGGTCGTAATAGTCATTCACATTGCCCGCGAATCCAAGTTCGCGGTAGAAGAAGTGATTCAGCAGGCGAAGTTTCTGCACGTTTGATGCATCGGGTGCGAGTCGCCGCTGCAGTTTGGCGGCAAGAAGGTCGACTTCCAATTGCGTAGCGGCCAAATCAAGGTGCGGGTCGACATCTTGCGCAATTGCCAATGCGGCTTCAAACAGCGGGATGGAGTCATCCTGTTGAACCAGTGAAGCGAAGTAATCGAGGGCTTTGATCTCCATACAATAACCATCATAAACCATGGCCGCACCAAATAAAGGGCGGCACGACAAGGTTGGCTATATGGGGATCCGTTAAACCGAGACGCGCTTGAAGTCGCGGAAGCGAAATCCCATTGCGAGGAGCGCACCGAAGTAGGTGATGCCGCAGGCAAGCATAACGACTGCCAAAGCGCCGACTCGCTGGAATGGCTGTGCCTGCAAGGCAATCCAGTTAAAGTGGCCGGCAGTCCAGAGTGCCACTCCGGCCAACAGGAAGAGTGCGCCGGTTATCTTGAGCAGGAACAGGCCCCAGCCACGGTGCGCGGTGTAAATTCCGCGTCGCTGTAAGCCCCAATAGAGGAATGCCGCATTCAGGCATGCGCCTAAACCGATGGACAGTGCAAGGCCGGCATGGGCGATCCAGGGGACAAACACCAAGTTCATGAGCTGCGTGGCGATGAGGACGCCGACCGCGATCTTGACTGGGGTGCGTATGTCCTGTTTTGCGTAAAAACCCGGCGCAAGGATTTTTACCAGGATGAGCCCGATCAGGCCCACGCCATACGCAATTAGTGCGCGTCCCGTCATTGCCACGGCCTGCGTGTCGAACTTCCCATAGTGAAACAAGGTGGTCGTAAGAGGCTCGGAGAGTGTCGCCAAGCCGACTGCCGAAGGAAGCGCAATAAGAAAAGTGAGGCGCAGTCCCCAATCCAGTAATGAGGAATACTCTGCTTGGTCCCCGGTAGAATGCGCCTTCGATAGGCTGGGCAAAAGAATGGTGCCAAGTGCCACGCCAAGCAAGGCCGTCGGAAACTCCATCAGGCGATCGGCATAGGACAGCCAGGATACGCTGCCGTTTTCCAGTCGGGACGCGATATTGGTGTTGATAATCAGGCTGATCTGGGCAACGGACACCGCAAAAATCGCCGGTCCCATTTGTTTTAGTACGCGACGCACGCCCGGATCGCGCAATGCAAACTTGGGATTGAGGCCAATGCGCGGCAACATGCCGATTTTGTATAACGCCGGGATTTGGATCGCCATCTGCAGTATACCGCCGACCACGACCGCCAATGCCAGCGCGTAGACTGGCTGTTTCATGTACGGCGCCACCAGCAGTGATGCAGTAATGAACGACAAATTGAGGAGGACTGGAGTAAAGGCGGGAACGCGGAACTGGCGCCAAGTGTTGAGGATCCCTCCTGCCAAGGCAACGAATGCCATGAAAGCGATATACGGGAACATGATGCGAGTCATCAGCACCGACGCCGCAAATGCCGTTGGTTCGGATTTCAAACCCGTTGCGATGAAATAGACGATAACCGGTGCGGCCGCGACCCCGACCACACATGTCAGCAGAACCGCCCATACTAGGACTGTCGCTACATGATCGATAAGGTCCTTGGTGGCCGCGTCACCTTTCTGGTTTTTGTATTCGGCCAGAATTGGGACGAAAGCTTGGGAAAACGCCCCTTCGGCGAACAGCCGGCGCAACAAGTTCGGGATGCGGAACGCCACGAAGAAGGCATCCGTAAAGGCCGATGCACCGAACGCACGCGCAATCAGCAGTTCGCGCAGCAGACCCGTCACGCGGGAAAGCATGGTCATGCCGGAGACGGTCAGAAGGGTTTTATGCAGATTCATGGAGGGCGATTATAGCGGATTGCTCATTTCCCAAAAAAACGTTATAATCCGCAGCTTTACAGAATTCTGCCTCGCAACTGCGAACGCAATCCGATTTCGTTTTAGGAAATATTCATGGCAAATACCGCACAAGCGCGCAAACGTGCTCGTCAAGCAGTCAAGCAAAACGCTCACAATTCCAGCCAGCGTTCCACGCTGCGTACGGCAATCAAAGCTGTGCGCAAAGCGATCGAAGCTGGTGATAAGGCTGCAGCATCGCAAGTATTCCAGTCTTCCGTTTCGACGATCGACCGTATCGCGGACAAGAAGATCATCCACAAGAACAAGGCGGCACGTCATAAGAGCCGTCTGGCTGCAGCCCTGAAGGCACTGGCCTAAGAGTCTAACTATTTAGCTGTTTTCCTGAGGGCCGTACCGTCCGCAGGATGTGGTGTGAAAAATAAAGACCCGCGTGACATCTTGTTGCGCGGGTTTTGTCGTTTCAGTTGCGTTGCGGTGTCGCTGATTAAAGGGTGAAATGATTCAGAGCGAAATGATTCGCCGCTAAATTCTCCCTTGTCTTCTGTGAGGCTATTTATCGTGGCAAGCCTTCAATTGCACTTCCCGGCTTGATGTTTTTCTGCTTGAACCATCCGCGGTTCATCTCCAAGGCGTAGCGGACTTGTTTCTTCGCGCAGTGGGAGTCGGTCGTCTGCGGCTCCATGTCTTCAATGTTGACGATCTTGCCGCTCTCATCGATAAATGCCACCGACAACGGAATGTAGGTGTTTTTCATCCACATGCACACACTCGCCGGCGCGGGAAAAAGAAAGAGCATTCCCTCATTCGGGCCCATTTTTTCTCGAAACATCAGTCCTTGCTGACGTTCGGCCTCCCGCGCTGCAACTTCGGCTTTGATGACATGAATTCCCGCATTCAAGGAAATAACCGGGAATCTTGTAACTTGCTGGCTTGCAGCTGGTGCAGCTGCGAGTACCAAGGCTGACGCAAAAAGAATCGACGCGGGAAAGGCTGAACTGTTGGTCATGTGAGCTTTGTTGAAATGAATTGGCGAAAAGCTTAACCGATAAATGGCGGCTAAGGTCAGCCTAGTTCACCGGTCGACACTTCGCGCCATTCCCCGGGCCAGAGCGGATACTTGGCTAGCGAAAACGGGCCAATTGCAATCCTGACCAACCGTAATGTGGGAAGTCCGACTGCTGCTGTCATGCGTCGGACCTGACGATTCTTGCCTTCCGAAAGGGTAACCGTCAGCCAACTGGTTGGAGTATTTGCCCGGCTTCGAATCGGCGGATCACGGTCCCATAGCCATTCCGGTGCCTGTACCTGTTTCGCCTCGCATCCTTGCGTTACGAAATCTCCGAGATCAATTGGCCGTTGCAGTTTTTCCAGCGCATTGGCATCCGGTATTCCCTCCACTTGCACCAGATAGGTCTTCGGCTGCTTGCTCGTTGGGTGACTGATCTTGTGTTGAAGCTTGCCATCGTTTGTCAGGAGTACCAGTCCCTCGCTGTCTGCATCCAGTCGGCCGGCCGGATAGATATCAGGAATGGAGAGGTAGTCGGCGAGTGTGGGGCGCGTAGGATGTGAAGAGAACTGGCACATCACCTGGTATGGCTTGTTGAGGAGTATGAGTGACATGCGCTAAATAACCTGTAAGGGAAGAGGGATTCAATATGGGTTATCTGCTGCCGCCCCACTTATTTACTTTTGTCCCAAGTGGCAAACGAGCTCAATTTTACGCTTTGAATGTCAGGGTTTAGTGACTAACCTGTTAACGCTGTTGAATGCCTCGTTACCTCTGGTGCAATGACTGCGCGATTGGTGAGCTGGCGCTATAGAAGTGGGCGTAAAAAATATGGCATACAGTAAAATACTCGTGCATAATACGAAACGCAGTCTTATGTCTTATATAAGACCGAGTTCGCTTTAAAACAAAAATTTGAAGTAAAGAACGGTCCTCTCTTTTCCTCCTCAACCCCCCGGAGCATATGATGTATCAACATATCAAAGTGCCTGCCGACGGCAAAAAAATAACCGTCAATGCCGACTTCTCGCTGAATGTACCTGACAACCCGATCATTCCGTACCTTGAAGGTGATGGTACTGGAGTGGATATCAGCCCGGTGATGATCAAGGTGGTTGATGCTGCTGTTGCGAAGGCCTACGGTGGCAAGCGCAAGATCAGCTGGATGGAAATCTACGCTGGCGAAAAGTCGACCAAGGTCTACGGCCCGGATGTCTGGCTGCCGGAAGAAACCTTGCAGGTGCTGAAAGACTATGTTGTGTCCATCAAGGGCCCGTTGACCACCCCGGTCGGTGGCGGTATCCGCTCCCTGAACGTTGCGTTGCGCCAAGAGCTCGACCTGTACGTCTGCCTGCGCCCAGTGCGTTATTTCAAAGGCGTTCCCTCGCCGGTGCGTGAGCCGGAGAAGACCGACATGGTCATCTTCCGTGAAAACTCCGAGGACATCTATGCCGGTATCGAATGGGCAGAAGGTTCCGACGGCGCGAAGAAGGTCATTGACTTCCTAATTAAAGAAATGGGCGTCAAGAAGATCCGCTTCCCGAGCACTTCGGGTATCGGCATCAAGCCGGTTTCGCGTGAAGGCACCGAGCGTCTCGTGCGCAAGGCAATCCAGTATGCAATCGACAACGACAAGCCGTCTGTAACGCTGGTTCACAAGGGCAACATCATGAAGTACACGGAAGGCGGTTTCCGTGACTGGGGTTACGCATTGGCACAACGCGAGTTCGGTGCCGAACTGATCGATGGTGGCCCGTGGTGCAAGTTCAAGAATCCGAAGACTGGTAAGGAAATCACCATCAAGGATTCGATCGCCGATGCCTTCCTGCAGCAGATCCTTCTGCGTCCGAACGAGTACAGCGTCATTGCAACGCTGAACCTCAACGGCGACTACATCTCCGACGCACTGGCCGCGCAAGTTGGCGGCATCGGTATCGCTCCGGGTGCTAACTTGTCCGACTCTGTCGCCATGTTCGAAGCAACCCATGGCACCGCACCGAAGTATGCCGGCAAGGACTACGTGAACCCCGGTTCGCTGATTCTGTCCGCAGAAATGATGCTGCGCCACATGGGCTGGACTGAAGCGGCTGACCTGATTATCAGCTCTATGGAGAAGTCCATTACGTCGAAGAAGGTGACATACGACTTCGCGCGTCTGATGGAAGGCGCAACGCAAGTTTCGTGCTCCGGCTTCGGCGAGGTAATGATCGCAAACATGTAATGCGATTGTGCTCTTGAAGAAAGGCCGGATTTGTCCGGCCTTTTTTATTGTCGGCTGGTTGTCACCGTCGGTCGGTTATACAAGATGTATGTATAGAGGCGGAGGGAGAGTAATACACGGAGTGTGTAAAGAATTCCCGTGCATCTCCAAGGGCGAAAAAAAACCCCGCGAGGGCGGGGTTCCTTTTGCTCTTGCTAATCGACGTGATTAGGGGGCTTGAATATTGGAAGCTTGCTTGCCTTTCGGGCCTTGCGTGACTTCGAATGAGACCTTTTGACCTTCTTTCAGGGTCTTAAAGCCTTGCATCTGAATTGCGGAAAAGTGGGCGAACAAATCTTCACCGCCGTCATCCGGAGTGATAAATCCGAAGCCTTTGGAATCGTTGAACCACTTGACGGTACCTGTTGCCATAAAAGCGTCTTTCAAATAATAACTAATCACACGAGCCGTAAAAGCAAGAAGCCTCGCGACACGCTGCCCCCTCTTATCACCTGCTCACTCCGTATTGACAATACCACAACCCCGTAGTTGTCAATCGATTCCATTGTTCCTGCAAAAATTATAAAAGTCAAGGCGGTTTCCCTCTGGGTTTTGACATTTTACAACCCGATTGCGCACTAGAATTCTTGAATTACAGGATTCACCCTACATCTGCGAATTACGCAGAAAGGGCGTAATATCAAATATACAGACGGAATATCCTTTACTTTTCGCATTATGCGGAAATTGAACGCTCTAGAATAGACGCATGGCAACTCAGCATGAAAACGGTACGGTAATTGCTAGACAAGAGCAGAAGCTCAAACCGCCACCGATGTATCAGGTCCTGCTATTAAATGACGACTACACTCCCATGGAGTTTGTTGTTGCGATCATTCAGGAGTACTTTAACAAAGACCGAGAAACCGCCACGGCGATTATGCTCAAAGTGCATCGGGACGGAAAAGGTATGTGCGGCGTCTATCCGAAAGATATCGCATCGACTAAAGTAGAATTAGTTTTAACCCACGCTCGAAAAGCAGGACATCCCCTGCAATGCGTGATGGAGGAAGCATGATTGCGCAGGAACTGGAAGTAAGTTTGCACATGGCTTTTGTCGAAGCCCGCCAGGCTCGTCATGAGTTCATCACAGTAGAGCATTTGTTGCTCGCGCTGCTCGACAATCCGTCGGCAGCCGAAGTGCTGCGCGCATGCGCAGTCAATATCGAGGATCTGCGCAAGACGCTGACGAATTTCATTAGCGACAACACGCCGACCGTCCCCGGAACAAGCGAAGTAGATACACAGCCGACGCTCGGATTTCAGCGTGTAATCCAGCGTGCGATCATGCACGTGCAGTCTGCGTCGAACGGAAAGAAGGAAGTCACCGGCGCGAATGTTCTCGTCGCGATTTTCGGTGAAAAGGATTCGCATGCCGTGTATTACCTGCACCAGCAGGGTGTCACCCGACTGGATGTGGTGAACTTCATCTCGCACGGTGTACGCAAGGACCAGCAGATCGACTCGCAGAAGACTTCGGAGGGAGCGGAGGAAGCTCAGGCGGAAGGTCAGCAGAAAGAGAGCCCGCTTGATCAGTTCACGCAGAATCTGAACAAGCTCGCTGCGGAAGGCAAGATTGACCCGTTGATTGGCCGCGAAGCCGAAGTTGAACGGGTGATCCAGACCTTGTGCCGCCGTCGCAAGAATAACCCGTTGCTGGTTGGTGAAGCTGGTGTCGGCAAGACTGCAATTGCCGAAGGCTTGGCATGGCGTGTGACACAGGGCGATGTGCCGGAAGTTCTGCAGAACGCCGTCGTCTATTCCCTCGACATGGGGGCGCTTCTTGCTGGGACCAAGTATCGCGGTGACTTTGAGCAGCGCCTGAAAGCAGTGCTCAAACAGTTGCGTGACAACCCGCACGGCATCTTGTTCATCGACGAGATCCATACAATTATTGGTGCTGGTTCGGCTTCCGGCGGCACGCTGGACGCGTCGAATCTGTTGAAGCCGGCGCTCTCGAGCGGTCAGTTGAAGTGCATTGGTGCGACCACGTATACCGAATTCCGCGGTGTATTTGAGAAAGACCATGCATTGTCTCGCCGTTTCCAGAAGATCGATGTCAACGAGCCGACGGTCGAACAAACCGTGCAGATCCTGCGTGGCCTGAAGTCGCGCTTTGAGGAACATCACGGCGTGAAGTACTCTGCATCGGCATTGACGTCCGCGGCTGAGCTCGCTGCACGGTTCATCAATGACCGGCATTTGCCGGACAAGGCAATCGACGTTATCGACGAGGCCGGTGCGGCACAACGCATCCTGCCAAAATCGAAGCAGAAGAAAACGATCGGCAAATCCGAGATCGAGGACATCATTTCGAAAATTGCCCGTATTCCACCGCAGTCCGTCAATCAGGACGATCGTGCGAAACTGCAGACAATCGATCGTGATTTGAAGAATGTGGTGTTTGGGCAGGATCCTGCAATCGAGGCATTGGGCGCCGCCATCAAGATGGCACGTGCCGGGTTGGGCAAGACGGACAAACCGATTGGCTCGTTCCTGTTCTCCGGTCCGACCGGGGTAGGCAAGACCGAAGTGGCGAAGCAGTTGGCCTTCATTCTCGGTATCGAACTCATCCGGTTCGATATGTCGGAATACATGGAGCGTCATGCGGTGAGTCGTTTGATCGGTGCGCCTCCCGGCTATGTCGGATTTGACCAAGGCGGACTGTTGACTGAGGCGATCACCAAGAAGCCGCACGCGGTGTTGCTTCTCGATGAAATCGAGAAGGCACATCCGGATATCTTCAATATCCTGTTGCAGGTGATGGATCATGGCACGCTGACCGATAACAACGGCCGCAAGGCAGATTTCCGCAATGTGATCATCATCATGACCACGAACGCGGGAGCGGAGAGCTTGCAGAAGCGTTCGATCGGCTTCACCGACAAGAAGGAGACGGGCGACGAGATGGCGGATATCAAGCGTATGTTTACGCCGGAATTCCGCAACCGACTTGATGCAATCATTAGCTTCAAGGCGCTGGACGAAGAAATCATCCTGCGCGTGGTCGACAAGTTTTTGATGCAGCTGGAAGAGCAGCTGCATGAGAAGAAAGTCGATGCGATCTTTACCGAGAACTTGCGCAAGTTCCTGGCTAAGAAGGGTTTCGACCCGCTGATGGGGGCTCGGCCGATGTCTCGCCTGATCCAGGATATGATCCGCAAGGCACTGGCGGACGAGCTGTTATTCGGCAGGCTCGTTTCTGGTGGTCGTGTGACGGTCGACCTGGACGAGAAAGAGCAGATCAAGCTTGATTTCCCAGAGGGAGATGCAGCGCCGCCGCCTGCGCCTGAAGAAACTCTGGAAGTCGAGTAAGAGTGTAAAAAGTTGAAAAGCCCGAATCTGCGAAAGCGATTCGGGTTTTTTTATTCTGTGGGGGGCAGTCTTACTCTCGCAGCGCTGCAGCGCATTCCCGGATGAGAGCAGGTCCGCGATAAATCAGGCCGGTGTAAAGCTGCACCAGCGATGCGCCGGCTTCGATCTTTGCTTTCGCGTGCTTTCCGGACAGGATGCCGCCAACGCCGATGATTGGGAGCGCGCCTCCCACTTCGGCCTTCAACGCCCGGATCACGGTGTTGGACAATTCGAATACCGGGGCGCCTGATAATCCGCCGGTTTCCTCGGCATGCGGAAGGCCTTTCACCGCATCACGCGTGATCGTGGTGTTCGTCGCGATCACTGCGTCCATCTTGTGACGGACAAGGGCCGATGCAATTGTCTTGATTTGTTCGCTGTCGATATCTGGCGCAATTTTCAATGCAATCGGTACATATCGCTTGTGTTTGTCGGCGAGGCGTTGCTGTGCGTCTTTTAAGTTGGACAGCAGTCCATCGAGTTCCGACGCGCCTTGTAGCTGGCGGAGGTTCTTCGTATTTGGGGAGGAGATGTTGACGGTTACGTAGCTAGCATACGGGTACACTTTCTCCAGGCAGTGTAAGTAATCGTCGGCTGCGTGCTCGATCGGTGTATCTGCATTCTTGCCGATGTTTAGGCCAAGGATGCCTTCCTTGTTCTGGTAAAAACGGGATGCCTGCACATTGGCGACGAAAGCATCGACACCTCCATTGTTGAATCCCATCCGATTAATGACCGCGTTTGCCTGAGGCAGGCGGAAGATGCGCGGCAGCGGATTGCCAGGCTGCGGGCGGGGAGTAACGGTGCCGATCTCGATCGAGCCGAAGCCGAGTGCTGCAAGACCGTCAATATAGGCGCCGTCCTTGTCGAGGCCGGCCGCCAAGCCTACCGGGTTGGGAAAAGTCAGCCCCATCACTTGCCGGGGATCCGGCGAGGGACGAGTGATCAGCTTGGTCAGGCCGCATGCGGCTGCACGCTTGAGCGATGGCAGGGCGAGGTTGTGCGCAGTTTCGGGGTCCAGTGAGAAGAGAAACGGACGGGCGAGTGAGTAGAGGACTTTTTCGGACATAAGAGGCAAGAGTTATACTGTCTGGCGCACGGCGCAGCACGCGAAGGCGCTATTTTACTCTTGCAGTATGTCAATGCGTCGACATCAATCCTCAGGCCGCCATTCTTCCCATTTGCCCAGCTGGAGGGCTTCCAGCGGCTTGAAATTGATCTTATACGCCATCTTCTGACTATCCTTGATCCAGTACCCGAGATAAACGTACGGCATGTCCAATCGACGCGCCTGCTCGATTTGCCATAGAACGTTGTAAGTGCCGAAAGAGGCGCCAGGCACGTCGGGATCGTAATACGTGTACACGGAGGAGAGGCCGTCGTTGAGCACATCGATAATGCTCACCATGCGGAGAGTGCCATCGCTTTCCCGGAATTCGACCAGGCGGGTATTCACCTTGCTTTGCAGGAGAAACTGGGCGTACTGGTCGCGGCTGTCCTGGTCCATGCCGCCACCAGAATGTCGCGCCGCCTGGTATCGCAGGTACAGGTCGTAGTGTTCGGGCGCATACGCAAGGGTCGTTACCCACGTTGTGAGATTCTGGTGCCGAGCCCACGCGCGGCGCTGGCTGCGGTTTGACGAAAAGTCGCTAACTTTTACACGGACGGGGATGCAGGCATGGCAGCCGTCGCAATATGGACGATAGGTGAAAATGCCGCTGCGGCGAAAACCGTTCTTGACCAGCTCGGAGTAGACGTCAGCGTTGATCAGGTGCGATGGGGTTGCAACCTGCGATCGAGCCTGCCGCCCTTCCAGGTAACTGCATGGATAGGGAGCGGTTGCATAAAACTGCAGGGTGGAGAAAGGCAGTTCCTTAAGATGCGTCATGGTCGTCTTGCTGGCTGCGGTGCTGACAATATACTTTACAGGGGGCGCACGAGGCGGCACAACGGCTTCCGGTGCCCTGTCAGAAGATGTATATTGGATTCCATAGTTCGATTTTCGGCTCATTTATTGCGATCTGAAGACGGGCAATAAACTCTTGCCGCGAAATCGGCGTTGCGCCCAACGATGCCAGGTGGGAGGTCTCCTGTTGGCAGTCGATTAACGCAACACCGTTTTGGCGAAGGAAGTGCACGAGGTAGGCTAGTGCAATCTTTGATGCGTCACTGACACGTGCAAACATCGACTCTCCGTAAAACATGCGGCCTATGCAAACGCCGTAGGCTCCGCCGACAAGGCGGCCATCAAACCACACTTCACTGGAGTGTGCATATCCTTGCCGATGCAAGGCGGTATAGCCGCGAACAATGTCCTCCGATATCCAAGTCCCCGCGCCGCTCTTGCGTGGCGCGGCACAGGCACGCATGACTTCCTCGAACGCCGTATCGAAGCGAACTTGCCACCGTCCGTCACTATGCATGCTGCGATGAACCTTCTTCAATGTCTTTTTCAGACTGTGAGAGATGGCAAAGCGTTCAGTAAACAGGACCATGCGCGGATCTGTGCTCCACCACAGTATCGGCTGCCCTTCCGAGAACCACGGGAAGATGCCCTGTCGGTAGGCTGCCAGCAAACGCTTCGGGGATAAATCTCCTCCTGCTGCCAGTAGCCCGGGCGCACCATCTTCGTCCGTCAAAGCCTTCGACAGATCGGGGAAGGGCGTCTCGGGGCCGAGCCACGCAATCATCGATGCTCCCCAAAGTGGTTCGAGCTGATGCACGCAAGCAGTGCAAGAAACGACCTATTCTTCATTCTTTTGATAATTCTTCCTTATAAATCAGCGTTTTAGGGCAACGTTTCAAAGCGGAACGATTTTTGCTCTCTTGTCGCGCATCAATATATTTCTGCACATTTTTAGGGAGGTCTTTCATGGATGCGGTCAAAAACGGTGCCGATGCATTCTTTATATTGCTCGGTGCCATCATGATTCTTGCCATGCATGCCGGTTTTGCATTCCTCGAGCTCGGCACTGTGCGCAAGAAAAACCAAGTCAATGCATTGGTCAAAATCTTAGTCGATTTTGCAGTTTCGACCATTGCCTATTTTTTGGTGGGATACAGCATTGCATATGGTGTCGGGTTCTTTGCGGATGCCGCCACGCTCGCAAGCAAGAACGGGTTCGAACTCGTGAAGTTCTTCTTTCTGCTAACCTTTGCCGCTGCCATTCCGGCGATTATTTCCGGAGGAATTGCCGAGCGTGCGAAGTTTTATCCGCAACTGGTCGCAACTGGTCTGCTGGTGGGGCTTGTCTATCCATTCTTCGAAGGCATTGTCTGGAACCAGAAACTGGGCGTGCAAGGATGGCTGAAGGAAATCTTCTCGGCGGAATTTCATGACTTTGCTGGCTCTGTCGTGGTGCATGCCGTCGGTGGCTGGGCGGCGCTGCCTGCAGTCTTGTTACTTGGTGCGCGCCGCGGCCGTTATTCCCGGGATGGTGCGATTGCCGCACATCCACCTTCAAATATTCCATTTCTTGCCTTAGGGGCATGGATACTAACCGTCGGCTGGTTCGGCTTTAACGTGATGAGCGCACAGACGCTCGACAAGATGAATGGTCTTGTTGCGCTCAATTCGCTTATGGCAATGGTTGGTGGAACGCTGGTAGCCGTGCTGATGGGCAAAAACGACCCCGGCTTTGCATATAACGGTCCACTTGCAGGTTTGGTGGCCGTATGTGCAGGCTCGGATTTGATGCACCCGCTAGGTGCGCTCGTTACCGGCGGAGTGGCTGGCGCGGTATTTGTGTGGATGTTCACGTTCACGCAGAACAAGTGGAAGATTGACGACGTGCTGGGTGTGTGGCCGCTGCACGGCCTTTGCGGGGTCTGGGGCGGCCTCGCGGCAGGTATCTTTGGTCAACAGGCGCTTGGGGGAATTGGTGGCGTTTCTTTCATGTCCCAGCTGATCGGGACGTTGCTTGGCGTGGTAATCGCAGCACTTGGTGGTGCCGTCATCTACGGCGCGCTCAAGAAGCTGGTCGGGATACGTCTTGATCCCGAGCAGGAATTCGACGGTGCCGATCTCTCTATTCATAAGATCAGTGCCACTGCGGAGCGGGAAACGAGCTGGTGACTGGCTTGCGCTTTGACTTCGCAAAATTGGCGGCGCGCCTGCTGAGCAGCGCCGGTGCATTTGGTCTTTGGTAGTTATTCAGTCAAGTTTGCTATTTGCGCCCATGGCGTCGGCAGTCACTTTTAATCGGTCGTGCGCATCGGCTTTCTGAAATCCCTTGTGTGCAGCTTAAATGCCCCGCCTTCGTTCCTGATGCGCGCGACGTCAGAGAAAAAGAGTTTCAGTGTGTGGTCCACCGTTGGGAAGGCGATGTCGTTCCAAGGGATCTCTGATTCGGCAAATAGCTGGACTTCCAGGCTTTCCGTGCCCGCCTGGTAGTCGAGGTCGAGCAGCGTCGCGCGGTAAAACATGTGCACCTGATGCACATGTGGCACGTTGAGCAGCGAGAAGAGTTCGTGCAATTCCACGCGCGCGCCTGCTTCTTCGTGGGTTTCGCGAAGAGCTGCCTCGCCGGTGGTTTCATCGTTCTCCATGAACCCCGCCGGTAATGTCCAGTATCCATAACGTGGCTCAATAGCGCGCCTGCATAGGAGGACCAGTGTTTCACCATTGCGTTCCCAGACCGGGATGGAGCCGATCACCATCTTGGGGTTCTGATAGTGAACCGTACCGCACTGTCCGCATACATAGCGAGGGCGGTTGTCGTCGGGGGGGACCTGGAGCGACACCGGATGCGCGCATTCAGAGCAAAATTTCATAGATATGTGGGGCGAATGGGCAAGGCCTTTCGGGGGAGGAGTAATGATCGCCCACCGAAGATCTTATTAAGAGCGTCTAACAAAATGGGAATGGATCGTGTAATGCATTGCGTAGCGTTCGCCAGCAAATGATTGCGCAACCCAACCGAAGAAATCCTTCATGCATATCGGCCCGACGCTCATAGCGCACGCGCAATCGGCGAAA